>NZ_AUFG01000041.1 GCF_000426385.1 Arsenicicoccus bolidensis DSM 15745
AAGCCGACGCGCTCTTGAGGATCGCGTTGGCCCGGCGCAGCTCCCGGTTCTCCTTCTCCAGCTCAGCGATCCGGGCCACCGGGTCGTCGGTGACGACCACCGCCTGAGGCGAGCGGGACCCGGCGACCCCGCTGCGGAACCAGTTCCGCAGCGTCGCCCCCGGAATCCCCAGCTGGTCACCCACCTGCGTGCAGGCACGCTTGTGCGCCAACCCAGGACTCTCCTTCAACGTCTCCTCGACCATGCGCACGGCGCGCTCACGCAGCTCATCGCTGTACTTCCTCGGTGCGGGCATAACTCCAGCCTCCCTGAAGAGGTCAGAACCCTCCACCAAACCCGGGGCGGTTCAAGGAGCTGGGCGCGGCGCACCAGCGTCGCTCGACGCTCGGGCGTGGTCAGGGTGGTCCAGGTGCTCACCAGGTGACCTCCTTGCAGCCGGTGTGGGTGTCGGGTTCGACCTGCAAGGTGGCGTGCTCGACCCCGAACTGGGTGCGCATGACCGTGCGGGCGCTGTCCAGGACCGAGTGCGCGTCCGCGCCCTCACCAGTCATCAGGTGGGCGGTGGCCACGTTCATGCCGGAGGTCAGGGTCCACACGTGCAGGTCGTGCACGTTGCTGACACCAGGGACCGCCGACAGGGCGGCCTCGACGTCATCGGGTGCCATGTCCGCGGGGGCGTGCTGCCCCAGCACGGTCAGGACCTCACGGCCGAGCATGACCGCGCGCACGGCGACGAAGAGGGCGATGGCCAGGGCGATTCCGGTGTCCCACCACGCGTTCCCGGTCACGCTCACCATGACGCCGGCGACGATGACGCCCACGGATCCGAGGGTGTCGGCGACGACCTCGAGGTAGGCGCCCTTGACGTTGAGGCTGTCACTGGCACCGCCGCGCAGCAGCAACAGGGCGATGACGTTGATGACCAGACCGATCGCGCCGACGATCAGCATCGTCCCGGAGGCGACCTCCGCCGTGTCGCCGATGCGTCCGATGGCCTCGATCGCGATGTAGGCCGAGACCCCGAGCATGAGCAGCACCGCCAGCCCGGAGGCGAACACCTCGGCCCGGTAGGACCCGAACGTGCGTCGGCCGGTGCTGTCCGGGCGGGTCGCGATCCGGGTTGCGACCAGCGCCGCACCAAGGGCGACGACGTCGGCGGCCATGTGCCCCGCGTCGGAGAGCAACGCCAGCGACCCCGAGACCAGGCCGGCGCCGAGCTCGACGACGAAGTACCCGGCGACCAGGACGAACGCCAGCTGGAGCCGCCACCGGTGCGCACCACTGGCGCTGCCGTGGCTGTGCCCGCCACTCACTGGGCCACCTCCGCCACAGTCGTCGCTGCTGCAGCGACGGTGCCGGCGTCGTGAGCGATGTGTTCCCGGGTCAGGTCCAGCAGCATCCGCACATGCGCATCGGCCAGCCGGTAGAACACCAGCCGCCCCTGGCGCCGACCCGTCACCACCCCGGACGCACGCAGCATCCGCAGCGACTGCGACACCGTCGCCTCCTGAGTGCCCGTCGAGGCAGCCAAGTCGCACACGCACAGCTCACCCGCCTCGAGCAAAGCGAACAGCAGCCGCGCCCGGGTCGGGTCCCCGAGCAGCTTGAACATCGCCGCCGCCCGAGCAAGGTCATCCGCCGGGAGGGTGGCGTCCAGCACGAGCTGAACCTTGTCCGGGTGCACGCACTGCACCGAACAACCATCCAAACCAATCACACTGTCAACTGAGCGCATGCTCAGATATTAGCCCACAGTCGCCTCGGCCTGCGCTCCCCGGGCGCGTGGGGCTTTGCGCCGAGGACTTCCCCCGCCGCCGCTGTGTGTAACATCGGCGCATGACGATGACAGCGGGTTTGACCGATAGAACTGTGGCCGCGTGCCTTTTTGCGGGTCTGGGCGATCCGACGAGGCTGGCGATCCTGCAGCTGCTGGCCGAGGGTGAGTACCGGGTGGCGGATCTGACGGGCCGGCTGGGGTTGGCCCAGTCGACGGTGTCGGGGCATCTGGCGTGTCTGCGCGACTGCGGCCTGGTGGAGAGCCGCCCGGTGGGTCGGGCGTCGGTGTACCGGCTCTCCCACGCCGAGGAGGTGCTGGCCGTGTTCGCGGCTGCGGAGCAACTGCTGGCGCTGACCGGCGAGTCGGTGGCGCTGTGTCCGACGTTCGGGACCGCGCAGAGTGAGGGTGTCGCATGAGCGTCCCCGGCGAAGGTGCCGCTGAGGTGTCGCTGTCCGAGCCGGAGACGATGGAGCTGACGCGTCGGGGTCTGCGACTGGCGCAGTTCACGGTGGCGTACAACGTGGTCGAGGGTGTAGTCGCCGTGACCGTCGGGCTGATGGCCGGCCTGGTGTCGTTGGTGGGGTTCGGCCTGGACAGCGGGATCGAGTCAGCCGCCTCGGTCCTGGTCGGCCTGCGGTTGGCCGCTCGGCTTCGTCACGGCGTGGCCGACGAGGACAAGGAGCGGCGGGCCCTGAAGGCGGTGGCGGTCACGTTCTTCGTGCTCGCCGCCTACGTCATCATCGAGGGAGTGCGCAGCCTCCTGGGCGGGGAAGCCCCCGAGAGCTCCCGGGTCGGGATCGGGCTGCTCATCGCCTCGCTGATCGTAATGCCGTGGCTCGCGCGCCGCAAGCGTCTGGTCGGTGAGGCACTGGGCGGGGACAAGCTGATACTGGCCGACGCCGCCGAGACCCGCATCTGTGTCCTGTTGAGCGTGTCGACACTGCTCGGGCTGGGACTGTTCGAGCTCACCGGCGCGGCCTGGCTCGACCCGGTGGCAGGGTTCGTCATCGCCGCCTTCGCGATCCACGAGGGACGCGAGGCCTGGGAGGGCGAGCTCGTCGAAGATGATGACGACGATGACTGATCGGCTCGATCCCGCCCTTTGGGAAGGGGCGCCATGCCCCGCCCGCTGACGCACGCCGGCGTCGCCTTCGCCGCGGCTGTCCTTGCATTGGGTGCCTGCTCCTCGGATCCCAACTCCATCGCCGAGCAGGCCAAACGAGGCGACCAGAAGGGATACATCGCCGGGAACGGTGCGATCGAACAGATCCCCGCCGACCAACGGCTCAAGCCCATCACCCTCGAGGGCACGACCTTGCAGGGGCAGCAATGGTCGAGTGCGTCGGCCCGGGGCAAGGACGTCGTCGTCATCAACCTGTGGGGGTCATGGTGCCCACCATGCATCACCGAGATCCCCGACCTGGAGAAAGTGTGGAACGAGGTCCAGACCGCCAAGAAGCCCGTCCAGTTCATGGGCATCGACTTCCGCGAGTCCCCCCAGCGTGGGTCAGCGTTCGTGGCGACGCAGAAGATGACGTACCCGAGCCTGTCGGATGAGTCGGGTGTCCTCATCTTGGCGTTCGGGCGGCAGGCCCCGACGAGCCCACCCTCGACCCTCGTCCTCGACCGGGAGGGCCGAGTCGCTGCTCGTGTCAGCGGCGTCGTCACCGCGGCGACGCTGCGTGGCCTGATCGACGACGTGCTGGGCTCCTGACCGTGACCGACACCATTGCCTCCGGCGCCCTGCCGCTTGCCGTCCTCGTGGCCGCCCTGGCAGGGCTGGTCTCGTTCGCATCCCCCTGTGTGCTGCCTCTCGTACCAGGCTTCCTCGGCTACGTCACCGGGCTGAGTGACACCGCCCTGCAGGACCGTTCACGCGGTCGAATGGTCGCCGGGGCTGTCCTGTTCGTCCTGGGTTTCACCGCCGTGTTCGTCCTCGGGTCGATCTTCATCGCCACCCTCGGCCGCTCCCTCATCGAGCACCGAGTGCTCCTGATGCGCATCGGTGGAGCGCTCGTCATCCTCATGGGTCTGGTCTTCCTCGGTGTGGGCGCCCGGGCAGGCTCACAACGCCAGATCGGGCCCCGATGGCGGCCACCCACTGGGCTGCTCGGGGCCCCTGTCCTCGGTGCGGTCTTCGGCCTCGGCTGGGCACCCTGCACCGACCCGACGCTGGCCGCCGTCCTTACCCTGTCGGCCTCGACCACGAACCCGAGTACTGGCCGCGCGGTCACCCTGGCTGCGGCCTACGCTGTCGGCTTGGGTCTGCCGTTCATCCTGGCAGCGGCAGGGATCGAACGGTTCGGGCGTGTGTCCGGTTGGGTCCGTGACCGCCACCGGCTGATCCAGGCCCTCGGCGGCGGGATGCTCATCATCGTCGGACTCCTGCTCCTGACCGGCGTGTGGGAAGACCTCACGCGCTGGCTGCAAGCAGACCTGGTATCAGGCTTCACCGTTCCCATCTGAGGACCTCGGCGACGCCCGTGAGCCGTCGCGGGTCAGGAGATGGGTCGCGGCACCTCGTGCAGGATCCTCGCGTTGGCCTTGCGGGCGGCCGCGAGCTCGTCCCGGGCGTCGCGCAGGTCGCTGGTGAGCGTGCCGATCTGAGCGGTCAGGGCCTGGTTGTCCGCCAAGCCGAGGTCACGTTCGGTTACGAGGGCGGTCACCCGGTCGACCAGCTCTTGGCGGGAGCCCTCGCCGAGGTGGTCGGCCAAGGAGTCCTGCACCCGGGCGCGGAGCTGGTCACGCTCACGGCGCAGGTCGCGGATCTCCTCACGGGCGAGCAGCAGGTCGGCGCGCAGCCCTTCCGTCGAAGGCGTGTGCCGGGTGGTGCGGCGGTCGGGGAGACCGGTGGCCTGCTGGAGGGTGGTGGCCTCCTCGATCGCGCCCCGGACGTCGGGGCTGTTGCGGACGAACCAGTCCGAGACGACCGCTCGTTTGGCCACGGACGCGAACGTCACCCGGTCACCGTTGGCGACCATCTGCTTGACCAGGCGTAAGGTTCGCGCCCGCTTCTTCGCCGCGTTGAGTCGTCTGGCTTCGAGCAGGCGACGAGTCCTGGCGTCACGATCCATCGGTGCGCCCTTTCAGGTGCTCGATCGGGATGAACGCGACAGCCCTGGCCTTGCGCAGCGCCTGGCTGGCCAGCTCCAGCTCCTCGCGTGCCTGCGGTGTGAGCTGCTCCAGCTGGTCGCGCAGCTTGTTCCTCACCGTGGTGAACGCGTCGATCTGTTCGGTCAGGTTGGCGGTCACCCATGGGGCCGCTCCGGTGGTGACCGACAGCTCCCGGTCGGCGGAGAGCTCGACGAGGTGTTCCTCGATCGCGGGCAGGAAGGAGGCGTCCGGACGGTAGAAGCTGCACCCTGCGCATTGGAACCGGATGGGGCAGTGCTTTCCACCGGCTTTGACGTTGCTGGGTTCGGTGCAGTTGCCGAACGGCACTGCGACACTGGCCAACTCGTACGCCGAGGGCTGCGAGAAGGCGGCCGGGTTGCCGTCACGGTCGATGGCCGTGCCAGCCAGCAGCCGAACGGCTTCCTTCTTGCGTTTAAGGCTGACCTGGTAATAGCCCATCGTCGTTTCGACGCTGACGTGGTCCATGAGCTCGCGCAGGACATCGACCGGGGTTCCGGCGTCGGCATGCCGTTGCGCGTAGGCGTGCCGCAGCCCGTAGGGCTGGACCTGGACCTTCGGAAGGGTGCGCTCGGCACCGTGCTCGTCGAGGCCGCCGACAAGGAGCGGGGGCAGGTTGTCCACCCAGCGGCGGAAGATCCTGCCGTAGGTCAGCTTCTTGACATGCCCGGCGCGTGGCCTGTTTCGTGCTCCTTGGCTGGGAAAGAGGTACGTGCTGCAGTCGGCTGGGATGGGCAGGGACGCGCGCCGCCGCAACCACTGTTCAATCACCGCGGCCGTGTCCCGGTGGATCGGGAGCCGTCGCCGGAGTCGGCCCGCTTTGTGGTTGTCGTAGATCAGGATCGGCTGGTCCTCGTCCCAGACGAGGCAGTCCAGCGGCAGGCTCACGACCTCGTTGTTGCGTCGGCCAGTGTCCCGTTGCACCTGGTACACGGTCTGGTACATGGCGGCGTAGTCGTCCGGGCTCCAGCCTCCGCCGGCGTACTGCGATTCAGTGCCCAACCGTGCGAGGTGGCGATCCAGCTGGCTGATGACGTGCTGCGGTAGCGCCTCACCGACCTCCTCGTGGTCGATACGCCGCCGGTCGGCCCGTCGAGCCCAATGAATTGTGCTCGCGTTGAGGGTGAAGGCGTCCGGGACCTCGTCCATCAGGCCCGAAGCGCGGGCGTAGTCCATGAGGCGGCGCAGCCAGTACACCAAGGCCTGAAGGTGCGTGATTGAGTAGGGCTCACCTGTGGGTTTCCGTTGGCTCAGCAGGGCATCAACGACCTTGGTCATATCGGCAAGGGAGAGTTGCGTGGGATTGCCGCGATGATCCTGCGCGGCCAGCACCTCCGCGGTGACCCTCGTGGCGTGGATGGTTCTCCTGATCGAGGCCACATCGGGCCGGACATCGCGCGCCCAGGACTTCACGACCTCCCGGAGCCAGACCAGCCTGATGGGCATGAAGTCGAGCTCGCCGAAATGGGCGATGTACGTCCGATCCGGCGCCGAACGCAGTCCAACCAACGATGGATCCCACACGTCGCCCAGAGTCGGATCCTCCCCGGAGTACGCCACCCACAGCCGCCTGACCGGTCCGATAAGGCCCCGCAGGACGCTGACGACCTGGCCCTTTGACGTGCCGTCGGCCAGCGCGTCGAAGTCCAGGTCAAGGAGCGAAACCGCGTCGGGGGAGGTCGCCGTGATCCGGTTCAACCCGCGGTTCACGGCGTACAGGTTGAGGGCCAACCCCTGTCGGTCGCGGTCCTGCAGGGCGTACAGCACCTCATCCGACATTGGTGAGGGGAGGCCGCCAAGCCTGATCGTCTTGGCGGATGTTCCCTTGCCTGAATCGCTGCGGCGCGTCGCGGGGTCATAGATCGCGTCGAACTCGGCGTCCGTCAGCCCACGTACATCCTTGGCTTTCCGACAACTGGGACACCTGGGTGGGTAGCTGGGCGTCATGTTTCCGCACCCTCGAGTGCTGCATCGATACGTGCGGGTGAGGGTGTTATCCGGGTCACCCGTGAGGACCCTGGTCGTCGGATCCCATTCGCCCGGACGCCAATCTGGCTCCAGCTGCACAACCACCCATTCCGCCCACGGTTGCTCCGGCTCCATGCCGACACGAGTGGCGCCACGGCCCTGGCTCATCGGTCAACCACCGGGTGCGCCTGATCAACGGCCCGCCTCATCGCGGCCTGGCTGGGATGCGAGTACACCGCCAACGACGACGCACTTGCATGGCCCAGCAGGTGCTGGACGACATCAGGGGGCACCCCCGCCTCGAGCCAATCCGTCGCCACGGTGTGACGGAACATGTGGGCTGTGGCCCTGAACCCGGCAGCGTCCCCTCGCCGGCGCAGGATCTGTCGCAGGTTGGAGTACCCCATCGGTGCCCCCGTGTGAGGACCGAACAGATTGACCATTACCGCATCACTGGCATCCCGCTCACCCAGGACCTCGAAGCGCTCAGCCCGATAGTCACGAAAGGCTTCCGTGACAACGGAAGTCACCGGGACCACCCTCGAACCCGTCTTGCTCCGCGCCTCATTCAACGACGCCGTCGACGACGACGACGACGGGACATGAACATGCGCGCCCGGGACCCGGCAACCCAAGGACATGGAGTCAGGCAAGAAGTGCAGGTGCTCAGACCGCATCCCGAGCAACTCCCCGATCCTGAGCCCCGTGTGGCGCATGAGCTGGACCGCGAAGCGATCGCGCGCCGAAGCGCATCCACGAAGCAGGTGCTCCTGCTGCTCCCCGGTCAGTGTCGCCGGCGGCAGTTTGGCACTTCGGCTCTTCAGGATGCGACCGCGAACGGTCCGGAACTGACCGCGCTCACCGACGTTGAACGCTGTCGGCACATACCGAAGGAACCGACGCTCGCTGAGCGTCGCTGCCACCGAGGGTGAAGCCATCCCGCTGGCGGCCGCGAACCGCAGGAACTCGCACAGACCCGTCAAGGTCAGGTCGACTGTCCGGCCGGATCGCGGGCCACCAGACGGTGTCGGCAGAGACTCCAGGAAAGTCTTGAAGCGCGCCAGGTCCGGCAGGCTCGTCGACGCCCAGTCATGCCCCGTCCGCTCGCACCAGTTGAGATACGCGGCAACCGCCCGACAGTAGGCCCGCACCGTGTTGGGAGAGCGGCTCCGGCCCCGTAGGAACAACACAAACTGCAGCGCTGCCGAATGGGGCCGCAACGACTCCGAGTCGATGACCAACCACGACCGATCAACAGACTCTCGTGATCCAGCTCGCTCGACACGGAACGGCACACCACGACGGTAGGGCTCCGTGCCACGACAGTGCGGGATATCGACGAGTCACAACAAGCATGTCGGAGGCCAGCAACCGTCGCTCGGGGGTTGTCTGGTGTGCGGATAAGGCAGGCGCCGCAGCCGTTGATCTGGCTGGCGCGGATGTTGACCAGCTCGGCGACGCGCTCGGGCAGCGCTCCGCTCGCGGCGCGGCCGGCCGAGATGACGTGCGGGAGGATGGTCATGAGGGTGTCGTGGGCAAAGGGGTTGAGTCGGGCTTCCATCACGTTCTCCTTGGTTGCGGTGATACCCGTATGACGGCGGCCCGGCCACAGACGTAACACCGTCACCCCGCCGGAGGACGGTCCCGCACACCGGCCGCCAGGACCCGGGCGCGGTCGTTGACCGACACGATCTCCACGATCAGCCCGTCCACGACCGTGCACCCCACGACGCCGAAGGCCCTGCCGTCCTTGCTCCGGAACACCACGCCCGGCAGGCCGTTGACGATCGCCTCCCAGGCCATCGCCGCGCCGCGGGCGCCGCGCTCGGCGACGGTCGCGACCTCCGTGGCGCCGATGCGCACGCTAGATCCGCGCGGGTTGTCGATGCGCAGGGTGACGTTCGGGTCCAGGACCGCGAGCAGCCCGTCGAAGTCGCCCTCCCGCGCAGCCATGAGGAAGGCCGCGACGACGGCGCGCCCCTCACGCCCGTGGCCCGGGTCCGCCGGTCTCCCCCGGACCTTGCGCCGGGCCCGGCTGGCCAGCATCTTGGTGGCGTCCGTCGACCGGCCGAGGATCTGACCGATGTCGGCGAACGGCACGGCGAACATGTCGTGCAGCACGAACGCCAGCCGCTCGGCCGGGGTGAGCGTCTGCAGCACCACGAGCATCGCCAGCCCGACGGACTCCGCGAGCACGGCCTCCTCCTCGGGGGCCGGGCTCCCGTCCTCGACCACGACCAGCTCGGGGGTTCTTTCGTCGTATGCCGTCGCGCCCCGGCTCGCACGGGACCGCAGCACGTCGATGCAGACACGACCGACGACGGTGGTCAGCCAGCCCGCGAGGTTGTCGATGCTGTCCACGTCCTGGCGCGACAGCCGCAACCACGCCTCCTGCAGGGCGTCCTCGGCGTCGGTCCGCGACCCGAGCATCCGCACGGCGACGGCCTCGAGCCGACCCCGGTGTGCCTCGAAGGCCGCGGCGAGGACGTCAGCGTCTCCGTCGCTGCCTCCGTCTCCACCTCCGGTCAGACCGTCCATGGTGACCACCTTCCTCCGTCGGTGTCGTCATGGGAATGACGGCCGGCACCGCCCTGACGTAACGCGCGTCCGCCGCCATTCGCGCACGAGCTGACCCGACGGGTCATTTCTGGTCGCCTAGGCCCGCGTCTGGCCGGCCAACCTGCCCCGGCGGGTCACTTCCGGTCGCCTAGGCCCGCGTCTGGCCCGTCGGCCTGCCCCGACGGTCACTTCCGGTCGCCTAGAGCCGAGTGTGGGGCGCCGACCTGCCCCGACGGGTCACGTCCGGTCGGGTAGCGTGCGGGTTGACCGTCCAGCGCGCCCCGACGGGTCACTTCCGGTCGGGTGCAGGCGGCGGGTGGGGAGGTCGGCGCCCCGACGGGTCACTTCCGGTCGGGGCCGGGGAGGTCGTCGCGCTGGCGGGCCAGATAGGTGCGCTCGGCCCGGTTGTCGGTCAGCGCGAGCGCCCGGTCGTATGCCGCCCGCGCGTCACCCTCACGCCCGAGCCGGCGCAGCAGGTCCGCGCGGGTCGCGTGCATCGCGTGGTAGCCGTCGAGAACCCCGGCCACCTCGTCCACCTCGGCGAGGCCCCGGGCTGCGCCATACAGCTCGGCGACGGCGACCGCCCGGTTGAGCCGCACGATCGGCGACGGGTCCACCAGCACCAGCCGGTCGTAGACCGTGACGACCTGCCCCCAGTCCGTCTCGCGTGCCGAGCGCGCATGCGTGTGAACGGCATTGATCGCGGCGAGCAACTGATAGCGACCCGGCGGATCGCCGCCCGAGGCCACCGCGTCGACGCACTCGTGCACGAGCACGTGCCCTTCGCGGATCAGCGCGCGGTCCCAGCGGCCGCGGTCCTGCTCCGCCAGCGTCACCAGCGCCCCGGTCGGCGAAAGCCGCGCCGACCGGCGGGCATCGGTCAGGAGCATGAGGGCGAGCAGGCCGGTGACCTCGCCGTCGTCGGGGAGCAGCGTGTGCAGCAGCCGCCCGAGCCGGATCGCCTCGTCGGTGAGGTCGGCGCGCAGGGGCTGGTCGCCATACGAGGCGAGGTAGCCCTCGTTGAAGATCAGGAAGACCACCGCCAGCACCCCGGCCAGCCGCTCGCGGACGTCGCCCTGCGACGGCACGCGATAGGGGATGTGCGCGGCCTTGATCTTGGCCTTGGCACGGGTGATCCGCTGCGCCATCGTCGCCTCCTGCACGAGGAACGCGCGGGCGATCTCGGCGACGGTGAGCCCG
This sequence comes from Arsenicicoccus bolidensis DSM 15745, assembly GCF_000426385.1. Lineage (GTDB taxonomy): Bacteria > Actinomycetota > Actinomycetes > Actinomycetales > Dermatophilaceae > Arsenicicoccus > Arsenicicoccus bolidensis. The sequence continues at coordinate 10,637 of NZ_AUFG01000041.1, forward strand.
CCGATCAGCCTCAGCGTCAAGGCAACTCGTGCTTCGGTGGCGAGCGCGGGGTGGCAGCAGGTGAAGACCAGCCGCAGCCGGTCGTCCTCCACCGCCCCGGTGGTGACGGGCGGGCTGTCGTCGACCAGCCGGTATGCCGCCTCCTGCTTCACGTCGCGGCGGGACTCGCGTCGCAGCCGGTCGATGGCTCGGCGCGTGGCGGTGGTGGTGAGCCAGCCGCCGGGGTTGGGCGGTATGCCGTCCCGGGGCCACCGCTCGACCGCCGCGACCCAGGCGTCGGCCGCCGCCTCCTCGGCGAGGTCGAGGTCACCGAAGCGGCGTGCGAGCGAGGCGACGACCCGCGCCCACTCCTCGCGGTGGGTGCGGGCGATCGCCTCGTCGACCGGGGATACCGTCACCCGTCGAGCATCTCCTGCACGGACTCCTCGGTCTGGAAGGGGCGGACCTCGACCTTGCCGCGGCAGGCCTTGGACCCCTCGGCGGCGAGCGCGAGCGCCTCGTCGAGGTCACGTGCCTCGATCACCCAGAAGCCGCCGAGGTGCTCCTTGGCCTCCAGGTAGGGGCCGTCGGTGAGGACGGGGTGGCCCCCCTGACCGTCGACGGTGGTGGCGCTGGCGACCGGCTCCAGCCCGTCGGCGAAGACGAAGTGGCCGTCGCGCTGCAGCTTGTCGTTGAAGGCGCCGGTCTCGGCGAAGGCCTCGAGCATCGCCTCCTTGGTCGGGAAGTGGCCGGGGTCGCCGGGCTTGCCGCGCTCGGCGGGGCCGTAGACGGACAGCAGGTATCTGGGCATGTCATTCGTCCGTGTGGGTGGGGACTGCTGGGCCGGCCTGCGGCGGGGCAGGGAACCGGTGAACTTCCTGCGGCCAGTCGAGCGCGACGGCGAGACGTCCCGCCCAGTAGCGGGCGGCCTCGTCGTCAGCGACCTCCACGATGGTGAAACCGCCGAGGTGCTCCTTGGTCTCGGCATACGGCCCGTCGGTGTAGACGGGCGCGCCGTCCTGCGCCGTGACGCTGCACAGCACGGTGGAGGCGTCGAGCCCGCCGTCGCCGAAGACGAAGACGCCCTCGGCCTGCATCTCAGCGATCACGCGGTTCCCCGCGACGCTCTTGGCCAGCAGCTGCTCGTGGGTGTGCGGGGACACCCACTCGTCGTTGAACGAGATCAGGTATGACGGCACGGTCGCTTCCTCTCCTGGTCGCGGCGAGCGCCGGGTGACGTCTCGCCGACGGCGACCCTCGGCCACCGTCTGTCCCTTCTACGAAGGACTGCCCTCCAGAACGACACCTTGGTGGCATCCTGTCGCCATGTCCATGCCTCGACCATCCGTGGTGGCGTACTACACCCTGGCGGTGGTCCACCTGGGGTGCGTGCGGGCGTGGATCTCCGCCTTCGACCCGACCGAGGACCTGTCCGGCGAGCTGATCAGCGGGATGATCCTCGGTCTCGGGATCTGCGTGCTCTCGCCGCTGCTGGCCAAGCGGATCGTCGGCACACGGTCAACGGGCTACGACGTGCTCTCCGACGAGGACAAGGCGGTGGTCGACGGGGCTCTCGCGGCCGGGGAGCAGCGTGGGCGGGTGACCCTGCGCGCCATCCAGCGCGAACGGGCACGCGAGCGGCTCGGCGACAACCCACGGTTCCGGTCGATGCTCTGGTGGATCGCCACGATCCTGGCGGTGCCGTATGTCGTGATGCCCTTCACCGCCACCCGACCGGCCTGGCTCGTCGCGGTCACGATCATCACGACTGTGTGCATCCTGCTGTTCGCGTTTCTGAGGCGGAAGCGGGTCACCCCTGACCTCTCCGAGGACGAGCGCCGGCGACTGAGGGCCGTCGCGAAGGCACGCCCCTGAACGAGAACCCGGTCGCCTGCCTCGTCGGCGTCGGCGTCGGCGTCGTCGCCGTCGCGCCGTGCTTCAGGCGTCAGGCGTCAGGCGTCGGCGCGTAGCCCGCGCGCGACGGGGTCGGCGAGCAGGTAGAGGCCGAGCACGAGGACGGGGACGGCGGCCAGCGCGAAGCCCCACGCGATGGAGCGGTGGAGCGCTGCGCCGAGGACCGCGATCGAGAGGGGTTCGAGCACGACCCGCGGCAGGCCGAGCAGCGCGCTGATCCGCCCCAGGAGGTGCTTGGGGGTGCGCGTCTGGATGAAGGTCGGCAGGGCCACGTCGGAGCTGTAGGCCACGCCGATGCCCAGCGGGACGAGGATCGCGGCGGCCACCCAGGCGGAGGGGGTGTGCCCGAGCAGCGCGAAGGCGGACCCCTCGGCGAGGGTCATGCCGATGATGAGCAGACCCCACCGGTCCGGCAGGCCGGTCACCGCAGCAGCGGCCGTGCCGATGAGCTGGCCTGCGCCCCAGGCGGACACGAGCACGCTGAGCGCCCAGGGGGACGACGTCCAGGAGGCTGCGAGGGTCGGCAGCCCCACGGCGAAGAGGCCGCTGTAGGACAGGGTGGCCGCGGCGACGATGAGCAGGACCAGGCGCGTCTCGTGACTGCGCCACGCGTGGGCGAGGCCGACCTTGATGTCGGCGACGATGCCGGCGCTGGAATCCCCCTCGACGTGGGCGCCGCGGGGCACGCTGCGCACCGTGCACGCCGCTACGGCGAAGGTGAGCGCGTTGGCGGCGATGGCCGCACCTGCTCCACCCAGCACGATGAGGCCGGCCCCGATCACCGGGCCGAGGAGGTAGGACACCTGCTCGAGGAACCCCTGGGCGGCGTTGCCGCGGGCGTAGGCCGCCTCGGGCAGCAGGTGGGGCAGCACCGACTCGGACGCCGGGGTGAACATCGCCGCCGTGATGCCGGTGACCACGGCCACGACATACAGGTGCCACATCTGCACGGAGCCGCTGATCACGAGGGCGGCGAGGACCGCCATGGTCACGGCGCGGACGACGTGCGCGGCGAGCATGACGCGACGCGCGCTCATCCGGTCGGTGATGGCGCCGCCGAGGAGCAGCAGCAGACCGCGCGGGACCGCCTGGGCCAGCATCACGCCCGCGAGCGCCGCGACGGATCCGGTCTCGTGCAGGACCATCCAGGCCAGGGCGATGTCGAAGGCCGAGTCGCCGAGCATCGACAAGCCCTCGCCCGCCACCACCGTGACGAACCGGGGGTGCGCGCGCAGGCCCGGACGGCTCGAAGCGGCGGCAGGCAGCCGTCCAGTCAACCCCACGTGCGGGTTGCGCCATACCGGGTTTGTCGTAGCCGACCAATGGGTCCCCACACGTTCAACAATCAAAGCCCACGGTCAGCGGCCAAGGCGGCCGCGGCCGAGCCTCATCCTGCGGCCTATCCAGCCCCACCCGGGCGACGTCGACAGCATCACGGGGTTCAGCGCCCCAGCCATGGTCCACGCTCAGGCGAGAAGAGCCCCCTTCGCCAGGCCAGCCACGTCCAGCGGGGATGTCATGTCGTCTCCCCCGGTAGGTGGACCATCTGATCGCGCTCGTGCAACGCTCCGCGTTCGACGGCGTCGTACAGCACTTCCCGCAACCGGGCGGCCATGGCGCCTCCCAGGCGCTTGTACCCGAGAACGTCCTTGGTAGCGTGGATGAGCTCTTCGAGTGGCAGCGGCTCGCCCTCACGTGCCAGTCCCACCCTGGCGGCGTTGACGATCTCGACGTGCGTGATCTGACCGATGCTGCGCGAGGAGCCCTCGTCTTCGCCGGGGATCAGGACGCGGTCGTATGTCGCGGGTGTGATGCCCTCCGGCCAGACGAAGCGGGCCTTGCTCCACCTGTCGCGCGTGATCTGCCCGTTGGGAAGCAACGCGAGCACGTCGTCCGTGCGTCCTTGACGCATCTTGCTGATCCCGAATGCCCGTCCCACGGCCGCACCAAGCCGCTGGCCCTCGACCGGCCCCTCGACCTCCAGGATCTCGGCGACACGCGTGCGGATGAGGCCGCGATGTGCCTCGTTCCGCAAGTCGTCCAGCACATCGGGCAGGACACGCGCAGGGTCGGGCGCCTGACGGAAGCGCATCACTCGGACTCCTGCCACGATTTCCGACTCGTCGTCAACAGTCGCCGTCGGCTCTTCTGCCGGATCGCCCGGCTCAGAGGCTGGGTCGCCCGGCTCAGAGGCTGGGTCGGCCACAACTGGCGCCCGCTCGATGATGGGCCCGTCACGAGTCGAATCCTGCTCTGGCGAGAGCTCGTCCAGGACGTCAGGGCGTGGCTGCCGCCCCTCGTCCGGCTCGGCAAGCGGATCGTTGAGGCTCTCCCCCTTCACGTGCTCGGGGCGGGCGTCGGGCGCCCCGAGCGCATCGGCGTGGTTCGCTCCCTCGGCTGTCACGCGTCGCGCGAGCTCAGCCTGTTGGCGCGCCTCATCCCTCTCCTGGGCCACCGCCTTCGCGACCGCCTCGAGTCGGTCGACAACCCGCTCGGGAGCGGAGATCCACTCCGGAAGCCAGACACGCTCCACCCGCGGCCAGCCCATGCCTCCGTGCAACACCGCGTGCGGCAGCGCCTCGCGGTCACTCACCGTCGTGCGGTCGGCCCACTCGCGGGTGTCGAGGAGCACGGCCAGCCAGCCGTCCGGCGACTCGGGTCGCTTGACGGCCAGGTCCACCTTGAAGGAGCTGAGACCGACCGACTCGTGCACGTCCAGTCCTGAGTCGCGCAGCGCCGCAGCCACAGAAGAGAGGTAGTGGCCGCTGGAGGGCTTGGACGTAAGCCGGTTCTCGCCGCCCGATGCGGCGAACCGCAAATACTCACGCAGGTCCCGCATGCCGCGAGAACTTGTCCTCGACAGGTCGATGTCCTCCCCGCGGAAAGACGCGAAGAGTGTGACCCGCCGACGGGCACGGGTGATGGCGACGTTGAGCCGCTTCTCACCACCGTCCGACATGAGCGGACCGAAACGCATCGCCAGCCGTCCGGTGTGCGGGTCAGGCGAGTAGGCGAGCGAGAAAAGGATGGTGTCCCGCTCGTCACCCTGCACGTTCTCCAGGTTCTTGACGAAGATCTTCTCGCGCTCGCGCAGGAAAGCCTGCTTGACGACTGGCTTCCCCTCCTCCAGCAGGTCGAGCAGCAGGTCGCGCTGCTGGATGTTGAAGGTGATGACGCCAATGGAGGCGTCCGGGTCAGCTGTCAGCAGCCGTTCGACCTCGGCTACGATGGCATCCGCCTCAGCCCGGTTGGTCCGCGTGCCTCCCTTGCCGCCATCAAAAGTTCCCCCGACGTGCACAAGGTCGAGGCCGCAGTCGACAACCGGCACCGGCGTGGCCGGGAAGCTCGCAAGCCGACCCCGGTAGTACGCCTGGTTGGAGAATGCGATGAGCCGTTCGTCACGGCTGCGGTAGTGCCAGGTGAGGTGGAGGGCCGGAACGTTGGAGTCCGTGCACTCGCTGAGGATGGAATCCTGGTCCGACGGAACAAAACCCATCTCTTCAGCCTGATCGTCGGAGTCGTCGTCCGTTTCCGCGATCGCGAACATCGACGTAGGCGGCATCTGCATGGAGTCGCCGACGATGACGGCAGCCTTTGACCGACCGAGCGCTCCGATCGCGTCCGCGACCCGGATCTGGGATGCCTCGTCGAAGACGACCAGGTCGAAGGTGATCGACCCGACCGGGATGAACCGAGCAACCGACTGCGGGCTCATGAGCACGCAGGGGGTCAGTTTGAGCAGGGCGGGGCCATGCTTGCGCGCCAGCTCCCGGACCGAGCCGCCTCGCTTCGCCTCGAACTCGCGCCGTAGCGCCGCAAGGTCGGACGTGGGTCGGACGGTATCGACGCCTCGGGCCGCCCGTACCTGGGCCGGGATGCCGGTCACGGCAGACGTCCGCACTTCGGCGGACGAGCGGGTGAAGTGGTCGATCAGGTCAGCGCGCCTCGTCGCGTCGAACGAGTCGAGGCCCGTCGTATCGAGACGCTCACCCAGCGCGCTCTTGGCGATCGCCAGGTCGATCCGTCCGGCAAGGTGAGCGCTCGTCTCCTCACCGGACTGGATGCGCGACGCGAGGAGATCGAGACCGGCCGCCGCCAGCGCGCCGAGATCGGCTCTGGCCGTGCGGAGCCGGTTGAGCTGGCCGAAGCTGTTTGAACCCGCGGCGTCCACCCACAACGGGAGTGACTTGTCGATGGCGTCCAGCAGGCACCTGTCTTCAAGCCACCCGTCGACGGTCGTGTCCGTGGCTGCCACAGCGCTCCGGAACGCCTCCCACCCGTCGATGAACGCGGCCACGGCGCGGGCATCCGTCGTCGGGTCGACGGTGTGGGCGGTCACCTCATCCAGGTACTCGCGCCCGGCGTGGGGATCCCCCCCGAGGGAGGCTCGGAGGGTGGACCAGTGAGTGATCCGCTCGCGTATCGACGTGAGGGCGGGCAGGGCGCGGTCCTCGGTGGGATCGGCGTCGAAGGCTGGGAGGACCCCTGCGAGGAACGCAGCGAGACGGGAGGTCTCGTGCTGCAGCTGCTCCAGATCGTTGAGGAAGCGGTCAGTGTTGCTGAGGTCGAAGGAGCCAGGGTCCATGAAGAGCCGCTGGATCTCGCGCGTCGCCACGGCGAGTGCCTTCTCACGACGCTTGAACAACTTGGGCTGCTGTTCCGCCGCGACGAAGGTCTCCCTCAGCCGACCGACGTCGACACGAAGCGCGCTGGTGTGGAGATTGTGCAGAAGCCAGCCGTGACGGGCGCGGTAGTCCTCCAACCGTCGTAGGGCGTCGTCCACCTGTCCTGCGAGCGCTCTCCCGGCGCCGTCGGGGCCGAGCTGATCGGCCGTGAGCTGCGGGCCCTGCTGTGCATTCTGCAGCCACTCCTGGACGCGAGGCCATCCTTCCGGGGCTGCGACTCGCAGGAGCTCTGCGACCTGATCGCTCAGCTCGTGCCGAGCGCGGTCCAGGGCCACCACGGCCGTGTAGACGGCCTCAGCGTCCACTGCCTCGCGGCTGGGGCCGGCCAGCGACCACATGCTCTGCAGCACAGGAATACCTAGCTGCCTCTGCGACGACTGGACCGCGTCGGCCGCGTCGCGGAGCGCGGACACAGACACCGTGCCGTTGACGACACGCGGTTGCACGGGGACGGAGCGCAGATCTGTGCCCTGGTGGACCGTGAGGATGTCTTGTCGACGTAGGTAGGCGCTGCGAAGAGAGAGCCCTGCCGGCCCCCGCTCGTCAAGTTTCTGGGGGTACCCGTCAAGCTCACGCACGAGGGAACGGTGGTTGTCACGCAGCACCGCATACCGGCCCGGTGACACCTCACCCGCAGCTTCCCAGGCGCGAGCGAGCTGCTCGCGCGCACCCTTGATGGTCTGGTGCCGCCCATGCAGCTCCAAGGTCAGGGGCCCCAGCCCCACCTCCTCAAGTCGCCGCTGAACGACGTCCAGGGCAGCGGCCTTCTCGGCGACGAAGAGCACACTTTGCCCAGCCGCCACGGCGTCCGCGACCATGTTGGTGATCGTCTGCGACTTGCCGGTGCCGGGCGGCCCCTGCAGGACGAAGGTGCGGCCGTCCCGTGCCCAACGCACAGCCTTGAGCTGGGCACCGTCATAGGGGACCGGCAGGTGGGCTGACGCCTCCTCGTCGCGCTCCAGCGCGGGCTCCTCGACGGCGTCGACAAAGGTATCCATCGGCGTCTCGACAAGGTGCCTCACGACGCGGTTCTGCACCAGGCTCTGCCAGTTCTCCGAGACGTCACGCCACATCTCCAGGGTGGAGAACTGCAGGAGCGCGAGGCGGCAGTCCGGTTCGACCGAGAAGCGCAGCCCGTGGCGGACGCATTCCTGCCGGACAGTCTGGATGATGCCGGCCAGATCGATGCCTGCGTCATCACGCGGGGGGTTCTCGAGGGCCGGGATCTCAAGTCGGAACTCCCGGCGCAATTTCTCGATCAGGCAGTAGTTGGGGAGTGGTTCCGCATCATCAGCCGCCCGCACCGTGTAGGTGCCCCCCTTGCGACCAACGAGGTGCGCCGGCAGGAGGAACAGGGGAGCTAGACCGTCCTTGCCCTTGGCGTCTGTGAATCGCAGTGCGCCCAGCGTGACAAACAGATTGTTCGCCCCCGTCTCTTCGTGGGCGGTGACAGCGCTGCGCCGGACGGTGTCAAGCTTGGTCGTGACGGCCCCGCGTGCCGTCATGGCATAGATGCAGTGCTCCTGGGCGAGGATCTCGGCGCGATCGGCATCGGCGATCTCACGAGCGCTGCGCAGGCCACGTGACGCGTAGAGCTCGGGGAGCGCGCGCCCGTCGGCGATGGTGAATGAGATGCCGGACGCCAAGGAGTCTTCCAGAGCCCCGATGGCAGCCTCTGGCACGAGGAGCTGAAGTCCCGTGCCATCCTTCAGCTTGAGCAATGGGTTGCGGAAGGAGAGGTCGAGCAGGCACTTGCGCCAGCGCTGCACCCGCTCCGGATAGGGCGTTCCGCCAGTCGCGGAGGACGTCGTCCCGGTCGACAGGCGAGGCACGACGCGTGGCGCCTCGCGCTCCACCGTGATGACCACCTCGCCATTTGCGCGGGTGATCGCCGGCAGTGGCCGCACCCGACGCCGCGCGGCTGACACGTCGAGGAGGAAGTCCAGGTCGTCGATGTCGAGCGACCAGTAGTGAGCCACGTCTCGCGAGGCCTGGTCGAAGTCTCGGACACCGCGCGACCTCAGATCAACGGCGTGCAGGAATCCAGACCCGACAAGGGTCTCGACCTGCGCATTGTGGCGAGTCACGATCTCCGGCAACGAGACCTCCTCCAGCAGCACTCCGCCGAAGACGAGGTCGCGCGTGCGGGCGATGATGGGGTGAAGCCCGACGTGCTCCAGCAGCGCTGCGTAGGTAACGGCCAGCTCGCACGGTGTGGCCCAGCCCGAGTCGAGGATCTCCGTGACGCGGCGCAGCCGATATGCCTGGGCGTCGTCGCTTGCCCGGTCGACGAGATGCACCCCGGTCAGGACGTCGAAGCACGCCTCCGCGACAGCGCGGGCACGCGCCGGGCCGTCCTCGTACTTGGTGAAGGTTGGGTCGCCCGTCGATCGCTCGAGCTGTGACGCAACGTCGGCTGCGAGCCTTGCCACGGCCGGATCGTTCGGGGTGACGAAGGACGCGAGAACCTCAGGGAGCACGGTCGGCTCCCAGCGGTCGGGCCTCAACAGCGTCGCAGGGCCGTTGCAGCGCCGCTCGCCCGCATCCAGATGCGCCACCATCACGATGTCGGTGGGGATGTCATCCTCGAAGGACGCGAATCGCTGGGCATCCAGTGGGCAGGCGAGCTCTGCTCCTCGGACGACCTGCGCCTCCTCCGACTCAACCGTCAGCTCGAGGGGGAGGTCGATGACCGCGTCGAGGAAGGGGATCTCGAGCCGCACCGATCGGACCGTGCGGTCCTCCTCGGACTCGTTGCTGACAACGAGGGCGCGGAACGGACTCATGCCGTTGTAGGCATGCGCGTAGGAGAAGGTCGGGGCGTAGTGAAGCGTCACGGTCAGGCCATCGTGAGAGGTCTGGATGACACCCAGGCGGTTGAACTCGGTACCCGATTCCGGTTCGAGGAATCGCTGCGCGCTGACGCGCGTAGCATCGGATGCCTCCTCGACTACCCCCTGAAGCGGGTCACCGAGGACTTGGTCTAGCGCGTCCGCGTCATTGTGTCGTCCGATCGACCGCATCAGGGTCGCGAGAGTCGTCACGCATTCCTGCGCCGATTCCTCGGAGATGCTGGAGTCGCCACCCATCGCCTTGTTCACCGTCCCGCGGATCCCTCGCACGGCCTGCGAGTGGGCGGCGTCCACGCCGGGCAGGTTCTGCCACTCCCGCACGACGAGGAGAAGGAGGAACCGCGGGTCGTCAAGCGAGTACACGCGCGTCGGCCAGCCAGCTTGGCTGCCTTCGCGTTCATAGACCTCAACCCAGTTCTCACCGCGCGCTCGCGCAGGCCGGCGAGCCTCGACAAACGGACGCAGTGCGAGTGCGACGACTTCCCCGGCCCGGTTCACGACTTCTCGTGGCGTCAGCTCAGCCATCCTCGCGCGCACCCCTCCGTGCAAAATGTTGGTGCTCCACTCGGGGGGCACCGCTCAACAGGTCGTAACGTCGGCACTGTATCCATGACTCGCCGTCAATTGCGCCAGAACGGTCGGCGAACCGAACGGAGGGCAGGCAATGCGCGCACGAAGGACACCCAGCGGCTCCGTGACCTCGGGCGCGCGGGAAGCTTCAGGACGTAACTCGATCAGGGCCCGGCCGAGATTGCGCTGACCCAGGACGCTCCACGACATACGCGACATACTCAGCCGCTACCTCGCCGCTCGGCACCCTGGCCAGGGCGCTGGCCCGGTCGAGCCACTGAGAGACGAACGCTTCGCGACATGGCCCGGGTGTTGGCGAGTCGTCTGCGCCCGGGGGTAGGAGCGAGTCAGAGTCCCCAGACGGTGCTCCGCCCCAGCACCGATGACCCAGTGTTCCTCGCCCACCGTAGAGGTGTCCCTCATCGCCGGTGGCGGGCGCCCTACGAGGCGGCGGACCGGCAGCCGGTGTGGGATGCACTGGGGGCCAACTGGTGAGGAACCCGCAGGTGTCAACCAACCGGCTGCCCGGGTGACTTTGCGTCATCCACTGGCGTCAGCAGATCGGACATCTTAATGAAGACCTCGTCCGTGAAAGGGTCGTTGTGGAAGCGGGAGAAGGCAGCGCGGCCCTTGCGCAGCTGCCCGAGCGCAAGATGGCGGGCAGCCTTGAGAACCTCGGGAACGAAAAGCAGATCCGCTGCGACGTCCAGCCCGCCAAGCGCGTAGTGATGGACGGGCCCGGCCGATCGATAGTCGTGGATGACATCCACGAGCCGGGCGAGCTCGGGCGGGAGCGAATCGGCGACCGCTGTATTGATCAGCGTAAACGCCGACCAGGAGCCACCGGCCTCGAGCGACTCGGCCAGTACAAGCACCTCGACGTTCTGGATGCTCAGCGTGGCGAGGCGCCGGTGGTCCCGCCGGCGGTTGGTGCTCGGCAGCGCGGTAAGTGTCCATAGCCGCCCTTCGGTGGTGTGGGGCCACGGGATGACCAGGGCTACGTAGACGGCGAGCGCCTCGACGACCTCCTCGTACAAGGGATGTACCCGGAGCTGCTCAAAACTTTTGCGCGACTTGATTCTCCGCTCGGCCAAGGCGGGGCGGTCGCCGATCTCGATGATGGCGTCCTCAACCTCCGCGGACAACCACGCAGCCTGCACCTCGGTGTCGACGGTCAGGTCCAGGGCAGACGGGCCGATGGGTTGTGAGAGCAGGTTGATGTTGCGGAGGAGCTTCCCGGCCGCCTGTCGGGCTCGGACCATCTCGAGTTCTGATGCGTTCAGGTCGTGCGCCAGAACGGGAGCGAACCGAACGGCGACGATGTCGTCCCACCGACGCCGGTGCGTTGCGAAGCGGACCGGGAAGTTGACCGATTGACCCACGTACTCATCCCCGTTGGCGAACTCCAGCACGTAGATGCCGCAGCCCAGCGACTCGGTGAAGAGGGCGGAGCCAGCGACGGCCGCGGGTGTGTCCCATCGGGTGAAGCGGAGCTGCTGGGTAGCCATCAGGTGCCGCCTCCGCACTCAGGCCCCGAGTGCAGCTGTAGGCCGCTCATGCAGGCCCGTCAGCTGGTGCACCTCGCCGCCCATTTCCAGCGCCCAGAACTCCAAGCCGGTTAGGTTCGTCACGCCGAGCGACCTTGCCGCTTCATCGAGGGAGTCAAACGCCTCGGTCCCATCAATCTGGACCGTGCCGTCGTTCGTGATCACAGCGTCGACCACCCACTCGGGAGCGACCGGGTCGAGCAGGTCACCCGGCTTTAGGACGCCACGCTCCAGCAGTTGCTGCAGGGTGGGTTCGTCCGGGGTGTCAACCTTGGTAGTGGTGGAGACCAACTCGACACCGATGCCCCCGGAGAGCCTCGCGAACGCGTCGCGTATGACCTTCGCCATTAGCTCGCGTCTCTTGCTGAGAAAGTCGTCGTATGCCAACGTTTCCCATCCCGCGGGCAGGGCGTGCCAATACATCTGCTGTTCAAGCCACTTTGCTCCCTTCGAGCGGCTCGCCTTAAGCGGCTCCCAGTACTCGGCCGGCGGCTTGTCGCTGATCAGAATGTTCGTGTTCCAGTCGGTGGGAGCGAAGTTCGCCACCTGGTTGATGCGCTTGATATCCGTGATCCCCAACTGAGACTCCTGGTAAGCGCGGGGGAAGAGGTGGTGGCCCTCTGTGCCCTTCACCTTGGCCAGCGAGGGGTCCATCCAGTCCCTCACGCGGGAGTCGACCATGAACAGGTTCGCATCGAGTATGTTGAGCGCAGCGAGGTAGCACTGGTAGTGGGGGGACAGGCCTGCACCCGAGGTGATGAGTTGCTGCGGCACCGAGTACCGCCAGAAGTCCGGTGTCAGCTGAGCATCGATGATGGCATCGAGCACCTTTACAAAACCAGCGCTGTCGCCCCTCCTCACCTCGGAGAGGCGGTCTATGTCCTTCTGAATCTGCGACTCGGATGACCCCGTGTACCGAGCCGTGAGCTGGGACATGAACAGCCACCTGGCGACAAGGACGCGCAGCGTGGCAAGGTCGACCTTGTACTCGTGCCGACCGAGAAGAAAGATCACGTAGCTGTAGACGATGTTCATCGCCGAGGTGATGTTCTGAGAACTTCGGAAGCCGGCGGCCTGGACGCTATGGATGAACTCGTCCCAGTTGACCGGGTTGGTGACCACCGGCAGAGCGGCCTTGAGCTTGTCCAGCTCCCGGTCTTGCCGCTCAGCGTCGACGTACCCGGTCTTCGTGTCCTTGGCCTGCAGGGCCGCATACGCGTCCTGCAGGCGCCCGCGGCGCTGCCCCAGAGCAACAGCGGCGCGGACGAGGTGTCCGTTGTCGACATTGAGGTAGGGGTTCCGAGCGGTCCACATGATCTTGCGTCCGAGGACCTCAGACGCGTGAGCCGCGCTGATGCGAGAGTTACGGGAGAATTCCTCCATGTCTTCACGCCCCTCGGGCCAGAACACGCTCAGCCAAGTGAGGATGTAGTCGTAGGCCTTGAGCCTGACTCCTTCGGAATTGATGCGCACGAAAACGTCGGCGACCTTCTGCTTGTCGACGCCGGGCTGGATCTGCACTACATCGAACTTGTAGACACCCAGGTTGCTGAGGCGTTGGAACACTCGGTCCAGGTCGTCGTCTACGTCGTCGTTCCATTCCTGCCCAGACTCCCGATACCGGCGCTTGTACGCCTTAGTCGCCTTGATCGGATCGGCGAAAAAGGCCGATACATCTTCAAGCCAGACCGTCTGCTTGGCGAGGACGGGGGTGCGCACCTCGAACTTCTCGCTGAACGGGTTGAAGGCGATCCTGATCTCACGGGATCGGTAGTTCTCGTCCCGGACCGGTGCACCCTTCATCGCCGCGTACAGACTCGTGAGTCGCTGCTGACCGTCGATGATCTGATGCGCCGCTCCCTGGGTAGCGGCCGCCCCGGAGATGGCCCGTGCGCCCTCGGCCGCGGGCACATCCCAGAACATCAAGACACCGACTGGATAGCCCCGGTACATCGAGTCGAACAGATCGCGGACCTTGGTGGCCGGCCACACGAAGGGCCGCTGTAGGTCAGGCAGCCTGATCGTGCCCTGCGCCACACCCTGCACGAGCTGGTCGACTTCCCACGAGACGGTTTTGAAGATGGCTGCCACTGAAGGCCCTTCGCTGTGCGGTTCCTGATACTACGAGTCTAGCGAGACTACCCGGAGGGCCCGTGATGACGTTCGGCCTGCGAGGTGATGGAACGACTCGGTGCGGGGATCGTGCAGGCCGTTGCGTCAGCGACTGTCGTGGAGAGTCGCTTCGCTTCATGGCTGGAGACCACTCACCCATGTAGGTAGGAGTCAGACCTCGGTGAGCTCGTCGACGGCTACGGCCGCCCCGACTAGCCCAGGGCTAGCCCCTCGTTCGCGACCCGTCACCCCCTTAGCTTCGCACGTTCCTCGTGCTACTGGAGGGCGTCCGCTCCCGACGTGTCGACCACGTCGGATAGATTGCCTGGCGTTGCCGTCTCCTTTCTCGTCTTGTCTTGCAGTGTGGTCTCGACGCGCGGCGCGAACCTTGAGGATGCCGCTCACTCGCCGCAGACAACCGTCGCAAACACTGGCTACTCGTCGCCGGTGTGGGCGCGCAGGTAGCGACCGAAGTGGGGCACGGTGAACGCGATGCGCCCGCGCTCCCCCGAGTAGATGAGGCCCTTCTTCATCAGCGCGTCGCGTGCGGGCGACAGGGACTGGGGCTTGCGGCCGAGCAGGGTCGCGACGGCCGAGGTGGCCACGGACTCGGTCTCGTCCAGGGGGTTGCCGGCGTCGCGCTCGGCGAGGGCTACGTCCGCCATGGCGCGCAGGTACTCCCGCTCGGCCGGCGTCGCCCGCTCGTAGCGTGACCCGAAGAAGCCGACGGCCAGCTCCTCCTCGGCCTCCGGCGCCGCGACCTTCACGTCGTCCACGGTGATGGGGGTGGCGGGCGCCGCGTCCCACGCCACCTGGCCGTACGCCTGGATGAAGTAGGGGTATCCCCCTGTCACGGCATACATCTCGGCGAGCGCGTCCTCCGCGAAGGCCGCGTCCTCGGACTCCGCCGGCGACTGCAGCGCCTGGTCCGCCGCGGCCCGCGACAGCCGGTCGATGCGGTTGTAGCGGAAGAGCCTCTCGCTGTAGGACTTCGACGCCGACAGCACCGCCGGCAGGTGGGGCAGCCCGGCACCGACCACGATCAACGGCGACCCCTGCTGGGACAGCTCGTGGCAGGCCGCGCACAGGGCCGACACGTCCTCGGCGTGCAGGTCCTGCATCTCGTCGATGTAGATCGCGATCCCGCGCCCCACGTCCGCCGCGAGTCCCGCACAGTCCGAGAAGAGCTCGACCAGGTCGATCTCGATGTCGCCGGAGTCCGCGCGCCCGGAGCTGGCCGGGACGTCGATGCCCGGGTTCCAGCGGTCGCGGATCTTGGCCTTGGGGTCGACGTCGCGCTGCGCGAACGCCTTGATCACGCCGAGCACCTGGTCGACGTCGTCGCCCTGCGGGTGGCCGAGCTCACGGACGGCCGTGTGCAGGGCGGAGGCGAGCGGGCGGCGCAGGCGCTGGTCGGGCCGCGCCTCGAGCTTGCCCGTCCCCCAGTGAGCCCGGACCGCCGCCGAGCGAAGGGCATTGAGCAGCACCGTCTTTCCGACGCCCCGCAGGCCGGTCAGCACGATCGACCGCTCCGGACGACCCCGCGCCACCCGCTCCAGCACGACGTCGAAGGCTTTCAGCTGCTCGTCGCGCCCCGCCAGCTCGGGCGGTCGCTGGCCGGCACCAGGGGCATAGGGGTTCTTGATCGGGTCCACGCTCGCACCCTATGCGGCCATCTAGCGGCGACCCGAGATCTCGGCATACAGCACCAGCGTGTCGCGGCCCGGCGGCGATCGTCTCGTATGCCGGAGCCTACTTCTGGGCCTAGATACCGCCATACGGCCTGATCAACGGCACGACGACGCGCCCCGACCGACCCACGGGTCGTCGAGCAACCTCCCAGCCTGGTCCCGAAAAGGTAGGTTCGAGGCATGGCTCTCGCACGCTACGTGGACCTCACCATCGACGCCGCCGACACGGCAACGCTGGCGATGTTCTGGTCCCGCGCGCTGGGCCTGCGGATGGAGGGCGATGACGAGAACGGCTTCCGGCTCGTCGGCGACGACGAGACCGACACGGTCTGGATCCGCCCCCGCCTGGCCCCCCGCCAAGAGCGACGACGCGTTCACCTCGACATCTACGCCGCCAACACCGACGACCTCATCGCCGCAGGCGGCACCCTCGTCGACCAGGGCAGCTATCCCTGGGACGTCGCGCTCGACCCCGAGCAGCGCGAGCTCGGCGTCATCGTCCGCCCCAGCGACAAGCGCCGGATGTACCAGGTCGTCGTCGACTCCCCCGACCCCGAGGCCAACGCCGCCTGGTGGGGACGCGTCCTCGACACCCGGATCCACCAGGTCCCCGAGGACCCGGACAGCGCCTTCATCGAGCCGGTGCCGGGCGCGCCGTTCGAGTCCATCGTCTTCGCCCGCGAGACCGAGCCCAAGACGGTCTTCAACTCCATGCGCTTCGCGGTGTCCGCGCAGACACCCGACGTGCTGCTCCTCCTCGGCGCCTCGATGTGCGAGGAGGAGTGCCCCGATCCACGACGGACGTACCTCCGCGATCCGTTCGGCAACGAATTCACCTGGGTGGCACCATGACTCTGCAGACCGGCACGCACCAGTTCACCGGCCGGATCCTCGGCCTCGGCTTCGACGAGGGCACTCGCATCGTCGTCGGGCACTGGTCCCGATCGCCGTTCGGCGACTTCGCCGACGTGATGGTCGAGCGCCGCGACGGGCACCGCATCCTGCTCGCCCCGACGCAGGAGATCGCCGACACCGTGGCCGCGCTCTACACCTTCGACGAGGTGCAGGTCGTGCCGGTCGAGGCGGCGACGCGCGGTCGCGTGCTCACCCTCACCGCCGGACCGCTCGGCCTGTCCGCCACCATCGGCGAGCGCACCTCGCTCGGCAAGGCGCTCGCCATGGTCCCGTCGGCCCTGAGCAGCCGCGCCTGGTGGAGCCGGGTCACCGACCCCATCGCGCAGGCCCTGCTGCGTGGCGTCAGCACCCGCGGCACCACCGCCAACGGCCTGCCTGCCACGTATGGCGCGACCGACGTCCACGCCGTCACGGACGCCACCGCCACGTGGGACGGATCCGACCTGGGCGCGCTCGGGCCGGTGTCGCCGCCCGTGCGGTTCGGCTTCGGCTCCACACCGCCCGAGCCCAGCCTCACCGCCCTGACCACGACCATCGAGGTGCCCGAGCCCGATCCGCTCACCGGCGTCATCGACTGCTGGGGCGTGGGGCCGTTGCGCGACAAGCAGGCCCGCGAGCAGGACGAGGAGTCCGAGGTCTCGCAGGAGGCGCGGGCGGCCCGGGCCGAGGGCGCTGACGGCCTGCTGCCCACGCCGCTCAGCGACGCCAAGCGCGAGGGCGAGCTCCCCCGCTGACCTACCTCAGGTAGTCACATCCACCCGGCTTCGCACCGCAGGTCGATGTGACGAAGTCAGGCTGGTGTGACCAACCCAGGCTGATCCTGCGCTCGTATGACGATGACGCCCGCTAGCGCTGTATAGGGACTGCGCTAGCGGGCGTCATACGGTGTCATCGTCCACTGGTCACATGACGTCGGGGTCGCCGCCCTGCTCGGTGACCAGGGCGCGACCCGCGGCCTTCCAACCGAGCATGCCGTCGGTGAGATTGGCTGCGTCCCAACCGTTCTGGTTGAGCCAAGCGGTTGCGCGCGAGGCCCGGCCGCCACCCCGGCAGGTCACGGGGAGCACGTCGACCTCGGGCAGCTCGCCCCGGCGCTCGGCCAGCTGGTCGAGCGGGATGTGTATGGCGCCCGGCGCGTGGCCGAGGTCCCACTCGTCCTGGTTGCGGACATCGAGGATGACGGCGTCGTCCTCGAGCTCGTCACGGCTGATCTGGGGCACGTCGGGCTGGGCGTCTGCGGGGATCGTCATGGCTCAACCCTGCCATCGCCCCCGCCCCGACCGCCATACGTCGCCCGCGTCCGCGCTCGCAGCGCTGACCCGGCACGCTCACGCACCCCCAACCGTGCATTCCCCGCGCTCGCAGCGCTGACCTGCGTGGGACCCGACGCGCGATGTGAGCTCGGAGCTCACAAAGGTCCGAAAAGGGCAGCTCCGCTCGGCGGTTCGTGCGCTGGCAGCTCACAAACGCCGATGGAGGCGGCCCCGGACGACACGAAGTGAGCCGCGAGCTCACCAACGGTCGCCAGGGAGGTCAATCCCGGCCCCCGGACGACACGAAGTGAGCCGCGAGCTCACGAACGGTCGCCCACGCGGCGAATCCCGCCCGTGGACGGCACAAAGTGAGCCCCGAGCTCACCAACGGTCGCCAGCGCGGCGAATCCCGCCCGTGGACGGCACAAAGTGAGCCGCGAGCTCAGCAACGGTCGGCTAGACGAGCTCGAGGTCGACCTGGACGGAGTCGCCGGCGCCCAGCCTCGACTCCTCGCGCCGGGCCTTGGAGAACGCGATCAGGTAGCGACCGCCCCGGCTCGCGACGGTGGTCTCGAAGGTGTAGCTGCCGTTCAACGTGACCCTGACCTTGGGCCGCTTGCTCTCGCCGAG
>NZ_AUFG01000042.1 GCF_000426385.1 Arsenicicoccus bolidensis DSM 15745
GTTCGGCTCCCGCTCACCATGTCCCCCATCGTCCACGTGATTACTCTCAGCAGTCACAGCCCGCATCTTTGACCTGCACGGATGCGACTGACGTCGTAACTAAAGTATCACTCTCCGTGACCTATCGCCGGGTCGCCGCGCCCATCCGGAGCTGTCACCCGGCCGTTGGTCACCAGTGACGCCTCGCCGCCCGGCCATTGGTCACCAGTGACGCCCCACCCTCGCCATTGGTCACCAGTGACGCCTCGCCGCCCGGCCATTGGTCACCAGTGACGCCCCGCCGCCCGGCCATTGGTCACCAGTGACGCCCCGCCGCCCGGCCATTGGTCACCAGTGACGCCTCGCCGCCCCTTTGGAACGATCCACAACACCAGGGGTGACCAATGGCGGGAGGCCCGAGGACGCGTCGGACGGCAGCCGACGACACCTCCCCGTGCCCCGCCCCCGAGCCGGCGGCGTCAGCGTCAGAGAACGAATCGCCCGGGACGGTGCATTTGCGGACATTCGCGGCGCGAATACTACGCACCGTGTTCGCATGCATTCTTTGCGTCATTTATTGCCGTGAATTCATGGCTATGTGTCCCCATTGTCCAGCTGCGCGGAAGCGCATTCTTTGCACTCAGGTGGGCGGCGAGATTTGCCGTTGAACGCACCGTGACCATGCCGCTACTCATAGCGACGTATGTCGCGCAAACTCCTCCTTCCGATGCGTTTCTGCAGGTCAGGGCGCTTCGCTGAGTCATCGCCGTCACGAACGGGACATCACGCAGCGTGCATTGAACCTGACCAAGAGCGTCGCTTGTTCCCTGCTTCGGATCATTTCCCATTCATTTCTGAGCCGTGTCCGTCATTCCCTCGTTGAATTGCTGTCAACGGGGGGCGCCGCACAGAACACCATCCGAGACCACGCTCGGCCCGGCGGCACAGCACATCAGACATCCAGGAGCACTGATGCTCCGTATGAAAGGAACCGCACCATGAACCGCACGCTCACCACCGGCCGCATCGTCATCTCCGGCGCCTTCGCCCTGAGCATCGCTCTCGGCAGCGCCAGCACGGCCATGGCCACCGGTCACGACGGGGCGACCCAGCCCACCAAGCAGAGCTCCGCCAAGCAGGACCCGGCGAAGCAGCAGGATCCGGCGAAGAAGCAGGACCAGGCGAAGCAGACCACCCCGCACGCCGAGGAGGCCGACGGCAGCGACCACGGCGCCACCGGCAAGCCGGCCAAGGACGACCCCAACCCCGGCAAGGGCAAGGACTGTGTCCAGCACGGCAACCACGGTGGCGTCAACGAGGACCACTGCGGCCCGGCGGACCGCCCGGACGGCCCCGCCACCCCCAAGCCCGGCGACACCAAGCCCGTCGACACCAAGCCCGGCGACACCAAGCCCGGCGACACCAAGCCCGGTGACACCAAGCCCGGTGACACCAAGCCCGGTGACACCAAGCCGGAGACCCCCACGACCGAGACCCCCACGACCGAGGACACCACGCCTCAGCCCACGCCGTCCGAGGAGCCCACGCCCGGCCACGAGTGCAACATCTGCAAGACCGTCACCCCGCCGGCCCCGGTCGTCGTCCCGGTCTGCGGCGCCGACAACGACCAGGTCACCCTCCCCGACGCCAAGGGCGTCATCTGGGATCGGGGCGAGTGGAGCAACGGCACCCTCGTGGTCAAGGCGGTCTCGGCGGACTGGTACACCTTCCCGACCGGCGACCTGATCGTGCACACCATCAAGGACGCCAACGTGCCGTGCGGCACCACGCCGACGACGCCTCCGGTCGAGGACTGCGACAACACCTGCCCGACCCCGACCACGCCGACCACGCCGGCCCCGGAGAAGCCCGTCACCCAGACGCCTGCCCCGGTCAAGCCCACCCCCGTGACCCCGACCCCGGTGAAGGTGAAGCCGGTCGGCCACACGCCGGTCGCCGTCACGCCCGTCACCCCGTTCGGTGTCGTCGTGACCGAGACCCCCGCCAAGGCCACGGCCAACGGCGCGCCGGTCTTCAACTCCGGCGTCGAGGGTGACGAGTCCGGTCTCGGTGCCGGTGCGCTCGGCGCCGGTCTGGCCGTCGCGGCGGGCCTGATGATGGTCCCCGCCATCCGTCGCCGCCAGAGCGCCTGAGACACGGCATACGGCACAACACGCTGGGAGGCGACGTCGCGTCCCAGCCGGGTGGCGAGCCCCCCGGCTCCCCTGGGAGCGGGGGGCCTCGCCCCGTGCAGGCCACCGCGCCACCACTCGAACCACCCACTCTCGCAAGGGTGCACGACACCCATCGACCACGGACCAGGAGGACGACATGACGGCCCGACGACCGCAGCTGGCCGCCACGGCCGCCGTCGCGCTCGGCCTGCTGCTGACGGGGTGCGGCGGCGAGGGAGGCCCCGCGGCCACCCACCACCGCACCGAGGTGGCGGCGGGCAGCCCGACCGCCGCGAGCTCGTCCTCCACCGCGTCGGCGACGGGGACGGCGGCCACGACCGGTGGAGCCGCGGCCACCACGAGCGCCGGCGCCGCGACCAGCACTCCCTCGGCCGGTTCGTCGTCAGCGGCCAGGTCGGCCGCCCCGGCCGGGACCTCCACGGGCCGCGGGACGTCCGCCTCAGGACAGCCCGGCGCGCGGACCGTCGACGACGGCTCCCGCACCCTGCGCATCCCCGTCCTCGGGGTCGACGCCCCGGTCACCGGGTGCGCCACCGAGGACAACACCGTCACCCCGCCCAGCGACATCGGCGCCGTGTGCCGGTGGACCGGCAGCCCGGACTTCGGGGCGACGCGGGGCACGACGATCGTGGTCGGCCACTCCACGCGCAGCGACGCCACGGTCGGCGCGCTGGAGTACGTCCGCGAGCTCAAGACCGGTGACACCCTCAGCGTCGCCGGGCAGGCCTGGCGGGTCGTCGAGGTCGTGCCAGGTGTCGACAAGCACAGCCTTCCGGCATGGATCGTGGACCGTGCCGGACCCCGCCAGCTCGGTCTCGTCACGTGCGAGACCACCAGCCGCACCCGCAACGACCTCGCGAGGCTCGTCCCGGTCGGCTGACTGGCGGACGCGCGCGCCCCGGGTTCCTTTCCCCGGGGCGCGCACTCGTCCCACACCCGGTCCGGTGCTGCGCCACAGCCCGTCCACAGCCCGCTGCCCTAGCGTGATCCGGTCGAGAGGATCCGCATGACCAGCCCTTCCCCCCGCGCCCTGAGCTCCACCGCCCTCGTGCGCGCCCGCCTCGCCGGCATGACCGGCCTGGCTGCGGCGTGCGCCGCCCTGACGAGCCTGTATGCCGTGGCCGTGTGCACCGTGCGCGGCCAGGCCTGGGACCACCGCATCTGGTGGCACCTGCACGAGCTGTCCCCCGTCGGCGCCCGACGCGTCGCCGAGGCACTCGGGGTGATCACCCCACTGTCCTGCGCCGCGGCGCTGGGGGCGATCGTGCTGCTGGCGGTGGCGCAGCGGCGCCTGGTGCCGGCGGTCGTGGGGGTGGTGTGCGCGGCGGGGACGTTCGTGTCGGCCGAGGTGCTCAAGTACACCTTGGAGCGGCCGGACCTCGGGATCTCGCACTACGGCAACTCGTTCCCCAGCGGCCACACGGGTGCGGTCGCGGCCCTGGCCGTGGCGGCGGTCGTGGCGCTGGGCGGCGGGCTCCGAGCGGTGGGGGCGGCGCTCGCCGCCGGCGCCACGCTGCTCACCGGCCTCGGCGTGGTCCTCGCCGGCTGGCACCGGCCCAGCGACCCCGTGGCGTCGGTGCTGGTGGCGGTCGCGTGGGCCGTGGTCGGCCTGCTGGTCGTGCACGAGCACCGGGCCCGAGCCCACCGCTAGAGCCGCCTCCTACCCATGCTCCTCCACGATCGTGAGGGTTTCGTCCAACGTTCTTGGACCAAACCCTCACGATCTTGGTGGGGCGGCGGCGCTGGGCAGGTGCGGTCAGGGCGCCGTGTAGGACGCCGTGAGCGTCACCCCTGAGTAGGCCGAGTAGCCCCGCAGCCCGACGTAATAGGTGCCGGCGACCGGCGCCGCGACCGTGCAGGTCTCGGTGTTGCCCGAGCGGTACGGACGGCAGTCGTAGCTCGACGTGGTCGGGGCGCTCCCGGCCTTGAGGTAGAGGTCGACGTCACCGGTGCCGCCCGACGTGCTGACGGTCAGGTTCCTGGCGCCGGCGGGCACGGCGATGCTGTAGCCCGTCATGACGCCGGCCGCGCCATACAGGCCGGTGCGGGGCACGCCGTTCTGCAGGACCGAGCCGCTCGGCGTCGGCGTCGGGGTGGGGGTCGGCGTGGGGGTCGGCGTCGGCGTGCTCAAGCCCGCCGTCTTGGCGACCTCGCCGACGAAGGCCAGCCCGAGCTTGGCGAACTTCGCCGACGGCTCGGCCGTGCCCCCCAGGTTGGCGAGGGTGTCCCCGGTCGTGTGCAGCTTGGGGAAGATCTCGGGCTCGGCCGCCATCATCGACGGGTAGCCGGCGCTGGTCCACGAGGCGTGGTCGGAGCAGGCGTAGCCGCAGGTCATGTCGCCGCGCACCAGCCCCGTGGGCTTGAGGTAGGCGTCGAACAGCTGCTTGGACCAGGTCGTGAGGGACGCGTTGACGTTGTCGGTGAGGAAGGCCATGTCCACACCCGTGCCGGGGTCGTAGTTGGTCATGTCGAGCTGCATGACGCCGACGACGTTCTTGCCCTGCGCCTTGAACGACCGCGCCACGGCGTCGGACCCGCGCAGGCCGACCTCCTCGGCGGCATACCCGGCGAAGACGACGGTGCGCTTGGGCTTCCACCCGTCCTTGAGCGCGATGCGCGCCACCTCGGTGATGGTGGCGATGCCCGAGGCGTCGTCGTCGGCGCCCGGCGCCCGCATCGCGTCACCGGTGCCGTAGTTGGAGATCGAGTCGAGGTGCCCGCCGACGACCACGACCTCGCCCGGCAGCTCGGCGCCCTTGACCGTCATCAGCACGGACGGCTGGGTGGAGCACTGGGTGCACCCGGTGAACAGCTCGGTCGTGACGTCGCTGCGCCCGGCCCCGAGGCCCGCCCAGGTGTCGCGGATCCAGGTCGCGGCCTGCTTGCCATAGGTGCTCGCGTAGTAGCGGTTGGGATAGGCCGTCGACAGGTGGGTGATCGTGGACTTGATCCGCGTGTGGTCGACCTGGCTGATCCAGGGGCTCACCGTGGTCTGGTTGTCGATGCTGTATGCCGCGAAGGCCTGCCCGACGGTCTGCGCCGTGAGGTCCTGCGCGATGAACGCCTCGGCCTCCGCCCGCGTGGCGAACGTCCGGAAGCCCGGGCACCGCTTGCCCTCGTGCGCCGCGGCGTGGAAGCTCGCGAGCCGGTCGGACGTCGTGGTGGACAGGACGACGGGCGTGCCGGCCTTGTCCGTGGCCGAGGCCAGGCGCGTGGCGGTGGGCGCGAAGTGGTCGGCATACTCCTCCGCCCCGCTGACGACGAAGACGCGGGAGCGGTCGACGCCGCCGGGGTGCGCGACGGGGGCGCTGCTGGGTGCCGCGGCCGGCGGGGCCGCCGTCTCCCCTGTCGTGACGGCGGACGACGAGGGGGAGGCCGTGGCGACGAGACCGCCGCCGAGGCACAGACCGGTGACGCCGAGGGCGGCGACGGGGAGAGCTAGGGCTGATCGCACGCTGAGTGGTCGCACCAGAGCCTCCTTCGGGTGATGGCGCAGGTGAGAGCGCGTGGGGATGGGGTACACCGCGTGAGCAGCGCGGCACCGCCATAGTCCGATCGGGTGAGTCATCCGTCAAGGGGTCAGCGCACCCAATCTCGGAGGATCGTGAGTGTTTCCTCCAAGAAACGTGGACAAAACCCTCACGATCGTGGGAGTGGGTCAGGGGACGAGGTAGTCGCTGTCCCGCGCGTCCGTGACGAGCATGTGCCCGGGCGCGTGTGTGATCGCCAGCGACGAACGCGACGCCATGACCATCGCCTGGGGCGTCACGCCGCACGCCCAGAAGACGGGGATCTCGCCCGGCTCGATGCGCACCGGGTCGCCGAAGTCGGGCCGGTCGAGGTCACCGATGCCCAACGCAGCCGGGTCCCCCACGTGGACCGGCGCGCCGTGGACGCCGGGGTAGCGCCCGCTGATCCGCACGGCGTCGGCGACCCGGTCGGCGCGGATCGGCCGCATCGACACGACCAGCGGGCCGCTGAACGTGCCGGCGGGACGACAGGGGCGGTCGGTGAGATACATGGGGACGTTGCCGCCGTCGGTGACGTGCCGCACGTCGATCCCGGCCTCGACCAGCGGGTGCTCGAAGGTGAAGCTGCACCCCACCAGGAAGCTCACGAGGTCGTCGCGCCAGTGCTCGCGCACGTCGGGGACCTCCGCCACGAGCTTGCCGTCCTGCCAGACGCGATAGAGCGGCAGGTCGGTGCGGACGTCGCCGTCGAGGATCGGCCCGTCGGTGGCGCCGGGCTCGAGCACGTCGAGGATCGGGCACGGTTTGGGGTTGCGCTGGGCGAACAGCAGCATGTCGAAGGCGAGCTCGCGCGGCAGGCACACCAGGTTGGCCTGGGCGTGGCCGCGGCACCAGCCCGCGGTGGGGGTGACCAGTCCGTCGCGGAAGATCGCGCGAGCCTCGTTGGGAGACAAGGCGGCTGGGTCGGCGGGGAGGTCCGGGGACGGGCTGGTGGTTTGGGTCATCGCGGTTCCTCTCGGTCGGCGTCAGCGCCAGGTCAGGTGGACCTGGTCGCCGGGGCGCAGCTGGGCGGCCAGGTCGACGTCCTCGTCGACGACGACCGCGGCGACGGGATAGCCGCCGGTGACGGGGTGGTCGGCGAGGAAGAGCACGGGCTCGCCCCCCGGCGGCACCTGGATCGAGCCGCGGACGACGCCCTCGCTCAGCAGCTCCTCCCCCTCGTGGTCGGGGTGCCGCACCAGGGTCTCGCCGACGAGACGGGCGCCGATCCGGTCGCTGCGCGCCGACACCTCCCACGGCGTCGCGACGAGGACCTCGCGGTCGGCGATCCAGTCCACCCGCGGCCCCGGGACGACGCGCAGCACGATCCGGGCGGGAGGGCCGCCGGGCAGGGGCGCCTGCTCCGTCGTCGGGAGGGCGCGGGCGGCGTCACCGATGGGCAGCACCTCTCCGTCCTCGAGCGGGTCCGGACCGAGCCCGGCGAGCGTGTCGGTCGATCGCGAGCCGAGCACCGGCGGCACGTCGATCCCTCCACGCACCGACAGATAGCTGCGCAGGCCGTATGCCGGCGCGCCCAGCCGCAGCACCTGACCGGTCACGAGGCGCAGCACCGCCGCATGGCCGACCGGGCGATCGTCGATGTGGGCAGGTGCGGGTGCTCCGGTCACGGTCACCAGGCAGTCGGCCTCGGCACGCACCGCCAGGCCGCCGAGCGTGACCTCCACGGCGGCGCAGTCGAGCTCGTTGCCGAGCAGGCGCTGGCCAAGGGCGTGGGCGGCCCGGTCCGCAGCACCCGAGCGACCGACGCCGAGGTGCGCGAGCCCGGGTCGGCCCTGGTCCTGCAGGAGGGCGCGCGGGCCGGTCGCCAGGACGGTCAGCGAGCCGCGATCGTGCGAGATGCCCTGGTCTGCAGACGATCTCGTGGCCGAGCGCGATGGCGTGACTGGACGGATCTCGGCGGCGGAGTCGGAGGCTTCGCCGGGGGCGGCCGGTGCCGCGGCGAAGCGGACGTGCTGCCCGGGCCGCAGCAGCGCCGGCGGGTCCCGGTCGACGTCCCACAGCGCCTCGTCCACGTGGCCGAGGAGCTGCCACCCGCCGGGCGAGGCGCGAGGATAGATGCCGCTGAACTCCCCTGCCAGCCCGACGGATCCGGGCGGCACGGCGGTGCGGGGCTCGCTGCGCCGCGGGACGGTCAGGCGCGGGTCCCCGTCGACGAGATAGAAGAAGCCGGGCGCGAAGCCGCCGAAGGCCACCCGCCACGGCGTGCCGGTGTGAGCCTCGACGACCTCGGCGGCGGACAGGCCCGTCAGAGAGGCGATCTCGTCGAGGTCAGGGCCGTCGTAGTGCACCGCGATCTCGACCTCGTCGACCTCGCCGGTGGCCGCGTCCGCACCCGGATCGCCTGCCAGGGCGAGGATCTCGTCGGCCACGCGCCCGAGGTCCGTGCCCGCCGGGACCGTCACGGCGAGAGTGCGCGCCGCGGGCAGCACGTCCATCACTACCGCGAGCCCCGTTGACCCGCGCGACATCTCCGCGCGCACGGCGGCGTCGAGCGCGAGCACCTCGTCCAGGCCTGCCAGCTCGACGAGCACGCCGGTGTCGCCGAGACGCCGCCACGCCGTCATCGCGTCACGCCCTCATCGCAGGAAGGGCCGGATCTCGACGCCGGCCGCCTCCAGGGCGGTGCGCGTGGCGCGGGCCATGTGCACCGCGCCGGGCGAGTCCCCGTGCGTGCACACCGAGTCCGCCGAGAGCCGGACGTCGGACCCGTCCACGGCCTCGACGACGCCCTCGGTCACGAGCCGCACCATCCGGGCGGCCACGGCGTCCGCGTCGTGCAGGACGGCGCCGGGCTGGGAGCGCGGCGTCAGCGTGCCGTCGGGCTGGTAGCCACGGTCCGCGAACGCCTCGACCACGAACGGCAGCCCGGCCTCGTCGGCCAGCCGCTGCACCGCGCTGCCCGGCAGCCCCATGATCGGGAGGGCGTCGTCATACGACTTGACGGCCGTGACCACGGCCCGGGCCTGCGCCTCGTGGTGGACGATCGTGTTGTAGAGCGCGCCGTGCGGCTTGACGTAGGCGACGCGCGTGCCAGCGAGCCGGCACATCCCGTCGAGCGCGGCGAGCTGGTAGACGACGTCCGCGACGAGCTCGTGCGGCGCCACGTCCAGGAAGCGACGCCCGAAGCCGGCCAGGTCGCGGTAGGCCACGTGCGCGCCCACGACGACACCGCGCTCGCCGGCCGCCGCCACCGTGCGCTGCATGACGAGCGGGTCGCCGGCGTGGAAGCCGCAGGCGACGTTGGCGCTGGTCACGACGTCGAGCATGGCCTCGTCGTCACCCATGGACCACGAGCCGAAGGACTCGCCGAGGTCGGAGTTGAGGTCGATGCGCACGGGATTCTCCTATCCCCAGAGCTTGGCGAGACCACCGAGGGACTGGTAGCCGAGGTAGAGGGTCAGCAGCCACGCCAGCACCCCGACGACGATCAGCCACCGCGGGTAGACGTAGCCGTGCAGCAGGTCCCGCCGCCAGATCGCGACGATCAGGATGATCGTGAAGCCCAGCGGCAGGATCAGCCCGTTGAAGGCGCCGGCGAAGACGAGGAGCGTGACCGGGGCCTTCTTGAGCAGCAGGAACAGCACGGTGCAGACCACGATGAACGCGACCGTCATCAGGTTGCGGGTGCGGTCGCTGGTGCGCGAGCTCGTCAGGAACGAGACGGACGTGTATGACGCGCCGACGACGCTGGTGATCGCCGCGGCCCACAGGATCACCCCGAACGCGTGCAGGCCGAACGACCCGGCCGCCTGCTCGAAGGCGCTGGCCGCGGGGTTGGCCTTGGCGAGCGTGGCGCCACCCGCGACGACCCCCAGGACCGCGAGGAACAGGACGACCCGCATGATCGCGGTGACGATGATGCCCTGCACCGACGAGCGCCCGATCTCGCGGGCGTGCTCAGGGCCGGTGAGGCCGGAGTCGAGGAGGCGGTGGGCGCCGGCATACGTGATGTAGCCGCCGACGGTGCCGCCGATCAGGGTCGTGATGGCGACGACGTCGAGGGTGTCGGGCAGGACGGCGTTGCGCAGCGCAGTGCCGACCGGCGGCTTGGACGTGATGGCGATCCAGGTCGTCAGGCCGATCATCAGCAGGCCGAGGAAGACGACCATCCGGTCGAGCAGCATCCCCGCCCGCTTGACCAGGAAGATCGCGATGGCGATGACCGCCGACACGACGGCCCCGATGATCGGGTCGACGCCCATCATCGCGTCCAGGCCGAGGCCGGTGCCGGCGATGTTGCCGATGTTGAAGACCAGGCCGCCGAGCAGCACGAGCGCCGCCAGCACCCAGCCGAGCCCGGGGACGACCCGGTTGGCGAGCTCCTGGGCGCGCAGGCCGCTGACGCCGACGGCGCGCCAGACGTTCATCTGCACGGCGATGTCGACCAGGATCGAGATGACGATCGCGAAGGCGAACGCGGCGCCGAGGGTGACCGTGAAGGTCGTGGTCTGGGTGATGAAGCCCGGCCCGATGGCGCTCGTGGCCATCAGGAACATCGCGCCGAGGATGGCGCTGCGGCCGCTCGTGCGGGTCTCGGGGGTGCTGCTGGGCGGGGTGTCGGCCATGACGGTCATCCCACCACACCCCCAGCCAGGCACAACCCCCTCAGCGCCGGCGGCTGCGGACAGAGTGGTCGCAGATCCGACGTCAGGGCACCCCAGATGTCGCATCTGCGACCATTCTGGCCCTCGCGCTCCCACGACACATGTCTCATAACGCGGGATTATCGATCGAGTTACTTCCGCTGATGCGAGGTGCGTGGTCTCCTAGGTGTCATGACCTCTCGCAGCCACCGAATGTGCCGCCTCGCCGCGGCCGCCCGGTGTTGTCGCGGCACGCGCTGAGCCCCACCCCCCAGCCCCTGCCCGACCCGGCCGACGACGACCGTCCGGCCCGCCCCCGAGAGAGACCCGCGATGAACGACACCTCCGCCCAGACGCAGCTGTTCACCTCGCCCGCCACCACCGCCACGGTCGCGGGGCACGTGTCCGCCCGCGCCGCCTACCAGTTCGCGCTCTATGCCCGGGCCGCCCTGGTGGACGCCCGCCGCGACCGCAGCACCGGCGCGATCCACCCCGACCTCGCGCCGCGCCTGGCCGACGAGCTCGCCGCCGCCCCGGCGCCGCAGCGGGTCTTCGTGCTGGCCGACACCGACGACGAGGCCGCGACGCTCGTCGAGCAGCTGCGCGCCGCCGTGCGGGCACCCGTCGCCGCGGTCACCGGTGGCTTCGGCGCGTGGCTCGAGGCGGGCCTGCCCGTGGTGGCGGCCTCCGCCTGATGCCTGGGCCCGTCGTGCGGCGGGCGGGACGGCATACGGCCTGATCTGCCGGTCTCGCGCCGCCGGGCATGGTGAGGTGGGGCATGACCACCGAGCTCATCGGCTATCTCGCGTCCGCCCTCATCGTCGTGTCGCTCGCGATGACGTCCGTGGTGCGGCTGCGCGTCATCTCGTTCGTCGGGTCGGTGGTCTTCGTGGTCTACGGCGCGCTGATCGGGGCGTGGCCGGTGATCGTGTCCAACGGGATCATCGCGCTGATCAACGTGTGGTACCTCCGCCGCGAGCTCGGCCCGCGCCAGGACCTCGGGATGGTGGAGGTGTCGCACGAGGACCCCTACCTCGCGGACTTCCTGCGCACCCACCTCGACGACATCCACCGCAGCCAGCCGGGATTCACCAGCGCGCACCTCGACGACGTCGCCTTCGTGCTGACGCGCGAGGGCCTGCCCGCGGGAGCGCTGCTGGGGCGCAAGGACGGTCGTGACCTGCAGGTCGACCTGGACTACGTGATGCATGCCTACCGCGACTCGCGGATCGGGCGATGGCTGTATGCCGACCGCGCCGGCACCTTGCGGGGCAAGGGGATTCGCCGCGTGGTGGCGGTGGCCGAGACCGACGTGCACCGGAAGTACCTGCAGGCCATGGGGTTCGAGCACGACGGCGACCGCTGGCTGCGCTCCCTCTAAGCCGCGGCTCAGGGGTCGGAGGGCTCCATCGCCATCTCGAAGTGCACCGGCGCGCCACGTCGCGGGATGGTCAGCGAGCAGGTCATCGCGGCGATGCACAGGCCCGCGGCCACGATCCACGCGCCGTGATAGCTGCCGGTCGTCTCGCGGATGCCGCCGGCCACGCTCGCGCCGATCCCGGCGCCGATCATGTGCGAGGCATAGGTCCAGCCGAAGACCACGCCGGAGTCCTCGATCCCGAAGAACTGCCGGCACAGCGCCACGGTGGGCGGGACGGTCGCGACCCAGTCGAGGCCGTAGAACACGATGAACACCCACAGCGCCGGCTGCACGGTCGAGGCGAGCAGCTCGTGGACCGTCAGCAGCGACAGCCCGCGCAGGCCGTAGTAGGCGGCGAGCAGGTAGCGGGAGTCCATCCGGTCGGTGAGCCACCCGGACGCGACGGTCCCGGCCATGTCGAAGATCCCGACCACCGCGAGCAGCCCCGCGGCGGTCGTCGCGGGCATCCCGTGGTCGTGCGCCGCCGACACGAAGTGCGTCTGCACGAGGCCGTTGGTCGACCACCCGCACACGAAGAAGGTCAGCATCAGCGCCCAGAACGGCCACGACCGGCTCGCGCGACGCAGCACGGTGAGGGCATGCGTCGCGGGGTTGGCGTAGCGGCGGACCTCGGGTGGCGGGGGCTCGGTCGCGCCGTACGGCAGGGCCCCGATGTCGGCCGGCCGGTCGCGCAGGAACACGGCGACGAGTCCGGCCATGAGCACGGCAAGGACGGCCGTCACCCCGGCGGCGTAACGCCAGCCCGGGCCCTCGGCGGCGGCCGCGATGAGCGGCAGGAAGATCAGCTGGCCGGTCGCATTGGCCGCGGAGAACAGGCCGGTGACCAGGCCACGGCGCTCGTCGAACCAGCGGTTGGCGACGATCGCGCCGAGCACCAGCGCCATCGCCCCCGTGCCGGTCCCGATGAGCAGCCCCCACAGCAGCCACAGCTGCCACGGCTCGGTCATGACGGTGGTCAGCCCGCTCGCGACGCCGACGACGGCCAGGGCGATCGTGACGGTCTTGCGGACGCCCCAGCTCTCCATCAGCGCGGCGGCGAACGGCGCGACGATGCCGTAGAGCACGAGGTTGAGGCTCACCGCGCCCGACGTCGTGGCCCGGCTCCAGCCGAACTCGCGCTCGATCGGCTCGAGCAGCACGCCCGTGGAGGAGCGGAACGCCGCGCCCGCGACGAGCGCGCCCAGCGTGACGGCGGCGACGATCCACGCGGGGTGCAGCCGCCGCCGCGGGGGGACGGTCTGAGCGGTCATCGCGACCTCCGGGGTGGGTCGCCGAGGGCTCGGCGTGATGCCAGCGAGACTAGGGAGCGGCCCGTATGCCGGGAAGGCCCGCCCACATCGCGAACGTCGTCACCGCGCTGCCCCGCCGATCTCGGGGGCGGCGAGTCAGCCCTCGACCCGGAGGCGGCTCGCGAGGTCGGCGATCGCGCGCTCGGCGGCGCTCGTGTCGCCCGCCCTGGCCTTGGTGAACGCCTCCACGTGGACCGGCGACTGCCCCTCGATCAGCCATGCCACGAGCACGACGGGCATGACCCCACCGCGGTCCACCCACGAGTAGCCCTGCGCCCGCCCCTCGTCCGTGTCCCGCGGCTCAGGTCCCTCGCCGCCTCGGGTCGCCTTGAGCCGCGCCAGGGCGTCGGCATACGGCCCGGGCATCTCGAGCAGCGAGCTCGCGGTCACCGTGACGAGCCGCTTGGCCACGAACGACCCGAGCCACCCGCCCCGCTCGGTCACCCCGGTGAGCGACTGGTCGAGCAGGGACTCGGCGAAGGCCTCGGTGAGGAAGGGATTCATGGGCCCAGCCTAGGCAGCCGACGGACATGCGCCCATCCCCCTGTGGACGACGCCGGCTGCCGGCCGGGTGCAGGCCGGGAGCATGCAGGGGAACAGGCGCGGGCGTCGTGGGGTTGCCGCCCGCATGACCTCTTTGTTCGCGCCGATCACCCTGCGCAGCCTCACGATCCGCAACCGCGTCTGGCTGGCGCCGATGTGCCAGTACTCCGTGGAGAAGCGGGACGGTGTCCCCACCGACTGGCACCTGGTGCACCTGGGAGCGCGGGCGCAGGGCGGCTTCGGGCTGATCCTGACCGAGGCGACGGCGGTGTCCCCGGAGGGTCGCATCAGCCCCGAGGACACGGGCCTGTGGAACGACGAGCAGCGCGACGCCTGGTCGCGCATCACGGAGTTCGTGCACGGGCAGGGCGCGGCGATCGGCGTGCAGCTGGCGCACGCGGGACGCAAGGCGTCGACCTACCGCTGGTGGGAGGGCGAGCCCGAGGGCACCGTCCCCGCCGACGAGGGCGGCTGGCCGACCGTGGCCCCCTCCCCGACGGTGGGCGACGGCCTGGCCGTCCCGCACGAGCTGACGACCGACGAGATCGCCCAGGTGGTGCGGGACTTCGCGGACGCCGCGCGCCGCGCCGACGAGGCGGGCTTCGACACGGTCGAGATCCACGCGGCCCACGGCTACCTGCTGCACCAGTTCCTCTCGCCGCTGTCCAACCAGCGCACCGACGCCTATGGCGGTGACCTGCAGGGACGTTCGCGCATCGTGGTCGAGGTGCTCGACGCCATCCGCGCCGTCTGGCCGCAGGACAAGCCGGTGCTCGTGCGCCTCTCGGGCACCGACTGGATCGAGGGCGCCTGGGACATCGAGCAGACGACCGCGCTGTCGCGCACGCTGCGCGAGCACGGCGCCGACCTGATCGACGTGTCCAGCGGCGGCGTGACCCAGGCGGCGATCCCCGTGGGGCCGGGCTACCAGGTGCCGCTGGCCGCCGAGGTGCGCGAGGGAGCCGAGATCCCCACGGCCGCGGTGGGGCTGGTCACGGAGCCGCGTCAGGCCCAGGAGATCCTCGACGCGGGCCTCGCCGACGCCGTGCTCCTGGCCCGGGCCGCGCTGCGCGACCCGTCCTGGCCGCTGCGCGCCGCCCACGAGCTGGGCGTCGACCAGCACGACGAGCCCTACCCGCCGGCCTACTGGCGGGGCGCCTGGCGCTGACCGGAGCGCCCCCGGAGCACGTCCGGAGCACGTCCGGAGCACGTCCGGACGGTCGTGGGTCCGGCAGGTTAACGACGCCTCGCGGATCGGGTCATCCGTTGACGTCACCGCAACACAGGGGCAACAGCCTGCGCGGACGGGCTCCCTAGCGTCGATCGTGAGCAGCCCTCACACGACCGGGAGCCCCGATGAGCAGCACGACGAGCAGCACCTCCACCAGCGCCTCGGGCGCCCCCGCCAGCGCCGCGGGCACGTCCACGACATACGCGCCGTCCCCCGGCGAGCTGGCCCCCGGACTCACCCGAGCCCCCGGCCGCACCCTCGTCGGCTGGGACCCCGAGTCCGCCGGTCAGTGGGACCACGGCGGGCGCACCATCGCCCGCCGCAACCTGATCCTGTCCGTCTTCGCGGAGTTCCTGGGCTTCGCGGTGTGGGCGGTCTGGTCGATCGTCGTGCCGCAGCTGCCGCGGGCCGGGTTCACGCTCACCGTGGACCAGATGTTCTGGCTCGTGTCCGTGCCGTCCCTGGTCGGGGCGACGCTGCGCGTGCCCTACACCTTCGCCGTGCCGGCGTTCGGCGGGCGCACGTGGACGACGATCTCGGCGCTGCTGCTCCTCCTGCCGACCCTCGGCCTCGCGTGGGCCGTGCAGCACCCGGAGACGCCGTTCGGCGTGCTGCTGCTGATCGCGGCGCTGGCCGGCGTGGGTGGCGGCAACTTCAGCTCCTCGATGGCCAACATCTCGTTCTTCTACCCCGAGCGCGAGAAGGGCGCCGCCCTCGGCCTCAACGCCGCCGGCGGCAACCTCGGCACGGCCGCCGTGCAGCTCGCCGTCCCCCTCGTGATCGTCACGGCGTCCGGCGTCGCGCTGGACCGGGCCGGCCTGATGTTCATCCCGCTCGTGCTGCTCGCCGCCGTGCTCGCGTGGCGCTGCATGGACAACATCGCCGGCACCCGGTCCGACCGACGGTCCTACGCCCGCGCCGCGCGGCACCCGCACACCTGGCTGCTGTCGGTCATCTACATCGGCACCTTCGGGTCGTTCATCGGCTACTCCGGCGCCTTCCCCACGCTGCTCAAGGCGCAGTTCCCCGAGATGAGCCTCAACCTCGCCTTCCTCGGCGCGCTGGTCGGGTCGCTGTCCCGACCGCTCGGCGGCCGCCTGGCCGACCGCTTCGGCGGGGCCACGATCACCTGCATCTCGTTCGTGGTCATGGCGATCGGCGCCGTCGGCGCCGTGATGGGCCTGCGGGCGCACAGCTTCGCACTGTTCTTCGGCGCGTTCCTGCTGCTCTTCGTGGTCTCGGGGCTGGGCAACGGCTCCGTCTACCGGATGATCCCCGCGGTCTTCACCGCCACCTCCGAGGGCGGCGCCGACGCCCTGCTCCGCGCCAAGAAGGCCGCCGCCGGCTGCATCGGCATCGCCGGCGCGGTGGGTGCCTTCGGCGGCTTCCTGATCCCGCGCGGCTTCGCCCTGTCCACGTCGTTGACCGGCTCGCTGCAGGCCGCGCTGTGGGCCTTCGTCTGCGCCTACCTGCTGCTGCTCGGCCTCACCTGGGCGGTCTACCTGCGGCGCGGGTCCAGCGTCGCCGCGCACCGCATCTGACGAGAGCGTCCCTGCCAGGAGAGGAGATTGCCGGTATGGCGACCCCCGCCGCCTCGACCGCCGCCCCTCTCGCGGGGGCCGCCGCCGACACGCACTGCCCGTACTGCGCGCTGCAGTGCGCGATGACGCTGACGCCCGCCCTGACTCCCGACCTGACTCCCGAGAAGGCCGCGCTGCCCACGGTGGGGCCGCGGGACTTCCCCACCAACCGGGGCGGCCTCTGCCAGAAGGGGTGGACCAGCGCCTCCGTCCTCGGTGCCGCCGACCGCCTCACGACCCCGCTGATCCGCTCTGCCGCAGGCGAGCTCGCGCCGGCGACCTGGAACGAGGCGCTCGACCTGATCGCCACCCGGCTCCTGGCCCTGCAGGACGAGCACGGCCGGGAGTGCGTCGGGGTGTTCGGCGGCGGCGGCCTCACCAACGAGAAGGCCTACACCCTAGGCAAGTTCGCCCGCGTCGCCCTCGGCACGCCGTTCATCGACTACAACGGCCGGTTCTGCATGTCCTCGGCGGCGGCCGGCGCCAACCGCGCCTTCGGCCTGGACCGCGGCCTGCCCTTTCCCCTCGCCGACCTCGGTGGGGCGCAGGCGATCCTGCTGCTGGGCTCCAACCCCTCCGAGACGATGCCGCCCTTCGTGCAGCACCTCGCGGGCGCGCGCTCGCGCGGCGGCCTCGTCGTCGTGGACCCCCGCCACTCGCCGACGGCGGCGCTCACCGACGACGGGGGCGGCCTGCACCTGCAGCCGCTCCCCGGCACCGACATCGTCGTGCTCCTCGGCCTGCTGCACCTCGTCTGGGCGACGGGTCGCGCCGACACCCCCTATCTGGCCGAGCGGGTCACCGGGGCCGACGACGTGCGGGCCTCCGTCTCCGAGTGGTGGCCCGAGCGGGTCGAGCGCGTCACGGGCGTCCCCGCCGACGACCTGCGCCGCGCCGCCGAGATCCTCGCGGCCGCAGCACCGCTCGCGTCCGGCTCCGGCGCCTACGTGCTCACCGGCCGCGGCGTGGAGCAGCACGCGCACGGCACCGACACCGTCACCGCGGCGATCAACCTCGCTCTGGCGCTGGGCCTCCCGGGACGCGTCGGCTCGGGCTACGGCTGCCTGACCGGTCAGGGCAACGGGCAGGGCGGGCGCGAGCACGGCCAGAAGGCCGACCAGCTGCCCGGCTACCGCTCCATCAGCGACCCCGCCGCGCGGGCGCACGTCGCCGCGGTGTGGGGCGTCGACCCGGACACCCTCCCGGGGCCCGGTGTCCCCGCGATGCAGCTCCTCGGGCGGCTGGGCGAGCCGGGCGGCATACGGGCCCTGCTGGTCCACGGCTCCAACCTCATCGTCAGCGCCCCCGGCGCGGTGCAGGTCACCGAGCGCCTGCGCGCCCTGGACCTGCTGGTCGTCTGCGACTTCGTGCCGTCCGAGACCGCGCTGCTCGCCGACGTCGTGCTCCCCGTGACGCAGTGGGCCGAGGAGGAGGGCACGATGACCAGCCTGGAGGGGCGAGTCATCCGGCGCCGCAAGGCGATCGACCCGCCACCCGGGGTGCGCAGCGAGCTCGACGTGTGGTCCGCCCTGGCCGAACGCCTCGGTGCACCGGCGCGGTTCGAGACCGACCCCGCGCTCGTGATGGACGAGCTCGCGCGGGCCAGCGCGGG
Source organism: Arsenicicoccus bolidensis DSM 15745 (assembly GCF_000426385.1). GTDB lineage: Bacteria > Actinomycetota > Actinomycetes > Actinomycetales > Dermatophilaceae > Arsenicicoccus > Arsenicicoccus bolidensis. The sequence continues at coordinate 17,984 of NZ_AUFG01000042.1, forward strand.
CGGGATCGCGGACTACGGCGGCGTCAGCCACGAGCGCCTCGACCGCGGCGACGAGATCCACTGGCCCTGCCCGGATCCCGCCCACCCGGGGACGCCGCGCGTGCTGCTCGACCGCTTCGCCACGCCGGACGGCCGGGCCCGCATGCTGCCCGTCGAGCCGCGCGGCGTGGACGACGAGCTGCGTTCCGGCGCGCCGTACTACGCCATCACCGGTCGCGTCCTGCAGCACTACCAGTCGGGGGCGCAGACCCGGCGGGTGCGCGAGCTGGTGGCCGGCGAGCCGCGGGCGTTCGTGCAGCTGCACCCGCGGACGGCCGCCACCCTCGGCGTCGAGGAGGGTCAGGACGTGACCCTCACCTCCGCGCGCGGGTCGTGCACGGCGCCGGCCCGGCTGTCGCGCGAGATCCGGCCCGAGACGGTGTTCGTCCCCTTCCACTTCCCGGGGGCCGAGCGCGCCAACGCCCTCACCAACCCCGCCACCGACCCCGTCAGCGGGATGCCGGAGTTCAAGGTCACGGCCGTGAGCATCCGCGCCGCCCAAGGAGATCCCCGTGCCTGACCCCACCCGCATCGTCGTCGTCGGCCACGGCATGGTGGCGGCGCGACTGGTCGACGACCTGGACCGGTATGCCGACCCCGCCGTCATCGACGTCACCGTCATCGGCGCGGAGCCCGAGGGGGCCTACAACCGGCTCATGCTGTCCGAGGTCATCGGCGGACGCGCGGCCGTCGACGGGCTCGCGATGCCGCACCGCGCCACCTGGGTGCGGGTGCTGGACGGCGTCGCGGCGGTCCGCCTGGACCGCGAGCGCCAGCTGGTGGTGGACGAGCACGGCGACGAGCACCCCTACGACCACGTCGTGCTCGCGAACGGCGCCGACCCGCGCGTGCCGCCGCTCGCCGGCCTGGAGGACGCGTCGCGGTGGCCCTCGGGCGTCCACGCCCTGCGGACGCTCGCGGACTGCCGGGCGATCCTCGCGCGCGTGGGATCCGTGGGGCGGGCGATCGTCCTCGGCGGCGGCCTGCTCGGCGTCGAGGCGGCGGTGGGGCTGCGCGCCCACGGCGTGCCGGTCACCGTGGTGCACTCCGGCGCCGGACCGCTGGACCGCCAGCTGGACGCGGCCTCGGCGACCGTGCTGCGGCACGCGTTGCGCGACAAGGGGATCGACGTCGTCACGGGCGGCCGGGCGGCCGAGGTGGTCGTCCACGACGGTGCGGTGGCGGGGGTGCGGCTCGCCGACGGCTCGGTCGTCGAGGGCGGTCTGCTCGTCGTCGCGACCGGCGTGCGGCCACGCTCCGACCTGGCGGCCGACGCCGGGCTGCCCTGCGCCGCGGGCGTGCTCGTCGACCCCGACCTGAGATCCCTCGCAGACCCACGGGTCTCGGCGATCGGCGACTGCGCCGAGCCCCCCGGAGGGTGCAGCGGGCTGCTCGCGCCCGGCTGGGACCAGGCGGCGGCCGTCGCGAGACGCCTGGCGCGACAGGGCGACTCGCGCTCGACGGGCCCGACCGACGGGGCGGCTGCGCCGACGGTCTCCACCCCCGAGACGGCGGCTGCGCCGATGGCTCCCGCCCCCGAGGCGGCGGGCGGAGACGTCATACGGCTCAAGGCCAAGGACCTCACGGTCGTCGCGCTCGGCACCCTGCCCGACGACGACCTGGCCGACACCGACGTGCACGTCGTGACCGTCACCGACCTGCGCTCCCGGCGCCGCGTCCGGGTGGGCGTGCGCGACGGCGTGCTCGTGGGGGCGAGCGTGGTCGGCGACGCGCAGCTGGCGGCGGACCTGACGGCGACCTACGAGCGCGGTCTGCCCGTGCCGGCCGACCCCGCCCAGCTGCTGCTGCGGGCGAGCGAGGGCGGTGGTGGGCTGCCGACCGCCCAGTCCCCGGCCCTGATCCCGGGGCGGGCGACCGTGTGCCGCTGCAACGGCGTCTCCAAGTCCCAGATCGTCTCCGCGCGCGGCGCGGGCGACCGCACGGTCGACGACGTCGCCTGCCGGACGCGCGCCACGACGGGTTGCGGCACGTGCACGACCACCGTGCAGGGGCTGCTGGACTGGCTGGCCGAGGTTGACGGCGACGACCCGGGCAGCGACGAGGGCGCAACCGCCACCACGCACGACCCCCACCCCGTGGCCGCCGCGGCGACGTGACAGGGCACGTCTGGTCCCTCGGCGCGCCGCTGGACGACCACCTCCGCCCTCTCACGCGGCGGTGAGAGGGCTCCGCGAGCGAGGCGCCGACGCAGGGTTGTTACCGCGCGTAGCACGCCCGAAACATCGTGCCCGCCTCGGCGTAACACGGCCTCCATAGCGTCGAACCACGCACCAGCACAGGAGGACCGATGACCGGCAGCACCCAGCGCCACCTCGTCGTCGTGGGCGGCGGCATGGTCGCCCAACGACTCGTCGAGGCCCTGCGCGCCCGCGACACCGACGCGTCCTGGCGGGTCACCCTGCTCGCGGAGGAGCCTCGCGCGCCCTACGACCGGGTGGCCCTCACGAGCTACTTCAGCGGCCGCGACGCGGAGGACCTCGCGCTCGGCGACCAGGACCTGTGGCGCGACGAGCACGTCACCTTGCGCCGCGGCGTCGCCGTCACGCAGATCGACCGCGAGGCGCAGCGCGTGGCCTGCAGCGACGGCCGCACCCTCGCCTACGACGCCCTGGTGCTCGCCACCGGGTCGTTCGCCACCGTGCCCCCCGTGGAGGGCAAGGACGTCACCGGCACCTTCGTCTATCGCACCATCGACGACGTCGCGGCCCTGCGGCAGTACGTCGAGGACGCCCGGCCCAAGCACGCCCGGCGGCTGCGTGGCGCGGTCATCGGTGGTGGTCTGCTGGGCCTGGAGGCGGCGGGTGCCCTGACGGCCCTCGACGTCGACACGACGGTCGTGGAGTTCGCGCCACGCCTCATGCCGCTGCAGGTCGACGCGGGTGGCGGCGAGGCGCTGCGCCGGCTCATCGAGACGCTGGGCGTCGACGTGCGGACCGGCACCGCCACGCAGCGGATCAAGGCCCGCCGCGGCGTCGTCGCCCACATGGACTTCGCGGACGGCGGCGGCGTCGACACGGACGTCGTGGTGTTCGCGACCGGCGTGCGTCCCCGCGACGAGCTCGCCCGCGACAGCGGCCTGGAGATCGGCGAGCGCGGCGGTGTCGTCGTCGACGAGGCCTGTGCCACCAGCGATCCCGCGGTCTACGCGATCGGTGAGGTCGCCTGCATCGAGGGCCGCGTGTGGGGTCTGGTCGCCCCCGGCAACACGATGGCGGAGATCGTGGCGGACCGGCTGCTCGGGGGCACGGCCACCTTCCCGGGCGCCGACACGTCCACCAAGCTCAAGCTGCTCGGCGTCGACGTCGCGAGCTTCGGCGACGCCTTCGCCACCGCGGACGGCGCCCTCGAGGTGACCTATGCCGACCCGGTGGCCGGCGTCTACAAGAAGCTCGTGATGAGCGACGACGCCCGCACCCTCCTCGGCGGGATGCTGGTGGGCGATGCCAGTGCCTACGCCTCGCTCCGGCCGATGGTGGGGCGCCGGCTCGGGGCCGACCCCTCGTCATACCTCGTCCCGGAGGGCCTGCAGGCCGACCCGCACGCCACGGCCGAGCTGCCGGACGACGTGGGCGTCTGCTCCTGCAACAACGTCACGGCGGGCACGATCCGCTCGGCCATCACCGAGCACGGTTGCACCGACCTCGCCGAGGTCAAGGCGTGCACCAAGGCCGGCACCAGCTGCGGCTCCTGCCTCCCGCTGGTCAAGAAGATCGTCACCTCCGAGCAGGAGAAGGCCGGCCTCGAGGTCAACCGGTCGCTCTGCGAGCACTTCGAGCTGTCCCGCGCCGACCTGTTCAACGCCGTGCGCGTCACCGGGGAGCGCAGCTTCAGCGAGATCATCGCCCGGCACGGCAAGGGCCGCGGCTGCGAGATCTGCAAGCCGGTCGTCGGCTCGATCCTGGCCAGCCTGGAGACCGGGCACATCCTCGAGGGCGAGCAGGCGGCCCTGCAGGACACCAACGACCACGTGCTCGCCAACATGCAGAAGGACGGCACCTACTCGGTCGTCCCCCGCATCGCGGGCGGCGAGGTCACCCCCGAGGGACTCATCGTCATTGGCGAGATCGCCCGCGACTTCGGGCTCTACACCAAGATCACGGGCGGCCAGCGGATCGACCTGTTCGGGGCGCGCATGGACCAGCTGCCGGCGATCTGGCGGCGGCTGATCGACGCGGGCTTCGAGTCGGGGCACGCCTACGGCAAGTCGCTGCGCACCGTGAAGTCCTGCGTCGGCTCCACGTGGTGCCGCTTCGGCGTGCAGGACTCGGTCAAGCTGGCGATCGACCTGGAGCTGCGCTATCGCGGCCTCCGGGCGCCGCACAAGATCAAGCTCGGCGTCTCCGGGTGCGCCCGCGAGTGCGCCGAGGCGCGCAGCAAGGACGTCGGGATCATCGCGACCGAGAACGGCTGGAACGTCTACGTCGGCGGCAACGGCGGCTTCACCCCGCGCCACGCCGTGCTGCTCGCCGAGGACCTCGACACCGAGACGCTCGTCCGCACGGTCGACCGGTTCTTCATGTACTACATCCGCACCGCCGACCGCCTGCAGCGCACCGCGCCCTGGCTCGAGGAGATCGAGGGCGGCCTGGACCACGTGCGCGAGGTGATCCTCGAGGACAGCCTCGGCATCGGCGCGGACCTGGACCGGGCGATGGAGCGGCACGTCGAGTCCTACTCCGACGAGTGGCGCGACGTGCTCGAGGACCCGGTCAAGCTGGCCCGGTTCACCTCCTTCGTCAACGCCCCTGACCAGGTCGACGGCGACCTCGTGTATGTCGTCGAGCGCGGCCAGCGTCGTCCGGCGACCCGTGAGGAGCGCGAGGCCGCCCGTCGCGGCGACGGTGACATCGAGGTCGTCACCTCGCAGGGCCACCCCGTCGAGCCGGGCAGCAACCAGCCGGGAGCCCCCGTGCTGATCGGTGGGACCACCCTGGAGGTGCGGCGATGAGCGTGACCTGGACCGACGTGTGCGCCCTCGGTGACCTGCAGCCCGAGCGTGCGGCCCCGGCGCTGGTGCAGGGCCGGCAGGTGGCGATCGTGCGGCTGCACGACGACACCGTGCACGCCGTGGGGCAGCGCGACCCCTACTGCGACGCCAACGTCATGTCGCGTGGCCTCGTCGGCTCGGTGACGGTCGAGGGGCGGGAGGTCCCCGTGATCTTCTCCCCGATGTACAAGCAGGCCTTCGACGTCCGCAGCGGTCGCGCCGTCGCGGAGCCGAGCGTGGGGCTGGGCTCGTGGGCCGTGCAGGTCATCGCGGGACGGGTGCAGGTCGGGCCGTGCGTGACCGAGCCATCGGGCGTCGCGCCGGCGGAGCAGGCCGAGGTGGCGGCGGCCTCCTCCGAGCGGGCCCGCCAGACCGTGGAGGGAGGGGCCGTATGACGCGCCCGCCCGTTCCCCTGTCGACGCCCTTCGGCGCCCTGGTGCTGCCGCACCGCCCCTCCGGCTCCGGGTCCACCGGCCCGTCCGGCTCCGGCTCCGGCTCCGGCTCCGGCTCCGGCTCCGGCTCCGGCCACGCTTCCAGGTCGAGCGGCTCGTCCGGCCCGGACAGCTCGCCCGGGACCAGCCCGTCCGTCGGCGAGGTGTGGCTCGTCGGTGGCGGACCCGGCGACCCGGACCTGCTGACGGTGCGCGCCCGACGGCTGCTCGACGAGGCCGACGTCGTCGTCCACGACCGGCTCGGACCCGTCTCGGTGCTCACCGAGCTGCCCGAATCCGTCCAGCTGGTCGACGTCGGCAAGCGTCCGCACCACCACCCGGTGCCGCAGGAGGAGATCAACCAGCTCCTAGTCGACCACGCCAAGCGGGGACGAAAGGTCGTGCGGCTCAAGGGCGGTGACCCCTTCGTCCTCGGTCGCGGCGGCGAGGAGCTGGCGGCCTGCCACGAGGCGGGCGTCCCCTGCCACGTCGTCCCCGGCATCAGCAGCGCGGTGGCAGCCCCGGCGGCGGCCGGCATACCGGTCACGCACCGCGGCCTGTCGACCGGGGTGGTGACCGTCTCCGGGCACGACGAGCTCGACCTGCCCGCGCTGGCCACGACCCCGCACACCGTCGTGGTGCTGATGGGGATGGGGCGGCTGCACGAGATCACGGCGGGGCTAGTCCGGCACGGCCGTGATCCGCAGACCCCCGCGGCCGTCATACAGCAGGCGTGGACGCCCTGGCAGCGCGAGGTGCGGGCCCCGCTGTCCGAGCTGGCCGGCGCCGTCGCCCGGGAGGGGCTGACCAACCCGGCCGTCATCGTGGTCGGCGCCGTCGCCGGGCTACCCGCCTCTGGTCAGGTCACCGGCGTGCAGGTCACCGGTGTGCAGGTCACCGGCACGCCGGACCAGGGCGCGGGCGCATCCGCCGCGGCCGGGGCCGCAACGGGGAGACTGTCGGCATGAGTCTCGTCGCGCCCCGCACGACCCTCGCCGAGCCGGAGCCGGTGCTGCTGCTGACCGCGCACGGCACCCGCAGCCCCGAGGGTCAGCGCACCGTCACCGGCATCGCCGAGCGGCTGCGGCGGCGTCGGCCTGACCTGCGGGTCGAGCTGGCCTACGTCGACGTGCAGGAGCCTCACGTCGCCGACAGCGTCGCCGCCCTCACCGGGGCGGGCCTGCGGGTCGTCGTCGTGCCGATCCTGCTCTCGCTCGGCTATCACGTCGAGGTCGACATCGCCCAGGCCGTCGCCGGTCGCGAGAGCGCTTGCGCGACAGGGGCGCTCGGCCCCGACCCGATCCTCGCCGACATCCTCGTGCGCCGGGCCGAGGGCGCCGGCGGCGGGCCCGGCGACGCCCTCGTGGTGGCCGCCGCCGGGTCCAGCCGCGAGCGCGCCCAGGCCGACGTCGACGCCCTGCTCGACGCCGTGCGCTGCCGGTGGGCCGGGCCCGTGACCGTGGGATACGGCTCGGCCGCATCCCCCACCATCGCTGACGCCGTGGCCGCGGCCCGTGACGGCAGCCCCCGCAGGGTCATCGCGGCGTCATACCTGATCGGCCCCGGCCACTTCGCCGACGTGATCGCCCGCGCCGGCGCCGACCTCACGACCCGCCCCCTCGGCACCCACCCCGAGCTGCTGACGCTGGTCGAGCGCCGGTATGCCGAGGGCCTCCAGCGCCTCGCCCGCGTCGCCAGCCCGCTCTGACCTCGCCTCACCGCCAGCGAGCGTGTGATCGCGCCGGCCGCCGATGCCGCGCGGGGGATCACCATCGGGGACACTGGACCCATGGCCAGCGCATACCCGCACATGATCTTTGCCACCGAAGCCGCAGGTCTCGACAAGGACCGCCTCGTGGCCCTGCTCGACGAGGCCGTCCCCGGCGGGTCCACCGAGCAGACCGCCCTCAAGCTGACGTGGACGCGTGACGGCTACGCCTACACCTACTGGTTCGAGGACGCGGACCGCGTCGGCGAGATGTACGCCGACTACCTCCCCGAGGGCGCCCGCCGCCGGCCCGTGATCAACGCGACCACCGTCATCGACATGTCGGGCGCTGCGGATGCGAGCGGCGAGCACGCCGACGAGGCCCGCGGGATCGTCGAGCACCTCGCCGCGCAGGACGGGGTCCACGTCTTCGCCGAGAGCACCAAGCGATTCGTCGGCCTGTCGTATGGCGACGAGCCCGCACCCGAGCCCACCCCCACCGCGACGGCTGCGCCAGAGCCCGCCTCCGTCACGCCCGAGCCGGTCCAGCCCGATCCGGTCGTCGAGGTGGCCGAGCCGACGGCTGGCGACTTCGGTGAGCCGGGCCTCCGCGTGGACGAGCCCTCCGAGGACGAGGCGGTCGCCCAGCCCACCACGCCCCAGCCCGCCGCTACGCCTGAGCACCAGCCGGGCGACTTCGGTGAGCCGGGCATCCGCGTAGACGAGCCCTCCGAGGACGAAGTCGCCTACCCGACGGCCCCGGAGCCTGCCGCCGCGTCCGCCCCCGCCCCGTCGCCGGAGCCGGAGCCCGCGCCCACGCCCGTCGAGCCCATAGCGTCGGAGCCCGAGGTCACCCCCGAGCCTCCGGTCCAGCCGGAGCGCATCCCTGGTCAGCTCCCCACGACCCCGGAGCCGACCCCCACCCCGCAGCCCCTCCCGGACGAGGAGCCTGCACCCACGCCCGAGCCTGCACCGTCTCCGGAGCCTGCACCGACGCCTGAGCCGACCCCCTCACCGGAGCCCACGCCCGAGCCGCAGCCCCTGCCGCGGGCGGAGCCCATAGCCCAGCCCGAGCCCATCCCCGCTCCCGAGCCGGTGCCCGAGAAGGGCTTCCTCAAGAAGCTGTTCGGCCGCCGCTGACGACACGAAGTGACCCGACAGGGCGCCTCGCACCCCAGCCATCGCCGCTGACGACAGCAAGTGACCCGACGGGGCGCCTCGCGCCACCAACGGGTGGAGAACACCACGCATGACGGTGGCCAAACCCACCCGTTCACGCCTCCGCCCCCTCGG
>NZ_AUFG01000043.1 GCF_000426385.1 Arsenicicoccus bolidensis DSM 15745
TGAAGTCGGCTACGTCGGCCTGGATCCGCGCGGCGCCGAGCTGCTGTTCCAGATCATCACCGCCCGCGAAGAGAGAGCCTCCATCGCCTGCGCGTCCAACGCCCCCTTCAGCGAGTGGGGCAACACCTTCCCCGACCCCCGCCTGGCGGCCGCCGTCGTCGACCGGCTGACCTTCAACGCCCACATCATCCAGACCGGCACCACATCCTACCGGCTGACCAGCAGCACCGCGACGAGGAAGGAGAACAACCCCACCTGACCCCCTGCTCGACGACCACGCCGAGCAGACGTCACCCAAACCGGGGGTGGGGCCAAATCAAAGCATCACAGTGGGGCCAAATGGGCTTGTCATTCTCACACGGGCGATGGAGTTGCTGATGGCGACCGGGACGCCCCACAGGCGACGGGCGGCACGGTCCACGGGGGAACCGGCCTGGTCGTTCAGCAGGTACTGTGACGTCTCGATGGCCTCCCAGTCGAGCGGGTTCAGGAAGATCCCGTCGGGGGTGTATCCCATCGTCTCGAGCTGGGTGATGGCGGCGCGGGTGGTCAGGATCGGGTCGGTCTTGAACGTCTGCACCTGGATGCCGCTCGTGACGTTGAGGCCCTTGAAGTTCTCGCCCGTGCCGTCGCCGTTGAACAGCTGGTTCTCGACGCCGACGAACAGCCCATACTGGAGCTCGTTGGCCAGGAACCGGGCCAGGTTCTCGTTGTCCGACAGGTCGTAGATGTGGATCGGCTCGGACAGGTGAGCCACGACCTTGAGGCGGTTCTCGACGCGCTTCATCACGTACTGCGACGTGGGCTTGACCTCTCCGACGGCAACGGGCTTGGCCTGGTTGTCGCGGGTGGTCTGCTGCAGGAACGAGTAGTCACGCGGCACGCGACGGGCCGGGATCAGGTCCCAGATGGTCGATGCCGGGACGCCCATCGGCACGGGCGCCTCGGGGACCATGACGGGCTCGATCACGTCCACGGAGGACACGAGCGACTTCACCCCGCCGGTGGCACCGGTCGCGGTCGCCTTGGTCAGTACCGGGGCGAGGGCATCCTTGGAGCCGACGCGCAGGTACCCACGGTCCTCGGTGGTCGCGGGAGCGAAACCACCACTGCCGGGCTCACCGCCCGTCCACCCGTCGAACTGCTTCATGAGCTTGTCGGTCTCGAGCCGACCCTTGATCGCGGCGTCGATCTGACCGACCTCGGCCAGAATGGCGTCGATACGGCCCTTCTGCCCATCGGTCAGGGCAGTGCCGGACTGCTTGGCACCGTCAACGATGCCCTTTGCTTCACGGGCCAGCTCGGTCCGCTTCTGGATGAGAGTTTCCATGTTGTTTCTCCTTGAGAAAAGTTGTTGAGTTTCCCAAGGTTGCTCAGACGGAGGGTTATGCCTCCCGACCTAGCGGGAGAGTTCACAGAGCCGTTGGCCCGAGAATCACAGATCGTATGGCGTCCGGCGGTGCGCAGGTAATCCTGCCTTGGCTTTCAGCGGCCCGTTCTGTGGTTCTCTTTCAAACCTTGCAATACATACAATAACGCACAGGAAATGCAGACTCAAACAACAGGTCGATCTGACAGGGATATGCCCACACCCCCCTGGGGGATGGCCATTTCTCTGACTGGTGGGCGCGCATTGTCTGATGGCCTTGTAAGCGTCTGTGAGACGCTAGAAATGGCCGGTGCGGGTGATTCCCCGGAGCGGCGGTAATAAGCGGCCTGTGGCCCCGCTAGGTGCCTCTAGACGGGTGTTGTGCGCGATGGCGGGGCGCGTGACCGGCCTGAGGGCTCCCGGGGAGAGTGTTGGAGAGCCCTCAGGCCGTTGTTGCGAATGGGTTGCATTTAGAGATTAGCCCAGAAATTATGCGGAACACCACCGGCGCTGGTCCGTCACGACTCGGTCTCGTGATTTGCACCCCCATACCGGTACCACTTCCTCACCCCGCTCCTCGGCGTCACGCTTGAGGCTCGCCCCTCGTCCGCTTGCGATGCCTCGGCCACGATCCACCCCCCGTCCTCACGCTTCACCACGCCGAGTGCCTCGAGCTGCGTCAACGGTCGATAGATGGCTTTCGTCGTCGTGCGCTCGTCGGTCCATCGCTCCCGTTGCTCGTCGCTCCCCGCCTTCCACGCGGCATCGCCGGGCCACGGCACCCCTCCGGACCGGTCCACCTCCCGTGCCACCTGGCGCGTGGTCGCCCCTCGGTATGCCGCCCGTCGCCGCCCGGTCGATGTTCGCCCCGCCCGCCACTCCCTCTCAAGACGCCGCACCGCCCACAGCGCCTCAGCCTTCCGCCCGGCCACGGTCACCTCGGCCCCGTCGGGGGTGTGTGCCTTCATCGTGCTGCTCCGCGCATGGCCCGGGCACGGGCAATCACCCGGTGCCGGGCACAGACCCGACAGATCGACCCCGTGAACCGGCTCACATACTTGCGTCGGCGACATGCGCCGCATCTCTTCATCGGCCTCGTATTGCGTGCCATTTCTGGTCCTGCCTTTCTTGTTGGGGCCTGTGCACGTATGGCTGTTGCCATAGATGCATGTAGTTCATTGAGTGTGTGTTGGGGGTGCATGTATGCATGTATGTGGGGGGTCAGGCCTGTTGACCTACTTCCCATACATGCATACATGCACCCGCCACGGGGACGTGTACGTATGGATGCATCAATGGGGCGAGCCGGGCGCATCCGGGGTTCCGGGGTCATCGCTTGGGGGTCGTGAGTTACTGAAGTTACTGAACAAAACAACTTGCCATCGTGAGCTGAAATTTCAAAGGATTTTTGTTCAGTAACTTCGGTAACTCCACACCCGCTGACATGCGGAAACGTGCATGGGTAGTTACTGAGTACCCCGATCAAGCGTGGGGTCCAAAACTGGCTAAGAATCAGGGTGGCACCAGCCGAGGACGTAGTACTGATTCCCCGTGCCACGCTCGATCCGAAGTCCGCGGCCTTCAAGTTCCGACTTGAATCGACGGGATGAGATAGACGATCGCTCGTCCTGACAGAACGCGGCGTGCATTTCACGCAGGAGGACGCGCCCAGTAACTTCACGTTCGTACGAAGCCTCAAGCCATGACCGAATCTGATCTTCGTTGCGGCGGTACTCCACGGCGCGAGCCCGGATCACGTCCGGCTCGTCCAGGCCGCCACGTGTCGTGTACTGCCGCAGCCCTTCGATGGCCCAAAGCAAAATGGACTCGGCCTCGACCTTCAACTTGTCGCCCAGGTCCGGATCGCGCCGTTCAGGCGGAATCACAACATCGAAAGGAACGACGCGAATGCGCTCCCACACCGCCGGGTCATCCCCCTTGACGGTAGGAAGATAGTTAGTGACCATCACCGATGAGTGCGACGGCTCGAACCTTACAAAGTCCTTGAAGAGGCGCCGAGCCGCAATTATGTCTCCCCCGGTGAGATTCTTCATTGCCGCCTGGGCGAGGGGTTGGTCCCGCTCCGTCTCGGAGACGACCACCCATCGACGCCCGCGCAGATCAACAGCCCCAGTGCCTTCTTGCGCGCGAGCCGACATGAACAAGTCAGAATTGGCTTGTAGCGCATACTCGCCCAACGTGTGTGAGACGGCACCGTAGAACACGCCCTTGCCGTTCCGCCCGCCTCCATGAAGGATGACGAGTGCGTGCTCGCGGGACTTGCCGATGAGGGCCTGTCCAACGTATCTCTGCAAGTACGAACGCACCTCAGGATCCGGGAGCACGTCACATAGGAACGCGTCCCACGAATCCCCCTTGGCGTCAGGGTTATACGCAGCACGACACTGCTTGGTGATGTAATCCCCCGGGTCGTGTGGGTGTAGTTCGAGGGTGTGGAGGTCGAGCGTGCCATTAGCGACGTTGAGCAGCCACGGGTCGGAATCGAAGTCACCGAACGGGCGGGACATGAACGCCCGCGCCACCCTCAGCGCGCCATCCTGACCTGACGCCGACTGGCACCCCTTGATCGCGCGGGCCAAGCGTTCGTCATTTTTGGCCGACTGCCAAGCCTGATCCATCATGCTGATGAGGGCTCGCCGTGCTCTGTCCGTTTCATCCTCAACCCATCGGGTCTTTGACCAGTACATCCATCCGATACCGGGCACCCAAACGAGGCGCTTTCGGTACTTGGCGGCAAACATCTTGGCGATGAGGGTCTGCCCGCTATCGGATTGCGTAATGTCAAGCGGGTTCTGCGTCGTCATCGCCACTGCATTTTCTGATCGACGGGTCACCCCAACCACCTCAAAAACGTAGGGCATGCGCCACGCGCGCGAGTCTTAACTCTCATCGTTGTTCTCCTTCTTCTTGTTGTTGGTACTCTTGGGCGTCGGCCATGCCTCCCGTTCAAGGGCGGCGACGCGGCGCTCCAGCCGGGCGATGCGCGCCTCAAGCGATTGGGTCGTCATGCGTCGCTCCCAATGCGTTGCTCGAGCCGGGCGAGCCGTTCGTCCTGTTGCCGTGACCGCTCGATCAGCGTCCGTATCCTCTGCTCGGTAGTCATCGCGTCCTCCTACTCACAGCGCGAGCAATGTCCTGAGCAAGGCGGGTGTCGTCGTCCCACTTGTCCACGACCGATCCACGCAAGGCGTGGAAGCAATCGGCAGGCGTGTGCCCGTTGTCGAGCAGGTACGCGATGAGCCGCCCGAGCACCACGTGACGGGGGCCGTCCGGGGCGTTGCTCTGCCACCTGACCTTGCCGGGGACCGGTCGCCCGGACCGTGGGCCGTCGATCACGTCGGCCACGTCCACCTCTGTGAGCGTCTGTGCGGCCACGACAGGGAGCGTGGCGGGGTCGGTGACCATTGACCGTCGGGCACGAATCACACGGCCTCTCAGGGGCTTACGTGGGTCCTTGTGGTGCCACGACCCGGGGATGCGCAGCACCTTGGACCCGGACTGCCCGTGCGGATCACCGCCGAGCTTGTCCGTCAGGGCCTTGTTCGTGCCCAGCCACACACCCGGGTCAGCGAGCGATGACGACAGCACCCACACGGCTTGGTGGTTGCCGGGAGACGTGCGCCACAGGAAGGCCGGGGCAGGGTTCACGTCGGCGGGTGTGGGCGGGTGTCGGCCATCGTTGGAGTCCAGGTCGGCCCACAGGCGATCGCGGGTGAGCAGATTCTTAGCCGCCCGGTTCGGTGAGCTGTAGACACCGGGGGTGAAATACTGCACGACGCCGGAGTTCCAGTGATCCCGTACGTGCTGCTCGACATATGCCTTGCCTGTCGGCCAGTGAAAGGCTGGCCCTTCGTCCCACGGCTTGCCCCGGTGGAGGATGGGCAGGAACACATATCCTGTCGCGTCGCCCCAGATAGCGGCAAGCATCTTCAAGCTGAGTTCGATTGATTCTTCACGGTTCATTCGATATCATCTCCATTGTCTGGTACTGCTCATGCCATACACCTCGGAAGAAATGCGCGGCCCCCCGGAGTCCCATTCGGGGGGTCGATCCGAGTCACGACGCCTTCCTGTTAAACTCGCGCAGTCTGAGCGCGTCGTCGCGCCACAGCAGGTTGAGCGCGGCATTGGGCTTGAGCACGGGAATCTGCCACGCCTTGATCCGCTTCAAGAGCCACGTGTAGGGCACCCCGTAGTACGCGGCAACGTCGGGGATGGTCACGACCTCGCAGTCCGTCAACGTCCCGCGCGGTGTGGGCAGGTCGGCGGGCGTATCTCGTATCACTCGCATGGTCAATCTCCTTGGTAGATAGATGGGTTGAGATGTGAGAACGTCGCCCAGGGATATCTGCGGATGAACTCCCCGACCCGGTATCTCCACGCCTCACCGTCACGGGTGTAGATGCGAAAGCCTGGGGGATAGGGGAATCCATGCGCGATAACTTGCGCGCCGTCTTCAGTTGGCTCCGACATGACACTTGACCTTTCTTGTGTGGGGTCCCGTGTCGTCGGTAATGACATTCATTCATTTCACCGATCTGCCCGCAACCGTCAAAGCGGGGGGTCAGAGAATTGGTGTGACACACATCACACTGTGGAGTTGTCAAAGATCATGTACGGCCCTGTAAGGCGTTGAAATGGTGCGGGGGTGTCGTCACCCCGGGAACGCACGAACGGCCCTCTAAGGGGTCTCTCAGGTGGTCAGAGGACCGTCCGTGCGTGGTGGGGTCACTCCCCGGCGGCGCGCCTCATGGCGTCGTGCAGCGCGGTGAGGTCTGCGACTGCCTCGTCATGGCCCATCACTGAGGCCGGAGTTGCAGTGGTTCCGCTTTCCATCTGCGCGCGGTCGAGCGCCCTCTTGACGTGGTCCCTCATCTCGAGGGCGTCGAGCTGCCACTGCGCAGCGATCTGAACGGTGCCGTCGGGGTTGGTCACCACTTCGACCACCCGGGCGTAGCGCGATACCTCGTGGAGAAGGTACTCGTGCGCCATGCGAGAGAGGTGGTGGCGGTGCCGTTGACCGGTCATGGTGGTGCTCCTCTTGGTGGGAGCGGCGCAACCTGGCGACCCGGGCCACCACGCAAGGAAGCCCCAGGGCAAGCCAAATGACGTGATAGCACGGGTCATTTGGTTATGCCGCTAGGGCTTGGTACTTCAGCCGCCATCTTGGCGACGATCAGAGAGTATGAGTACTGGGAGTCGTTTTCAAGTCCCTGCCACGTGGGTCATCTGTACGGGCTAGACACACAGGTGCAATCTGCCCAACTCGACCGCTGCTTCGAGGTCGGCGTCGGACGGGATGCAGCATGGGTCGGCGGGTGGCTCTTCCCACATGAGCGTCTTCGTCACGGGGTTGTAGGTCATGGCGACGGGCGCCCACCCACGGGCGGTGCCGTCATCGTTGGTCTCACGCACCACGGCCACGTCAGGCCGGTGGACGCACGACACCACGACATGCGGCGGCCTGCCTCGCCAGTCGAAGGTCACTGTGCCGGGGTTGAACGTGCGTACTCCCTTGCCCTGCGGAGCGATACGCGGGGAGCACAGGTCGCGGATGACCGCCCGCTGCCGGTCGAGGTCCATGTCGTCCCACACGGCCCGCACGTCGGCGTCGGGCAGCAGGTCGGGCAGGGAGTCGGTCCGGGCGAGCGCCTCGCGTCGGGCTTGTATGTCCACGAGCGCCTCACGTGCCCGTGCGGTCGCAGCAGTCAGCTGTGCCATCGTGAGCGCGCCGTCCACGTATGCCGTGGACATGTCGTCCATGCGCTGCGTGAGCGCCTGCTCCCGCTCTGTCAGGTCCCTCAGCGTGTCGCCATCGGCGGGGGTGTGCGCGTATAGCCACGGCGCTTGCGCTCGGTGCCGCAGGGCCGTCAGGACAACGTCGGTCACATGCTCGTTGATCGGGTCCGCCTGCCGGTTGAAGTGAAACCCGTTGAGGCACTTGTAGGTCGGTGCCTTCGTGCGCGTGCTTCCCACCGTGCCGTTCACCGGGTGACCGCACACCGCGCACAGGGCGATGCCGCTCAGCAGGTACCGGTTGGGTCGCCCAGGTCGCTTGCGCTCCGGGGAATTGAAGAGCGACACGAGGTGCCGGTGCTCGTCCTCGGTGATGATGGCCAGCGAGGGGTCTCCGGGGTACTGCTCCCCGCCGTAGGTCACGATGGCGGCATACCGGGGGTTGGTCAGCATCGAGCGCATGGTGGTCGGTCGCCACATGTTCGGCCTCACGGTGCCCGTGCAGCCGTCGTGACCACACGTGCCACGGTTGGCGGGTGCGCGGTGGCCGCAGGTGTCGCAGACGCCGACGGTCGTCGTCACGCCCCGGTCGTTGAAGTCCCTCACCACGCTCATGAGGGTGGCCCCGTTGAGCACCTGGCGCACGGCCCGCTTGAAGTGGTCCGCCTCGGTGGGGTCGATGACGAATCGCTTGTCTTGGACGACGTATCCGAACGGTCGCCCGCCGCTCGTCGGCATGCTGCCGCTGCGCGCCCGCTGCAGGTTCTTGGCCCGTTGTCGGAGCGCCTTTTGCTCACCCTCGTACTGCGACCACGCCGTGACGGTCCGAGCCACGGCACGTCCGGCGGGGTTGGACAGGTCGACGTGGCCGGCCTTGACCGCATGCACGTTCACCGCGAGGTCGATCACCCGCTCGAGGTCACGGATGACGCGCACGAGCCGGTCCGTGTGCCATACGACGATCTGCTCCGGGCGGTCCCTCAGCATGCGCTCGAACTGCGGGCGCTCAAGACCCGTCGTCGCGCTGCGGTCGTTGTCCACGTACTCAGCCGTGACCGTCCACCCCCGGTCGGCTGCCAGTTGTCGGCAGTCCTCCAACTGCCGGGAGACAGCTAGTTCATCCCTGCCTCGATCCATCGATTGACGTGCATAAATGGCGGTCGTGGGTGTCATGTGCCCATCGTATCGACATGGGTCACAATCCACGGTGCATCAACCCGCAGAACACGACCCAGATGAGATTGAGGAGCAGGCGCACGGTGACCTCCGAGGTGACGGGTGAGGTGCTGTCACCAGGGTCGACGTGCGGCACGCCCACGGTGTTCCCGCCAGGTCCGGATTTCAGTGGCCCCTCAGGGATGTCCCGCAAGGACCGACCGACGTACCGACAGGCCGCGTGCCCGTCGTCTCGTCCCGACCTGCGACGCGCGCCCGCCCCGACCTAGGCTGGGAGACCCCCGACCCAAGGAGTCCCCGTGAGCGACCCGTCGTTCGAGATCGACATCGACCAGGCGGAGCAGCCGATCGTGCTCGCCCTCGACGTGGGGTCCACCGCCAGCCGTGGAGCGTTGTACGACGCCGCGGGTCGCCCGGCGGGCAAGCGGGCCAAGCGGCCGCACGCCTTCACCACCGCTGCGGACGGCACCTCGACGATCGATCCCGACGAGGTGGTCGCCGAGCTGACCGCGATCATCGAGGAGCTGCTCGAGCAGGTGGGCGACACGACGGTCGGGGGCGTCGCGATCGACACCTTCGCGTCGTCGCTGGTCGGCGTGGCCGAGGACGGGTCGCCGCTGACCCCCTGCATCACGTATGCCGACGCCCGCTGCGCGGACGAGGTCGCCGTCCTGCGCGAGGAGCTGGACGAGGCGGACGTCCAGCAGCGCACGGGCACCCGCATCCACACGAGCTATCTCGCGCCGCGGCTGCGGTGGTTCGCCCGGGAGCAGCCCGACCTGGCCGCGCAGGTGAGTCGCTGGATGTCGCTGGGGGAGTACGTCCTCCACCGGCTCATCGGGACCGCGGACCCGGGCACCTCGACGGCCGCCTGGACCGGCCTGCTCGACCGTCGGACGGGGGAGTGGGACGAGCAGCTGCTCGAGGTCGCCGGGGTGACGGCCGAGCAGCTGGGCAGGCCACGTGACCCCAGCGACACCCTCACGCCGGTCGTCGACGTGGGTGGCCGCTGGCCGGCCCTCGCGGAGGCTCGCTGGTTCGCGCCGATCACCGACGGGTTCGCCAGCAACCTCGGAAACGGCGCGACGGGGCCCGACACCGTGGTGGCGAGCCTCGCCACGAGCGGCGCGATGCGGGTTCTGATCGAGGGGGCGCCGGACACGCTCCCGACCGGGCTGTGGAACTACCGCGTCGACGACCGCCGCTCGCTCGTGGGCGGAGCTCTCAACGACGTCGGCCGGGCCGTGACCTGGGCCGAGGAGACGCTCCGGCTGCCCGAGGAGCGCGACGGGCTCGACGTCATCCTGAGGGCGGAGCCGGATGCGGGGACCCCCTTGGTGCTGCCCTTCCTCACCGGCGAGAGGTCGACCGGCTGGGCCGGCGGCGCTCGGGCGGCCGTGACGGGTCTGACCGTCTCGCACCAGGCACCCGAGATCTTCCGCGCGCTGATGGAGGGCGTGGTGCTGAGCTATGCCCGCCTGGCGGTCCAGCTCGAGGAGGCGGCCGGCGCCCCCGAGCGCATCCTCGCGAGCGGCCGCGTCGGGCAGGACCTGCCAGGCCTGTTCGCCCTGCTCGCCCACGCC
Source organism: Arsenicicoccus bolidensis DSM 15745 (assembly GCF_000426385.1). Lineage (GTDB taxonomy): Bacteria > Actinomycetota > Actinomycetes > Actinomycetales > Dermatophilaceae > Arsenicicoccus > Arsenicicoccus bolidensis. The sequence continues at coordinate 9,886 of NZ_AUFG01000043.1, forward strand.
GTCGGCAAGCCCGTCACCCCCGTGACCATCAAGCGCGTCACCCTCCACGGCACGGCCCTGCACGCCCTCGAGGTGCTGGCTCCCGACGTCGAGCGAGCCGCCCCGACGACGGGCGACACCGAGCAGCCCGAGGCGGACGCCACCCGGCACTTCGCGGACCGGCTCGCCCGGTTCGAGGAGCTCTACGCCGCGATCGTCGCCCCCACTCCCCGCCACTGACCTCACGAGGGCAGGCGGCGGGCGGCCGGCATACGGTCCCCGTGGCCCTCTTGAGCGCGCGGGGGGCACGATGCGGACGCGGCGCACGGCCCGGGTCGTGGGCGGCTAGGGTCGCGGGGTGTCCTCTCGTGCTGACCTGCGCTGGCTGCTGCCTGGCTTCGTCGCGGTGGCGCTGGTGTGCCGGCTGCCGATCACCAGCCTGCCACCCGCGCTGGCGACCATCAGCCGGGACCTCCAGCTCACGCCGACGCTCGCGGGGCTGACGACCACGCTGCCGCTGATCTGCTTCGGGCTGTTCGCGTTCGTCACGCCGTTCCTGGTGGCGCGGTGGGGGACCGAGCGCACCCTCCTCGCGGCCACCGCGCTGACCGTGGTGGGCGTGGTGGTGCGCAGCCTGCCGACCACGCCCACCTTCTACCTCGGCTCCGTCGCCCTCGGCCTCGGGATCGCCGTCATGAACGTCGTCCTCCCCGCCGTCGTCCGCAGCCGCTTCCCGGACCAGGTGCCGCAGCGGATGAGCCTCTACACCGTGTGCATGATCAGCGGCGCCTCCGCGGCCGCCGCAGCCACGGCGCCGCTGCTCCAGCACGGCCTGTCCTGGTCGTGGACCCTCGCGATCTGGGTGCTGCCCCTCACTGCGGCGCTGGTCCTGTGGGGGGCCGCCACCCGGGAGGTCGTGCGGCACCCGACCGGCGGTCACGCCTCGACCCCGCAGGCGCCGACGGGCATGGTGCACGTCGTGCGTCACCCGCGCACCTGGTGGACGGCGGCCTTCATGGGTCTGCAGTCGCTCTGCTTCTACATGCCGCTCACCTGGCTGCCCGCGATCCTGCGCAGCCACGGGGTGGCCCCCGCGACGGCGGGCGTCATGCTCGGGGTCTACATGGGCCTCGGGATCCCCGGCAGCTTCCTCGGACCGCGTATGGCGACGCACCGTCATGCCCCTCGCGTCCTCGCGGCGTTCTTCGCGGCGTACGCGCTGGGGGTCGTGGCGCTGCTGGGCAGCGCGACCACCGCGCTGCTCGGCGTGGTGGTCATGGGGTTCGGGCAGGGGGCGGGGATCGCCATCGCCCTGACCTTCATCGCCCAGCAGCGCGACCCGCACGACGTGCCCGCCGTCTCGGCCTTCGCGCAGGGCACGGGCTTCCTGCTGGCCGCGGTCGGCCCGGTGACGGCCGGCGCGGTCTACCAGGCCAGCGGGAGCTGGACCGTGCCCGTGCTGCTCATCCTCGGCGTCGCGCTGGCCCAGGCCATGAGCGGCCTCGTCCTGTCGAGGCCCACAGCCGCGGCCGCCTCGTCACGAGGCGCGCCCGCCCGTTCCTAGCCCTCAGGCCGGGCCCGGGGCCAGGTGCTCGCCGAAGAACGCCTGGATCCGCCCCCACGCGTCCTCCCGCGTCTGTGGCGAGGCCCCGAACCCCGCCACGCGCAACAGGGGAGAGAGGACCGCCGGGCCGGGCGGCGCGTCGTTGAGGAAGGCGTGCCCCGCGTCCGGGTAGGAGACCACGTCGTGCGCCACGCCCGCCGACGCCAGCCTGGACCGGAGCGTGGCCGCAGCCCCCGGCAACGTCGGGTCCTTCTCGCCATACGACCCGACGACCGGACAGCTGCGCGAGAGGTCCTCGGGCACCTGCCCGTAGTTGGCGCTCGCGACGTCGTAGCGGTCGCGGTCGCAGGCCAGCAGGGCGAAGCCCCCGCCCAGGCAGAAGCCGATCACCCCCGCGCGCCCGGTGCACCAGGGCTGCGCGACCGCCCAGAGCCTGGCCGTCTCGAGGTCGACGAACGCCCGACCCGTCCCGGACTGCATGGCCCGCATCGTCGCGACGAGGCACCGTTTGGCGCCGCCGTCGGCATACAGGTCGGGCACCACGACGACATAGCCCCAGCCGGCGATCCGGTCGGCGTGGCTGCGCATGTCGTCGTTGACGCCGAAGGCCTCCATCGCCATCACGACGGCCGGCCACGGACCCGACCCCTCCGGTCGAGCGACGTAGGCACGGAGCCGCTGCGAGCCCCCTCGCGCCCGGGATGCCTCGGCCAGGTCGATACCGCCAGTCACGAGCGTCATGGCTGCCAGGCTAGCTCTCGTCCGTGGCTGGCCTATCCTGGGTGACGCGATGAAGACCTATGACGTACGCACCCACGGGTGCCAGATGAACGTTCACGACTCCGAGCGACTGGCCGGCCTCCTCGAGACGGCGGGCTATGTCGACCTCGCGAGCCTCCCGACCGACGAGCGGCCCCCGACGGCCGACGTGGTGGTCTTCAACACCTGCGCCGTGCGCGAGAACGCCGACAACAAGCTCTACGGCAACCTCGGCCAGCTGCGTCCGGCCAAGCTCGCCAACCCCGACCTGCAGATCGCCGTCGGCGGCTGCATGGCGCAGAAGGACCGCGACACCATCGTCAAGCGGGCCCCCTGGGTCGACGTCGTCTTCGGCACCCACAACATCGGGTCCCTGCCGGCCCTGCTCGACCGCGCGCGCCACAACAAGGAGGCGCAGGTCGAGATCCTCGAGTCGCTCGAGACCTTCCCCTCGACGCTGCCGACGCGCCGCGACTCCGCCTACGCCGGCTGGGTGTCGATCTCGGTGGGCTGCAACAACACCTGCACCTTCTGCATCGTCCCGGCGCTGCGCGGCAAGGAGCAGGACCGGCGTCCCGGCGACATCCTCGCCGAGTGCCGCGCCCTGGTGGAGCAGGGCGTCGTCGAGATCACCCTGCTCGGCCAGAACGTCAACTCCTACGGCGTCGAGTTCGGTGACCGCGGGGCCTTCGCCAAGCTGCTGCGTGCGACCGGCGAGATCGAGGGCCTGGAGCGCGTCCGCTTCACGAGCCCCCACCCGGCCGCGTTCACCGACGACGTGATCGACGCGATGGCCGAGACGCCCAACGTCATGCCGAGCCTGCACATGCCGCTCCAGGCCGGCTCCGACCGCGTGCTCAAGGAGATGCGCCGGTCCTACCGCTCCGAGAAGTTCCTCGGCATCCTCGACCGCGTCCGCGACCGGATCCCGCACGCCGCCATCACGACCGACCTCATCGTCGGCTTCCCCGGCGAGACCGAGGCGGACTTCGCGGAGACGCTGCGGGTGGTCGAGGCGTCCCGCTTCTCGAGCGCGTTCACCTTCCAGTACTCCATCCGCCCCGGCACGCCCGCCGCCACCATGGACGACCAGGTGCCCAAGGCCGTGGTGCAGGAGCGCTTCGACCGACTCATCGCCCTGCAGGACCGGATCTCCTGGGAGGAGAACCGCAGGCAGGAGGGGCGCACGGTCGAGGTGCTGGTCGCGCCGTTCGAGGGGCGCAAGGACGCCGAGACCGCGCGGATGTCCGGCCGCGCGCGCGACAACCGCCTCGTGCACTTCGCAGTGCCCGAGGGGGCCGAGCGCGCCCGGCCGGGCGACGTGGTCGAGGTCGACGTGACGTATGGCGCCCCCCACCACCTCGTCGCGGACGGGGCGCTCGCGGGAGGGACCTATCGCGTGCGTCGCACGGCGGGCGGGGACGCCTGGACCGCGCTGCAGGACGCGCCGGTGCCGGGCAAGCCCGCGGTCTCGCTGGGGATGCCGTCGATCGGCAGGCCCGCCGCGAGCGCGGTCACGGTGCGCAGCGGCCCCGCCTGCGGCGCCTGACCTGACCTCAGTCGGGCATCCCGCTGCCGGTCACCGCTCCGGTGCCGGTGTCGGTCGACCCCTCGGTCGCGGCCTGCTGCATCTGGCCGTGGTCGGCGTCGGGGGAGTCGTGGGCGATGTCGGCCTGGCCGGGGGCTGCCTCCGCGGCGGCCTCCTGCGCGGCCTTGGCACCCTCGGGCAGCTGCTCGTCACGCATCTCGGTCATGGTGTGGCTCCTTCGAGTCGATCGGTGCCCTCCACCCTAGGCACCGCGAGGCCGCTGCGGGGCCTTCGCCCGGACCAGAGCACGCCCGCGATCACGAGGACACCGCCGAGCAGCTCGATCGCGGTGGGGCGCTCGCCGAGCACCAGCCAGGCGGTGAGGATCCCGACGACGGGGACGAGCAGCGAGTATGGCGCCACCACCCCCGCCGGGTGCCGCGCCATGAGCCACACCCAGATGCCGGAGCCGACGACGGTGCCGAGCAGCACGGTGTAGGCGAGGCCGACCCACGCCGGCGCCGCCGCGGCCGACACCGACGTGCCGAGGGACGACGCGATGCGCGCGGGCCCTTCCACCAGCAACGACAGCACCAGCATGGGCAGCGGCGGCACCACGGACATCCATAGGGTCAGGTGCAGGGGCTTGGGCGCGCGCGCCAGGCGGCTGCACAGGTTGCCGAAGGCCCACCCCAGCCCGCCGAGCACCACCAGCACGAAGGGCAGCACGCTCGTCGCCGTCGCCCGTGACACGCCGACCAGCACGAGCCCACCCACCGCCACGGCGATCCCGACGCGTTGCGTCAGCCCCACCCGCTCGCCGAGCAGCAGCGCACCCAGCACCACGGTGAACGGCGCCGACGCCTGGAGCACGAGCGACGCCAGGCCGGCCGGGAAGCCCATGGCCATGCCGAGGTAGAGCCCGATGAACTGCACCGTCCCGAACCCCAGCCCGTAGCCGACCAGGCACGTCAGCGGCACGTCGGGACGGGGCACGAGCAGGATCGTGGGCACCGCGATGATCGCGAAGCGCAGGGCGACGAGGAACAACGGCGGGAACTGCTCCAGCGAGGTGTGGATCGCCAGGAAGTTGACGCCCCAGAGCACGGCCACGAGGGCCGCGAGGGCGCGGTGGGTCATCGGCATGCACCCATCGTCCGGCTCCGCGACCGTTCAGGGCAAGCGACGATCCATGACGCAAAGCATTAGGTTGGCTTCATGGATCTGCGTCACCTCGAGCTCCTCCGTGACCTGGCCGACCGCGGGACCCTGGCCGCCGTCGCCGCGGCCACCCACCGCACGCCCTCCGCGGTCTCCCAGCAGCTGCGCACCGCGGAGCGGGAGATCGGGGTGCGCCTCGTCGAGCCCGACGGCCGGCGCCTCCGGCTGACGGCCGAGGGCCGCCTGCTCGCGGCCGGCGCGGACGAGGTCGGCGAGGTGCTCGCCCGGGTCCATGGACGGCTCGACGAGCTCGTCGGCACCCCCGCCGGCACGGTCAGCATCGGCACGCTGCCCAGCGCCGGAGAGGCGCTGCTGCCCGGTCTCCTCCAGCGCCTCAGCAGCACGCAGATCCACTTGGAGATCGACGACTTCGACGTCCCCGAGGCGGAGTTCGCGGTGCGGGCCCGCGACGTGGACGTGGTGGTGGCGCACAGCCTCACGCCGGGGGCGGCGAGCGTCCAGGACGGTCTCGTGCGCCGCGTCATCGCCCGCGAGCCCATCGACGTGGCTCTGCCCGCGAGCCATCCGCTCGCGGGACGCGCGACCCTGCGCCGTGCGGACCTCGCCGGCACGACCTGGGTGGGCGTGCCGGTCGGCTACCCCTTCGACACGGTCATGGGGAGCATCGAGCGTGACCTCGGGGCGACCCTGGAGCGCCGCTACCGCCTGCGCGACAACCGGCTGGTCGAGTCGCTGGTGGCGTCCGGCGAGGGACTGGGTCTCCTCCCTCGTTTCACCACGCGATCACGCCAGGGGGTCGTCATACGGCCTCTGCAGGGTGTCCGGGCGCACCGCTCGATCTTTGCGCTGTCCCGCCGGGAGCGGCACGAGCGCCTGGCCGTGCGCACCGTCGTGGACCTGCTGGTCGAGGTCGGCCGCGATCTCGTGCGGGCACGGGGAGAGGCCGCCACCCGCGAGGGGTGACGGCCTCTCGCGTCGTGAGGCGACGGCCGGAGCCGTCAGCGGGACGACGTCACTGGCTGCTGTCGCCGACGCGCTCGTCGCCCTGCTGCTGGACAGAGTCGATCTTGTCGGAGTGCTGCCCACCAGTGCGCTCGTCGAGCTGGTCGCCAGCTCGCTCGATGCCCTGGTCGGAGAACTGCTCGACCTTCTCGGGGTTCTGCTCCGCAGCCTCGGTGGCCTTGTCCTTGATGTTGTCGAACATGCTCATCGCCGTCTCCTTCCAGTCGGGGCCAGGTCAGGAGCACCTCGGTCCGTCGCCGGCACGGTGCGCTCCGCCGACCACCCTGCCCCACGCGACCGGTCCTTGTCACTCGCTCTGGGACAATGGCACGTATGCCGGACCCCGCCCTGCCACCCGTCGTCGCCGTCGTCGGGGCCACCGCCACCGGCAAGTCCGACCTCGGGGTCGCCCTGGCCGCACGGCTCGGCGGCGAGGTCGTCAACGCCGACGCGATGCAGCTCTATCGCGGGATGGACGTCGGCACCGCCAAGCTGAGCGTGGCTGAGCGACAAGGGATCCCGCACCACCAGCTGGACGTCCTGGGCGTGCGGGACGAGGCGAGCGTCGCGGCCTACCAGCGCGAGGCGCGCGCCGACATCGACGAGGTCCGGCGACGTGGGCTCGTCCCTGTCCTGGTCGGGGGTTCGGGCCTCTACGTCCGGGCCGCGCTGGACCTGCTCGACATCCCGCCCACCGATCCCGACGTCCGCCGTCGGCTCGAGGCGGAGGTCGGCGACGACGCGGCGGGCCTGCCGGCGCTCGTCGAGCGCCTCCGACGGCTGGACCCCGTCGCCGCCGACCAGATCCTCCCCAGCAACGCCCGGCGCGTCGTGCGCGCGCTGGAGGTCATCGAGCTGACGGGGCGACCCTTCAGCGCGACCATGCCGGAGCGCACCCATCGCCTGCCCACGGTCGTCGTCGGGCTGCGTGTGGACCGGCCGGTGCTCGACGAGCGGCTCGGCCTGCGCATCGACCGCATGTGGGAGCAGGGGCTGCTCGACGAGGTGCGGGCGCTGGACGCCGCCGGGCTCCGCGACGGGCGCACCGCGAGCAAGGCGCTCGGCTACGCCCAGGCCCTGGCCCAGCTGGACGGCGACCTGTCCGAGGACGATGCCAAGGACTTGACGGCCACCCTCACGCGCAAGCTCGCTCGCCGCCAGGAGGCGTGGTTCCGCCCCGACCCCCGGATCACCTGGCACGACGCCACCGCGGTGGCCACGGGGGAGCGTCCCATCGGCGACCTGCACGACGAGGTGCACGCGGGCGTGCTGACGTCGCTGCCCGGCCTGTCAGCCCCGGCCCAGCGCGCAGGAGACAATGAGGCATGACCTCCGACCCGACCGAGCCCGTGGGCAGCCCCCGGCGCCTGGACTTCACCAAGGGCCACGGCACCGAGAACGACTTCGTCCTCGTCCCTGACGCGCAGGGCTCGATCCCGCTGTCCCCCAGCGAGGTCGCCTGGCTCGCCGACCGCCGCGCCGGCATCGGCGGAGACGGCGTCATCCGGGTCGTCCCCACGGCGCTCGCGGGCGAGCCCGCCGTCATGGACCAGGCCTCGGACGCGCGCTGGTTCATGGACTACCGCAACGCCGACGGGTCGGTCGCCGAGATGTGCGGCAACGGCACGCGGGTCTTCGCGGCCTACCTGCGCCGCGAGGGCCTCGAGCAGGACCCGGAGTTCGCGATCGCGACCCGCGCCGGGCTCAAGCACGTCCGCGTGGGTGCTGGAGGTGGTCACGGCGACGGCGGCCACGGCGGCGACGGTCGAGGTGCAGGCGCTCGCGAGACGGGGGAGACGGCATACGCGGTCAACCTCGGACCCTGGCGGCTGAGCTCGCCCGCCGAGGCTGCTGCGCAGGGCTCGGACGCGCTGGTCAAGGTCGACGACCACGAGGCCGTCCCCGCCCTGTCGCTCGACCTCGGCAACCCGCACACCGTCGTCATGCTGCCCGCCGGCCGCGAGCTCGACGAGCTCGACCTCACCCGAGCGCCGCTCGTGCAGCCGACGCCCCTCGAGGGCACCAACGTGGAGTTCGTGCAGGTGCTCGGGCCGGGGCACATCCGCATGCGCGTGCACGAGCGCGGGGTGGGGGAGACCCGATCCTGCGGCACGGGGGCCGCTGCCGCGGCGCTCGCGGTCCGCTGGTGGGCCGGCGGGGGCGACGCCGGAGCCGACGGGGCACCCCGGGACCAGGTCACCGACCTCTGGCGGGTCGACGTGCCCGGCGGCACGGTGCACGTCCGCGCCCTGCCCGGCGACCAAGTCGAGCTCTCCGGCCCGGCAGCCCTGGTCGCCGACGGCACCGTCGAGCTGCCTCCCCGGCGCTAGCCGGCTGCTGACCGGGCGATCGCTGGTCGATCTGTCCACGCCCTGGGACGACTCACGCACCAGTTCCGGACGGATGTCCCACATGCTGGATCGCCCCTTCTGCCCGAGATGTCCCAGCGCCTAGTTTCCGCAGATGACTGCACCCAGCCCCCGCGGACCTCGTCCGTCGGCCACGCTCCGGGGCGTCCTCGCCCTCGCGCTGGCCCTGCCTGTCACCGCCGCCGCCTCCCTCACCACCGCCGGCGCCACGCCGGTCCCGCAGCGTCCCGCCCCCCGTGACCAGGGGCCTGTCGGTCACACCCTGCCCAAGACCGGCACCATGACCGGCTCCGGCGGGGCCGTCGCCAGCGTCGACCCGGTCGCCAGCCAGGTGGGCATCGACGTGCTCAAGCGCGGGGGCAACGCCGCCGACGCCGCCGTCGCGACGGCGGCCGCCCTCGGCGTCGTCGAGCCCTACGCCAACGGCATCGGCGGTGGCGGCTACTTCGTCTACTACGACGCCCGCACCAAGCGCGTGTCGACCATCGACGGGCGCGAGACCGCCCCGGCCGGCATGACCGAGACGTCCTTCCTCGAGGGCGGCAAGCCGATGGACTTCACCAAGGCCGTCAACTCGGGCCTGTCCGTGGGGGTCCCGGGCACCGTGGCGACCTGGCAGGCGGCCCTGCAGGACTACGGCACCCGGTCGTTCAGCCAGATGCTGGCCCCGGCCGAGGAGATCGCGCGTCGTGGCTTCGTCGTCGACGACGCGTTCGAGACCGCCACCGCCGACAACGCCAAGCGGTTCGCGCAGTTCCCGGCGACCGCCTCGCTCTTCCTCCCCGGCGGCAAGCCGTTCGAGGCGGGCACGGTCCTGCGCAACCCGGACCTCGCAGCGACCTACGCCGAGCTGCGCCGCCGCGGTCCGTCGGCTCTCTACCGCGGCGGGATCGCCCAGGACATCGCCAAGGTCGTCAACACGCCGGTCACCGTGCCCGGCGTGATGGTCCCCAGCGGCACCATGACCACGGCCGACCTCGGTCGCTACCAGGTCAAGCGCCTGGCGCCCATCCACTCGACCTACGAGGGACACGACTACTACGGCATGGCGGGGTCGTCCTCGGGCGGCATCGCCGTCGCCGAGACCCTCAACCTGCTCGAGGAGTATGCCGAGCGCACGGGCGTCCCGCTGCGCGACGTCGACGACGTGCAGTACTACCACCGCTTCGCCGAGGCCACCGCGACGGCGTTCGCCGACCGCAACCGCTGGGTGGGCGACGTGCCCGGCGTGCCGCGCCAGCAGCTGGTGTCGCAGGGCTTCGCGCGGGAGCGGGCGTGCGGCTTCGACCCGGCCAAGGCGCAGCAGCGTCCCATCGCCTTCGGCAACCCCGACGGGGCCTACGGCGGCTGCGGCACTGCGCTCGGCAAGGCCGGCCAGGGCAACGACGGCCAGGCCACCACGCACCTCACGGTGGCCGACAAGTGGGGCAACGTGGCGTCATACACGCTGACCATCGAGCAGTTCGGCGGCAGCGGCATGGTGGTCCCCGGTCGTGGTTTCCTGCTCAACAACGAGCTGACCGACTTCAACTTCAAGCCGATGACGGAGGGCGTCCCTGACCCCAACCTCCCGGCGCCGGGCAAGCGTCCGCGCTCGTCGATGAGCCCGTCGATCGTGCTCAAGGGCGGTCGGCCGTTCATGGCGGCCGGTGCCGCCGGCGGCGCGACCATCATCACGACGACCGCGCAGACGATCACCGAGGTCATCGACCGCGACAAGACCGCGATGGGTGGGCTTGCGGCGCCGCGCATCTCCTCGCGCAACACCGCGGCGACCGCCGAGCCGCAGCTCATCCACAGCGCGACCGGAGCGGCGCTCAAGGTACTCGGCCAGCCGATGACCTCGGCCGAGACCATCGGGCGCGGCACCGCGATCCGCGTCCTCGGGCGCAACCTGTTCGACGCCGGGGCCGAGCCGACCCGCGGTGGCGGTGGGTCCGCGATGGTCGTGCACCAGGGGAAGCCCAGCAAGCCCAGCAAGCCCAGCAAGCCCACCAAGCCCCGCCACCGCTGACCCCGCGCCCCTCCGCCGAGTGGTCACGTCCCGACGTTCGGGACGTGACCACTCGGCGGACTCGGCGTCGGGAGGTGACCCCTCAGCGGACTGGTGGCTCGACTCGCTCGATGCGCAGCCGCGCGGGCACCCGGTCGCGGTCGAAGGTGATGGAGTCGTAACCGTGCGGCCTCGGGTTGCCCTCGTCGTCCAGGGCCACCATGACGATCTCGTCGATCGTGATGATGCTCTTGCCGGTGAACACGTTGCGCACCTCGCAGCGCAGCGTCAGGGAGGAGCGGCCCCAGCGGGTCGGCAGCAGGCCCATCTCGATGATGTCGCCCTGTCGCGCGCTGGAGACGAAGTTGATCTCCGACATGTACTTCGTGACCGTGCGCTCGTTGCCGAGCTGGATGATCGCGTAGATCGCGGCCTCCTCGTCAATCCACCGCAGCAGGCTCCCGCCGAAGAGCGTGTGGTTGGCGTTGAGGTCCTCGGGCTTGACCCACTTGCGCGAGTGGAAGCGCATGTCCTCGAGCTGTCCCTGGCCGTCGTGGGCGTTGTCGTCGATCGTCACGGGGACCCAGTCTAGGCCGGTCTAGCCCGCGACCCTCCGGACGTGCAGGACCCGGAATCCCCTGGCACTCGTGAACCGCTCGACCTGCAGCCCTGGACCCAGCTCGCGCTCGATCCAGGCCTGCAGCGAGTCCGAGCCGAGGTTCTTCTGCACGACGAGATAGGCGTGCCCGTCCGGCGCGAGCCGCGGCAGCCACGTGCGCATGAGGTCGTGGAGCACGGCCTTGCCGACCCGGATCGGGGGGTTGGACCAGATCAGGTCGTATGCCGTGCCCGCCGGCACCTCCTCCGCCGTCATCGCGCGGATCCCGGTGCAGCCCAACGACTCCGCGTTGCGGCGGGTGAGGTCCAGGGAGCGCTCGTTGACGTCGACCGCGTGGATCGTGGCGTCGGGGGAGCGCAGCGCCAGCGCCAGGGCGATGGCCCCCCAGCCGCAGCCGAGGTCGAGGAAGGTGCCCGCGGCGGGCGGGGGTGGTGCCTCCGCGAGCAGCACGGCGGTGCCCTTGTCGAGGCCGTCGGGGGAGAAGGTGCCGGGGGCGGTCTCGACGTCCACGGTCCGGTCTGCCAGGCGGAGGCGGATCGACCGGCGCTCGGTCTCGGTCGCCGGCTCGCTCGACGTGAAGTAGTGCTCCTGCTGCTCATTCATCACGTCAGACCCTAGCCCGCGGCATACGGCATGGTTTGCCGGACCGTCACCCGGGCGCACCCCGCCCGTTCACCCGGGAGGCGCAGAGTCGCCGTCATGGCCAACGTGTCTCGCCGTTCCCTGCTCACCGGTGCCCTCGGCGGCGCCGGCCTCGTCGCCCTTGGTCAGTCGACCTCCGTGGCGGCCGGTGGCAGCCCCGTGCTCGTCCGTGGTCGCAGCACGCTGCCGAGCGGGGTGCAGGCGGGCGACGTCACCTCCCGCTCCGCCGTGGTGTGGTCGCGCTCCGACCGTCCCGGCCGCATGGTCGTGCGCCTGACCTCGGGCGGTCGTCGAGGCTCGTGGCGCGAGCTGGCCGGACCCTGGGCGACGCCGCGCAGCGACCTGACGGCCAAGCTCGAGCTGAAGGGCCTGGCGCCCGGCCGCGACTACGAGTACCGCGTGCAGTTCGAGGACCTCGACGGGCACCGGGGCGAGGTGGGCGTCGGTCACCTCAGCACCGCCGCCGTCCACGACGCCCCGACGAGCTTCGTGTGGACCGGCGACACGGCGGGCCAGGGCTGGGGCATCAACCCCGACCTCGGCGGGATGATCGCCTACCGCGCCATGCACGAGCTGCGCCCGGACTTCCTCATCCACTCCGGCGACAACATCTATGCCGACGGCCCGATCCAGGAGCGGGTCGTCGAGCCGGACGGCCAGGTATGGCGCAACGTGGTCACCCCGCAGGTGGCCAAGGTCGCGGAGTCGCTGGACGAGTTCCGGGGGCGCTACCGCTACAACCTCATGGACAAGAACCTGCGCGGCATGTACGCCGACGTCCCGGTCATCAGCCAGTGGGACGACCACGAGACCACCAACAACTGGTACCCCGGCGAGGTGCTCGACGACCCGCGCTACGCCCGCGAACGGCGCGTGGACGTGCTCGCGACCCGCGCCCGCCAGGCCTTCTTCGAGTTCATGCCGATCGCCGACCGGCACGGCCGCGGGGTGCGCGACCTGGGACAGGCTCCCCGCGTCTACCGCAAGGTCGAGCGCGGCGCCCACCTGGACGTGTTCAGCCTGGACATGCGGACCTACCGCGGCGCCAACACCCCCTCGCTGGAGAAGCAACGGACGGCCTTCCTCGGCACCGAGCAGGTCGACTGGCTGCTGCGCGAGCTGCAGCGCTCCCGGGCGACGTGGAAGGTCATCGCCGCCGACATGCCGATCGGCATCATCGTGCCGGACGGCACCGACATCGAGGCGATCGCCAACCGCGATCCGGGTGCACCGCTGGGCCGCGAGCTGGAGCTCGCCTACCTCCTCAGCGAGATCAAGCGCCGCAAGATCCGCGGGGTCGTGTGGTTCACGGCCGACGTGCACTACTGCGCGGCGCACTACTACGACCCGGCCAAGGCGGCCTTCACCGACTTCGACGGCTTCCACGAGTTCGTCGCCGGCCCGATCAGCGCGGGCGGGTTCGGCCCCAACCAGATGGACGCGACCTTCGGGCCGCAGGTGCTCTTCCAGGGGGTGCCGCGCCACGCCAACCAGTCACCGCGGGACCAGCGCGCGATGTTCTTCGGCTACACCGAGGTCGATCGCGCGGGCACGATGACGGTGAGCCTGCGCAACGGGCTCGGCCAGGTGCTCTACACCAAGGAGCTTGCGCCGCAGGGACACTGACGCCCTCACGACGCGCCGTCGAGGCCCCCTGGTCATGTGGGTCGCACCACCCTAGACTGCGAGCCACCTGAGGGCGGTGCTCACCGTCCGTAGCCGCACGTCAAGGAGGACGGATGCGAGCTCTCGTCGCCATCACCCAGCTGCCAGCCACCAGCCTTCCCACCACCCGACCGATCCAGGCCGCCGGGGACCACGTCCCCGTGTCCGGGGGGAGCATCACGATCGTCGCGGTGATCGCGGCGGTCTCGCTCCTGGCTCTCGTGGTGGGCACGGTGCTGCGCTCGCAGGTGCTGCGTGCCGACACGGGGACACCGGGGATGCAGCGGGTGGCCGCCGCCATCCAGGAGGGCGCGAGCGCCTACCTCAACCGGCAGCTGCGCACCCTGGCGATCTTCGTCCTCGTGGTGTTCGCCCTGCTGTTCCTCCTGCCGGCCGACGACGGCTCCGTCCGGATCGGACGGAGCCTCTTCTTCGTGGTGGGCGCGTTGTTCTCGGCGTTCATCGGCTACCTCGGCATGACCCTCGCCGTCCAGGCCAACGTCCGCGTCGCCGCGGCGGCCCGCGACGGGCATCGGGCGCCCGGGTTCACCCTCGCGGTGCGCACCGGGGGAGCGGTCGGTATGGCGACCGTGGGTCTCGGCCTCCTCGGGGCGAGCGTGGTGGTGCTGATCTATCGCGCCGAGGCGCCCGCGGTGCTCGAGGGATTCGGTTTCGGGGCGGCGCTGCTCGCGATGTTCATGCGCGTCGGCGGCGGCATCTTCACCAAGGCCGCGGACGTCGGCGCCGACCTGGTCGGCAAGGTCGAGCAGGGCATCCCCGAGGACGACCCCCGCAACGCCGCGACGATCGCCGACAACGTGGGCGACAACGTCGGTGACTGCGCCGGCATGGCGGCCGACCTGTTCGAGTCCTACGCCGTGACCCTCGTCGCGGCCCTCATCCTCGGCAAGGCCGCCTTCGGCGAGCAGGGCCTCGTCTTCCCGCTGATCGTGCCGGCCATCGGCGTGCTGACGGCCGTCCTCGGCGTCTACGTCACCCGCTCGCGCCCCGGCGAGAGCGGGCTCACCGCGATCAACCGCGGCTTCGCCATCGCCGCCGTCGTGTCCGCCGTGCTGTGCTCGATCGCCGCGTTCGTCTACCTCCCCGGCACGTTCGCCGAGCTGCGGGGCGCCGAGGCCGCCGGCATCGACCGCGACCCGCGCCTGCTGGCCATCGGCGCCGTGCTGCTGGGCATCATCCTCGCTGCCGTGATCCTCAAGATCACCGGCCACTACACCGACACCGAGTCCGAGCCCACGCGCAACGTCGCCCGCACGTCCGTCACCGGCGCGGCCACCGTCATCCTGTCCGGCATCGGCGTCGGTCTGGAGTCCGCGGTCTACACCGCCACGGTCATCGCGGGTGCGGTCTACCTCGCCTACCTGCTCGGTGGCGGCTCGGTCATCGTGTCGCTGTTCCTCATCGCCCTGGCCGGCTGCGGTCTGCTCACCACCGTCGGCGTCATCGTGGCGATGGACACCTTCGGTCCCGTCAGCGACAACGCCCAGGGCATCGCCGAGATGTCCGGCGACGTCGACGAGGCCGGCGCGCAGGTCCTCACCGACCTGGACGCGGTGGGCAACACCACCAAGGCGATCACCAAGGGCATCGCCATCGCGACGGCGGTGCTGGCCGCGACGGCGCTGTTCGGCTCCTACAACGACGCCGTCATCACGGCCCTCGCCGAGGCCGGGCGCGACACCTCCGAGGCGGTCAGCGGGTATGCCGTGACCTCGCCCAACGTGCTCGTCGGGCTGATCCTGGGCGCGGCGGTGGTCTTCCTCTTCTCCGGCCTCGCGATCGACGCCGTCACGCGCGCCGCCGGCGCCATCGTCCTCGAGGTGCGTCGCCAGTTCCGCGAGCACCCGGGGATCATGGACGGCACCGAGCTTCCGGAGTACGCCCGCGTCGTCGACATCTGCACCCGAGACTCGTTGCGAGAGCTGGCGACTCCCGGACTGCTCGCGGCCCTGGCCCCGATCATGGTCGGCTTCGGGCTGGGCTTCGGCGCCCTCGCGGGCTTCCTCGCCGGCGCGATCGGAGCTGGCGTGCTGATGGCGGTCTTCCTGGCCAACGCGGGCGGCTCGTGGGACAACGCCAAGAAGCTCGTCGAGGACGGCGCCCACGGCGGCAAGGGCTCCGACGCCCACGCCGCCACGGTCATCGGCGACACGGTCGGCGACCCGTTCAAGGACACCGCCGGCCCGGCCATCAACCCGCTGATCAAGGTGATGAACCTCGTCGCCGTGCTCATCGCCCCCGCCGTCGTGCAGATGTCGGTCGGCGCCGGAGCCTCACCGTGGCTCCGCGCGGGCATCGCCCTCCTCGCCCTGGCGATCATCGCCGCCGCGATCCTCGTGTCCCGACGCCGCGTCGACGACGCCCTGCCGGAGGTCGAGCACCTCGTCGGCCCCTCGCCGGACCTGCCCGCCCGAGGCGAGCACCCGCACCTGGACAAGGTCCGGGACCTCGACTGACCCCGCCCCCCTCCCAAGATCGTGGGGGTTTCGTCCAAGAATCTTGGGCGAAACCCTCACGATCGTGGCGCGGGGGGCGCGTGGGCGGCGCTTCGTGAGCCGGGAGCTCAGTTTGGGTCGTCTGGTGGGCGTTGCGGGGCGCGTGGGCGGCGCTTTGTGAGCTGGGAGCTCAGTTTGGGTCGTCTGGTGGGCGTTG
>NZ_AUFG01000044.1 GCF_000426385.1 Arsenicicoccus bolidensis DSM 15745
GACCGGCCCACTGATGGACGGCGCCAAGGCGGAAGTGCTCGCCTTCGCGGCGTTCCCGCGCGAGCACTGACGCAAGATCTGGTCCACCAACCCCCTTGAGCGGCTGAACAAGGAGATCAAGCGACGCTCCCGCGTCGTAGGCATCTTCCCGAACGAAGCCGCCGTCATCCGCCTCATCGGAGCCGTCCTGGCCGACACCCACGACGAATGGCAGGTCGATGACCGCCGCTACCTCTGCGAAGGCTCCATGGCCAAGCTCTACCCAACCCGCGATACTGAGACCGTCGCCCTCGAAAAGAGCGACCGGTAGGCAACGAGCATCACCTCAAAGCCCACCACTCAACGGGGCCCTATCCGCCAGAGCCGCAGCGAGGTCCGCCTCGACCCAGACGAGCACAACCAGCTCGCTGAGCCGTCTGCAGCGCAGTGTCAGCACGTGCGGTCGGTGGCCACGAGTCGCATCCATGCACGCACGGGGAACGTCGGCCCGGTGTCCCTGGGTGAGGTCCGCGAGACCCTTGCCCTGCTCATGGACCTGTGACGGCCTGGAGCGCTGTTCACCGGTCAGCGAGGACCCGTCTGCGACATACGCGGTGTGTTCAGAGCTGTCGAACGAGGAGCAGCGAGGTTCCACCGGACGCGTCCAGCTCACGCTCCCCGGTCTCGGCGAATCCCAGCTTGGCCAGAACTCGCCGGGAGGCGCTGTTCCAGTCCCAAACCGTCGCCCAAAGGCGTCGATGTCCCGACGATCTGGCCCAGCCGAGGACCGCATGCGACGCCTCGGTGGCATAGCCCCGGTCCCAATGGCGGCGCAGCAGCTCAAAGGCCAGCTCTGGCTCACCTGGGCCAGGACGTGCGCCGTCCGCCAACCCGCAGGAGCCGATGACCTCCCCGTTCTCCGCGAGCTCGACAGCGAGGAGCCCGAGCGACGTAGGTGGATGGGAGAGGATCGACTGGGCCAGCTGCTCGACCGTAGGGCTCCCATCGTCACCGATCCGCCGGTGGGGCGGCACCCGCGGGTCTCGCTCGCTCCACAGCTCGCGGAGGACCGGCGACTCGCTCGGTCGCCACGGCCGCAGCACCAGCCGAGGGGTTCCAGCCTCGGCTCCCGAGGAGTGTGGTCTGCCGAACTCATGAGACGACTGTGCCACGGGTGCGGAGGGATGAGCGCCTACGTGCTCCGTCGGACAGCGCAGTGTGCGCACACCGCTGCTTGTCCTGCACCCGCGCGTGCCGCGGTTCGTCACACCACACGAACGTCGATCAGTCCTTCTAGGCCGGCGAAGTCGTCCGGGTTGCGGGTGTAGAGGACGGCATCGTGGGCGTGGGCTGTCGCCGCGATGAGCAGATCCATGGTGCGTCGGCGAGGCTGGCGACCGGCTTCGACGAAGGCGGCGGCGAGTCGTCCGTAGCTGGCCGCGACTGCCTCGTCGAGGGGTAGGGCGTCGAACCGACGTTGGAGGAGGCTCAAGCGCCTGAGCCGCTCGGCGCGCACCTGCGCAGAGCTCGCTACGAGGACTCCGAAGTGCAGCTCTGCCAAGGTGGCGGCGCTGATGGCCAGGACGCCTGGCACGTAGTCGGCGTCGCTCGCAATCACCACACGTGTGTCGAGCAGGCCCCGTTCTTTCGTCTGGGGTCGACCGTTCACTGGTCGCCCCACGGGTCTCGCCTGGTGTCGTCGAGCAGCTCTCTGTCTGCCTTCCAGTCCGGGTCGCCCGGTCCAGCGAACAGGTCCGCGACGTCCTCCCACCGGCGCCAGCGGGTCTCCTGGGCCGGCACGAGTCTGGCGCTGGGCCTGCCAGAGACGGTGATGACGATCTCCTCGCCTCGCTCGACGCGCCGCACAAGCCCGGAGGCGTCCTGCCTCAGCTCACGTAGTCCAACCGTCTCCATCGATCCATGGTGACTCTTCTGCTACATCCGGGGCGTCTGGCGCCCCGGATCGTGACGTCGGACGGTGGCGAGGCCGGCGGGGTCGGCCTGCGGACTGAGCTTTGCCATCCGTGCCCGGGCTCGGGACACTGACGGCATGAGCCGAACCCGCCGCGCCATCTCGCTGGCATGTGCAGCCTCGTTCGGCGTCGCCGGTGTCATCTTCCTGGTCGACTCCCACCCCTCGGCCTACCTCGCCATGGCGGTCGGCTTCCTCCTCCTCGGGCTGAGCCGAGGCCGATGGTGGACAGCGATCGTCGGGCTGGTTCCCGCCCTCGGGTGTCTGTTCGTCTGGGACCTCGCGGTGCAGTACCCCTCCTCCACCGTCTACAACCTGAATGACGGTCTGGGTGCGATTGCCGACCTGGTCTGGCCCTTGATGGGTTTCGCGTGGGTGACCGCGCTGATGGCGCCCGACTTTGCCCAGGACACAGCGACACCCACAGAGCACGTGATGTCGGCTGTCGCCTTGAGCGCACTCCTCATTGGTCCGTGGCACCTTGCGTCGTTCAACGTCTCGATCGACGAGACGGGCGGCCCCTTCGGGCCGGCGCAGTATGTCGTCGCGGGGACCCTTTTGGCGGCGGCTGCGGCCATAACAGTTCGAGACTTCCCCGCTCGGCGCAATTCTCAGCGGGCGCACCCCGCCGCGACCTGATCCTGGTAGGAGGACCCGCAGCCGGACGAGGCGGCACACGCAACGAGTCCTCTGGAGATGGGCGGGATGGAGACCCGGCCGGCCAGGGCTTCGACCTCGATGCCTTCGCGGTAACGGGTGGAGAAGACCACCGATGACGGTGGCGGAATCCACCCGTTAGCTACGCGGCCCACCTCGCGGGCAGCGCCTCGCAGCAACGGGTGGAGAAGGCCACCGATGACGGTGGCGGATTCCACCCGTTAACCACGCGACCCACCTCGCGGGCAGCGCTCGCGGCAACGGGTGGAGAAGGCCACCGATGACGGTGGTGGAACCCACCCGTTGGCCACGGCGCGAGCGCTGGCAGGGCCCAGCGCAGTGCTCGCGGCTAGCGGACGAGGCGGTCGAGCAGGGTGGTCAGCTCGGCCGCGGGGTCGCGGGTGAGCCCGCCGTGGGGGCGTGACGGCTGGATCACCGTGCTGCGGGGCGCCTCCAGCCAGCCGAACCTGCGCCAGGGCCGGGCCGCTGCGTCCAGCCCTGCGACGGCCTCGCCACGGCATACGGCACGAACCGTCTCAAGCCCGTCGCCCAGCGCGTCGAGGTCGACGTCCGCGCAGAGAGCCCGCAGCCGCGACGCGTCGACGTGCACGGCCGCGTCGAGGAAGCCCGCGTCCTGGCTGTAGAGCACGACCCCGACGTTGACGAACTCCTCGCGCTCGACGCGGGGGACGGCGCGCAGCACGAGGTACTGGTAGGCGAACCAGGGGGAGCGCTCGGCGTCGGCGGTCGGGACGAGGCGCCGGGCCGGCTCGCTCATCGGGTCCACCGCCGGCGGGCCTCCTGGGACCGGGCCAGGTCCTCCGGTCCTTCGCTCGGCGGTCCCGCGGGCGGGCCGGGCAGCCAGGCCGAGCGGTCGGCCAGCCGGGCGAGCAGGCAGTCGACGTATGCCGCACGCACGGCCGACGGGGAGTCCAGGCCGGCGAGGCCCTCGACGGGGTGCAGCCACTCGGCGGGCACCGCCTCGACGGCTGCCCGCACCACGTCCGGCGTCAGCACCGCAGCGCACGCACCGTCGAGCGCCGACACGTCACCCGCCGGGCCGCGCAGGATGTGCCGCTCGGCGTCGTAGGGCTGCGCGGCGAACCGGGCGGGGTCGACGCCGCGGGACGGCCACGAGTGGTGGAAGTACAGCGCCGCCCCGTGGTCGATCGCCCACGTCTGGCCGTGCCAGCGCAGCAGGTTGGGGTTGCTCCACGTGCGGTCGACGTTGGCGGTGAGCGCGTCCAGCCACAGGATCCGCCCGGCCAGAGCCGCATCCGGCGGCTGGGACCCGTCATACCCGAAGGCACCCGGCAGGAAGTCCACCCCGAGGTTGGGGCCGAGGCTCGCGGTCAGGACGTCCTGGACCTCCTCGTCCGCCTCGAACCGCGCGATCGCCTCGTGCAGCTCCAGCACCACGAGCTCCGGCGTGGGGATGTCGAGGGCGCGGGCGAGCCCGGCGACGATGACCTCGGCCACGAGCACGCGCGGCCCCTGGCCGGCGCCGGTCAGCTTCATGACGTACGTGCCGTCGTCGGACGCCTCCACGAGGCCCGGCAGCGAGCCGCCCTCGCGCAGGGGCAGGACGTAGCGCGTCGCCGTCACCCGCGGGATCGCGGTGGGAGAGATCATCGGCGGGCGGCCGTCATACGCGCCCGGCGTCCTTGGCGACCGCATAGGTCTGGCGGGCGATCTCGCCCTCCTCGTCGGTCGGTATGACGAAGACGCGCACCCGGGAGTCCGCGGTGGCGATGTCGTGCGCGTGCTTGGAGCGGCCGGCGTTGAGCTCGGGGTCGACCTCGATGCCGAGGATGCCGAGGCCCTCGGTCGCCATGCGCCGCACGACGACGGAGTTCTCACCGATGCCGCCGGTGAAGGCGATGGCGTCGAGCGACCCCATGGCGGCGGCGTAGGCGCCGATGTACTTCTTGAGCCGGTAGGTCGACACCTCCTGCGCGAGGCGGGCGCGGTCGTCGCCGGAGGCGCGCAGGTCCTCGACGTCGCGGCTGTCGCTGTGCCCGGTCAGGCCCTTGAGCCCCGACTCCTTGTAGAGCGCGTGGTCGACCTCCTCCATGGTCAGGCCGGCGGCGCGGACCATGTGCATCGGGATCGCGGGGTCGATGTCGCCGCTGCGGGTGCCCATGACCAGGCCCTCGAGCGGGGTGAGGCCCATCGACGTGTCGATGCTGACGCCGCCCTTGACGGCGGTGACGGAGGCGCCGTTGCCGAGGTGCAGGACGATGACGCTGACCTCGCTCGGGTCCTTGCCGAGCATCCGCGCGGCCTCCTGCGAGACGTAGAGGTGCGAGGTGCCGTGGAAGCCGTAGCGCCGCACGCCGTGCTGCTCGCGCCACGCGTGCGGGACGGCGTAGGTGTAGGCGTAGTCCGGCATCGTCTGGTGGAAGGCGGTGTCGAAGACGCCCACCTGCGGCAGGTCGGGAAAGAGCTCGAGCGCGGCGCGCAGCCCGACGAGGTTGGCGGGGTTGTGCAGCGGCGCGAGCGGCGTCAGCTCGTCGAGCGTGTCCAGCAGCTCGTCGGTGACGAGGACGGCGTCACTGAACTTCTCGCCGCCGTGGACGACGCGGTGGCCGACCGCCACGAGCTCGGCGTCAGCGAGCCTCGGCCCGACGCGGTCGAACATCTCGACCACGGCGGCGATGGCGGCCTTGTGGTCGGGGCAGTCGATGGCCTTGGCGACCTTGTCGCCGCCGCCGGTGTGGGTGATCTTGGCGCTGGGCAGCCCGATCGCCTCGACCAGCCCGACGGCGAGCACGTCACGCGTGCCGACCTGGACGAGCTGGTACTTCAGCGAGGACGACCCGGCGTTGAGGACGAGGACCGAAGGCATGGGTGTGACTCTCTGGCTGGCGGGGCGGGCTGGTCAGGGGGTCTCGGCCAGCTGGGCGGCCGGCGCGGGCAGGGTGGACTGGATGGCGGTGATCGCCACCGTGTTGACGATGTCGCGCAGGGTGGCGCCGCGGGACAGGTCGTTGACCGGCTTGCGCAGGCCCTGCAGCACCGGGCCGATCGCCACGGCGCCGGCGGTCCGCTGGACGGCCTTGTAGGTGTTGTTGCCGGTGTTGAGGTCGGGGAAGATCAGCACGGTCGCCTGCCCGGCGACGGCGGAGCCGGGCGCCTTGCTCGACCCGACCGCGGGGTCCACGGCGGCGTCGAACTGGATCGGTCCCTCGACGAGCAGCTCCGGCGCGCGGCGGCGCACGATCTCGGTCGCCGCGCGGACCTTGTCGACGTCGGCGCCGGACCCGGACGTGCCGGTGGAGTAGGACAGCATCGCCACGCGCGGCTCGATCCCGAACGCCGTGGCGGTCTGCGCCGAGGAGATGGCGATGTCGGCGAGCTGCTCGGCGTCGGGGTCGGGGTTGACGGCGCAGTCGCCATACACCGTCACGTGGTCCTTGAGGCACATGAGGAAGCTCGAGCTGACCACGGAGACACCGGGATTGGTCTTGACGACCTCGAGGGCCGGCCGGATCGTGTGGGCCGTGGTGTTGACCGCGCCGGAGACCATGCCGTCGGCCTCGCCCATCAGCACCATCATCGTGCCGAAGTAGGACGGGTCGATCACGACCTCGCGGGCCCGCTCGACAGTCATGCCCTTGTGCGCCCGCAGCTCGGCATAGCGCGCCGCGAACCGCTCGACGTGGTCAGGGTCCTGGGGGTCGATGATCTGGGCGCCGGTCAGGTCGACGCCGATCTCGCGCGCCCGCGCCTGCAGC
Source organism: Arsenicicoccus bolidensis DSM 15745 (assembly GCF_000426385.1). Classification (GTDB taxonomy): domain Bacteria; phylum Actinomycetota; class Actinomycetes; order Actinomycetales; family Dermatophilaceae; genus Arsenicicoccus; species Arsenicicoccus bolidensis. Next base: position 6,346 of record NZ_AUFG01000044.1, read on the forward strand.
TCGTCGGCGACGCCGAGCAGCGTGATGCGCACCGTCTTGCGGCTGAGCAGGATCTCGGTGGCGCGCAGGATCCGGTCGTCCTGCCCCTCCGGCAGCACGATGTGGCGGTCGGCGGCGCGGGCCTGCTCGAGGAGGCGGTGCTCGAACATCAGCGGCGTGACGATCGAGGGGTGCGGCTCGCGCAGGTGGCCGAGCAGCGCGTCGGTGTCGACGTGCTCGGCGAACAGCTCGACGGCGGTGGCGACCTTGCGGGTCGAGGCGGGCGTCATCCGGCCGCGGACCCCGCTCAGCGCCATGACGGTGTCGTGGGTGCCGCCCTGCGTGGTCATGATCGGCAGGCTCGAGCCGAGGCCGTCGATCAGCCGGCGCACCTGCGGGGGCAGCTCGAAGCCGCCGTTGAGCATGACGCCGGCGATGCTCGGGAAGGTGCTCGACTGGTGCGCGAGCAGCACGCTCAGCAGCACGTCGGCCCGGTCGCCGGGGGTCAGCACGAGGGACTCGTCGAGCAGCCGGTCGAGCACGTTGGGCATGGTCATCGCCGCGGTCACGAAGGCGAGCGCCTCGCGGTCGAGCAGCGACTCGTCCCCGGAGATCAGCTCTGCGTCGGTGGCCTTGAGCAGGTCGCGGACCGTCGGGGCGGACAGCACCGTCGAGGCCGGGATGACGTATGTCGGCAGGCCGGCGCCTCCCGCGGAGCCCGCCGTCACGCCCTGGACCGCCGCACGGAGGTCCTCCGCAGCGGCGTCGGCGCGGTTGACGACGACGGCCAGGGGAGTGGCGGAGTTGGTGCGCAGCTCGGTGAGGGCCATCTCGACGACGGTGGCGACGTCCTCGGTCTCGCGGCCGTGCGCGCCGACGACGAGCAGGACCGGGGCCGCGAGGTTGGCGGCGATCCGGGCGTTGTAGGAGAACTCTGTCGGGCTGGTGACGTCGGTGAAGTCGGAGCCGAGCACGAGGACAATGTCGGCGCCGTGCTGGATCTCGTGGTAGCGCTCGACGATCCGGGACAGCGCGCCGTCCGGGTCCTGGTGGACGTCGTCGTACGACACGCCCACCGCCTCGGCCGGCGACAACGGCACCGAGCTGCGCGACAGGACGGTCGCGAGGACCGTGTCGTCCTCGGGCACCCCCTCGGTCACGGGTCGATAGACCGCGACCCGGGCATAGCGCCGGGTCAGGGACTCGAGCAGCCCGAGGGCCACGGCGGACTTACCGCTGTGGCCCTCGGCGGACGCGACATAGACGCTGGTCTCCACAGGGACGAGGGTAACGGGCGGCGCCCGTCGACGTCGGGCGGGGTCAGCGGGCGAGGGCGAAGACGCGCCCGGAGACCTCGTCGAGCTCCACGAGGACGAAGACCTCCTTGCGCGTATCCACCCACGGGTGCAGGCCGAGCTCCTCGAGCCGGTCGGCCTCGTCCATGTTGTGCACCACGTGCGCGTCGCCCTTGCCGATGACGCTCCACGCGGTCTGGGTGGTGACGTCGTCGATCTCGATGGCGACCCGCGAGGCCACGACCAGGGAGGCGAGCTTGCTGCCCTCGGCGGTGCGGAACACGAGGCGCCCGTCGTGGACGACGTAGTTGATGGGGGTGATCTGCACGTCCCCGACGGCGGCGGTGGCGAGTCGGCCGAAGGTGGTGGACCCCAGCCGCTCCCAGCACTGCTCCTCGGTCATCTGCTGCACGGGTTCGTTGACGTCGCTCATGGGTCAATCCAAGACCCGCCCCCGGGGGTTGTCGACCGGAGGATCGTGTCTGCTTCCTCACGCCCGCGCGCCCGCGCTGGTCGGAGCCCGAGGGTTGAGGCCCCGGGCGGTCGGGGTATCCGACCTGCCATGACCTACCCCCCGCAGCCCGGTTCCGGCCCCTACGACCCCCGGCCCGGCGACGCCTACGACCCGCGCCCCGGCGACGCCTACGACCCGCGCCGCGGTGACGCCTACGCCAACCGCCCGACGGACGCCTACGGCCAGCAGGGTGATCAGCTCGGTGGACAGCAGGGGCAGTATGGCGGCCAGCAGGGCCAGTACGAGGCGCAGGAGTCCGGCCGGTCCGGCCCGAGGCTCTTCCCCTTCCCGCACTGGAGCACGCGCACCCGCAACGGCACCTCCGTCTCCGTCGGTGGCTGCTGCCTGCCCCTGCCGATCGGCTGCCTCGCGACGACGCTCACGGTGGGTGCGGTGGCGGCCTCGCGCGTCTATCGCCACGTGCGTCGCTGAACGTCACTGAGCGTCTCTGAGCGTCTCTGAGCGCGGCTGACCAGAACCTCTCCGTCGATGGCGTAGGGTGAGGGCAGCGGTCCGCCCTGTCTTGCCTCGGGCTGCAGGTGTCACGACCGGTGTCCTCACCCCGGTCACGCTCGTCGGCTCGTGCCGGCGCGCCAGGTGCACACGTCGATGCGTCATCGCGTCGCTCGTGCCCGGCGAGACGCTCGCCGTCTTACGGAGATCTTTTGAGCAACAATGCTTTTGCGCGCCTCGGCGTGCCCACGTCCCTGTCCTCTGTCCTGGAGGGCAAGGGCATCACCGAGCCGACGCCCATCCAGGCCGTCACCCTGCCGGACTCGCTCGCCGGCCGCGACGTCCTCGGTCGGGGCCGCACCGGCTCCGGCAAGACCTACGCGTTCCTGCTGCCGCTCGTGACGCGCCTCGCGTCGTCAGGCAGCCGCCGCACCCCGAGCCGCCCCCGCGCGCTGATCCTGGCGCCGACCCGTGAGCTCGCCACCCAGATCGAGGCGGCCGCCGCGCCGCTCGTCGCGGCCGAGGGCCAGCGCACGCTGACCGTCTTCGGCGGGGTCGGCCAGGGCCCGCAGGTGTCGGCGCTCAAGCGTGGCGTCGACATCCTCATCGCCTGCCCCGGTCGGCTGCAGGACCTCGTCCAGCAGGGTCTGTGCGACCTCGGGGGGATCGAGATCACGATCCTGGACGAGGCCGACCACATGGCCGACCTGGGCTTCCTGCCCACCGTCAAGCGCCTGCTCGACCGCACGCCCGAGCGCGGTCAGCGCATGCTGTTCTCCGCGACGCTGGACGCCGGGGTCGACGTGCTGGCCAAGCGCTACCTGCACGACCCGGTCACCCACCACGCCGACTCGGCGCAGTCGCCCGTGTCGGCCATGGACCACCACGTGCTGCACGTCCACACCGACGACCGCCTGCCCGTGCTGGTCGACCTGACCGCAGGCCCCGGCCGCACGGTCGTGTTCACCCGCACCAAGTACGGCGCCAAGAAGCTCACCAAGCAGCTCAACCGATCCGGCGTCCCCGCCGTCGAGCTGCACGGCAACCTCGGGCAGGGGGCGCGCACCCGCAACCTCGACGCGTTCCACTCCGGCACCGTCCAGACGCTCGTCGCCACCGACATCGCCGCCCGCGGCATCCACGTCGACGACGTCGCGCTGGTCATCCACGCCGACCCGCCGGTCGAGCACAAGGCCTACCTGCACCGCTCGGGTCGCACCGCGCGCGCCGGGGCCGCCGGCACCGTCGTCACGATGATGCTGGACGACCAGGTCAAGGACGTCCGCGACCTGACCCGCGCGGCCGGCATCAAGCCGACCACCACGCGCGTCGGCCCGGACCACGCGCTCCTGCGCCGTCTCGTGCCGGGGGAGCGCACGTATGCCGCGCCCACCGACGCCACGGTCGTCTCTCCTGACGCCCAGCAGGGCTCGGGCCGTCGTGGGGGAGGCCGCCCCGGCGGTCGCTCCGGCGGTGGCGCACGCCAGGGTGGCGGCAGCCGCACGGGCCAGTCGCAGGGTCGCCGTCAGGGCTCCGGCTCAGGCACCGCCCAGGGCGGCTCCGGCGCCCGTCAGGGTGGCCAGCAGCGTCAGCAGTCCGCCGGCCAGCCCCGCCAGGGCGCGTCCGGCGGTGGCTCCCGCGGCGGTGCCCGTCCGGCCCGCACCGGCGGCGCCGCGGCGTTCTCGTCGGGCTCCTCGGCAGGCCGTCGCAGCCGCTGACGGACCGCGCCTCGCGATTCGGTGATCGGTGCTGCGTCTGCTAGAGTTTCACGTCGTTGCCCCGGTGGTTTCCACCAGGCGCAGCACCACCTGTCCGGGTGGCGGAATGGCAGACGCGCTAGCTTGAGGTGCTAGTGCCCTTTATCGGGCGTGGGGGTTCAAGTCCCCCCTCGGACACCACTTGTCCTGTTTCAGGACATACGAAACCCCCGAGCCCCCGGCTCGGGGGTTTCCTGTGGGTTCAGGGCTTGGTAGGTCTCGGTGGGGTCGATGTTGAGGTCGCGCAAGCTCGCCGATGGTGGCGTCGCCGACGCGGACGTGGAGGTCGTGGACGAGCAGGGGGACGGGGGTTCGGCCCATGCCGATCTTATAGAGGTGGCCGTTGATGCTCAGGGTGACTTTGCCGGAGGGGTCGATGCGGTCGTGGCGGACCCGGTCGTGAGGGGTGGTCGTGCCGGTGGGGCATGCTTTGGGTCAGGCTCCTCCTGGGTGGCCAGCTAGGGGCGGTACTGCTCGACGGCTCGCGCCGCCGTCAGGGCCGACTGACGGCATTGCTCGTTGCCACGGCGCCGGGCAGGGCGAGACGATGGCACGTAGAAGCTCCTCCTTGAGACGGGAAGTTTCGAAGCGGACCACAAGGTGCGAACTCGTCGTCCGAGCGGCTGGCCGGGAGTGCGAATCCCGGCCTTTGCCGTGTCTGGGCACATGGTGGGGCACCAACCTGGACCGCCTATCGCATGGGCGGCTCCACGGGTACACCAAGGCAACGGCGCAGACCGGACCGCGGCGCGGCGGAGCCGCACCTGCGACCTGCCCTCGTTGCCCACCATTCTTCTCCTGCCGACCGTCCCGAATCTGCCTGCCGCCTCCGGCGGCCCTTCTCGTGTGCGTCTCCCGACGCACTCGGCAGGTGGTCGGCCTGCGGATGTTGATGAGGTCAACGGTAGCGACCCGACGTGCCACGTCCCAGAACCTCCCTCGGCGCTGTGCGTCACGCCGCGTCGCGGTTCTGCTGTCATCGCGCGCCGCTATGGTTAAGCCAACGACGATCGCGGAGGTGCGTGTGCTGCTGGAAGGGCTCCAGCCTGGCCTACGAATTGATGGGCTTGTTCCTGGCGCGTTTGTGACTATTCTTGCCGTGAACTGGCACGGCGCCGATGCGCTGGAGTTGACCTACAAGAATCCCGAAGGTGAACTCGGGCAGCAGGTCGCGTTCCGCAAGGACGAGGGAAGCCTCTCCGTCAGCCAGACTGGAAGGCGCGCCTTCGACGCCGAGTCGAGCGACTTCAAGCTGGTCGCCGAAGCCCAGCGCATCACCTTGGCGGGGTTGTTCGATCCGATGCTCGCGGTGGCCACGAGTAACGTGCAGCCGCTCCCGCACCAGATCCGCGCGGTCTACGGCGAACTGCTCCCGCGGACCCCGCTGAGGTTCCTGCTGGCCGATGACCCTGGCGCGGGCAAGACGATCATGGCTGGCCTTTATATCAAGGAGTTGCTGCTCCGCGATGACGTGAAGCAGTGCCTGATCGTCGCGCCGGGTGGCCTGGTGGAGCAGTGGCAAGACGAATTGTTTTTCAAGTTCGGGCTCCGGTTCGACCTACTGACCAGCCAGCTGATCGACGCCAACATCAACCTCAACGTCTTCGAGACCACCCCGCTGCTGATCGCGCGGATGGATCAGCTCTCCCGCAACGAGGCGCTCCAGGCCCAGCTCAAGAAGACCGAGTGGGACCTGATCATCGTCGACGAGGCGCACCGCATGGGGGCGCACTACTTCGGCGGGGAGTTGGAGAAGACCAAGCGATTCCTTCTCGGTGAGCTGCTGGGCCAGGTCACCCGCCACCTGCTGCTGATGACCGCAACCCCGCACTCGGGCAAGGAAGAGGACTTTCAACTCTTCATGACACTGTTGGACCGCGATCGGTTCGAGGGCAGGCAGAAGGAGTCGGTCGACGTCTCAGGCGTCATGCGCCGCATGGTGAAGGAGGACCTGCTCACCTTCGAGGGCAGGAAGCTGTTCCCTGAGCGCATCGCCGAGACCGCCCCCTACGAGCTCACCGCTCTGGAGCAGGACCTGTACGAGAACGTCACCCACTACGTGCGGGAAGGGATGAACCGCGCTGAGCGCATCGGCGGCAAGCGCAAGAACACCGTCGGGTTCGCCCTCACCGTCCTCCAGCGCCGTCTCGCCTCCAGCCCCGAAGCGATCTACAAGAGCCTCGTACGTCGCACCGAACGACTTGAGCGCAAGAAGCAGGAGATCCTCAACGGCACCTACCGCGAGGTCGAGCCCGACATCGACCTGAACGAAATCGACGACGACGAGTTCAACGCCGAAGAGATCGAGGCGGCCGAAGAGGAACTCCTCGATGCCGCTACGGCGGCGCAGACCGTCGAGGAGCTCAACGCCGAGCTCATCGAACTCGGCGAGCTCGTCAAGACGGCGCGGCTGGTGCGCGAGGCCGGTACCGACCGCAAGTGGACCGAACTCTCGACCATCCTCCAGGACAACGCGCTGGCCACCGATGCCAACGGCCGGCCGCGGAAGTTCATCATCTTCACCGAGCACCGCGACACCCTCGACTACCTCCAATCCAAGATCGGCTCCCTGCTCGGCAAGCCCGACGCGGTCAAGGCCATCCACGGCGGCGTACGACGCGGCGAACGTCGCCAGATCACCGAGGAGTTCACCAAGAACCGCGACGTCCAGATCCTCCTCGCCACCGACGCCGCCGGCGAGGGCCTCAACCTCCAGGCCGCGCACCTGATGGTCAACTACGACCTGCCGTGGAACCCCAACCGCATCGAGCAGCGCTTCGGCCGTATCCATCGCATCGGTCAGGAAGAGGTCTGCCGCCTGTGGAACCTGGTCGCCGCGAACACGCGCGAGGGTGAGGTCTTCACCAGACTGTTGGAGAAGCTTGAGCAGATGCGTCAGACATACGGTGGCAAGGTATTTGACGTGCTGGGTGAATCGTTCAGCGAGAGGCCGCTGCGCAACCTGCTGCTCGACGCAATCCAGTACGGCGAACGTCCCGATGTGCGCGCCAAGATGCACGAGGTCATCGACGCCACCGTCGGCGACGGACTCAAAGGCCTGCTCGATGAGCGCGCACTCGCGTCCGACCACCTCGCGGACGCGGACCTGCACGCACTCCGAGCCGCGATGGACGAAGCACGAGCACGGAGGCTGCAGCCGCACTACATCGAACTCGCTTTCAAGGCAGCCTTCACGAAGCTTGGGGGCCGGATCGTCAAGCGCGAGCAGGGGCGCTACGAGATTGCCAACGTGCCCCAGCACATCCGCTCGGCAGGCACAGGAACCATCGCCACCAAGTACGACCGGGTCACTTTCGATCTCAGCCACGTCCAGCCCGACGACCTCACCCGCGCGGACCTCCTCGCACCCGGCCACCCGCTCCACGACGCGGTAATGAGCGAGGCCATTCGCAACTTCCGTGGGGCGCTCAACCAGGGCACTGTGCTTGTCTCGTCCACGCTAGAGGAGCCGCAACTCCTAGTCGGGGTCATCGAAGAGGTCGCCGATGCGACCGGCGAATCGGTGGCCCGACGCTTCGGCTACGCCTACGTCGACAGCTTCGGCACCGTCAGCCCCGCCGGGCCGGCGCCGTACCTGGACTGCGTCGCAGCACCGCCCGGTCCGGCAACGGACGCCGCCCGGGGCCTGAGCTGGCTCGGCGACGCCGAGGACAAGGCGACGAGTTGGATCATCGCCAATCAGTTGCCCGAGTACCTCGCCGAGGTCCAACCGCGGCGTCTCAACGAACTGACCAAGGCGCGCGACCTGGTCACCAGGCGCTTGAGCGCCGAAAGCGATCGACTACTGTTAGACGCCGCCGTCGCATCGGAGAAGGAACAGAAGGGCGAGAAGCCAAAGGAGTCCTCCGACAGCCTCAACCGCAAGGCCGTCGAACTCGACTCACGACTCCGCAGGCGCATCGCGCTGCTCGACCAGCAGCAGCGGATGTCGACGAAACCGCCGCATATCGTCACCGCGGCACTGGTGCTACCGATCGGGATGCTCGAAGGCGAGCTCCCCGCGACCGCGCCAATCCACGCGAAGGAGACCAAGGCCGTCGAACGCCGCGGCGTCGACCTCGTCCTCGCCCGCGAGCGAGAACTCGGCCGCAAGCCCGTCGAGCAGGCGTTCAACAACAAGGGCTTCGACATCCTGTCCACCGACGCCAACGGCGACACCTACCGGATCGAGGTCAAGGCGCGGATCGAGGGCTCGAAGGAGTTCTTCGTCACCCATAACGAGGTCATGACTGGCAAGAACGCCGTACCGCGCTACCGACTCGCGCTCGTCTGGGTCGATCAGCGGGGTGCCCACTACGACCAGGTCCGCTATCTCGGCGACCCGTTCGCTACCACGGACCTCGGCGACTTCGAGGCCACCGGGATCCGAGGCGACTGGGCTAAGACCTGGGCAAAGGGCACCGCGCCCTTCTGACGCCGGCGGGCCCCACCATTTACTCCCGTTCCACCCAAGGCGTCGGGCTCCAACGGTAAGTTCATGCACACATCACGCGCCGCATCATCGGTAAGGTTCGCCCGTCATCGCGGGCACGGAGGGTCGAGGAACTAGTGCACAAGCGCAAGCTGATCGAGGTGGCTCTGCCGCTGGAAGCTATCAACGTCGCCTCCTTCGCGGAGAAGAATCGAAAGGTCGGCAAGCCCCAGAACCTGCACCAATGGTGGTCGCGGAAGCCCGTCACGGCTGCACGCGCCATGTTGATCGCCCAACTGGTTGATGACCCGTCCTCGCGCCCGGAAGCGTTCCCGACCGAGGAGGACGTTCGAGCTGAGCGAGCTCGACTCCACGCCCTGATCGAGCGGTCTGTGGAGTGGGACGAGGTCGTGCGGCCAACCCCACAGTTCCTCGCGGACCTTCGTGCGGTTCTTCCTGACGCCACCGTCACGGACCCGTTCATCGGCGGAGGGTCGCTTGCGCTTGCCGCCGCCCAGCTTGGCGTCAACTCGGCTTCGAGTGACCTCAACCCAGTAGCGGTCGCTCTGTCCAGGGCACTCGTGGATGTTCCGACAAGGTTCCTTGATAGGGAGCCTGTGAATCCTCATGCAAGAGGCGCGCAGCTTGCGCTGAGGAGCGGGACCGCTGGGCTAGTCGCCGACATTGAAACGTATGGGGAGTGGATGCTCACCGAGGCGCGGGCTCGATTGGGGCGGCACTACCCAACAATCGAGGGCCACACCGTGCTCGCGTGGGTTTGGGCACGTCAGGTTGCGTGTCCGAACCCCGCTTGTCAGATCCAGGTTCCGTTGGTCAGTAAGTGGACCCTCGCTAAGAAGCGAGGCAGGGAAGTCGTCATGGTCCCGCAGATCGTCCACGATTCTGTCGCTCGCGGAGGGAGCCGCTTCGAGTTTTCGATCAGCAAGAACCGGCACGACTTGCTGAATCGCGGAACGATGTCCGGCCGCACGGGAACGGAGTGCTTGAGTTGCGGAACCGCCATCGCGGTTGCGCACGTCCGCGATGAAGCGTCGGCTGGTCGAATGAGTTTGACCTTGACGGCGATAGCCGCAGACGGGGGCAGGGCCCGGGAGTACTTTTCTCCCACTGCGGAACACCGCGCCGCGGCCCGCGTAGAGCGCCCCCTGGATTCGATCTCAGGCGCGATTTCGACCAATCCGCGGTGGTTCTCACCTCCGCTCTATGGGCTCACGGACTTCTCTGACCTCTTTACAGACCGACAGCTACTCGCCGTGACGACATTCAGCGACCTCGTCGAGGAGGCCCGCAAGAATGTGTATGCCGAGGCGCTGGCCATGGGCCTCCCCGAGGGCGACACGCTCGCTCAAGGCGGAGATGGCGCTGTTGCCTACAGCGAAGCAGTCGCGGTGTATCTCGCCTTGGCGGTGAGTAGGTTGGCCAACTGGTCAAACAATCAATGTTCCTGGGAATCCACCGGCCAGGTATCCCAACAGATGTACTCAGGCCAAGCGATGGGCATGGCATGGGACGTTTCTGAAGCCAATGTCCTTGGCGATGGAAATAGCGGTTCGTTCCTGGCTTGCCTGCGGAACATCGTCTCGCCGCTGAAGCTCGCCTCCCTCCGTGGCCAGCACAGGGTTGTCATGGCGGACGCGCGCAACGCGCCTATTGCCGGATTGGTTGTTGCCACCGACCCTCCGTACTTTGACAACATCGACTACTCGGACCTGTCGGACTTCTTCTACGTTTGGCAGCGCCGAATGCTGGGCGATATTTTCCCTGAGCTGTACGGCACGATTCTCGTCCCGAAGGAGGAAGAGCTCGTCGCTAACGCTCACCGCTCGGGTGGAAACGATGCTGCTGCTACCGACTTCCTCGACGGATTCCGTGACGTCTTCGCCCACTTTCGTGACTCCGTGGCGTCCGACTTTCCCGTGGTCGTCTACTACGCCTCGAAGCAGGCGGAGAGCCTTGGACAGGGCAACAGCCGGTGGTCGACCATCCTTCAGGCGATGATCGACGAAGGTTGGTCGGTCGTACGCACATGGCCAATCCGCACCGAGAACGTGAGCCGGCGGGTTGCCATCGGCACGAATTCCATGTCTACGTCAAGTGTCCTCGTGCTGCGCCCCCGGCCGACGGAGGCGCCAAGGGTGACGGTGCCGACGTTCCTGACGGATCTTCGCGCCCACCTCGCGGAAGCCCTCAAAGACCTCGAACTGTCCGGCGTAGCGCCGGTCGACATGCAGCAGGCAGCGATTGGTCCGGGAATCGAGGTGTTCAGTCGATTCAGTGCGGTGCTGGAAGCCAACGGGACACCGATGTCGGCCGCCGCGGCATTGCTGCGTATCAACGATGTCCTCGACGAGCTCCTGAACGAGCAGGAGGGCGACTTCGATGCGCCGACGCGATTCGCTCTCCAGTGGTACCGGCACCGCGGCTACCAATCTGGTCTGTTTGGGGACGCGGACGATCTGGCCCGTGGACGTAACACCTCCGTGGACGAAATGGAGCGTGAAGGAATCCTGACGAAACGGGCTGGTCATGTTCGACTTTTCAGGCCAGAGGACCTGCCCACGAACTACGACGCAATGAAGGACCGCCAGACGAGCGACTGGGAGGCGCTCCACCACCTCATCCGGGTGCTGGAGCGCGATGGCATCGCGCCTGCTGGCGACTTCCTCCAGGCCGCGCTGACCCGCCCCGACGACGCCGTCGACGCCGACTTGGTTAAGGAGCTCGCTCACCTCCTGTTCCGCATCGCCGAAGCCAACGGCTGGACGAAGGACGCACTCAGCTTTAACACGCTGGTCACGACATGGCCCGAGATCCTTGAGGTCGCTCGATCGGTTCAAAAGCCAGCCGCCCAGCAGGACGCCTTTGACTTCAACGAGGGAGACGACTGACATGGGCTTTCTGACGCCGATGTATGAGCTCGGCGAATACCTGACGTGGACGCGGTCCGGCGAGATTCAGCTCCCCGACTTCCAGCGCGGCTACAAGTGGGAAGACGAGCGCATCCGCCAGTTGCTCGTCACGGTCCTGCGTGGGCACCCGCTTGGTGCAGTCATGCTCCTGAAGACCGGCAACACCCAGGTCCGCTTCAAGCCCCGCGCGATCGAGGGCGTGGGCTTGGCAGCGGGAACCGAGGCCAAGTTCCTTCTGCTCGACGGGCAACAACGTCTGACCTCGCTGACTCAAGCACTCAGTGGCGACGGTGCTGTTGCGACGAAGGACAGTCGCGGCAAGCTGCTCGACCGCCGATACCTCGTGCACATGGACACCGCGCTGAGCGACTCGAACCGTGTGGATGAGGCGCTCCTCAGCATTCCTGCGGACGGTGTGGTTCGAACGAACTTCGGCAAGGACGTGGTCCTGGACCTGAGCGACCACAACAAGCAGCGCGAGCACGGCTACTTCCCGCTCCATCTGCTGTATGGCGACTACATGAGCTGGATTCTAGAGCTTGAGGACCGCGAGCTCGGGAAACGCTTCCACGAGCAGTTCATCAAGCCGGCAGCGACCTACGACATCCCGGCTATCGTGCTCGACGAGAGCACCGACAAGGCCGCCGTGGCCACGGTCTTCGAGAAGGTCAACATCGGCGGACTCCCGCTGAATGTGTTCGAGCTGCTCACGGCCGTCTTTGCGGGCGACGCCGGGTACTTCAAGAAGTCGGGCGAGGACTTCCGTCTGAACGACGACTGGAAGGAGACCCAGCTCAAGTGGTCGTCTTACCCGGTCCTCGCTGCCGTCGAGAACACCGACTTCCTGCAGGCCATCACGATGCTCACCACCCGCAAGCGGAACCTCGCGGACACCTCTGACCGGCCGCCCGCGATCTCCGCGAAGCGCGAGGACGTTCTAAAGCTCACCTTGGCGGATTACTTGGAGTGGCGGGACCAGCTCCGCGAGGCGTTCCTCTGGGCTGCCACGTTCCTTGCCGACCGGCACATCTTCGCCCCGCGAGACGTGCCGTACCCGAAGCAGCTGGTCCCTCTCGCTGCGATCAAGGTCGTCCTCGGCAAGGACGCCGACCTCATCAGCGTGAGCGAGCGACTGATCCGCTGGTACTGGTGCGGAGTGCTCGGCGAGCTGTATGGCTCGGCGATCGAGACGCGGTTCGCGCGCGACATCGAGATGGTTCCGGCGTGGACTCGTGACGAGTCCAAGCCGGTTCCGCGAACCGTTCATGACGCGAACTTCACCGAGTCGCGTCTCCACTCGCTCCGAACCCGGAACGCGGCTGCCTACAAGGGCATCGCCGCGCTCATCCTCGCCGGCGGCGCGCGCGACTGGATGGAAGACAAGGCGCTCGACAAGGTCCAGTACGTCGACCTCGCCGTCGACATCCACCACATCTTCCCGCAGAAGTGGTGCAACGACACCGGCATCGACGACGAGCACCGCGAGAGCATCGTCAACAAGACGACGCTCAGCGCCCGTACGAACCGGACGATCGGCGGGGCTGCGCCGTCGTCGTACCTGACCGTGATCGAGTCGCGCGCTCAGCTCGAATCGCCGCGCCTCAACGAGCTGTTGGGAACGCACCTCGTTCCTGCTGAACTTCTGCGTGCAGACGACTTCGAGGCCTTCTTCAAGGCCCGTCGCGAGAGCCTGTGCAAGCTCGTCGAGGCCGCCATCGGCAAGAACGTCCAGCGCGACATCGACCAAGGCTTCGCCGAGGAAGACTCGGCTTACTTCGAACCTGACGAGCTCGAAGACGACACCGTCACGGAGAACGATTGACATGGCACTGAGTAACCGCGACCGCATCGACCGCATGTTCCAGGTGCTCGCGCCGGCACTCGACGACTTCATCTCGACCGTCATTGGTCAAGGCGATCCGTCGCTCGGCGCTGTGTGGACTAAGCTGGTGCAGGCGAAGGACAGCAAGAACGGCGCACCTTCGACGAAGACCTACGACGCGCTCGATACCCAGGTGCAGTTCCGGATCCTCACCGAGGGCAACATCACCGCCGGGTTGAAGCCCGGTTGGTACCCCTTCAACCAGGCCATTGGCCGCACCGGAGAAACCTTCGCCAGCGAACTCCGCGAGGTCCGCAACGAGTGGGCCCACAACAAGACTTTCACCGATGACGACGCCTACCGGGCACTCGACACCGGCGAGCGACTTCTCAAGCTAATTGGCGCCGCCAACGAAGCAGATGAGGTCCGCGGCATCCGGCTCAACCTGCGCCGTGTCACTGCCGACAAGGACGACAAGAAGGTCCTGAAGGCCGCCGTTGACAACCCCGAGGCCGCTGGCCTGCGCCCTTGGCGTGAGGTCCTCCTGCCCCACGACGACGTCGCCACCGGCAACTTCCACGCGTCCGAGTTCGCAGCCGACCTCTACACGGTCGCCACGGGCGGTGAGGTCGACTCCGACTACGCCGACCCGGTCGAATTCTTCCGGCGCACCTACCTGACCGAAGGCCTTCGCGACCTCATCGGCCGCGCCGTCCGTCGACTCGCGGGCGACGACAACGCTTCTCCGGTCATCAACCTGCAGACCAACTTCGGTGGCGGTAAGACCCACTCGATGCTCTCGCTGTGGCATTTGGCCGCCGGCCTGCCCGTTGGCAACTTCCCGCAAGAGACCCAGGAACTCCTGACTGCCAACGGCTACTCGGCCACCGAGGTCAACCGCGTCGCTATCGTCGGCAACCACTTCAGCCCGTCCGGAGTGACCAAGGACGACGGCACCCACGTCAATACGATCTGGGGCGAGCTCGCGTGGCAGCTGGGGGGGCCCGAGGCGTACGCGCTGGTAGCCAAGGCGGACCGGGACAGGACTCACCCCGGTGGCGCCCTCCACGAGTTGCTCGCCAAGTACGCCCCGGCCGTAATCCTCATCGACGAGTGGGTCGCGTACGCGCGCTCGCTCGTGGGCCGCGATGATCTGGCGGGCGGCACCTTCGACGACCAGTTCACCTTCGCCCAGTCGCTCACCGAGGCTGCCAAGGGCACCGAGGGCGTCCTGCTCGCCATCTCAATCCCAGCCTCGGAGACCGGGGACGCCAACGACGAGATCGTCGCCGGCAACGCCGAAGAGGTCGGTGGCCAGAATGGCCTGGAAGCTCTCAAGCGCCTCCAGAACGTCGTTCGCCGTGTGGCTGACCAGTGGCGCCCGGCGTCGTCTGACGAGGCTTATCACATCGTCAAGCAACGGCTCTTCAAGCAGCCGGATGCAGTCGCCCTGGCAGCCATCGGCGCTACCGCTCGGGCGTACCTCGAGATGTACCGCAAGTTCTCCGACGATTTCCCTCGGGAAGCACGCGACGCCGCTTACGAGGACCGGATCAAGCGGACGTACCCGATCCATCCGGAGCTGTTCGACACCCTCTACGAGGAGTGGTCGTCACTGGAGCGCTTCCAGCGCACCCGAGGCGTCCTCCGTCTGATGAGCACGGTCATCCACGCCCTGTGGACGGGCGAGGACCAATCGCCGATGATCATGCCCGCATCGATTCCACTGGCCACGTCGAACGTGAACTCCGAACTCACGCAGTACCTCCAGGATTCCTGGAAGGCGATCATCGACGCCGACGTTGACGGCCCTAACTCCGAGCCGGCCCGCATCGACAAGGAGAAGCCGCTCTTCGGCCAGCGTGCGCTGACCAAGCGCCTCGCACGCTCGGTGTTCTTCGGTGCTGCGCCGACGATCGCTCCGGGCTCGGTCCACAAGGGCATCGGCACGCAGCGTGTGTTCCTCGGAACCGCCATCCCCGGCGATGTCCCCGGCAACTTCCATTCCGTGCTGACCCAGTTAAGCGACCGCGCGACGTACTTCTACTCGGGCTCGGGCAAGTATTGGTATGACGTCCAGCCGAACATCACGCGCACCGCGAAAGACCAGGCCGAACGTCTGCACAAGGAAGACGTCTGGGCCGAGATCGTCCGACGGCTCCAGGACCAGGGCCGCAAGCGCGGCGACTTCGCCGGCGTCCACGTCTGCCCGGAGTCGAACGCCGACATCCCCGACACCGACGAGACCCGCCTCGTCATCCTCCACCCCAAGGTCGCCCACAAGCGCGGCGCAGAGTCCGCGGCCAAAGACTTCGCCCACAAGGCCACCGAGCACCGCGGCAGCTCGAACCGAACCCATCGGAACGCGCTCGTCTATCTGGCCGCCGACGAGGCGCGCCTCGAAGAGCTAGACAACGCAACTCGCGACTACCTCGGTTGGAAGCACGTCCTGTCGAACGAGGCGGACCTCGACCTCACGCAGAACCAGAAGAACCAGGCGTCGCAACGGGCGACGCAGGCAAACCAGACGGTCACGTCGCGCCTGCTCCAGACGTTCACGTGGGCGCTCGTGCCGGCCCAGCCGAATCCCGGCGCGCCGTTCCTGGTCAGGGAGACCAAGGTCGAGGGACAGTCAGACTCGCTTGCGGACCGTGTGTCTCGGCGCCTCGGGAATGACGGCGATCTGTCCACCCGCCAGGCAGCGGCGACGATCCGGCTCGCGATCGGCAAGGTTCCGCGGATATGGAAGGCCGGCCATGTTTCCCTCGGGTCGCTGTGGGGGCTCTACTCGCAGTACCCGTACATGCCACGCCTGCGTGACCGGTCGGTTCTCGACACGGGCATCCTCGACCTGCCGATGATCTGGCAGACGGATGCCTTCGCGCTGGCAGCTGGCTTCGACGAGTCGGCTGGTCGGTACATCGGACTCTGGACGCCGGAGGACAGGGAGAGCCCTCCGGTCGCGACCGACTCGCTCCTTCTGGTCCGTCCGGACGTTGCGCAGAAGCAGCGCTCGGAAGAGCCCGGTCCGGCGCCCGCTCCCGGCCCCGACGTTGAGCCGGGCCTAGGCCCTTCGCCCACCCCTCAGCCCGGCCCCAGCCCTTCGCCGAAGGTCGACATCGTCTGGCCAACGCGCTTCTACGGCGTCAAGACCCTCAACTCCGACAAGATTGCCCTGGAGTTCAAGAACGTCGCCGACGAGGTGCTCGCACACCTTCGATCGGGCGAGAACACCAGCGTGACCGTGCGGATCGAGATCGAGGCCACCGACGCCGGCGGCTTCAGCGACAGCCGCGTGCGCACCGTCGCGGAGAACGCCCGGACGCTCAAGTTCGACCAGTCGGGCTTCGAGGTGAGCTGATTGTGCGTAAGAGTAATCGCAACACCCCAATTGATCAGTTCCACGCCGAACTGACGTCGATATTCCGTGATTGGTCGACGCTGTCTAGTGCAGTCAGCGGCTCGGTGGCTAGACGAGCATCGATGGATGCGTTCACCCGGGCAGCTGCAGCATTCGAACGTTTCCGATCGGACTGGCACATCGCCGCCATCATCGGAGACGCATCGGTATTTCCCCGTCGCAACTCAGGCCCGATACGCCTGCTTGACCTTCGCGACCGCACGACGAGTGGTGCGCTCGGACTGAACCGCCCCGGCGAGTCCGGGGACTTACTGGTTTGACGGCTCCAGCTCGTGCTGGGCTTGGTTTCGAGCGTAGTAGAGGTCCTCGGCTTCGATGGGTGGGATGTCGCCGCAGTACTCGTACAGCCGGCGGTGGTTGAACCAGTCAACCCACTCGGCGGTCGCGTACTCGACGTCGTCGAGGGTCTTCCATGGCTTGCGCGGTGTGATCAGCTCGGTCTTGTACAGGCCGTTGACCGTCTCGGCGAGAGCGTTGTCATACGAGTCGCCGACGGTCCCGACCGAGGCGGCGTCCCCGGCCTCGGCCAGCCGCTCGGTGTCACGAATGCTGACGTACTGCGACCCGCGATCGTGATGTGCTACAACCGAATCCAGCGGTCGACCGTCACGCTGACGGGTCCATACCGCCTGCTCGAGCGCGTCCAGGACGATCTGGGTCGTCATCGACGTCCCACACCGCCAGCCCAGGATCCGGCGGGCGTAGGCGTCGGTCACGAACGCGACGTACACCCACCCCGACCACGTCGAGACGTAGGTCATGTCGGCCACCCACAGCCGGTCCGGCACGGCCGGGGCGAAGTTGCGGCCGACCAGATCCCGCGCACGCTCCGCAGCCGGATCGGGGATCGTCGTCTTCTTGACCTTCCCGCGGACCGCACCGGCGAGCCCCTCAGCCTTCATGAGGCGCTCCACGGTGCACCGCGCCACCGCGATACCCTCCCGATTCAGCTGCAGCCAGACCTTACGAGCGCCGCACACCCCGTACTTGGCGGCGTGGACCCGACGAATCTGCCTCACCAGGAACTCATCACGCTGCTCGCGAGCGGTCGGCGTCTTCCCAACGTGCTCGTAGAACGTCGACGGGGCAACCCGCAGCCCGTGCTCGGTGAGCACTCGGCAGATGGGCTCGACACCCCAACGCAGGCCACCAGGTTCACGGCGGTCGGCGTGTACGCGGATGAAGTCCACGATCACCGGGAGGGCCGGTCGAGCTCGGCACCGAAGAAAGCCGCTGCGGCCTTCAGAATCGAGTTCGCGCGCTTGAGCTCGGCGTTCTCCCGCTTCAACCGGCGGACCTCGGCCGATTCCTCGCTCGTGGCCCCTGGCCGGGCGCCCGCGTCGACCTGTGCCTGACGGACCCACTTGCAGACCCCGTCTCCGGGGTGCCGACCCCGAGCAGCTCCGCAACCCGGGTCATCGCCGCCCACTGCGACTCATGC
>NZ_AUFG01000045.1 GCF_000426385.1 Arsenicicoccus bolidensis DSM 15745
GGTGGTCTCGGCCCAGCAGGCGCGGGTGGCGACCAGGGTGCGGGTGCAGTCGTCCAGGACCTCGATCACGCACACCCGCCCCAGCGGGAGCCCGGTGATGGTGGTCCCGTCGATCTGGTAGCAGTCCCGCGGCCGGGCGTACACGAACCGCCGGTAGGAGGACCTGGGCCGTTTGCGGGGCTCCTTGGTGACCAGCCCGGCCCGGTCCAAGATCGCGTTGATCGTCGACCGGGCCGGCACCACCAGACCCCGCGAAGCCCAGTCCTGCTCGGTCGCTTCGGTCAGCAGCGCGGCCCGGATCGGGTCGGCGCCGTTGTCCGGGCTCAGCTCCTTGCGCAACGCGATCACCCGATCGTGGACCGGCTGGGCGGTGGCGTTCGGTCTGGTCCTGGGCGCCCGGGACCTGGCCTGCCAGCGACCCTCGCGCTTGACGCGTTCTCGGTGCCGGTAGGCCGTGGCCCGAGACAGGCCGTGAGCGCGCACGAAAGCGGCGAACCCTTCCGGGAACGCCGCCTTCGTGCCGTGCTCGACCTCGATCCTCAACGCGTTGTCCAACAGCTGCACGACCACATCTCGCTTCCTGCTCATCCCCAAGGGATAGCGCAACGAGCGCCCCACAGGCCCCGAACCACGTGTCTCACATGATCCGAGACATGCCAGTCTCAGATGTCCCCGGACTCAACATCCAACTTTCTTGGACCAAACCCTCACGATCCTGGTCTGGGAGAGGCGCGCGACCCGGTGAGACGACGAGACGGCGCAGCGGCATACGCCGTCATCATGGGGCGGACGACCGCCCCCGCCCGAGAGGACGAGCCATGGGAGACCGGCCCGCACTGCAGGTCTACGACACCACCCTGCGCGACGGCGCGCAGCAGGAGGGTCTGCACCTGACCGTCCAGGACAAGATCGCGATCGCCCGTCACCTGGACGAGCTGGGGGTGGGGTTCATCGAGGGCGGCTGGCCCGGCGCCAACCCCCGCGACACCGAGTTCTTCGCCGGGGCGCGGGATCTGCGGCTGTCCAACGCCGTGCTCACGGCCTTCGGCGCGACGCGCAAGGCGGGTGGGCAGGCCCACAGCGACCCCCAGGTCCGGGCGCTGCTGGACTCCGGGGCGCCGGCCATCACCCTGGTCGCCAAGGCGCACACCCGGCACGTCGAGCAGGCGCTGCGCACCACGCTGCCGGAGAACCTCGCGATGATCCGCGACACGGTGACCTTCCTGGTGGGGGAGGGCCGGCGGGTGTTCCTGGACGCCGAGCACTTCTTCGACGGCTACGAGCTCGACCGTGACTACGCGCTCGAGGCCGTCCGGGCGGCGGTCGAGTCGGGGGCCGAGGTGGTCGCCCTGTGCGACACCAACGGCGGCATGCTCCCCGCGCGGATTGCGGACGTGGTCGACGACGTCACACGGTCCACCGGCGCCCCGCTCGGCATCCACTGCCACAACGACACCGGATGCGCCGTGGCCAACTCTCTCGCCGCGGTCGACGCGGGCGCGGTGCAGGTGCAGGGCACCGTCAACGGGTATGGCGAGCGCACCGGCAACGCCGACCTGCTGACGATCATCAGCAACCTGCAGCTCAAGCTCGACCGGCCCGTGGTGGCCGACGCCCAGCTGGCCGCGGCGTCGCGGATCTCCCACTCCATCAGCGAGATCACCAACATCACGCCCTACGGTCGTCAGCCCTACGTCGGGTCCTCGGCGTTCGCGCACAAGGCCGGGCTGCACGCCTCGGCCCTCAAGGTCGACCCCGACCTCTACCAGCACGCCGACCCCTCCTCGGTGGGCAACCGGATGCGGACCCTGGTGTCCGACATGGCCGGTCGCGCCTCCATCGAGCTGCGCGCCCGCGAGCTCGGCCTGGACCTGTCCGGGCAGGGGGAGGTGCAGTCGCGGATCGTGGCCCTGGTCAAGGACCTCGAGCTGCGCGGCTGGACCTTCGACGCCGCCGACGCGTCCTTCGAGCTGCTGCTGCGCCGCGAGGTCACCGGCGAGCCGATCTCCTACTGCGACGTGGAGTCCTGGCGGGTCATCGCCGAGGCCCGCGGAGACGGGGGAGCCGTGTCGGAGGCCACGGTCAAGCTGCGTGCCGGCGGGCGCCGCCTCGTCGCCACCGGCGAGGGCAACGGCCCGGTCAACGCCCTCGACGAGGGCCTGCGCACCGCCCTCGCGGGTGTCTATCCCGAGATCGACGGCGTGGAGCTCGTGGACTACAAGGTCCGCATCCTCGACTCGGCGCACGGGTCCGACGCCGTGACGCGCGTGCTCATTGAGATGGCCGACGACAACCAGTCGTGGACGACCGTGGGCGTGGCCGCCAACATCGTCGAGGCGTCCTGGATGGCCCTGCTCGACGGGCTGACCTATGGCCTGCACAGCGCGGGGATCCCCGTCCGCTGACGGTGTGCATCAGGGGTGATGCGCTCTATGATGCAGTTATGCGTACCACCGTCGACCTGCCTCCTGCGGTCCACCGCCAGGCCCGCGAGCTGGCGGCTCAGCGCGGCGCGTCCCTGTCGAGCGTCGTCGCCGACCTCGCCGCCCGAGGGCTGTCCCAGCTCGACCGCCCGGTCGCCATCACGACCGACGAGCGGACGGGACTGCCGGTGCTCTCGGTCGGTCGTCCCGTCACGTCTCGTGAGGTGGCCGAGGCGCTGGACGAGGCGTGAGGACATACCTGCTGGACGCGAACGGTCTCATCGCCCTCGTCCTCGCCGACCACGAGCACCACGACCGAGCGGCTCGCTGGATCTTGGACGTGGAGGCGTTCGCGCTCTGCCCGGTGGTCCAGGGGTCACTGGTCCGCTTCCTCCTGCGGCTGGGGGAGACCGCCGGCACGGCGACCTGCTGGCCACGCTCGACCAGCCGCTCAGCGCCCTGCGGCCCGAGCAGGTCGTCCTGATCCCGTGACCGCCTCGCTCACCCGATCACCCGATCACCGCTGGGCAGGAGGGCGTCGCACGCGGCCATCAACCGCTCGCGGACGGGCGCTGCGGCCTCGCTGACGGCGCGCTGCCGACGCACGTGCTCGGCCTTGCCCTCGGCGGTCTCGATCGCGATGTTGGGGAGCCAAAGCGGCTCGGTGTCGTAGGGCGAGCTCATCATGTCGAGCAGCCTTGCCTCGCGGGCGATCTCGAAGCAGTCCAGCACGAGGTCGCCGGGGATGCCGGGCGCGAGCTTGAACGCCCAGCGATAGAGGTCCATCGCCCCGCCGTGCAGGCAGCCGGGCTGCTCGTGGTCCTGGATCGTCTCGCGCGTGGGACGGATCTCGTTGCGCCCCACCGCCTCTGGGGTGAAGAAGCGGTAGGCGTCGTAGTGCGAGCACCGGATCTCGTGGCTCTCGACGACCGCGTCGGTGCCGTCGCGCCCGAGCCGCAGGGGCAGCGACCGGTGCCGCACCTCGTCCTCCGGCAGGCGATAGACCATGGCCCACTCGTGCAGGCCGAAGCAGCCGAACCTCGCCTCGCGCCCGTGCATCCGCGCCAGCAGGCCGCGGACGAATCTCACGGTGGCGCCACGCTTCTCGACATACGAGCGCACGTCGAGCCGGGTGAGTCCCTCGGTGGTGAGGTATCCCGACCAGCCGGCGTGCTCGGGCGAGTCCTCCAGCGCCACACCAGGACCCGGGTGCCAGCGCGCGAGATGGCCTGGCCGGAAACCGTAGTACTCGAACAGGAAGTCCTCGACGGGGTGCTTCTCGCCCCGGGCGCGGCGGGCGAGGTGCGCCGCGGTGGCCGCCTCGGCACGCTCCCGATGGGCGGCCGCGAGCGGCTCCCACTGGGCCCGGGTCAGCACGATCACCCGCAGATCCTAGGCGCCGGACGCGTCGGTGGGACAATGCGGGGATGGACCCGCAATACGTCGAGACCATCGCGGAGAAGCGCATCCGTGAGGCCCAGGAGCGTGGGGAGTTCGACAACCTCCCCGGCGCGGGCAAGCCCCTGCCCAGCCTCGACCGCCCCTATCGCGAGGACTGGTGGATCAACGGTCTGATCGAGCGCGAGCAGCTCGACCTGACGGGCGCCATGAACCCGACCATGGCGCTGCGCAAGGAGGCTCACGAGATGGACGAGACCGTGCGCGACGTCGCGCGGGAGGAGTCGGTGCGGGCGATCGTCGAGGACTACAACCGGCGGGTCAAGCTCGACCGGCTGCGACCGGCGATCGGCAACCAGATGCCGCCCATCGCCAAGGTCCTGGACGTCGAGGAGGTCGTGGCCGTGTGGCGGGAGCACCGCCGTCACGTGGAGGCCCAGGCACGGCTGCGGTCCGAGGCCGAGCGGCGGGCGCGGGAGCAGGCCGAGGCGGAGCGTCGGGCCGGCGTCTGGTGGCGCCGCCTCCTGCGTACCTACCGGCGGTAGGTGTATCAGCCTGGGGGACGAAGGCCGGTCGATGCCTTCGCCGGGGGTAGGTTTGGCGGGTGCGTATCGCGAGATTCACCCTTGGAGAAGACCCGGCCTACGGCGTCGTCGAGCAGGAGGGTGACGACCTGGTCGTCGCCCAGATCGGCGGCGACCCCATCTACCAGCAGATCGCCTTCACGGGCCAGCGCTACCCGCTGGACGACGTGCGCCTGCTCGCGCCCGTCATCCCCCGCAGCAAGGTGATCGGGATCGGCCGCAACTACGCCGACCACGCCAAGGAGATGGGCAACGAGCTCCCCACGGAGCCACTGATGTTCATGGTGCCCAACACCGCTGTGTCCGGCCCCGGCGACCCCGTGCCGATGCTCGCCACCAGCAGCAACATCCACTACGAGGGCGAGCTCGCGGTGGTCATCGGCAAGATGGTCCGCGCCGTCGAGCCGGAGCTCGCCCTGGCGACCGTGTTCGGCTACACCTGCGCCAACGACGTCACCGCCCGCGACCTCCAGAGGTCCGACGGGCAGTGGTCGCGCGCCAAGGGGTTCGACGGCTCCAAGCCGCTCGGCCCGTGGATCGAGACGGACCTCGACCCGAGCAACCTGCGCGTGCAGACCCGCCTGGACGGCGAGACGGTGCAGGACGGCTCCACCAAGGACCTGATCTTCGACGTCGCCACGCTGATCTCCTATGTCTCCCAGTCGTTCACGCTCCTGCCGGGCGACGTGATCCTCACCGGCACGCCCGCCGGTGTCGGTCAGGTGCAGGAGGGCCAGCGCGTCGAGGTCGAGGTCGAGGGCATCGGCACCCTGTCCAACCCCTTCGTCCGCGCTCGCTGACCCCGACTCGCCACCCCTGCCTTCGCCGAGTGGTCACGTGCCGACGTCGGCACGTGACCACTCGGCGAACGCGGGGTCAGAGGGTGGCGAGCCAGAGGCCGGCGAACGCCGCGAGGACCGAGCCCACCAGCATCCCCAGCGCGTAGCCGGCCCCCGCGCCGAGCCGTCCGTAGGCCACCAGCCGCACCGTCTCCACGCTCGCCGTAGAGAAGGTCGTGTAGCCGCCGCACAGGCCTGTCCCCAGCACCAGCCCCCACTCGGCCCCGACCGCGTTCCGAGCGACGAGCCCGCTGACCAGGCCGAGCAGCAGCGAGCCCGTGACGTTGATCAGCAGGGTGCCCAGCGGGTATGCCGCACCCACCCGCTCGCGGACCACCCCGTCGACGACGAACCGCAGCGCGGCGCCGACACCGCCGGCGAGCGCCACCGCGACGAGCACCAGCGCCGTCATGCCCCTCGCCGCCCGTGCGCCCTTGCCCCGCAACGGATCCCCGCGAGGGCCGCACCCGCGCCCAGCAGCACCGTGCCGAGGGCGTAGGCGAGCGCCATACCGGCTCGTCCCTGCTGCAGCAGGTGGGCGGTGTCCAGGGCGAGCGTCGAGTAGGTCGTGAAGCCCCCGAGCACGCCGGTCCCGACGAGCAGGCGACCGGCCCGCTGCCGGCCACGGTCCGGACCGCGAAGCACGAGCCGCTCGAGGAGGAGGCCGAGGGCGAACGCCCCGGCCACGTTGATGGCCAGCACCGCCACGTCCACGTCGTCCACCCCGTGCGGCGGGGAGGCCAGCACCAGCCCCGCCCGCAGCGCCGTCCCCACCGCTCCGCCGACGGCCACGAGCGCGACGTCCCGGGGCCGCAGGCGCGGCTGAGGGACGGGGCGGGAGGGCGAGGCGGTCATCGCCGCCCATCATCGCGCACCCGGCGGCTCCCGATAGGCTGACCCCACCATGACTGACGCTGCTCTCACCCCCGCTCGCACCCGTGTCGCCCCGTCGCCCACCGGCGACCCGCACGTCGGGACCGCCTACATGGCGCTGTTCGACCTCGCCTGGGCCCGCAAGACCGGCGGCCGGTTCGTCCTGCGCATCGAGGACACCGACCAGGCCCGCTACGTCGAGGGCAGCGAGCAGCAGATCTTCGACACGCTGACCTGGTTGGGGCTGACCTACGACGAGGGCCCCGACGTCGGCGGCCCCTACGCGCCCTACCGGCAGAGCGAGCGGCTGGACACCTACAGGCCGTACGTCGAGCAGCTGGTCGCGGACGGCCACGCGTACTACTGCTGGTGCTCGACCGAGCGCCTGGCCGAGATGCGCGAGCTGCAGCAGAAGGCCAAGCTGCCCACGGGCTACGACCGGCTGTGCCACGGCAAGACCCGCGAGGAGCGCGCGGCGCTGCCGGGATTCACCGACCGGCCCGTCGTGCGCATGCTGATCCCCGAGGACGTCGAGACCCGCTTCGAGGACGTCATCCGCGGCTGGGTCAACGCGCCCACTCCGGACGACCAGGTCATCCTCAAGGCCGACGGCTTCCCGACCTATCACCTGGCCGTCGTGGTCGACGACCACCTCATGGGCATCACCACGGTCGTGCGCGGCGAGGAGTGGATCTCCTCGACCCCCAAGCACGTCCTGCTCCATCGCTGGCTCGGGTGGGAGGTGCCGCAGTTCGCGCACATGCCGCTGCTGCGCAACCCCGACAAGTCCAAGATCTCCAAGCGCAAGAACCCCGCCGCCCGCCTGACCTGGTTCCGCGAGGAGGGCTACCTGCCCGAGGCGCTGCTGAACTTCCTGCAGCTCGTGGGCTACCCGCCGGTGGCGGACGGCCAGGAGGTCAGCTCGTTCGACGAGTTCGTGGAGCGCTTCGACTGGACCAAGGTCAACACGGTCGGCCCGATCTTCGACATGGACAAGCTCAACTGGCTCAACGGCCACTACATCCGCGCGCTGTCCCCGGAGGACCTCGCCGGCCGGATCGTCGCGCACCTCGTGCGGACGGGCGAGCTGCCGGGCGAGCCGACGCCTGCGCAGATGGACCTGGTCACCCAGGCCACCCCGCTGGTGCAGGAGCGCATGCAGCTGCTCAAGGAGGCCGGCCCCATGCTCGGCTTCCTCTTCGTCAGCGACGAGGATCTGACCTTCGACCCCGACTCGGTGGCAGCCCTCAAGGACGACGCCCCGCAGGTGCTCGACGCCTCGATCGCCGCGCTGGAGGGTCTGGAGGACTTCACCGCCGAGCCGATCCAGACGGCCCTGCGTGCCGCGATCGTGGACGGGCTCGGCATCAAGCCCAAGTTCGCGTTCGCGCCCGCCCGGGTCGCGGTGACCGGCCGGCGGGTCTCGCCGCCGTTGTTCGAGTCGATGGAGATCCTCGGTCGTGAGTCGACGCTGACGCGCCTGCGCCGGCTGCGCGCCACGCTGTGACCGCGGGCGCGCCGACGCGGATCACCGCGCTGCTGCTCGACATCGACGACACCCTGCTCGACACCCGCTCGGCCATGCGCCGGGCCGCCGCCCGCTGCATCACGCAGGTGTGGCCCGAGGCGGGGGAGCGGGCCGACGAGCTCGGCGTCCGCTACCACGCCGACCCGGGCGGCTTCTTCGGCGGCTACACGCGCGGCGAGCTGACCTTTGCCGCGATGCGGGAGTCGCGGCTCCAGGAGGTGGCGACGCACGGTGGACTTGCCTGGGAGGCAGGGTCCTTCGCGGGGTTCGAGCAGGGGTGGCCGGACGCCTTCCGCACCGGGACCCGGGCGTTCGACGACGTGGCGCGCCTGCTGGAGCGGGCGCGTGCCGACGGGCTGCTGGTCGGCGCGCTGACCAACTCCTCGACCGAGTTCACCACCCTCAAGCTCGACGTCGTCGGGCTGAGCGACGCCTTCACCGCCATCGCGACGACGGACACCCTCGGCTACGGCAAGCCCGACGCCCGCGCGTTCTGGCGGGCCTGCGAGCTGCTCGGCTCGTCGCCGGAGCAGACGATGTATGTCGGGGACGACCTCGCCGTCGACGCGCAGGCGGCGGTCGCGGCGGGGCTGCACGGCGTGTGGCTCGACCGGCGCGGGGAGTGGGCCGGCCGTGATGATGGTGACGTCGGCGTGCCCGTCGTGACGTCCCTGGACGACGTGTCCTGGCGAGCATGAGTCGGCATACGGCCGATTTGGGCAGCGGCGTGGCCCTCCGGTAGAGTTCTCTCTTGGTTCGCCCGCGCGTCACCGGCCCCCGCAGGGGTCCTGATGAAGGGGTGAATTCCCTTTGGGGTATGGTGTAATTGGCAGCACGACTGATTCTGGTTCAGTTAGTCTAGGTTCGAGTCCTGGTACCCCAGCCAATCGCCGGTCGGCCTTCGTAGACCCGGCCCGATTGGGAGAAACCCGAAGTTTCGGCTAGAGTTTCTCCTCGTTGCTCACCGCCCCGCAAGGGCTCGGAGCAGCTGATTGCCCCCGTTGTGTAGTGGCCTAGCACGCCGCCCTCTCACGGCGGTAGCGCCGGTTCGAATCCGGTCGGGGGTACGTCGAAAAGGTCCCCCTCCCACTCGGGAGGGGGACCCTTCGCGTTGCCCGGTTCGTGGCTGACCTCCCCCAGCGCTGGCCTGGCGCGCCCTCGCGCGGTGTGGTGGTGTGGTCCTCATGAAGAAGTTCGTCAACGACGCCGACACCTTCGTCCGCGAGAGCCTCGAGGGCCTCGCCCTGACCCAGCCCGGACTCGCGCTCCTCGAGGGGCGCACCATCGCCGTGCAGGCCGACCGGGTCGTGAGCGGACACGACGTCGGCCACGGCAGCGGCGGCGACACCCGGGGCAGCAGCGGGGCTGACCGAGAGGCCGTCCCGGTGGCGCTGATCTCCGGCGGCGGAGCGGGGCACGAGCCTGCGCACGCTGGCTTCGTCGGTGAGGGCATGCTGACCGCCGCCGTCAGCGGTGGGGTCTTCGCCTCGCCGAGCGTTGACGCGGTCCTCGACGGGATCCGCGCCGTCACCGGGTCGGCCGGGGCGCTGCTGATCGTCAAGAGCTACACCGGGGACCGGCTCAACTTCGGGCTCGCCGCGCAGCTGGCCGAGGACGAGGGGTATGCCGTGGAGACCGTCGTCGTGGGTGACGACATCGCCCTGGGTGACGCCGACACGCACGCCGGGGCGCGCGGACTCGCCGGCACGGTGCTGGTGCACAAGATCGCGGGCGCCCTCGCCGCCTCCGGGGCCGACCTCGCCGAGGTGACCGAGCGCGCCCGCTCGGTCGCCGGCCGGCTGGCGACGATGGGGGTCGCCCTGCGGCCCGGCACCATGCCGGGGTCGGGCGAGGCGACCTTCGAGATCGACGAGGACCGGATCGAGCTGGGGCTGGGGATCCATGGCGAGTCCGGCGTCGAGCAGGTCCCGCACCGCCCGGCCGACGAGCTCGCGGCCGAGCTGGTGGACCGGGTCCTGGCTGCCCGCCCGCTCGACGACGGGGCGCGAGTCGCCCTGCTGGTCAACGGGCTCGGGGGCACGCCTCCTGCCGAGCTGTCCGTCCTGACCAGGGCGGCGCACCGGCTGCTGGGGGAGCGCGGGCTGCGGGTCGAGCGGACCTACCAAGGCTCTGTCATGACCAGCCTCGAGATGGCGGGGGCCTCCGTCACGGTCCTGCCGCTGGAGGAGGGCGAGGCGGAGCTGCTCGACGCGCCCACCACCTCGCTGGCCTGGCCAGGTGGCGGCGGTCCGGTCGAGAGGCACGACGACGTCCCGGTCCCCGAGGCCGCCGCCGACGCGGCCGATCCCGGCGACCCGGACCCGCAGGTGCGCGCCGCGGTGGACGCCGCCTGCCAGGCGGTCCTCGACGACGAGTCCCGGCTCACCGAGCTGGACCAGGTCGTGGGGGACGGCGACCTGGGGGAGGCGCTGGCGCGCGGGGCGCGAGCCTGGCAGGAGGACCCGGCCGACGGCTCCGCGGCATACCTCCTGCGGGTCCTGTCGGCCCGCTGCCGGCGGGCCATCGGGGGGACGAGCGGCCCGCTGTATGCCGCGGGCCTCGTCGCGGCCGCCCAGGCGCTCGAGGACGGTGCCGACTGGCCCGGCGCCCTCGCTGCGGGGATCGACGGGATCCAGGAGCTGGGCGGTGCCGAGCCCGGCGACGGGACGATGGTCGACGCGCTGCGCCGTGCGGCCGACGCCGCCCCCGACGGCTGGGAGGCCGTCCTGGCTGCGACCGAGCAGGGGGTGCGGAGCACGGTCGAGGGCGTGTCCCGCAAGGGCCGGGCCAGCTATGTCGGTGCGCGCGGTCAGGGGCACCCGGACCCCGGCGCCGAGGCGGTCCTCACCTGGCTGCGGGCGGTCCGTGAGGCCGGTCGGGCCGGATAGCGGTGGCCCACGGTGAGACTGCGCGGGCGTCATACGGCCCGGTGTGACCTGGAACACGCACCCCGGTGATTGAAGGATAAATCGGACAGGGGAGAGTTGAGTCATCAACCGGCCATCCGACCGGTGGAAGCACTCAGCTAGGAAGCACCATGCGTCGCAAGACCCTCGACACCCTCCTGTCCGCCACCGGCCTGCTGCTGGCCCTCGTCCTGCTCGTCGCGGGCGGGCTGCTCACCTGGGCCTCGACCTTCGCGCAGGGCCAGGTCCACGACCAGCTCGCCGCGCAGAAGATCACGATGCCGTCCGGCAAGGCCCTCGAGGACCCCCAGATCAAGCCCTACCTCGAGAAGTACGCCGGCCAGGAGCTGACCACCGGCGACCAGGCCAAGGCCTTCGCCGACCACTACATCCTGGTCCACATGAACAAGTCCTCCGCCGGCAAGACCTACGAGGAGGTCTCGGGCGAGTTCATGAAGCTGTCCAAGGACCCCGCCGCCGACAAGGCCGAGGTCGCCAAGCTCGGCGAGCTGCGGCAGAGCCTGTTCATGGGCAACGCGCTGCGGAGCATGCTGCTCACCGCCTACGCCTTCGGCACCATCGGCCTCATCGCCAAGATCGCCTCGGTCGTGGCCTACGTCGGCGGCGCGCTCCTGCTGCTGCTCGGCCTCCTCGGCCTGCGGCACGCCAAGCGTGCCGGCGACGCCGTCGTCTGACCGCTGTCCGACAGATCACACCGGGCGCCTGTGCCGCACGATTGCGGCGCCGGCGCCCCGGCGATTGGATGAGGTATGACCTTCGAGGACGCCTACCGGCGCAAGCTCGCCAGCCCGCACGACGCCGTCACGATCGTCGAGGACGGCGACACGACCGTCGTCCCGACCGGCGTGGGGGAGCCGCCGACCCTGCTCGAGGCCCTCTCGGACCGGCGCACCGAGTTCACCGACGTGCGGGTCGAGCAGATCCTGCCGCTGCGGCCCTTCGGCTACCTCGACCCCGAGACCCGCAGGTGCCTTACGCCTTCGGCGACTGCCACGTGCCATCGACCAGGTCACCGCGATCGTCGAGGACGAGCGCCCGCTGACCGCCGTGGGACTGCCCGAGATCGGGCCGGTCCAGCAGGCGATCGGCACGCACGTCGCCGAGCTCATCCCCGACGGGGCGACCATCCAGATCGGGTTCGGCGCCATCCCCGACGCCGTCGTCATGCAGCTCACCGACCGCAAGGACCTTGGCGTCCACACGGAGATGATCGGTGACGGCATCCTGACCCTGGTCGAGGCGGGCGTCGTCACCAACCGGCTCAAGACGGCCTTCCCGGGCAAGAGCGTCGCGACCTTCGCCCTCGGCTCGGAGCGTCTCTATCGCTGGATGCACCGCAACCGGGGGCTCGAGATGCACCCCGTCGACGTCACCAACGACCCCTACCTCGCCGGCTCCAACGACCTGCTCCACACCATCAACGCCACCATCGAGGTCGACCTGGCCGGCCAGTGCTGCTCGGAGTCGATGGGCTACGTGCCCTACTCCGGCACCGGCGGCCAGTCCGACTTCGTGCGCGCGGCCAACCGGTCCCGCGGCGGCAAGTCCTTCATCGTCACCCCGTCCACGGCCAAGGGCGGCACCGTGTCGCGGATCGTCCCGACCCTGAAGCCCGGCGCCCACGTGTCGACCTCGCGCAACGACGTGAGCCACGTCGTGACCGAGCACGGCGCGGCGCACCTGCGCGGCAAGACCAACGCCGAGCGGCCGAGGCGCTCATCGCGATCGCCGACCCGGCCTTCCGCGAGCAGCTGGGGGAGCAGGCCCAGGAGATGCACCTCCTCTGACCCCCCCATGCCCCCCCAACCCCCTCTCCCGAGATCGTGAGTGTTCGGTCCACCATTCTTGGATCGAACACTCACGATCTTCTGGTGAGGGCGACGCGTTTCGAGCGCTCGTATGACGAGACGAGCGTCCCGGGATGTGGAACGGCGAGTCACAGTGTGTGGTCCGTCCTAGGAGGTCCCCATGTCCAGCCCCGCGCCCACCGAGCAGCGCGACCCGTCCACCGCAGCCGAGGACCGCTCGGCCCGGATAGCCGTCACCCTCTTCCCGATCCTGATCCTGGCGGCCGCCGCGTTCGGCTATCTGGCTCCGTCGTCGGCGAAACCCCTTCTGCCCCACGTCAACACGTTGCTGGGGATCATCATGTTCGGGATGGGGCTCAGCCTGCGCGGGCAGGACTTCGCGCTCGTGGCCCGCCGGCCGCTTCCCGTCCTCATCGGTGTCGTCGCCCAGTATCTCGTGATGCCCCTGCTCGGCTGGGCGGTGGCCAAGGCGCTCGGGCTGTCCCCGGAGCTGGCCGCCGGTGTCATCCTCGTGGGCTGCGCGCCCGGCGGCACCGCCTCCAACGTGGTGAGCTATCTCGCCAAGGCGGACACCGCGCTGTCGGTGGCGATGACCTCGGTGTCGACCCTGCTGGCACCGATCCTCACCCCGCTGCTGACGTTGTGGCTCGCGGGGACCTACCTCCCCGTCGACGCGCGCAGCATGGCCTCCAGCATCCTGTGGATCGTGCTCGTCCCCGTCGTGCTGGGCGTGCTGGTGCGCACCTTCCTCGGCCGTGTCGTCGAGCGGGTGCTTCCCGCCCTCCCCTGGGTGTCCGTCGTCGCCATCTCGCTGGTCGTGGCCGCCGTCGTCTCGGGCTCGGCGTCTAAGGTTGTCGCAGCCGGCGGGATCGTCCTGCTCGCCGTCGTCCTGCACAACGGTCTCGGCTACCTGCTGGGCTACGGCCTTGCCGCCCTCACCGGACAGCGTGAGCGGGCCCGGCGCACCGTCGCCATCGAGGTCGGGATGCAGAACTCCGGTCTGGCCGCCGGCCTTGCGTCGCAGTACTTCTCGCCGACGGCCGCCCTGCCGGGCGCCGTGTTCTCGATCTGGCACAACCTCTCCGGAGCCATGCTCGCGGCGTACTTCCGGCGCCGCCCGATCCGCGACTGACCACCAGCGCCCCCACCCAGGATCGTGAGTGTTTGGTCCAAGAATCCTGGACGAAACACTCACGATCTTGCGAGGGGTGGGCCGTCTGTCAGTGATCCGTGACGAGGCGGAGGAGCTCCTCCCAGGTCGACACCTTGACCCGCTCGCGACCCTCGCCGCGGCCGAGCTCGATCTCGGCCGCGTCGATGGCGCGCCAGTCGGCCAGGGTGCTCGGGTGGTGGCCGCGGGCGCAGAGGACAGGGCCGACACCGTCTCGAGACGCGCCGGGTCGATGACCCTCGCCGGTCCCAGGGTCCGCGACGGCGCCAGGCTCCTCGACCCGCCCACCCTGCGGGTCCCGTGGAGCGTCCTCGGCTGCCTGCAGGTCGGCGAGCACGTGCGCCACGGTCTGCGCGGCGTCGGACTTGTTGGTGCCGATGACGCCGATCGGTCCGCGCTTGACCCAGCCCGTGCAGTACTCCCGCGGCTGCCTCACGCCCGCCTCGTCGACGACGCGGCCCTCGACGTTGGGGATGATCGCGCGCGTCCGGTCGAACGGCACGTCGGCCAGCGGGCTCCCGCGGTAGCCCACCGCGCGCAGCACGAGCTGCACGTCGAGGGTCTCGAGCGAGCCCGTCCCCTCGACCGATCCGTCGGGAAGCAGCCGGGTGCGCTCGACCGTCAGACCGTCCACCCGCCCGTCACGCTCGGTCATCTCCACCGGCCGGGCGTAGAACGCGAAGTGCAGCCGTCGCCGGCCCCCGTCCGATGCGGGGGCGCCGTCGCCCTCGATGGGCAGACCACGCAGCAGCTGGACGTTGGCGCGCGTGCGCCGGTCGAGCGCCGCCTCGTCCAGCCCGTCGAACGCCCCCTCGGAGACGGTCACGTCGATCCCCGGGGTGGCGACCAGCTCGCGCAGCTCCTTGGTCGTGTAGCTCGCGTGCTGGGGACCCCGCCGCCCGACGATCCACACGTCGCGCACCTCGCTGCGGGCGAGCTCCTCCAGGACGGGTTCGGCCATGTCGGTCACCCTGAGCGAACGGGCCTCCTTGAGCAGGATCCGGGCCAGGTCGACGGCGACGTTGCCGACGCCGACCGTCGCGACCGCCCGCACCCCGTCGAGCGGTTGAGGTCGCGCGTCGGGGTGCCCGCCATACCAGGCGACGAACTCGCGCGCGGAGCGGCTGCCGCTCAGGTCCTCCCCGGGTATGCCGAGGCGCACGTCCTCGCTCGCCCCGACCGCGTAGATCACCGCGTCGTAGGCCTCGAGCAGCTCGGCCCGGGACACGTCACGACCCACCTCCACGAGCCCCCAGAAGGTGACGGCCTCCAGGTCGAGGGTGCGGGCGAGCGCCGTCGCCACCGAGCGGATGCTCTCGTGGTCCGGGGCGACGCCGTAGCGCAGCAGGCCGAAGGGCGTCGGCATCCGGTCGAGCAGGTCCACGTGGACCGGCAGCTCGTCCTGACCGGCCAGCGCCTGGGCGGCGAAGAGCCCGGCGGGTCCGGCGCCGACCACGGCGACCCGTCGGACGCGGTGCGCGTTCGTCATACGGTCAGGGTCCACGCTCAGCCGCGCAGCTCGGGGAAGTCGTCCTCGTGGAAATCCCCGGTCGGACGCGCGTCGGCGGTGGCGTAGCCCGCGTCCTCGGCCTGCCGCAGCTCGACGCGGCGGATCTTGCCGGAGATCGTCTTGGGCAGCTCCGAGAAGGACAGGCGCCGGATCCGCTTGTAGGGCGCGAGGTTCTCGCGGGAGTGCCGGAAGATCTCCCGCGCGGTGTCGGCGGTCGGCTCGACGCCCGGGGTGAGGACCACGACGGCCTTGGGCACCGCGAGACGCAACGGGTCCGGCGACGGCACGACGGCCGCCTCGGCCACGAAGTCGTGCTCCAGCAGGACGGACTCGAGCTCGAACGGCGAGATGCGGTAGTCAGAGGCCTTGAAGACGTCGTCCGCGCGGCCGACGTAGGTCAGGTAGCCGTCCTCGTCGATGCTCGCCACGTCACCCGTGTGGTAGTAGCCGCCCCGCATGACCTCGGCGATCTTGTCCGGGTCGCCGTTGTAGCCCACCATCAGGCCGAGGGGGCGGTGAGCCAGGTCGAGGCAGATCTCGCCCTCCTGCACGCCGACCTCGCCGGTCGCGGGGTCGACGAGCCGCACGACGTAGCCGGGGGAGGGCCGTCCCATGGCGCCGGGCTTGACCGGCTGGCCGGGGGAGTTGGACACGGCGAGCGTCGTCTCGGTCTGGCCGAAGCCGTCGCGAACCGTTGCGCCCCAGCCCTTCTCGACCTGCTCGATGACCTCGGGGTTGAGCGGCTCGCCAGCCCCGACCACCTTGGTGGGAGGGTTCTGCAGACCACCCAGGTCGGACTGGATCAGCATGCGCCACACGGTCGGCGGGGCGCAGAAGCTGGTCACGCCGCACCGGTCCATGTGGTGCATGAGCGCCGCGGGGTCGAACCGCGTGTAGTTGTAGATGAACACGCACGCCTCGGCGTTCCAGGGGGCGAAGACGTTGGACCAGGCGTGCTTGGCCCACCCCGGCGAGGAGATGTTGAGGTGGATGTCGCCGGGCTCCAGGCCGACCCAGTACATCGTCGTGAGGTGCCCGATGGGGTAGGACGCCTGCGTGTGCTCCACCAGCTTGGGCTTGGAGGTCGTCCCCGACGTGAAGTAGAGCAGCATCGACTCGTCGCCGCGGGTCGGCACCTCCGGCGTGTACGTGTCGGGGGACGCGGCGGAGTCGGCATACGACGACCAACCGTCGACCGGCTCGCCCACGGCGATGCGGGTGTAGTCGCCGGAGACCCCGTCGAAGATCCCCACGTCCTGCGAGCGGGCGATCGCGTGCTGCGCGCCGCCACGCTCGATCCGGTCGCGGACGTCCGCGGGACCGAGGAGGGTGGTCGTGGGGATGATGACGGCGCCGAGCTTGATGCAGGCGAGCATCGACTCCCACAGCTCGACCTGGTTGCCGAGCATGATGATCACGCGCTCGCCGCGCCGGACGCCCTGGTCCCGCAGCCAGCTCGCGACCTGCGCCGAGCGACGTGACATCTGCGCGAACGAGACCTTGGCCTCCGACCCGTCCTGCTCGACGATCCACAGGCAGGGCTTGTCGTTGCCCTCGGCGATCTGGTCGAACCAGTCGAGCGCCCAGTTGAACTCGTCGATCTGCGGCCAGGTGAAACGCTCCTTGGCGGCGGCGTAGTCGGTGCGCAGGTCCAGGAGCAGGTCCCGGGCCTCGCGGAAGGTCTCGGTCGCAGCGGTCATCGTCGCTCCTCGTCGAGTCGGATGTATGGCGGAAGCCTGCGACCAACGTAGGACGGGAGAGCGCGAGGTGGGGCCGCCGAATCGTTGAGCGGTCGCCGTGACCCGCCGGGCGGCTCGCGCCATGGACCGACCCGAGGTCGTCACGGCGACATGGCGTGCGAACCCAGGCGGACGTGCCTACCTCAGGTCGTCACGTCCGCCCGGCGGGCTGACCCGGGCGGACGTGCTTACCTGAGGGAGGTCAGACGGAGGAGGTGCGGCGCAGGATCTCGGTGAGCTTGTTGGCGCCGGCGACGACCGTGGCGGCGTGCAGGCGGCCGGGCTGGCGCGAGATGCGCTCGATGGCCCCCGAGATGGAGACGGCCGCAACGACGCGCCCCGAGGGGCCCCGGACGGGCGCGGAGACCGAGGCGACGCCGAGCTCGCGCTCGCTGACGCTCTGGGCCCAGCCACGGCGGCGGACGCCCGACAGGGTGGTGGCGGTGAACTTGGCGCCCTGCAGGCCGCGGTGCAGCCGGTCGGGCTCCTCCCACGCGAGCAGGACCTGCGCGGCGGACCCGGCGAGCATGGACAGGGAGGCGCCGACGGGGATGGAGTCGCGCAGGCCCATCGGGCGCTCGGCGGCGGCGACGCAGATGCGGTGCTCGCCCTGGCGGCGGAAGAGCTGGGCGCTCTCGGAGGTGTGGTCGCGCAGCGCCCCGAGGACCGGGCCGGCGGCGGCGAGGAGGCGGTCCTCGCCGGCGGCGCTGGACAGCTCTGCGAGGCGGGGGCCGAGGACGAAGCGGCCCTGCATGTCGCGGGCGACGAGGCGGTGGTGCTCGAGGGCGACCGCGAGACGGTGGGCGGTGGGGCGGGCCAGGCCGGTGGCGGCGACCAGCTGGGCCAGCGTGGCCGGTCCGGCCTCCAGCGCTCCGAGCACGACGGCGGCCTTGTCCAGAACGCCGACTCCAGAAGAGTTGTCCATAGGGTGATACTGCCGTCTCGCAGCCTGAGACGCAAATCCGGAGCCGGTCGAGATGAGACAGCCTGCCAGGGAGAGGGGCGGTCAGCCCGTCCACGCAAGCCCATTCGCGCCGTCACAGCCAGCAAAGCCGGAGGAATCTCATGAGCGGCACCCTTGCCGAGAAAGTGTGGGACGCCCACGTCGTCCGCCGTGCTGACGGCGAGCCCGACCTGCTCTACATCGACCTGCACCTGCTGCACGAGGTGACCAGCCCGCAGGCCTTCGACGGGCTGCGGCTCGAGGGGCGCGCGGTGCGCCGCCCGGAGCTGACGCTCGCGACCGAGGACCACAACGTCCCCACCACACCGGGCCCGATCACCGATCCGGTGAGCCTGACCCAGGTCAACACTCTACGCCGCAACTGCGAGGAGTTCGGCATCCGCCTCTATCCCATGGGCGACGCCGAGCAGGGGATCGTCCACGTCGTGGGCCCGCAGCTCGGCCTGACCCAGCCCGGGATGACGGTCGTGTGCGGCGACTCGCACACCTCGACGCACGGCGCCTTCGGGGCGCTGGCCTTCGGCATCGGCACCTCCGAGGTCGAGCACGTCCTGGCCACCCAGACGCTGCCCCTCAAGCCCTTCCGGACCATGGCGATCAACATCGAGGGCGAGCTGCCCGACGGCGTCACGGCCAAGGACGTGATCCTCGCCGTCATCGCGGAGATCGGCACCGGTGGCGGTCAGGGCTACGTGCTGGAGTACCGCGGCTCCGCCATCCGCAGCCTGTCGATGGAGGCGCGGATGACCATCTGCAACATGTCGATCGAGGCGGGCGCGCGCGCCGGCATGATCGCCCCCGACGAGGTGACCTTCGACTTCCTCAAGGACAAGCCGCACGCGCCGCAGGGCGCCGACTGGGACGCCGCCGTCGAGGCGTGGACCTCGCTGCGCACCGACGACGACGCGACCTTCGACCACGAGGTCACGATCGACGCGACCCAGCTGTCGCCGTTCGTCACCTGGGGCACCAACCCCGGTCAGGGCCTGCCGCTGTCGGCGTCCGTCCCCGACCCCGAGCAGCTCGGTGACGACAACGACAAGGCCAACGCCCAGCGCGCGCTGGAGTACATGGGTCTGCGAGCGGGGCAGCCGCTCAAGGAGATCGCGGTCGACACGGTCTTCGTCGGGTCCTGCACCAACGGCCGGATCGAGGACCTGCGCGAGGTCGCCGGGGTCCTGGCCGGCCGTCGGGTCGCCGAGTCCGTGCGCATGCTCGTGGTGCCCGGCTCGGCCCGGGTGCAGCTGCAGGCCGAGGCCGAGGGCCTGGACGCGGTGTTCACCGCGGCCGGGGCCGAGTGGCGCCTGCCCGGCTGCTCGATGTGCCTGGCGATGAACCCCGACAAGCTGGCCCCGGGGGAGCGCAGCGCCTCCACCTCCAACCGCAACTTCGAGGGGCGCCAGGGCAAGGGCGGTCGCACGCACCTGGTCTCGCCGGCCGTCGCCGCCGCCACCGCCGTCCGCGGCACCCTGTCCAGCCCCGCCGACCTGGAGCCGGCCCGCGAGCCGGCCAGCCACTGAGGAGCCCGCCATGGATGCCTTCACCACGCACACCGGGGTCGGAGTCCCGTTGCGACGCAGCAACGTCGACACCGACCAGATCATCCCGGCGGAGTACCTCAAGCGGGTCACCCGGTCGGGCTTCGAGGACGGCCTCTTCGCGGCCTGGCGCAGCGACCCCACCTTCGTCCTCAACCAGGCGCCGTATGCCGAGGGCTCGGTCCTGGTCGCCGGACCCGACTTCGGCACCGGCTCGTCGCGCGAGCACGCGGTCTGGGCGCTGATGAACTACGGCTTCAAGGTGGTGGTCTCGAGCCGCTTCGCCGACATCTTCCGCGGCAACTCAGGCAAGGCGGGGCTGCTCACGGCCGTCGTGTCCCAGGGCGACGTCGACCTGCTGTGGAAGGCGCTGGACAACGACCCGGGCACCGAGATCACCGTCGACCTGCGGGACAAGACCATCACCTGCGGCGACATCGTCGCGCCGTTCGAGGTCGACGACTACACGCGCTGGCGGCTGCTGGAGGGGCTCGACGACATCGGCCTGACGCTGCGGCACGAGGACGCGATCGAGGCCTACGAGGCGGATCGGCCGGCCTACAAGCCCCGCACGACGGTCTAGCCGCCGGGGCCCCTCACCCGGACGGCGTAACGCCACGCCCGGTGGCGGACAACGGATTTCAAGGGGCGGACGGCGCGTCCACGAGGGCGTGGACGCGCCGCCGGCAGCGCTCCTCGGTGTCTCGGATCGGGGATGTCGAGGTGCCCGCCGCGATCTCGGCATACCGCGAAGTCGTTTGTCGATCAACAACTTCCACGCCGACCAGGTCAGCCGGCCGACCCGGTCGGGCAGGCCGGTGACCGGAGGTGGTGCCCCCACCTGGTCGTCGGTGCGAACCGGTTCCCGGGGGCCAATGTCGTTGCCCTGCAACGGCGCCAAGTTTGACAAATCGTGGACGCCGCGACTCCTTGCCCCTACCGTCGATGCAAGGTCGAACGTCGTTGCCGTACAGGGCTGTTGCGGCGAGCTGACCTGCGACGACCGGTAACCACCGGGCGTACACCGGGATTCGTGGAGGAATCGTGAACAAGGCAGATCTGCTCGACGCCCTCGAGGACCGTCTGGGTAGCCGCAAGGCCGCGTCCGACGCGGTCGAGGCCCTCGTCGACGTCGTCATCCGTGAGGTGGCCAAGGGCGGCAAGGTCGGGATCACCGGCTTCGGCACCTTCGAGCGCGCCGCGCGTGCGGCCCGCACGGGACGCAACCCGCGCACCGGTGAGTCCGTGCGCATCAAGAAGACCAACGTCCCGAAGTTCCGCCCGGGCACGCAGTTCAAGGACGTCGTCTCCGACCCCAAGAAGCTGCCGAAGGCCGGCGTCGCCGGCGCTCGCGCCAACTCCGCCTCGGCGCTCGGCGCCACCACGACCGCCGCCCCGGCCACGAAGGCCACCGCGAAGAAGGCCACCACCAAGGCGGCACCGGCCAAGCGCGCCAGCGCGGGCACGACGAGCAAGAGCACGACGGCCAAGAAGGCCACCAGCACGACCGCCAAGAAGGCCACCAGCACGGCTGCCAAGAGCACGGCCAAGAAGACCTCGGCCGC
Source organism: Arsenicicoccus bolidensis DSM 15745 (assembly GCF_000426385.1). Taxonomy (GTDB): domain Bacteria; phylum Actinomycetota; class Actinomycetes; order Actinomycetales; family Dermatophilaceae; genus Arsenicicoccus; species Arsenicicoccus bolidensis. Next base: position 20,868 of record NZ_AUFG01000045.1, read on the forward strand.
CAAGGTCGCCACCCCGCGCCCCGCGGCCCGCTCCGCCGCCAAGAAGGCCGCCCCGAAGAAGTAGCGACCTCCGGCACCGCACAGCCCGACGAGGGGGCGCCACGATCGGTGGCGCCCCCTCGTCGTGCGTCGGCGTCCTGCCCCCTCTGCCTGCCCCAGGCAGGCAACCACCCACGACCGCCCCTCGGGACGGTCGCCGGGTTCGCGGTCCTCACGACGGTGGTGGCCTGGGCCCACGGGGCCGGGCACCTCGACGGACTGGTGGCCCTGGCCGGCACGGGATCCAGCACCGGGGACCTGCTGCGCGTGGCCGGGGTGACGGCGGTCGCTGCCAACGTCGTCAACAACCTGCCGGCCTACCTGGCGCTCGAGCCGGCGGGGGTGGGCGAACCCACCCGCCTAATGGCGGTGCTCGTCGGTGCGAACGTCGGTCCTCTCGTCACCCCCTGGGCCTCCCTGGCGACCCTCCTGTGGCTGCAGCGCTGCCGCACGGCCGGGGTGCGCTGGCGGCTGTGGCGCCTGGCGCTGGCGGGCGCCGCCTGCGCGGTCCTCGCCGTGACGGCCTCAGCGCTGACCCTGGGCCTGCTGGGCGGCTGAGGGCTCGGGGGTCCCCAGCGAGAGGACCATGGCCGTATGCCGACCCACCCCGATCGCCGCCACCCGGGCCAGCGACGCCCGGTCGTCGACGTCCAGGCGGAAGCGCTCCGGCACCGGGCCGAGCGTCGTGAGGTCCACCGCACCAGCGCCGTGCCGGGCCGCCGAGCCGGCGCCGAAGGCCGGGTCCAGCGCGACCCCGGGCCTCGCCGTCAGCAGCACCGTCCCGGTGCCCTCGTGGTCGGGGACGTAGCCGCGGTCGACCCCCTCGGCCAGACGCAGCGCGGCGGCCAGGTCGTCCGGGTGCATGCCGGGCACGTCCCCGAGCAGCGCGGCGACCCCGGGAGCGGGCAGGCCCGAGGCGGCGGCGCGCTCCTCGGCATACGAGGCGCCGGCCCGCAGGGCTGCGTCCAGGCCGTCCCCGGGGTCCGGCACGACCGGGATCTCCCAGGCGCGGGCGTGGGACTCGAGCGCGGCGTCCGAGGTGACCACGACCACCGCCGCGGCACCCACGCAGTGCCGGACGGCGTTGATCGTGTCGAGGGCCAGGCTCATGGCGAGCAGGTTGCGCGGGACCCCGTCGGGCGGCTGGAGTCGGGACTTGCCCAGGCGGGTGTCCTTGACGGGGACGACGACTCGCCAGGGGACGGCGGGCGCGGGGGAGGTGTGAGCGGACATCACCTGCAGTCTGGCAGGCGCGGCGCGCGGTGCGCTGAGGTCGACAGCACGCGGGACGCTCCGCGAAGATGTGTCGGCGGGCCACCTGGCCGGGAGCTCCCGGCCGCCCGCCTGTCGAAGGGACTGACGTGGGTCGATCGCCGAGGGTGCGGCTGCCGTGGGCCTATCGCGTGTGCGTCGCGATCGCCAAGTCCGGCGTGGTGCCGCTGACGAGGCGGGACTGGCGGGGCGCCGAGCACCTGGACCGGCCGGGCGGTGTGGTGGTCTGCTGCAACCACGTGTCCCACCTGGACTTCATCATGCTGGCGCACTTCCTCTACGACAACGGCCGCCCGCCGTTCTTCCTGGCCAAGGACGCGGCGTTCCGGGTCCCGTTCTTCGGTCGGCTGATCGGGCAGGCCGGGCAGATCCCCGTCTACCGCAACACCGGTCGCGCGATCGAGGCCTATCGAGCGGCGATCACCGCCATCCAGCAGGGCAAGACCGTGCCGATCTATCCCGAGGGCACCATCACCCGCGACCCGCAGATGTGGCCGATGACCGGCAAGACCGGCGCCGCCCGCATCGCGCTGGAGACGGGATGCCCGGTGATCCCGGTGGCGCAGTGGGGCGTCCAGGAGCTGCTGGCGCCCTACTCCGGCAAGCTTCGGCCGTTCCCCCGCAAGACGATGCGGGTGCTCGCCGGCCCACCGGTGGACCTCTCCGACCTGCAGGGTCGTCCCGTCACCGGCGAGGTCGTCCGCGAGGCGACCGACCGCGTCATGCGCGACGTCATCGGCCTGCTGGAGCAGCTGCGCGGCGAGACCGCCCCGCCGACCCGCTATGACATGCGCCGTCACGGGGAGTCCGAGTGAGCACCACCTCTCCCGCGCGGCGGGTCGCGGTGCTCGGGACGGGCAGCTGGGGGACGGCCTTCTCGATGATCCTGGGGGACGCCGGCAACGACGTCACCATGTGGGGTCGCCGCGCCGAGGTGACCGACGAGATCCGCCGGCACCACACCAACGGCCAGTACCTCCCCGGCCTGACCCTGTCCCGCCGCATCACCGCGACGGACGACGTGGCCGCGGCGCTCGACGGCGCCCAGATCGTGGTGCTGGCGGTGCCGTCCCAGAGCCTGCGGGCCAACCTCGACGGGTGGCGTCCGCACCTGCCGGCCGACGCCCTGCACGTGTCCCTCATGAAGGGGATCGAGCTGGGCACCGGTCGACGCATGTCCGAGGTGATCTGCGAGGTCGGTGACGTCGACCCCGACCGCGTGTCGGTCGTGACCGGCCCCAACCTGGCGCGCGAGATCGTCCGCCGGGACCCCGCCGCCAGCGTCGTGGCGTCCACCTCCAAGGCCACGGCCGAGGCGGTGGCGCACGCCTGCGCGACCCCCTACTTCCGTCCCTACACCGAGACCGACGTCGTGGGGTGCGAGCTTGGCGGCGCGACCAAGAACGTCGTCGCCCTCGCCGTCGGCATGGCCGAGGGCCTGGGCATGGGCGACAACTCCAAGGCCTCGATCATCACCCGCGGCCTCGCCGAGACCACGCGGCTCGGCGTGCGGCTGGGGGCCAAGCCGCTGACCTTCTCGGGGCTCGCGGGCGTCGGCGACCTCATCGCCACGTGCATGTCGCCCCTGTCGCGCAACCACTCCTTCGGGGTCAAGCTCGGTCAGGGCATGACCGTCGACGAGGTCGTCGCCGAGACCCGCCAGGTCGCCGAGGGCGTCAAGTCCGCCGAGTCGATCCTGGCGCTGGCGCGCAGCGTCGAGGTGGACATGCCGATCGTCGAGCAGGTCGCTGCCGTGGTCCACGACGGGCGCGACCCCATCGAGGTCGTCACGCAGCTGATGTCGCGGGCCCGCAAGGAGGAGCGCCGCTAGGTTCGAGGGGCCGGTCTCGCGCTGGCGAGGTGGTCTCGGGTTGCAGGGTGAGACGGGTGCGGCGACCCGAGTCAGCGGCGCGGGTGCCTGGCGCGGCGTCGCGCTGGCGAGGTGGTCTCGGGTTGCAGGGTGAGACGGGTGCGGCGACCCGAGTCAGCGGCGCGGGTGCCCGGCTCGACGACGCGGGGCCAGGTGTCACACGCTGCGCAGTGCCTGGTCGAGGTCGCGCCACAGGTCCTCGACGTCCTCGATCCCGACCGACAGGCGGACGAGATCCTCGGGCACGACGACGGGCTCGTTGGCGTGACGGCGACGGCGCTCGAGCAGTGACTCCACCCCGCCGAGGCTCGTCG
>NZ_AUFG01000046.1 GCF_000426385.1 Arsenicicoccus bolidensis DSM 15745
CATTTAGAGCTGGCGAAGATCGCGGCCTCCATCGGCTCGGTCGGGGATGCTTATGATAATGCCCTCATGGAGAGCGGAAACGGACTGTACAAGACCGAGTGCATCCGCACGAACATCTTTCAAAATGGCCCCTACAGGACCATCGCCGATGTGGAGTTCGCCACCGCAGCCTGGGTCGAGTGGTACAACAACCGCCGCCTGCACTCAGCCATCGGTAACATCACACCCGTGCAGGCCGAACACGCCCACTACGCTGACCTGGCCCTCCAGGCTCAGCCACTATAGGAGCGGCGGAGAACCGGGGCCGATTCACGTGGCGGCGGCGAGCCCCCACGTGTGGAACTGGGCCAGGGTGCGCAACGGGTCCGGCCTGCCGACCAACTACATCACCGACGTGTCACTGGACTCGGAGGCGGCTCAGGCATTCCTGTTCGCCGCCGTCGGATCCTTCCTCGGCGGCGTCCTGGTTGCGGTGTTCGTGCCTCCAGCCCCCAAAGTGGCTCCCCTGGGAGTCGATCGCGTGGCGCGTCTGGTGCGTTGGGCGTCCGTCGTCCTGCTGCTGATGTGGTGCCTCGGCGCCGGCCCAAGCCTGTGGTACCGCGCGGTGTACCTCGAGAGTGACGGCATCAAGGCGTTTACCAACATCGCCAGTCTGCTGGGGCCACTGGTGGGGGTGGCGGGGCTGGCGACCGCCCGGCAAGCCCCGACTCGTCGCGACCGGTTGATGGCCTACGCACTGGCTGGGGCCTGGTTCGTCCTCACCTCGTCGCTGGGTTCCCGGGTCTCGCTGCTCTTTCCCGTCCTGGGTTTCGGACTCTTCCTGCAGTGGGCCATCCACCGGCGTTCGTGGCGTTGGGGGATCGTCGCCGCCGGTCTCACCTATCCCTTCGTCTACGTCTGCCTGGCGGACTTCGCCTTGACACTCTTGGTCCGGTCGACCCCCCACGGCCTCAGCATGTATCTGACCAACCTCAGCTCTCCGCAGGTGCCCCAGCTGGGCGATCCAGCCGCGTGGGTGGCCCCCGTGCAGTGGTTGGGCTCTTCGATCTCCGCGTCCACGGTCATCACGGAGTTCTCGGTGGCCTATACCCCCGGCGCAGACGTCCTGCTCGTGAACGCCAACCCCTTGCCCTCCGGGCTTGCCTCCGCCGTGGACCCCTTCTCTGCCGAACGGTTCTGGCCCTACGAGTGGATCCCGCTGTCGTTCGCCGGTGAGTGGTACGGCGCGCTCGGGCCCTTGGCCCAGGTCCTACTCTTCGCCAGCATCACCGGGTATGCCGGCGTGGCCACCGAGGTCTTCAGGCGTCGCGGACTGCCCATCGGGACCGCCATGGTCCTCGCACTGGTCCTGCTGTCAATGCTGATCTCGATCCAGTACCCGTCCAGGATGTTCTGGAGACTGATCAGCATGGTCGTGCTGCTGCCGTTCGGGGCGCCCGTCCTCACTGCCCTTCTTCGCAACGTTCCCACCAGGAGTGTGTATGCCTCTGTTGTCCGATGAGCGGGTCCGACGATGGCTGCTGCCGGCAGTGGTTGCGGGCGCCTGCGCCGTCCTGGGCGGGCTGCTCGGCGGCATCGCCGTCCGTGGACAACCCGCCGTCTATGCGGCGTCGGGAAGCGTCCTGCTCACCCCGGGAGAGACGTCTGTGGGCAGCGATGCCATGGCCAATTCGACCTACATGCAGACCCAGGTCCAGACGTACGCCGAGATGGTGGGGACACCGCTCGTCCTAGGACGCGTCGTGAAGGAGCTTGGCTTGTCCGAAAGCGCGAGCCAGCTCAGCGGGAGGGTCTCCGGCAAGGCCACGCTCAACACAGCCATCATCGATGTCTCCGCGCGCGCTTCCTCCGCCGAGGAGGCTATGAGAATCGCCGATGGCGCGCAGCGCTCCCTCATCGCGACGGTGGAAGCGATATCCCCGAAGTCGTCCCGGGGTGGAGGCCCACTTGTCGAGGCTCGCGTCCTGCGCGCAGCGTCGGCACCCCCCGGACCGACGTCGCCCAAGAGATCGGTGTGGGTCTTGATGGGGGCCGCCGTAGGCGCGGGAGTGGGCTGGCTCGTCGGCAGCCTCCTGAGCCGACTACGTGAGCGGGCCCGCCGTACGGCGCGGCACCACGTGATCCCCGGGGCGGACAAAACGGACGAGGCCGTGGTTGCCGTCGGGCGCCGGGGTCCTCGGGCGGGCGCCTATCGAGCGCTGGTCGCCCCGCTGCTCGGTGGGCCACGAACGGATGAGGCGCGAACCGTCGTGGTGCTTGGCGATGACCATGACCAACGCCACGGCGTGAACATCTCTCTCGTGCTTGCCGAGACCGGGCACTACGTGGTTGCCCTAATGGACAGGGTGGCTGCTGGCGACCTCGATCCGATCACGTGGCGCGAGCTGATGACGGCGCAACTGCCCTCGGGAGAGGGCGTCCGGAACGAGCCGGTATGGGTCGTCGATTGGGACGGACTGGTCGCCAACGAGGTGCTCAGCCGGCTGAAGCAGGTACGTCCGCACGAGCCAGGACGCCCCGTGATGGTGGTCGCCGTTTGCAGGTCCCTCGACGACACGCTCGGCAGCAGCTCGTGGATCGCGGAGGGGGGCGCCGTGATCGCTACCGACGAGAAAGAAGGACGGCTGGTGAGCAACCTCCTGGGGCCCGAGGACCTTGGCCGACTCGTCGTCCTTCAGGACGGCTGAGGTCCCCGGACCCCGCGTCAGCCCCGTGGGACCTCGCTCGCGGGCCAGGGAACCTCGTAGGCACGAGCAGCCTGCCGGGTACGGCCGATGTGGTTGACAACGAGACCCACCATCGGAGCTCCGGCGTCGACCAACCGTGTGACGGCATCCTCGACGTCCTTCAGCCGTGCCCGACGGGAGTCGACCACGAGGATCACTGCATCGACGTTGGGCGCCACGGACTGCGCCAGGGCCGACTCGGACGCGGCCGGAGCGTCCAGGACGAGCGTGCAGTCCGCGGAGCGGCCCGCGAGGGTGGGCCGTGCGTCCCGCAGCTCGAGGAGGTGCGCCTCGTGACCGTCGTCCAGCCGGTCGGCAAGCACCCACCCGGCGATGGTGCTAGCCCCCGAGCCGGTCCGGTCGGGAAGGACCAGCAGAACCGGGTGACCGTCGTCGCGCAGTCGGCTGGTCAGCAAGGACCTGGCCTCCATGAGCTGGCGATCGGCGTGGGACGTCCCCGGGTCAGCCACGTCCAACTCCGGCAGGTGGGGGACGGCGGTCAGGACCGGAACTCCAACGAACTCTCTGAGCTGCTGAGCCGAGTAGATGCGCGGCCGCAGCAGGGTGTTCAGCAGGAGCAGCCCGGCCGTGGTGATCAGGCCGAGCGTGGCGCCGAGGGCGATATGGGCCGCGGCGCCCAGACCATCGTCGCCCATCGGGGCGCTCGGTGCGCTGATGCGCACCAGTCGAATGGATCCGCCGGGGGAGACCGCCAGCTTCTCCACCTCCGCGACCTTTGCCGTCAACTGAGCCGCCCAGGCATCGGCGAGACGCTGGGCCTCCGCGGGATCTGTGGACGTCGCCCGCACCATGATGTCGCTGGTGCCGGTAGGAGCCGTGAAGGACATCGACCTGAGCAGATCGTCCGGGCTGCGCGGCAGCCTCAGCTGCCCGGCCACCCTGGTCGCGATCTCGTCGCTGCCGGCGAGGTCCTTGTAGGACAGAACCCTGCCTTGCAGCAAGTCCGCGCTGGGCGGTTGTGCTGTGGGGGAGGTGGCGACGAACCGCACCGAGCTCCGGACTTCTGAGGTGTAGGTCACGGAGTGCAACGCCTTGGTGAGCCAGCCTAGGGATCCTCCTATCAGGACGGCCAGGCAGAGCCACGTCAAGTGCCGACGTAGAACCTCTCGGACGAGTCCGGCAGGGAAACGCCCCTCGACGGACCGGATCTCAGGCATGATGTCTCCTTCTCGAGCCTAGGAGGGGATGCGGATCATCGTCAGGGACGTCGCGAGGTGATCGCGCCGAAACCCACCAGATGGCGACCGCTGCAACCGCAAAAAGGGAGGCAGCCTGCAGCAAGGATCCCCGGATCAATAGCAATGAGTAGAACGGAAATATGCATCCCGCGATCCCGGGCGCGGCGTGGTGCAGCAGTTGCACATGATGTTTGCGGTCCAGCGTGCGTGCCATCATTCCCACCAGGAAGAACCCGATCACAATTCCGGCGATGCCAAAATTGATATAGAATTCCGACCATAGCGGAGCGGACAGGTTAGTGAAACCATATGATTTATAGTTGGCGAGAAGGATGCCGGTGTCGAATGGCTTGTCGGGCCATACGGTGCGTGGCACCCAGAACAAGAACACCCCGGCGAGCTGGCGCCCCCCGGTAAGGCCCTCGTGAGCCACGTAGTCGACGGTATTGACGATCTGCGCGAACGCATCGAAGTCACCCGACTGTAGTGCGCTCAAGGCGTGGCCGGAGCCGCCGATGCTTGTCGATCCCCGAAAGACGTTGAGAAGCGGGAAGACCATAAGCATGCCCACGAGCGCAGACCCCGCCACCGCGCGGAATCGGCGCTGAGTGGCGTAGCCACCCACGGCCGCGAGGCCACCGAGGAAGACCGTCCCAACCATGAAGCGAGGGCTGCTCAGAGGGTTGTTGAGATAGGCGAGAGCGATTCCGGTGACCCAGGCGCCGGCCAGCCAGCGCGCTTTGGCCCGGCCTGTCGACAGACGGAAGAGCTGGATCTGACCGACCAGCGCCACCAGCAGGCCCATGCTGGCCCACCCGAAGACAAGTGCCCCCACTACCGCGTTGGGGAATGCCGTCTCCTGCACTGCGCCGAAGGCATAGCGGTTGAGAAAAAGACTCGCCGGACCCACCTTCCACACGTAGATGATGCTCATGGCGAAAGAGAACAGGCTCAGCGCCGCCGTGCGACGAGGGCTGATCGCTGGGAGGGACGACGCAGTCTCCAGCGGAACCCGCCGGCCAGCAGCACTGCCAGCCACCGCCGCCAGCATCCCGGCATAGACGATGCCCCACGCCCCGTCGACATAGTGGGAGTCGAGCCTTGGGGTGGTGCCGATCTCGTCGCCCAGTCGCTGTTGGACGAAGGGTGCGCAACCCAGGAACACATAGGTGAAGAGCCACAAGACCATCTCGTAAAGGTGGCGGGATGCTGAAGCAATGATCCATGAATAACGGGCTCCCGCCAAGATCATCACACCGACCGCGGGCCATGGGGCGGGACTCCAAAAGCCGGTCTGGGTGCCTATCGTTAGTAGCGCCGGGACGATGACGCACAGAAGCACGCCCAGCGATCCGCCAGCCAACATCGCCCGCTGCGGTCTCTGCTCCACCGGTCCCCCTTGTCGTGACGCTCGACAAGAGCCTGGCGTCGCACCCTGACTATTATGTTTTCCGCCGCGGTTGGTGGCAAATGTGCACCCAGCCACCCACTTTGGGTTCCTCGTCCGGCTAGGAGGCTAGGCCTCAGGGCGAAGAAGTAGCCGATCGCACTCAGGCGGCTACTATCTGTGACATTTCAGATTTGATGCTTGCGGCGGCCTTGAAAGTGCTCAAATGATGCGGCCCCTGCCCATAGGCTGGGTCCCGCAACGTTCGGGCCAGGCCTTGCCGGCCCTTTCTGCTGAGCCTTGAGGAGACGCCCGTGCCCGTTCGACGTCGCTTGTCGACCTTCACCGGGTTCGGGTACGACAAGGGGCGACCGTTGCCGGTCTGTGCCGCCTGGGTCCTCTTGGAGCCGCTGCTGAGGTCGGTGCTCGTCCCGAGCCGGTTCCGGGTCCGCGTGCTGCGTGCCTTCGGGGCTGAGATCGGGACCGGGGTCCTGCTCCGGCACGACGTCCGCATCCACTGGCCGTGGAAGCTGCGCATCGGCAGCGACTGCTGGGTCGGGGTGGGGGCCTGGCTCCTCAACCTCGAGCCCATCACCATCGGCGACGACGTGTGCATCTCCCAGGGCGTGCTGCTGTGCACCGGCAGCCACCAGGCCGACAACCCGGCCTTCGAGTTCGACAACGCGCCGATCCACGTCGAGGACGGCGCCTGGATCGCCACGCGAGCCACCATCCTGCGAGGCGTCACGATCGGTCGGGACGCGGTCGTGGGAGCCACCGCCCTGGTGGTCAAGGACGTCGAGCCGGGAGCCCGCGTGCTGGCCCCCCAGGCGAAGGTGCGGTCGGCGTGAGGGTGCTGCAGGTCGTCTCGCTCGTCAGCCCGCAGGGCGAGTATGGCGGACCAACCCGCGTGGCCCTCGCCCAGTGCCGGGCACTGCGCGACGCTGGCCACGACGTGGTCCTGGCGGCGGGCAGCTGGGGTTACGACCCGGTCCCGAGGGAGGTGGACGGTGTCCGGGTCCGGCTCTTCCACGCGGTCGCACCGATGCCTGGCAGCTTCTACGGGCTGGCCAGCCCAGGGCTGGTGTCCTTCGTCGCCCGAGCCGGTGCGACGGCCGACGCCGTCCACGTCCACCTCGCCCGCGACCTCGTCACGCTGCCCGCAGCGCTGGCGACGCACCTGCGGCGGCGGCCGTACGTCCTGCAGACACACGGGATGGTCATCCCCTCCCGCAACCCGCTGGCAGGCCCCCTGGACCTGACCATGACCCGTCGGGTTCTCCGCGGTGCCGGACGCGTCTACTACCTGACCGATGCCGAGCGCGAGAGCCTGCAGGAGGTCGCCACCCCGCTGCGGCTCGAGCATCTCCGCAACGGCATCGACCTGCCACCGCGGACCCCGCTACCTTCCCTGACCGGCGCGGCTCCGCGGGTGCTCTTCCTCGCCCGCGTCCAGGCGCGCAAGCGTCCCCTCGACTTCGTGGAGATGGCGGTCCGGCTCGCCCCGCGCCACCCCGGCGTGAGGTTCCGCATGGTCGGGCCGGACGAAGGTCTGGGCGAGGAGGTCAGGGCTGCCATCGCCCGCAGCGGTCTCGGGGACCGGCTCGTCTGGGACGGTCCGCTCCCGCCCGACCAGACCGCTGCCGCGATGCGTGCCGCCGACATCTACGTCCTCCCGTCCGTGGACGAGCCCTACCCGATGTCGGTGCTGGAAGCGATGTCGCTCGGGCGCCCGGTGGTGGTGACCAACTCGTGCGGGTTGGCCCCGATCATCGCGCGCCGATCCGCCGGCGCCGTCGCCCCCGAGGGCCCGGCCGGCGTGGCCCATGCGGTGGACCGGCTGCTATCCGACCCGGTGCTGCGAGAGCAGGCCGGCGCCCACGCGCGCGACGCCATCCGCGTCGAGCTCGGCATGGAGGCCGTCGTGGCTCAGCTCGAGCACACCTACCGTGACGTCACCACCCGCACCAGCTAAGGACCGCCACCCGTCATGAAGATCCTCATCGTCTGCCTGAACTATGCGCCCGAGCCGTCCGGCACGGCGCCGTACACGGCCGGTCTCGCCCAGGGCCTCGTCGACCTCGGGCACGAGGTCCGCGTCATCGCGGGCATCCCGCACTACCCGAGCTGGACCAACTACACGGGCTTCACGGGACGTCGCCGGGACGAGGTCGTCGACGGGGTGCCGGTGACCCGGCTGTGGCACACCATCCCCAGCTCCGACGGTGGCCCCGGCCTCGGACGGGCCGTCATGGAGCTGACCTTCGGCGTCCACACCGTGCTGGCGCGGTGGGGCAGGCCCGACCTGGTACTGACCGTGAGCCCGGCGCTGATCTCGTCCGGCTTCGCGCTCGTCCGCGCCCGAATGAGCCCAGGGCGCCCTCGCACCGCCATCTGGGTGCAGGACATGTACTCCACCGGGCTGGCCGAGCTGGGGAGCGCCGGCGCGGTCGCGGCTGCGGCGTTCAAGATCCTGGAGCGTGGGGTGCTGGGTCTGGCCGACGGGGTGTCGGTGATCCACGAGCGGTTCCGGCGCTACGTGGTGCAGGAGGTGGGGGTCGACGGGAGCAAGGTGGTCGTCAACCGAAACTGGGCTCACCTGCGGACCGACCCGCACGGCGTCGATGTCCGCCAGATGCGGGCCACGCTGGCAGGGGACCCCGACCGCCCGATCGCGCTGCACGCCGGCAACATGGGCGCCAAGCAGGGCCTGGAGAACGTCGTCGAGGCGGCTCGCCTGGCTCAGCAGCAGCAGTCGGACGTGATGTTCGTGCTGGTGGGCGACGGCAACCAGCGTGCCCGGCTGGAGGAGCTGGGCGCCGGCTGCGCCAACCTGACGTTTGCCCCGGCGCTGCCTGACGGCGAGTTCCGGGCCGCCCTGGAGGCCGCAGACGTGCTGCTGGTCAACGAGAAGGCCGGCGTCAAGGAGATGGCCGTGCCGAGCAAGCTGACGTCCTACTTCCGCGTGGGTCGTCCCGTCGTGGCCGCGACATCGGACGACGGTTCCTGCGCCGACGAGGTGCGGGCGGCGGACGCCGGGCCCGTCATACCGGCAGGGGACCCGGCCCTCATGCTGAGCACCGTCGAAGCGCTTGTCGCCGATCCTGACGGCTCTCGCAGGTATGTCGAGTCCGCCACCGCCTTCGCGGCGGCGAACCTCTCGGCAGCGTCGGCCATCTCTGGCTTCTCGGCGTGGCTGCAGGGTCTCGTCGAGCGTCGCCGGGCCGTCACGGCGCCGACTCTCGCCGACTCGCACTGAACTTCTTCGCACCACTACCCCTCGGAAGGCACCACGTGACCAAGCGCGCGCTCATCACTGGCATCACCGGGCAGGACGGCTCCTACCTGGCCGAGCTCCTGCTCAGCAAGGGATACGAGGTGCACGGGCTCATCCGCCGCGCCTCGACCTTCAACACCCACCGCATCGACCACCTCTACGTGGACCCCCACGACGAGGGCGCCAAGCTGTTCCTGCACTACGGCGATCTCAGCGACGGCGCCCGGCTCGTGACACTCGTCGGGGAGATCAACCCCGACGAGGTGTACAACCTGGCGGCGCAGTCCCACGTGCGCGTGTCCTTCGACGAGCCCGAGCACACGGCGGACACGACGGGGGTGGGGTCGATCCGTCTGCTGGAGGCGATCCGGGTCGCGGGTGTGCGGCCGCGCTTCTACCAGGCGTCGACCTCCGAGCTGTTCGGCGCCACGCCACCGCCGCAGGGCGAGGACACCCCGTTCTACCCGCGCTCGCCCTACGGGGTCGCCAAGCTCTACTCGTACTGGATCACCAAGAACTACCGCGAGGCGTACGACATGTTCGCCGTCAACGGGATCCTCTTCAACCACGAGTCGCCGCGCCGCGGCGAGACCTTCGTGACGCGCAAGATCACCCGCGCGGTGGCCGCGATCAAGGCCGGCCAGCAGAAGCACCTCTACATGGGCAACATCGACTCGGTCCGCGACTGGGGCTACGCCCCGGAGTACGTCGAGGGCATGTGGCGGATGCTGCAGGTGGACGGGCCGGAGGACTTCGTCCTCGCCACCGGTCAGGACTACACCGTCAAGGACTTCCTGACGATGGCCTTCGAGCACGCTGGCCTGGACTGGCAGGAGCACGTGCGCTTCGACGAGCGCTACCTGCGGCCCACCGAGGTGGACGCGCTCATCGGCGACGCCTCCAAGGCGAAGGAGAAGCTCGGGTGGGAGGCCAAGGTCCACACCCCGGAGCTCGCGCGAATCATGGTGGACGCCGACATCGAGGCCCTGGCCTGCGCCGGCACCCCCTGGATCGACACGCCGACGACCCGAGGGCCCAGCAGCCACATCCCCAAGGCGGTTGCGCGATGACGGCCGTCGACGGGGTTAACCACACCCCGGGCCCGCTGGACCGCGACGCCGTGACGTATATCGCGGGCCACCGCGGGCTCGTGGGGTCGGCGGTCTGGCGACACCTGGAGTCCTCCGGGTTCGCTCGGCTCGTGGGGCGCTCCTCCTCGAAGCTGGACCTGAAAGATCGAGACGCCACCTTCAGCTTCTTCGCCGAGACCAAGCCGCGCTACGTCGTCCTGGCTGCGGCCAAGGTGGGCGGGATCCTCGCCAACAACACCTACCCGGTGGACTTCCTCTCGGACAACGTCCGCATCCAGGTCAACGTGCTCGACGCCGCCCTGCAGCACGGGGTGGAGCGGGTGCTCTTTCTGGGGTCCTCCTGCATCTACCCGAAGTTCGCGGAGCAGCCCATCCGCGAGGACTCGTTGCTGACTGGGCACCTCGAACCCACCAACGACGCCTATGCCATCGCCAAGATCGCCGGGATCCTGCACGTCCAGGCGGTCCGCCGCCAGCACGGCCTGCCCTGGATCTCCGCCATGCCGACCAATCTCTACGGGCCGGGCGACAACTTCGACCCCGCGGGCTCGCACGTCATGCCGGCCATGATCAGGCGGTATGACGAGGCCGCGGCCGCGGGTGCTCCGGTCGTGACCAACTGGGGCTCGGGCGCGCCGCGCCGCGAGTTCCTGCACGTCGACGACATGGCCGCCGCCTGCCTGCACCTGCTGGAGCACTACGACGGTCCGGGGCAGGTCAACGTCGGCACCGGGACTGATGTCACCATCAAGGAGCTGGCGGGCGTCGTCGCCGCCGCCGTCGGTTACGAGGGGTCCATCGAGTGGGACACCTCGAAGCCCGACGGCACACCCCGCAAGCTGCTGGACGTGTCGACACTGCGGGGCTCGGGCTGGGAGCCGCAGATCAGCCTTGAGGAGGGGGTGCGCACGACGGTGGAGTGGTACCGCACGCACGCGGCTGACCGTCGCCACTGACGAGCACCAGGGCTGGCACTACGCCAGCGCCTGCATCGGGTCGCCAGTTGAGGGCGGGTCCTCGACCAGCGAGACTGACCAAGGCGGGGTGGGCACCGCGACGCGGGGACGTCGCGGGCCGACGATGGACGAACCAAGAAGGGACACTGACGATGGCGACCGTGGGGGAACCAACCTGGATCGGTCGACCAGGTCGGGCGCTAGCCGGCTGGGTGGAGATGCCGTCGAGCCGACGGGCGCGCGGGGTTGTCATCCTGGCCCCGACCATGGGCCGTGAGGGGGTCTCGTCCTATCGTTCGATGCGTGCCCTTGCGCTACGTCTCGCGGAGCGTGGTTTCGCCAGCGTCCGGTTCGACTGGCGAGGCGACGGCAACTCTGCGCCGGTGGAGGGCTCGGACCTCGTGGCGGCGTGGGTCCAAGACCTGGCCAGCGTGCACGAGGAGGCTGAACGGATCGCGGGGGCGCTTCCGGTGCACCTGGTGGCGCTGCGTCTGGGTGCCTCGATCGCGCACCGATGGGGGTGCCCTCTCTCAGGGCGAACGATCTTGTGGGAGCCGATCTCAGGGCGTGCATACCTCCGCCTGCACCAGAAGCTGCGCGTCCTCGGCACCGAGATCCCCGTGATGCCTCGCGAGTCGGGGGCAGAGCTCAGCGGGTCCTTCTTCACACCGGCCCAGGTCCGGGACCTGAACGGCCTGGCAGCGCCCAAGTCGACGACCCCCCTGCCCGATCGAGTCGGCTGCCGTGTTGAGGAGGACCGCGGCGCCGCCGAGCACCTCTACTTCGCAGCCCCTCGCTACGCACGGATCCCTTACGCGTCCATCGACGCCATCATCAATGATCTCGAGGACGCCTCTGCGGCGGCTGCGCCGCTGCCGACCTGGCAGCAGACTCCGACCACGACCCTCACGGTCAACGAGGTGTCGATCACCGAAAACTTCGTCCGAGTCGGTCCCCACGCGCTCCATGCCATCGAGACCCGCCCGATGGGTGAGACCGTGCGGGGGTGCGCCTTCACGAGCGCTGGCGGCGAGCCCCTGGACGGCCCCACCGGGCTGTGGGCTGAGGCCGCCCGCGCGGCGGCGGCCCGGGGGGCTCTCTGCCTCAGGTCGGAACGGCGCGGCCTAGGGGTCCACCTAGACCCCGCCGATCCCGTCGAGCCCAACCCGTACACCCTAGAGGGCGTGGAGGACGTAGCAGCGGTGATCCAGGACCTGCGGGCGCGCACCGATAGGCCCGTCGTCGCCGTTGGCCTGTGCGTGGGAGCCTGGCTGTTCATGCGCGCCTGTGCGACGGCGGCTCCCGATCGGATCCTGGCCCTCGACAACATCGTCTGGCAGCCCGATCCGCGATTCGTGGCGCACTTCTTCAAGGAGCCACTGTTGCGGCGATTCCTGACCGAGAGTCCTGGGTCGGTTGATGACTCGGACGAGGAGTTTCGTGCTCCCGGCGCCCGGACGCGGGTTAAAGAGGTGTTGAAGCGGGTCCGGGAGATCTCTCGCCGCCGTCCGCTGCCGCTGCGTCGGGTGATGGCGCGCCGCGGATTGGCCGAGTACCCCTACGAGCTCCTGTCGGTGGCGCCCTCGACGACCCGGATCGACCTGCAATTCGGCGCCGCAGCGGCGCGACACTTCGTCGATGTTCATGGCCCGGAGTCGCTGGCTCGACTGCGTGCGCAGGGGAGACGGATCGACGTGGCGCAGTGGGACGACCTGGACCACGCTCTCCTTGCCGAGACCGCGCGTCGCCGATCCTTGGAGTCCGTCGTACGCGCGGTCGCGGGACCGTGAGCAGCCGTTTGCGCATCGGGTGTCTGGCATCACTGGGTGTCGCTCTGGCCATGGTCTGCGTCCTGGTCGTGGTCATCCTGTTCCCGCGCCATGACCCTGTGGGTCGCTCGGACGCCATCGTCGTGCTCGGTCCGTCTGTCGACGAGCGGGTCACGCAGGCTGAGCTGCTCATGCGGAAAGGTGCCGCCGGCACGATGGTGGTCTCGGCCCATCCCGCTGACCTTGGACGCGTCCCCGACGTGTGCGCCCATGAGAAGCCATACTCGGTCGTGTGCTTCGATCCTGTCCCCTCAACGACCCAGGGCGAGGCCAGGGCGGTGGCGAAACTGGCGCGGGAGCGCGGTTGGACCTCGCTCCAGGTCATCACGTTTGATCCCCAGGTCGAGCGAGCGAGGCTGATCCTCGGGCGGTGCTTCCCTGGGCGCATCTCCATGCTGGACCACACCGAGGGGTACGACCTGCCCGTCATGCTCGTGCACCAGAGCGGCGGATGGGCCAAGGCCCTGATCTCTCCGGGATGCTGAGCCCAACCATCAACCGCGCTTGCCTTGGCGCACCTGAGAATCGGGGACACCGGGTTAGCCTGAGCCCGTGATCTTTGCCGTCGTCATGCTCGTCCTGGGCGTCCTCGCCTACGGCATCTCGGGGGCTCGGTTGCACAAGGGCTCGCAGGCCGAGGGCGGGGCCCTCCGGTCGGGGAGCTGGTGGGTGGGGACTCTGCTGCAGGGGGCCGGGTTCCTGTTCACCCTCTTTGCGCGTCGCTTCCTCCCCTTGCTCATCGTGCAGGCCTGCGTGACGTCGGCGCTGGCGGTGACCGCCGTCATCCAGCACGTGCAGGGTGTGCGCCGGCTCCGCGCGTCGGACGCGGTGGCGGTCCTGGCTGTCGTCGCGGGCATCGCCGCGCTGGGGATGGGGACCATCACGGGTCCCCCACCTCCCATCGAGTCGCGAGACGTCGTCGTCCTGCTGGGGTGCGCCGCGGCATGTGCGCTGGGGCTCCTGCTCCCCGAGGGGCCGGTGGTCAACGGGCTGCTGGCAGGTTTCGGCTTCTCCTTCTCCGCGATCTGCGCGCGCCTGTTGATCGGGGACCACGCACACCCCCTCTGGAGGTTCTGGGAGCTGCCCGTGATCAACTGGGTTGCCGGCGTCCTGATCGGGGCGGGGATGGTGCTCGGCCAGGTCCACCTGACCAAGGGGCTGGCCCGCGGACATGCCGCACCCGTGCTGGGCTGCAACTACGGCATGGCCACCGTCTTTCCTGCAGCCTTCGGGATCGGGTTGCTGGGGGAGCACACCCGGCCCGGCGCCCTGCCGCAGGTGGTCGTCGGACTGGTACTCGCCCTCGCGGGGGCCTTCTGGCTGCTGCGGACCGAGGACGAGGCGGGCGCCCTCGACGGTGGCGACGCTCACGCCTGACAGCTGCATCAGAAGTGGCGGGCGACGAACCTCAACTGGTCGAGGGCCATACGACCCCAGTAGTCGCTGTCGTGACCCCCTGGGCTGACGTGGAACTCAGGGGCAGGTCGCGCCGTGGGGATGAAGTCCCGGTTGGTCTGGAGGAAGGGGTCCTGATCGCCGATGTCGATGCGGACGGGAAGCCCCTCGAGGCGTGGCCACAGGGAACGGATGTTGTGCTCCTCGAAGTCCGCCTGCGAGTCGTACGCTCCGCGGCTCTCTGCGAAGGACGGGATGAAGGGCGTGCTTGCGGCCACCACGGACGAGACGCGCTGCGTGCCCAGCGTGGCCCCTAGATAGATCGCGCCGACGCCGCCCATGGAGTAGCCGTAGACGGCTGGCCGGGACAGATCCAGGCCCAGGCCCCTGAGGACGGCAGCGAACTCATCCGTGACCAGGGCAGCGCTGTCGGTCCCGTCTTCCCGCGGATGCCACCAGGTGTCCCCGCCCTTGATCCCCGCACAGGCGAAACCGGGGAGGCCCTCGGACTGAAGCGCCCTGGAGGTCTCCGGCCAGCGGAGGGCCCACGGTGTGCTCTGGTCACCGCCGGTGCCGTGCAAGGTCAGGAGGACGGGAATCCGGTCGCCAGGATGGTGGTCTGGGGGGTAGAGCACCAACCATGGCGCTTGGGCACCCTTGAGGTGTCTGGACCTGATGCTTCCATCGACATACTCGACGCCCAGCTGCGAGCGTCGTGAGGGCGACGGCGCCATCGTTCCCTTGGCCGGAGAAGTAGAGCTGCTCGTCGCGGACCCCGCCTCGTCGGCCGGGTTGCGCGAGCAGGCGCCCAGAGCGCCGGCCAGCGACAGGCCTCCCGCGAGCCGGAGCAGACTGCGTCGGTCCATGGTGCCCAGCCTAGGCATCAAACCAGACGGCGGGAGATGAACCGCATCTGCTCCAGCGCCACCCGGCCCCAGAAGTCCCAGTCGTGCCCGCCTGGGGAGACGTGGAACTCCGGCTGCGGGTCGGCCAGGGGTCGGAGCGCGAGGTTCTCCTGGAGGAAGGAGTCCTGGTCGCCGATGTCTACGCGGATCGGCAGCCCCCGCAGGCTCGCCCAGTGCCGACGGATGTCGTGGACCGCGAAGTCGGCGGGGGAGTCGTAGGACCCGCTGAACCGGTCCCACGTCGCGGGGAACGGGGTGCTGGCGATGGTGAGGCTCGACAACCGGTTGGGGCCGAGGCGGGAGGCCAGCCAGACGGCGCCCATGCCACCCATCGACAATCCGTAGAGCGCCGGCCGGGTCAGGTCCAGGCCGAGGTCGGCGAGGATCGGGGCCAGCTCGTGGACGACCATCGCCGCGCTGTCCGTCCCGTCGGCCCGGTCGTGCCACCAGGTGTCGCCGCCGTCGACGCCCACGCAGGCGAACGGCCGCAGGCCCTCGGCCCGCAGGGTCTCCGCGTGCTCCAGGAAGCGCAGTCCCTCGGGCGTCGTGTGGTTTCCGCCCTTGCCGTGGAGCGTGATCATGACCGGCAGTCGGTCACCTGGGGTGAAGCCGGGCGGGTAGAGCACCTCCCAGACGGTCTCCTGACCGCCGCGGTAGCGCGAGGCGAACGATCCGGTGGCGGCCTTGGGGCCGGAGACGTCGGCGTGCGCCGGCGCGGTGACGGAGGAGGTGAGGGCGACGGTGCCGAGACCGAGACCGAGGCCGAGGCGCAGGGCGTCGCGCCGGGTGAGGGGGGAGGGCATGACTCAATGAAACGCGACGAAGGTGGCCAATGGGATGAATCGCGTCAGCGGCGGCGCTGGCAGCGGCCGCACCAGTAGAGGGTGCGGCCGGCCACCTTGGCGGTGCGGATGCGGCTGCCGCAGGTCGGGCAGGGCTCACCCTCGCGCTTGTAGGTCGCGAACTCCCGCGGGAAGGTCGTGCCCAGCGAGCGGCCGGTGATCACCGGGGGTTCCTCGCCCGCGGCCAGCCGCCGCTCGGCCTCCTCCACCTGCGGCTCGAGGGTGAGGATCTGCCCGTACGCCACACCCAGCGGCAGCAGGCGCACGAGGTCCGCCCAGATGGTGTCCCAGGAGCTCTGGCGCAGCTCGCGGCCGGGGCGGTTCGGGTCGATGCGGTGGCGCCACAGCACCTCGCAGCGATAGACGTTGCCCAACCCGGCCACGACCGCCTGGTCCATCAGCAGCTCCGCGATCGTCTTGCGGCTGCGGGAGATTCGCGCCCAGGCCTCGCCCGGATCGGCGTCGGCCCGGAGCGGATCGGGGCCGAGCCGGTCGATGACGGTGTGCGCCTCCTCCGGCGTGATCAGCGCACACACCATCGGCCCGCGCAGGTCGGCCACGTGGGTGTCGGACGCGAGCCGCAGCCTCACCTCTCCCTGCACGGGGACGTCCTCGGGCCGTATGCCGTCCACCAACGGCGTCACGGCGAAGTTGCCGATGAGGCCGAGGTGCACGTGCAGCCAACGGTCACCGTCGACCTCCACCAGCAGGTGCTTGCCGGCGGCCTGCGCACCGATCAGCACCTCGCCGTCCAGCTGCGCGGCCGAGTCGGCGAACCTCCCCTGCGGGCTGCTCCCCCTGACGGGCTTTCCGGCATACGCCCGGTTGAGCCGCCCGGCCAGGGCGTGGATGGTGTGACCCTCCGGCACCTCAGCTGGCCTTCTTGGTGGTCCGCTTGGCCGTGGACTTCTTGGCGGCGGCCTTCTTCGTGGTGGAGCTCGCGGACTTCTTGGCGGGGGCCTTGCGCGCGGTCGCCTTCTTGGCCGCGGGCTGGTCGTCCTCGGCGTCGTCGTCCTCGGTGTCGGCGCCGTCGTCCGACCCCGAGCCCTCCTGCCCCGCACCGGAGTCCGCGGAGGTGTCCTCGCCCCGCGCCGCCTTGGCCCGGTCGACCGAGCGCTGCAGCGCCGCGAGCAGGTCGACCACGTCGCCGCCCTCGTCGTCGTCCTTGGCCTTGGGTGCGGCCTTGACGTCACCACCGGCGAGCTTGCGCTCCACCAGGGCCTGCACGGCCTGCTGGTAGTCGTCCTCGTAGTCGTTGGGCTCGAAGTCGTCGACCATCGACTCGATGAGCAGGTCCGCCATCTTGACCTCCCGCTCGTTGGGCTCCGGGATGTCGTCGAGCACGTCGAAGGACGGCTTGCGCACCTCGTCCGGCCACAGCATCGTCTGCAGCACGATCACGTCGTCCTTGACCCGCAGCACCGCCATGGACAGGCGTGTGCGGACGGCGACGGTGACCACCGCCATACGATCCGTGGAGCGCAGGGCCTCGCGCAGCAGGGCATAGGGCTTGACCGCGCTCTTGTCGGGCTCGAGGTAGTAGGACTTGTCCAGCAGCAGGGGGTCGATCTGGTCGGCGGGCACGAACTTCTCGACCGAGATCTCCTTGGTGCTCTTGGAGTCCAGCGACGCGAGGTCCTCGTCGGTGATCATCACCATCTTGCCGTCGGGCGACTCGTAGCCCTTGGCGATCTCGGCGAACGGCACCTCCTCGCCGTCGGCCGCGGCGACCTTCTTGTACTTGATCCGCGAGCCGTCGCTCTTGCGGACCTGGTGGAACTGCAGGTCGTGGTTCTCGGTCGCGGTGAAGAGCCGCACCGGCACGGTGACGAGGCCGAACGAGACCGCGCCCTTCCAGATTGCTCGCATGACCTGCTCCTTCGTCGCTGGTTAGCCCGCGATGGCACATACCCATCAGTCAGGATGAGGTATGCGTCCGATGCTCGCCACCCCCACCACCCAGGTGCCGCAGGGCGACGGGTGGGTGCACGAGGTCAAGTGGGACGGCATGCGGATCCTCGCCGACCGCTCACCCACGGGCCTGCGGCTGCGCGCCCGGTCCGGCGCCGACGCGACCGTGCGGTTCCCCGAGCTCGCCGGGCTGACCCGCGCCGGGGAGGACCTGCTGCTGGACGGCGAGGTCATCGCGCTGCAGGGCGGGGTGCCGTCGTTCGCCGCGCTGAGTGAGCGCATCCACGTCTCGGACGCGCGGGTGGCCCAGGCGCTGGCGGAGGTGCGGCCCGTGACCTACATGGTCTTCGACCTGCTGCGGTTCGGCGGGCAGGTGCTGATCGACCAGCCGTGGTCCGTGCGGCGCTCGCTGCTCGAGCGGCTCGACCTGGAGTCCTTCGGGGCGGGAGGGTCGGCCTGGAAGGTGCCCGAGGTGTATGACGACGGCCGGCTGCTGCACGACGTGACCCGCCACCAGGGCCTCGAGGGGGTGGTGTCGAAGCGGCGGGCCTCGGCATACCAGCCTGGCGCCCGCAGCCCCGACTGGCTCAAGCTGCCGCACCGCGCCACCCTGTCCGTCGTGGTCGGCGGATGGCGTCCCGAGACGTCCGGGCGCGACCGCGTCGGCGCGCTGCTCGTCGGGACGCCGGTGGGCGACGGCTCCGGCCTGCTGGAGCTGGACGGGCGCGTGGGCGCGGGGCTCGCCGGTCGTGCGGGGGAGGCGTTGCGGCCGTTGCTCGACGAGCGTGGCTGCGGTGGTGCGCCGTTCGTGGGGGAGGTGCCGCGTGAGGATGCGACCGGTGCGCGCTGGGTCGAGCCGACGCTCGTCGTGGACGTGCAGTCCCTCGGGCGGGCGGGCAACGGCAGGCTGCGGCAGCCGGCCTACCTCGGTGTGCGCACCGACCTGACCCCTGCGGACCTTCTCCCCTCCGCCGACTGGTCAGGTGCAGACGGGGACGTCGGCCGTGCCTGACCACGTGAGCGTCGAGATCGACGGCCGCACCCTGCGGCTCAGCTCCCTCGACAAGGTGCTGTATCCCGAGACCGGGACCACCAAGGGCGAGGTGCTGCAGTACTACGCGCAGGTGGCGCCGGTCCTGCTCGAGCAGCTGCGCGATCGCGCCGTGACTCGCATCAGGTGGCCGTCGGGGACGGGTGGGCCGTCGTTCTTCGAGAAGAACGTGCCCCGCGGCACCCCCGCGTGGATCCGCACCGTGACCCTGCCGGCGCCGGGCTCGACGCGCGACCGCGAGACCATCACCTATCCCGTCATCGACTCCGTCGCCGGACTGACCTGGCTCGGCAACCTCGCCGCGCTGGAGCTGCACGTGCACCAGTGGCGGGTGTCGCCGTCGGGGGAGGCGCTGCACCCGGACCGGCTCGTCGTCGATCTCGACCCCGGGCCCGGCGCCGGGCTCGCGGAGTGCTCGCAGGTGGCGCTGTGGGCGCGAGACATCTTGTGCGACATGGGGATCGGCGATCTGTGGCCCGTCACCTCCGGATCCAAGGGCCTCCAGCTGTATGCCGAGCTCGACGGCACCCACCCCGTCTCCGTGGTCCGCGAGGTGGCTCAGGGGCTGGCCGTCGCGCTCGAGGCGGGCCACCCCACGTTGGTCGTGTCGTCGATGGTCAAGGCCAAGCGCGGGGGCAAGGTGCTCGTCGACTGGAGCCAGAACACCGCTTCCAAGACGACGATCTGCCCCTGGTCGCTGCGCGGGAAGTTCGGTCGCCCAACGGTGGCCGCGCCCCGTGAGTGGTCGGAGCTGGAGGACGCCGCTGCTGGGCGGGTGACCCTGCAGCAGCTTGGGCTGCACGAGGCGCTGGCCCGCCTCCCCTGACCGCCCCCCGCCGACTGGTCAGTTCCGTACGGGTACCTTCCGTCGACTGGTCAGTTTCGTACGGGTAGGTTCCGTCGACTGGTCAGTTTCGTGCGGGTAGGTTCCGTCGACTGGTCAGTTCCAAGCTCGGGGCCGGCTCACCGCGCCGGCCCATGGCCCGGCGAAGGCCCCAGATGACTGGCCCCATGGCATTCCTGTCGTCCTTGGTCGAGACGAAGACCTGGACGCCGGTCGCCTCGATGCGTTCGATGCGTCGCCGGTCTCGCTCAAGCTGCTCCTCCGAGGCGTAGTGCCATTGCCCGTTGTACTCATATCCGACTTTGAACTCTTCCCAATAGAGGTCGAGGAAGGCGACGAAGGCCCCGTCCGCGTCGTAGATGGGTGCGTTGAGAGACGGCTCGGGGAAGCCGGCATCGGCGAGGATCAGTCGTGCTCGCGTCTCCTCCGGGGAGTTTGACCCCTCGCGCACTTCCTCCAGCGCCGCGCGCGCCCGGCGGACTCCTCGCTCCCCCGGCTGGAGGGCGCCACGCAGGAGGGCCTTGGTGCGGCCGGACCGCCACCGGACCACGGAGTCGCCCAAGACGACGAGTTGGAGGGGGCCGAGCTTGTTGGCGAGCTGGGCAAAGACGTGCTCCGGCGCCACCACGGGCACGGTGAGGTTCTGCAGCCGAACGCATGGGGGCGTCCGGGCACGATGATCGGCGACGGTGGGCAGCCGGGTGGGGTGAGCGGCCGACGTGCGCAGGACATGGAGGGGCTCTCGTCGATCGGGGTCCCACGAGGTGGGTCCCCACAGGTCGTTCAGTCGCATCGCGGTCCAGTGACTGAAGCAGACGCCCTCGGGCAGGATGACACTGAGCATCTGGGCATCCTCGAGCACCGTCGTTGGCATATGGGTCGAATAGACGCTCCGATGGGGTCGGGCAAGGGAGCGGAGGTCTCGCTCACTCAGGCCAGCGGCCAGCCCCTGTGATCGAGTGAACGCAGGTAGGCAGGCCAGGCTTGGCGGGAGTGCATGTGGATCCATACTCAGATCTTGTCGTTTGCTCTGATTTGCTCAAGCTCGCAATTGGTTCCTGTGGATAACCGCGGGTCACTATCCACAGGCGCCACCGTGTCGGGAAGTGACCGGTGGGCGGGGGTGGGGTGTCGGGAAGTGACCGGTGGGGGGGGTGGGGTGTGGGGAAGTGACCGGTGGGCGGGGGTGGGGTGTCGGGAAGTGACCGGTGGGCGGGGGCGGGGTGTGGGGGAGGTCATGTTGCCCGGTGAGGTCAGCATCGCCTAAGTTAGGGAGGCCTCACTCACGTCGACCAGGAATCGTAGGCTGCCATGCTCGCCAACTACCTCATCGGGCTGCGTGAGGGACTGGAGGCGTCGCTGGTCGTCGTCATCCTCGTCGCCTACCTCGTGAAGTCGGGACGCCAGCACCTGCTCGGGCGCATCTGGGCGGGAGTCGCGGCGGCGATCGCCATCTCCCTCGCCTTCGGCGCGCTGCTCACCTTCGGCCCCAAGGGCCTGACCTTCGAGGCGCAGGAGGCCATCGGCGGCGGGCTGTCCATCGTGGCGGTGGGGTTCGTGACCTGGATGATCTTTTGGATGGCGCGGCACAGCCGTGCCCTGTCCGGCGAGCTCAAGGGGGCGGTCGACCGGGCCGTCGAGGGCGCCCGCGGAGGCCTCGTGCTGGTCGCCATGCTGGCCGTCGGCCGCGAGGGTCTCGAGACCGCGCTCTTCCTCTGGGCGGCCACGCAGGCCGCGGCCCGCGACAATGCCTCCACCACCGCCCCCATCGTCGGCGCCCTGCTGGGCCTGCTGACCGCCGTCGCGCTCGGCGTCGCCGTCTACAAGGGCGCGCTCAGGCTCGACCTCGGCGCGTTCTTCCGCTGGACCGGCGCCTTCCTCGTGCTCATCGCCGGCGGTGTGCTGGCGTATGCCGTCCACGACCTGCAGGAGGCCCGCATCCTCCCCGGCCTCAACACCCTCGCGTTCGACGTGTCCGCCACGATCGAGCCCAGCTCGTGGATCGCCACGCTGCTCAAGGGCATCTTCAACTTCTCTCCCGCGATGACGGTCCTCGAGGTCGTCGCGTGGGTGCTCTACGTCGTCCCCGTCATGGCGCTCTTCGCCTGGCGGGTCCGTCGCCCCAAGCCCCCGGCCTCGCGTGACAGCGCAGCGGCCGGCATACGTCAAGGAGCTCATGCATGACCCGCCTCGCCGCCACCGGCGCGACCCTCGCGATCGCCGCGCTCGCGCTGACCGCCTGCACCGACAACTCCGCCACCACCTCCTCCGGGGGCGGGACGCAGGCCGGCGCGGGCAAGGGCACCCTGACGGTCACCTCCACCGACACCGAGTGCCAGGTCTCCGCGGCCGAGGCGCCCTCGGGCACCGTGAAGTTCACGGTCACCAACTCCGGCTCCAAGGTCACCGAGTTCTACCTCCTGGCCGAGGACGGCCTGCGCATCGTCGCCGAGGTCGAGAACATCGGGCCGGGCCTCACCCGCGACCTCGTGCTCAAGGCCGCGCCGGGCACGTACAAGACGGCCTGCAAGCCGGGCATGGTCGGCGACGGCATCCGCCACGACTTCACCGTCACCGACTCGGGCGCGGACCTGTCCGCCCAGGGCGCCGACAAGGAGCTCGTCGCGACCGCCAACACGCAGTACGCGTCCTACGTCAAGGACCAGACCGAGCAGCTCCTCACCGGCACCAAGGCGTTCGCCGCCGCCTACAAGGCCGGTGACACGGCCAAGGCCAAGGAGCTCTACGCCCCCACCCGCGTCCACTGGGAGCGGATCGAGCCGGTGGCCGAGTCCTTCGGCGACCTCGACCCGATGATGGACGCGCGCGAGGCCGACCTCGAGCCGGGCCAGAAGTGGACCGGCTGGCACGTCGCCGAGAAGGACCTCTGGCCGCCGAAGACCGGCTACACGGCCCAGACCGCCGTCCAGCGTGCGGCGATCGCGGACCAGCTGGTCAAGGACACCGAGACGCTCTACCAGCGCACCCGGTCCATGCAGTTCACCGCTGACCAGATCGGCAACGGCGCCAAGGGCCTGCTCGACGAGGTCGCGACCGGCAAGGTCACCGGCGAGGAGGAGATCTGGAGCCACACCGACCTGTGGGACTTCCAGGCCAACGTCGACGGGGCCCGCGTCGCGTGGGAGGGCCTGCGCCCGATCCTCAAGAAGAAGGACGCCGCGCTGGACTCCCAGCTGCAGCTGAAGTTCTCGGCCCTGCAGAAGCTCCTCGACCAGCACAAGGTCGGCAAGGGCTTCAAGACCTACGACCAGCTCTCCAAGGAGGAGGTGAAGGCGCTGTCGGACGCGGTCAACGCGCTCTCCGAGCCGCTGTCCAAGCTGACTGCCGCCGTCATCTGATGCCCGAGTCCCTGTCTCGTCGTGGACTTCTCGGCTGGGGAGCCGCCTCGGCCGCGGTCGGTGCGGTCGGCTTCGCCGGCGGTATGGCGACCGCCAACGCCTCCGAGGGTGACGGCGGGCGCGCGGGTGGGGGCACGACCGGGGACGCGAGAGCCGTTGCGTCCGACAGCTATCCGTTCTACGGCACCCACCAGGCGGGGATCGTCACGCCCGCCCAGGACCGGCTGCACTTCGCGGCGTTCGACGTCACGACGACCTCCCGCGAGGACCTCGTCGCCCTGCTGACCGCCTGGACCGCGGCGGCCGCCGAGATGACGGCGGGTCGGCCGGTGGGTGGGGACCCGACGTCATACAGTGCGCCCCCCAACGACTCCGGCGAGGCGGACGGTCTGTCGGCCTCGAGGCTGACGCTGACCTTCGGCTTCGGGCCGACCCTGTTCCGGGACGCCGCCGGCAAGGATCGGTTCGGGCTCGCGGCGCGGCAACCCGCTGCGCTGCAACGCCTTCCGCACTTCCCCGCGGACGCGCTCGACCCCGCGCGCAGCGACGGTGACCTGTGCGTGCAGGCCTGCGCCGACGACCCGCAGGTGGCCGTGCACGCCATCCGCAACCTCGCGCGCATCGGGTTCGGCGTCCTGTCGCTGCGCTGGTCGCAGCTGGGCTACGGCCGCACCTCGTCGACGTCGACGGCGCAGGCGACCCCGCGAAACCTGTTCGGCTTCAAGGACGGCACGGCCAACCTCAAGGCCGAGGACCCGTCCGCGCTCGACGCCCACCTGTGGGTCGGCGCCAAGGACGACGCCAAGGCGCCGTGGATGGCCGGTGGCTCCTACCTCGTCGCCCGCCGCATCGCGATGAACCTCGAGACGTGGGACCGCTCCTCGTTGCGCGAGCAGGAGGCGATCATCGGCCGCGACCGCCGCGAGGGCGCGCCCCTGTCCGGCGGGAAGGAGTTCACCGCACCGGACTTCACCATCAAGGGGCGGGAGGGCCAGCCGCTGGTCGCCGCGAACTCCCATGTCGCGATGGCGCATCCGACGCGCAACGGTGGCGTGCAGATGCTGCGCCGCGGCTACAACTACACCGACGGCTCCGACGACCTCGGGCGCATGGACGCCGGGCTGTTCTTCATCGCCTACGTCCGCAACCCCGCCAAGCAGTACATCCCGATGCAGACCCGCATGGCCAAGCAGGACGCCCTCCAGGAGTACCTCCAGCACCGCGGGTCGGCGTTGTTCGCCATACCGCCTGGTGCCAAGCAGGGCGAGCACATCGGCCAGGCCCTCTTCGCCTAGACCCGTCACGAAGTGACCCGTCGGGGCGGACGGTGCGCCGAGGTCGCAGCTCTCCCGACGCAAAGTGACCCGTCGGGTCGGGTGGGGCCCCGAGGGCGCAGCTCTCCCGACACGAAGTGACCCGTCGGGTCGGGCCCCGAGGCAGCGGGGCTCCTGACAGGAAGTGACCCG
>NZ_AUFG01000047.1 GCF_000426385.1 Arsenicicoccus bolidensis DSM 15745
CGACCCCGTCTCGTGCTGCAGGGTGAGACATCTGCGGCTGGTCAGGAGGGGGCGTGGTCTCGGGGTGTCGACCCCGTCTCGTGCTGCAGCGTGAGACGCGCTCGCCGGCGGAGCCAGCGCGGGCGGGTCAGGGGCGGCGGGCGCGGACGGCCGCGGCCACCTCGTCGAACCGTTCCCGCGACAGCGTCGCCCCGATCCGGCGCACCGTCGTCGGGTCCAGCTGCAGCACCCGGTCGACGCGCACCTCGCTCGGGCGGCCGCGCGAGTCCCAGGCGCCCGAGCCGATGTCGCACCAGTGGCGCCCCAGCGAGGCCTCCTGCTCCGCGTCGCGGTCGTGGTCCTTGCTCGTGAGGGGGAGCGCGAGCAGCAGCGCACCGTGCCGCCCCACCACCAGCACCGGGCGGTCCTTGCCCCGCGCGTGGTCCTCCTCGTAGGGCACCCACGCCCACACGACCTCGCCCGGGTCGGGGAGGTCGTCGGTCACGGGAGCATAGGTCAGGTCCGGCACCCCGTCGTAGTCCCCGGCATACGGGCTCGTCACCGGCTCACGGGCCGGCCTGGGCGAGGGGCGCTCCCCACCCGACCGTCCACGCTCCTGCTGCCCCGCGCGACGGGCCGCGTCGACGACCGCACCCGCGAGAGCGCGGGCGATCCTCCTGCCGAGTGATGCCATAGTGGGACGTTAGCGCTTGCCGAGGTCGCCGAGCCGCACCCCCACCCTCGTCGACGTCCAGGAGCACCCGTATGCCGCCCGCCAGCCCCCTCGCCGACCGCCACCAGGAGGCGTCCCGCCGTCACGCGGGGCTGGCGATCCTCGCTCTCGCCGTGGGCGGATTCGCCATCGGGACCACGGAGTTCGCGTCGATGGGCATGCTGCCCGAGGTGGCGCGCGGGATCGGCGTCGACATCCCGACCGCCGGGCACCTGGTGTCGGCGTATGCCCTGGGCGTCGTGGTGGGCGCGCCGACGCTGGCGGTGCTGGGATCGCGGCTGCCGCGCCGGCGGGTGCTGGTGGCGCTGATGGCCCTGTTCGCCGTGGCGCACCTGGCGAGCCTGCTGGTGACGAGCTACTGGCCGTTGATGCTGGTGCGGTTCGTGGCCGGGCTGCCGCACGGCGCCTACTTCGGGATCGCGTCGCTGGTCGCCGCCTCCCTGGTGGACGACCGTCGTCGCACGCAGGCCGTCTCCAACGTCCTCATGGGTCTGACCGTCGCCAACATCGTCGGCGTCCCCGCCGCGACCTGGCTGGGCCAGGTGCTCGGGTGGCAGCAGTCCTACGCGGTCGTCGGGGTCCTCGGCCTGGTCACGATGGCTGCCGTGTCGACGCTCGTGCCGCACCAGCCCGCCAACCCGACCGCGTCCGTGCGGCGCGAGTTCACGGCGCTGCGCCGCCCTCAGGTGTGGCTGGCCCTGCTGATCGGGACCGTGGGGTTCGGCGGCATGTTCTCGACCTACGCCTACATCTCGCCCACGCTGCAGGAGCTCGGCGGCTGGTCCTCGGCCGCGGTGCCGTGGATCCTCTCCCTCTACGGCCTCGGCTCCACGACCGGTGCGGCGCTGGCGGGCCGGGTGGCGCGGCACGGCATCCTGCGCGGCATCGCGGTGCTGCTGGTGCTGATCGCGATCCTGCTCGCGGTCTACGCCCTGCTCCTGCCGTATGCCGTGGTCGGGCTCGCGGCCACCTATGCCCTGGGGATGCTCCCGAGCATGCTCGTCCCGATGCTGCAGACCCGCCTGATGGACGTGGCGCACGAGGGCCAGTCCCTGGCCGCTGCGCTCAACCACTCCACGCTCAACATCGCCAATGCCCTGGGGGCCTGGCTCGGGTCGCTGGTCCTCGCGGCGGGCTGGGGCTACGCGTGGCCGAGCCGGATCGGCGTCGTGCTGGCGGTCCTGGGCCTCGCCGTCACCGCCTGGAGCGCCCTGCTCCAACGACGAACCGCCTGATCAGAGGGTCTGTCAGGGTCCTGCTGGACGACATCGAGGGTGTGGAGTGGCTCCTCCGTCGGGGCGACCGGCCGAGGGACAGCTGGCTCGGGTCGTGCCGGAGACGTGGTCTCGGCTGTGACGACGGCAGATGGGAACGAACCGAGGGTGCGGGGAGTCCGACTGGCATGACTCTCCTCCACGCCGACGTGCTGGTCATGGACCAGGTCACCAGCTTCATGAGCAACGACTTCGCCATCCGGGACCAGGCTGGTGCCCAGGTGGGCGAGATCCGCACCGAGGGGTCCGCGTTGTCGCGGATGTTCCTCGGCTCCCGCAAGCTGTCCGTCCACGACACCGACGGGTCCGTGCTGGTGCGGCTCGACGACGTGATGACGATGGGCCGCGACCGGTTCACCCTCCAGGACGGGCAGGGCTACGAGATCGGTCAGCTGGTCAAGGAGTTCACGTTCTTTCGCAAGCGCCTGACCTTGCAGCTCGTCAACGGCGAGGGGCTCGACGTGCAGGGCCAGCTCTTCGACTACGACTTCGAGATCGCGGGTCCGGGCGGCTCGGTCGCGCGGGTGTCGCGGCAGTGGCCGGGCCTGGCCGCGGGGCTCCTGGGCCGCAACCGCTACGTCGTGTCGTTCAACTCAGGGGTGCCGGTCACCCTGCGGGTCGCCGTGGTCGGGGCCGTGGTGGCGCTCGACCTGATCCGCGCCAAGGAGGAGAACTCCTCCGGCGGCTGACGTGCCGGCGGCGCCCGGGAGCTGGTCGGTGAGGTCCGTCAGCAGCGCGGCATCCTCGTCGATCGGCAGCTCGGGAGCGCCGTCGGTCGACACCGGAGCAAGGCCGCCGGGGGCGGTGCTCTCAGGGGTCGTGCTCTCAGGGGTCGTGCTCGGAGGCGTCGTGCTCGTCGTGCTCGTCGTCGTGCCGGGGCGCAGCTGGTCCCGCAGCCACCACAGGACGTGCGCGGCGCCCAGCAGCGTCACGACCGTGATCACGCCGAACGCCCACCGGTACGGCACCAGCGACACCACGACCGCACCGACGGCCAGCGACACCGCCTGCGGGACGCTCATGACGACCTCGGCGGCCATGGTCACGCGCGCCATCACGGCCTGCTCGGTCCGGCGCTGGATCAGCGTGGTGTAGGCCACGAACATCAGCGGCAGCCCGAACCCGAACACCGCCGAGGCGGCCAGCAGCACCGGGATCGTGCCGGCGAGCGCCACGACGGCCATGCTGGTCGCGAGGATCACGCAGGAGACGACGATGGTGCTGACCTCGCCGAGGTGCCGCACCGACCAGCTGCTGGCCAGCCCGCCGAGGACCGCGCCGATGCCCTGCACCATCACGACGATCGCCACGTAGGTCGCGGGCTTGCCGAACGCGTCCAGCACCGCGTAGATCCCCGACTCGGTGAACCCGACGACCAGCAGGGTGAGGCCGAGCCCGACCAGCACGTGCTTGAGGACGCGGTCGGCGACCAGGAGCCGCACCCCCGAGGTCATGGCGTCGACCAGCCCGGCCGTATGGCGCTGCGGGGCGGCCTCGTCGACCCGGATCCGCGCGATGAGGACCGCCGCGACCAGGAAGGAGACGGCGTCGACGACGGCCACGGTCCAGCCGCCCCACGCCGCGAACATCGCCGCCCCGGCGAGCGGGGCGAACAGCCGGAAGGCCTCCTTGGTGGTGGCCAGCGCCGAGTTGGCGTCGACCAGGGCCTCGTCGTCGAGGAGCTCCTTGAGCAGGCCGTTGACGCCCGCCGGCACGATGACGAAGGACAGGCCGTAGAGGACGGCGACGCCGTAGAGGATCCAGATGTCGGAGGCGTCGTCGACGACGGTGAGCGGCAGCACCGCCAGCGCCGAGGCGACGTTGGTCCAGATCAGCAGGGGCTTGCGGCGGAACCCGTCCACCCAGGCGCCGAGGAAGGGCGCGACCAGCGCGGGCACGAGCATGCACAGGTAGACGATCCCGACGCTGCCGTTCTGGCCCGTGAGGGTCTTGGCCCAGACGCCGAGGACGAGCAGCAGGACCGAGTCGCCGAGCGCCGACGTCGACAGGGCGGCATACATGAGGGGGAAGCCGGGCCGGCGGAAGACGGCGGTGGGGGACGGTGACACCCCATGACGGTAGCGGAGGGCGGCATACCGGCTGGTCGACCTGTGGGAGACTGGGTCGCTGACCGTGCCCTGTGCTCCCCGGACCCCAAGTTGAGGTAGTCGCCCCGTGTCTCCCATGGCCACCACCGCGTTGAAGCCCCACGCGACGCCACCGGAGCTGATCCGCAACTTCTGCATCATCGCGCACATCGACCACGGCAAGTCGACGCTGGCCGACCGCATGCTGCAGAAGACCGGCGTGGTCGAGGAGCGGGCGATGCGCGCGCAGTACCTCGACCGGATGGACATCGAGCGCGAGCGTGGCATCACCATCAAGTCGCAGGCCGTCCGGATGCCCTGGTCCCTGGAGAATGCCGCGGGCGAGCTGGAGACCTACTGCCTCAACATGATCGACACGCCGGGGCACGTCGACTTCACCTACGAGGTCAGCCGGTCCCTGGCCGCGTGCGAGGGTGCCGTCCTGCTCGTCGACGCGGCGCAGGGCATCGAGGCCCAGACGCTGGCCAACCTCTATCTCGCGATGGAGAACGACCTCACGATCATCCCGGTGCTCAACAAGATCGACCTGCCGGCGGCGCAGCCGGAGAAGTACGCCGCGGAGCTCGCCGGCCTCATCGGCTGCGACGAGTCCGAGGTGCTCCGGGTGTCGGGCAAGACCGGCGTCGGGGTGGAGGAGCTGCTCGACGAGATCGTGCGCCAGCTCCCGGCCCCCACGGGTGAGGCGGACAAGCCGGCCCGCGCGATGATCTTCGACTCCGTCTACGACACCTACCGCGGCGTCGTGACCTACGTCCGCGTGATCGACGGCAACCTCAACCCGCGCGAGCGGATCCAGATGATGTCGACGCGGGCCACCCACGAGCTGCTCGAGATCGGCGTCATCTCGCCCGAGCCCGCGCCCTCGGACGGTCTCGGCGTCGGCGAGGTCGGCTACCTCATCACCGGCGTCAAGGACGTCCGCCAGTCGCGCGTCGGTGACACCATCACCAACCTCGCCAAGCCGGCCTCCGAGGCCCTCGGCGGCTACCGCGACCCGCGCCCGATGGTCTTCTCCGGGCTCTACCCGATCGACGGCACGGACTACCCGCTGCTGCGCGACGCGCTCGACAAGCTCAAGCTCAACGACGCCGCCCTGGTCTACGAACCCGAGACGTCGGCGGCGCTGGGCTTCGGCTTCCGCGTCGGCTTCCTCGGGATGCTGCACCTCGAGATCGTGCGCGAGCGGCTCGAGCGGGAGTTCGGCCTGGACCTGATCTCGACGCTGCCCAACGTGGAGTACGAAGTCACGATGGACGACGGCAAGCTCGTCGAGGTGACCAACCCCAGCGAGTTCCCCGACGGCAAGATCGCCGACGTGCGCGAGCCGGTCGTGCGCGCCACGATCCTCGCCCCGAGCGACTTCATCGGCGCGATCATGGAGCTGTGCCAGTCCAAGCGCGGCACCCTGCGCGGCATGGACTACCTGTCCGAGGAACGCGTCGAGATGCGCTACACGCTGCCCCTCGCCGAGATCGTCTTCGACTTCTTCGACCAGCTGAAGTCCAAGACCCGCGGCTACGCCTCCCTGGACTACGAGCCCGACGGCGACCAGCTCGCCGACCTGGTCAAGGTCGACATCCTGCTGCAGGGCGAGCAGGTCGACGCGTTCAGCTCGATCGTGCACAAGGACAACGCCTACTCCTACGGCGTGATGATGGCCGGCAAGCTGCGCGAGCTGATCCCGCGGCAGCAGTTCGAGGTGCCGATCCAGGCCGCCATCGGCTCGCGCGTCATCGCCCGCGAGACCATCCGCGCCATCCGCAAGGACGTCCTGGCCAAGTGCTACGGCGGTGACATCAGCCGCAAGCGCAAGCTGCTCGAGAAGCAGAAGGAAGGCAAGAAGCGCATGAAGATGGTCGGCCGCGTCGAGGTGCCCCAGGAGGCCTTCATCGCCGCGCTGTCCAACGACGGCGGCGGGGACGGCAAGGCCAAGGGCAAGAAGTGACCGAGCCGCTCCCGCAGGAGGGCGACCCCGCGGAGCGCGCCTACACCGTCGGTCTCGCAGAGCCCGTGCCGCACAAGGGCGCTCGTCGGATCGTGAGCTTCGCGCGGACCGACGCCCGGTTGCAGGACAAGGACGCACGGGCCCTCGAGCGGTATGGCGACGCCTACCTGATCGAGGTGCCCCGCGACGCGGCGCGCACCGACGTGGACCCGGCCGCCCGCCTGGATCCCGCCACCGTCTGGGGCCGGGTGGCCCCGCTGGTCGTGGAGGTCGGCGCGGGATCCGGCGACGCCACCGTGGCCGGCGCGGCGGCATACCCCTACCACGACCTGCTGTCCCTGGAGGTCTATCGACCGGGGCTGTACGACACGCTGCGCAAGGTCGGCTCGCGCGAGCTGACCAACGTGCGGCTCATGGAGGCCGACGCGGTGCCGGTGTTCGAGACGCTGCTGCCGGCGGGGTCGGTGCGCGAGGTGTGGACCTTCTTCCCCGACCCCTGGCCCAAGACCAAGCACCACAAGCGGCGGATCGTGCAGCCGGCCTTCGCCTCGTTGGTGGCACGGGTCCTCGAGCCCGGCGGGCTGTGGCGGCTCGCGACGGACTGGTCCGACTACGCGGAGTCGATGCGCGAGGTGCTCGACGCGCACCCCGACTTCGAGGGCGGCGAGGTCGAGCGGTTCGACGTACGGCCGATGACCCGCTTCGAGCGGCGCGGGATCGCCGCGGGGCGCTCGATCCACGACCTGACGTACCGCCGCCGCCGCTGAGCCGGCCCGCCCGCCGCGTGCAGGGTGTGCGCTGCCTGAGCCTCCACCTGGGGACACGACCAGAGGTGACCCGTCGGGTCAGCCCTGGCGCCCACGACGGCCGTTTGATCGATCACGGTGCCCCGGCAGGTCACTTGGTGTCGGGTGCGGAGCGCGATTCGGGGGCCGAAGACGGGCGCGGGTCGGGTCGGGGCGCGGGTCGGGGGCCGAGGACTGGGCGCAGGTGCCGGGTCAGCGCACCTGGGTGAGGGCCAGGACGCAGGAGTCGCCGACGCGGCGATAGCCGACTCGCTGGTAGAGGCGGCTCGACGCGGGGGAGTCGAGGTCGGTGTAGAGCAGGCAGCGGTGGCCGGCGCGACGCTGCAGGGCGCTGACGGCGGCGACGGTGGCGGCGGCATACGCGTGGCCGCGCTGCTCGGGCGGGGCGTAGACCCAGGAGATGCGGGAGACGCCGCCGTGGGGGCGGGACGCGTGGGTCATGGCGACGGGCTCGCCGTCGACGTCCCAGACGCGCATGTCGCCGCGGGACACCCACTGCTGCAACGGGAATCGCGGCGGCGCCTCGGTCCCGGTCTCCTCGAGGTAGGCCCGCGCCCAGGTGTCGAGGAGCGGGATGTCCGACTCGCGCGCGGCACGCAGCTCGCCCGGGACGCCCTCGGGGTGGCGCGGCGGGCGGGGGAGGTCGTGCATGCCCTCGCGCCGCACCACGCGGATGTGACCGCCGGACTCGAAGGCGATCGTCTCGGCGAAGGCCAGCGCGCCCGTGACCAGCCCGCCCACGCGCTCGACGTGCAGCCCGTCGGCCAGCACGCGCCGGGCGATGGCTCGCGCGACGTGGGTGTCGACCGTCGCCACGTGGAAGGGGCGCGGTGGGGTGTGCATCGCGAGGGCGGTGACGCGGCCGTCCCGCTTGGCCCAGTACCACTGGGAGCCGGGGTAGTCCGCGGGGGACTCCAGCGCGTGGGCGAGCGTCGTGGCGACGACCGAGTGGATGACGGGGGCGGCGGCGACGCGAGGGGCCGACACCTGCTGGAAGTCGCGACCGGCGGTGGTCCGCGCCACCGTGATGCCCCTCGCCGTACCCCGCTGCATGAGGGTCACTGTGTCACGCGCGGCGAGCCGGCGCCCACCCTCAGCCGGACCGCTCGCTCGTGAAGGCGAGGGTGACGGTCTCGCCGATCCGGCGGTAGCCGAGCGCGTGGTAGATCCCGTTGCTGGTGGGGTTGGCCAGGTCGGTGAGCAGCATGCAGCGGTGGCCGTGCTCCTGCTGGTGCCGCGACCAGGCGGCGACGACGGCGCTCGCGTAGCCGTGGCCCCGGTCCGCGGGCGGGGTCCAGGCGCCGCTGATGCGGGTGACCCCACCGGACGGCTCGGTCGCGTAGCACATGGACACCGGCCGCCCGTCGACCTCCCACAGGGCCGTGCGTCCTTCGAGGACGTGCGGGGAGGGGTCGGGGGGTGGCGGCTCGCTCGGCCCGTGGGCCTCGCGGTGGAAGTCCTGCAGCCAGCCGCGGACCAGGTCGAGATCGGCGGGTATGGCGGGCCGCAGCCGTCCCGGGACGGTGAAGGGCAGGTGCGGCGGCCGGGGCAGGTCGTACATCCCCAGGTCCATCACCACGTCGGCGTCGAGGTCCTGGTCGGCGCACCACCAGTCGCTGAAGGCGAACGCCCCCTCGCGCAGCCCGCCGACGCCGTCCACCGGGCGTCCGCGCGCCGCGAGCTCACGGGCGACGCTGACGGCCAGCAGCGGCGAGGACAGCGGGAGGTGCGGCGGGTAGGGCGGCGTGTGCATGGCCACCCCGACGATGCGTCCGCCGCGCCGCAGCTCGATCCACCACGGGTCGGGGATCCGGCCCGGGTGACGCCGCGCGATGAGCACGTTGCTCGCCAGGATCGAGTGGATGACCGGCTCGGACTCCATGAAGTCCCCGGCGTCGCGGAGGAACTCGTCGGGGTCCTTGGTGATGCGGACGGTGATGGAGCTCGTGTGCGCCATGGGCCCAGCCTCGCAGGTCGAGGCGCGATGAGGTCGGAACCCTCAGGCCCACGAGACGGCGCCAGGTGCGATCGGGGCGGGGCGGGCCAGGTCAGGGTGGGACGGGGTGGGTTCAGGGGAGTGGCGCGCGCCCGGTCCGCGCGGCGATCGACACGAGGTCGGCGGCGGCGCCTCGCAGCGGGTCGCGGCGCCATACGGCCCGGAGCTGTCGCTCGAGGGTGAAGCCCTCGGTCGGCACGACCGCGAGGTGACCGTCGTGCACGGCGTCGGCGACCGCCAGCAGGCTGAGGACGGCGGGAGCGGTGCCGGTCACGGCGCTGGCCCGGACCGCGGCGTTGCTGGACAGCTCCAGGGCCGGGCCGCAGGGCTCCAGCGGTGAGAGGGCCGCGTCGAGCGCCTCGCGGGTGCCCGAGCCGCGCTCCCGGGTGACGAGCGGGGTGCCCGCGAGCTCGGCGGCGCCGACGGGGGAGGTGCGCTCCATCCACGGGTGGTCCAGGCCGATGACGAGGGCGAGCTCGTCGCGGGCCACCACGGTGCTGGGCAGGTCGTGGGGCGGCTCCGGGCCCTCCACGAAGCCCAGCTCGACCACACCCCGGCGGACCTGGTCGATCACCATCGTGGAGTTGGCCACCGTCATGCCCGCCAGCAGCCTCGGGTGGTGACGCCGCAGCTCGGTGAGCCAGGTGGGTGCCAGGTGCTCGGCCACGGTCAGCGACGCGGCGATGCGCAGCTCGGGGATGCTCTGCCCCTGCAACGCCTCGATGGCCTTCTCGAGCCGATGCGTGGACGCGAGGATCTCGCGGGCATGCTCGACGAGCATGACCCCCGCGGGGGTGAGCTGGGCGCCCTGCGGCAGGCGGACGACGACCCGCTGCCGCAGGTCGCGCTCGAGCCGCCCCACCAGGCGCGACGCGTTGGGCTGGGCCATGCCGATCGCGCGGGCGCCGGCGCCGAGGCTGCCCTCGTCGTGCACGGCGACCAGCAGCTCTAGGGCCTTGAGGTCGGGCATCACCCTGTCGTCATATCACATTGATATGACGGGGTGCAGGACTGGGGGCTGCCGCTCACCCGTCCGCCCGGCCAGGCTGGCAGCATGACCACCGCTGCCGGCCGCGCCACCCCTGCGGTCATCCCCGCCCGACACGCACGCCGCCCTCACCCCGCCCGGCGCGCACCACGTGTCCTCCGCACGGGCCCCGTGCCCGGGCTCGCCCTGTGCTCCGTCGCGGTGGTCCTCGCCCTGCTGGTCAACCACCTCGTGCCCGTGGTGTCCCCGCTCCTCGTCGCGATCCTGCTCGGCGCCGTGCTCGCCAACGCCTGGCCGCTGCCCACCGCGCTCGCGCCCGGCCTCGCCGTCGCGGCCAAGCCGCTGCTGCGCGCCGGGATCGTGCTGCTCGGGCTGCAGGTCGTCCTGGGTCAGGTCCTCGGGCTCGGCTGGGGGATGATCGCCGTCGTCGTGGCCGTGGTGGGGCTGGGGATCGCGTCGACGCTGGCCTACGGGCGCCTGCTGGGGGTCCCCGCGGGCCTCACCCTGCTGGTGGCCTGCGGCTTCTCGATCTGCGGCGCCGCGGCCGTGGCCGCCGTCGACGGGGTCGTGGACGCCGAGGAGGAGGACGTCGCGACCGCCGTCGCCCTGGTCGTCGTCTGCGGCACCCTGATGATCCCCGTCGCGCCGCTGGTCGTCACGGCCCTCGGGATGGGCCCGTATGCCGGGGGTCTGTGGGCCGGCGGCTCGATCCACGAGGTCGCCCAGGTCGTGGCGGCGGGCGGCGCTATCGGGGGAGGCGCGCTCGCGGCCGCCGTCATCGTCAAGCTCACCCGCGTGCTCATGCTCGCGCCCGTCATGGCGACCATCTCCTGGCGGCGACGCCGGGCCCTGGCGGCCGCAGGCGGACGCGCTGACGGGGGACGGCTGCCGCCGCTGGTGCCGGTGTTCGTCCTGGGGTTCGTGGCGATGGTGCTCGTGCGGTCCTTCCTGCCACTGCCGGCGCCCGTGCTCGACGGTGCTCGCCAGTTGCAGACGGTCCTGCTGACGGCGGCGATGTTCGCCCTCGGCTGCGGCGTCCGGCTCGGCCTCGTGCGCCAGGTGGGCGTCCGGCCGTTCGTCCTGGCGGCGCTGTCGACGGCGACGGTGGCGCTGGTCTGCCTCGCCGGCGTCACCCTCGCCACCTGACCGGTGGCGCCAGGTGGTTGCTCGCGGTGAGGGGGTAGGAGCCGTTCGTGCCCGCTCACGGTCCGACGGACGGGGGAGGTCAGGCGTCGATGATGTCGCCGTTGCGGGGCAGCCACGGACGACCGCCGACGGGGTGGCGGAAGGCCATGGGCAGGCCCCTCGCCTGCTCCCAGCGCGTCGACGAGCTGACCTGCAGGTGCAGGTGTGGCTGGGTGCTGTTGCCGGAGTTGCCGCACTGCGCCAGCACGTCGCCGGCCCGCACCGCGTCACCCACCGCCACCCGGATCGACCCGCGCCGCAGGTGCGCCAGGAGCACGACCGGGCCGCCGTCGCCGAGCGACAGCACCACGTGGTTGCCGGCGATCCCGGCGGCGCCCGCCCGCACGTGCCGGCCCTGCGTCAGCAGGTAGCCCACCAGCAGCAGCTGTGATCGCCGCGCCTCGTGGTCGGGTTCGCCGTCGTGCACATCGACGACGGTCCCGTCGACCGGGGCCATGACGGCGGCGCCGAACCCGTGGAAGACCTCGGGCCGCTCCGTCGCCAGGGCCGTGCGCCAGCTCCACGGGCCCGAGCGTCCGCGCGCGTCGACCGGGACGAGGTCGATCGCGTGGGACGAGCCGAACGTCTCGGTCCCGTGGCTCGGCACCCGGTCGGCCGGGCTGTTCTGCACGAGCCACCGACCCCGCACGGGGAGGTCGAGCACGGTTGTCGCTGCGGATGCGCCGTCGAGGTCCACGCGTCGAGCCTGGCACAGCCGCGCCACCTGGCGGTCGCCTGACGGGGGCGGGCGCGGTCGTCATACACAATGGGCCGTATGCCGAGCGCCCTGCCCGAAGGACTGCCCGCCCCCTCCGACGGAACGCTCCCGAGCACCGCGCTGGATCGTCTGGGGCTAGGCCCGTTCGGCATCTACGTGCATGTGCCGTTCTGCCGAGTCCGTTGCGGCTACTGCGACTTCAACACCTACACCCTGACCGAGCTCGGCACGCCGGGGGCGAGCGTCGGATCCTACGCCGACACCGTCCTGGCGGAGCTGGACCTCGCCGGGCGGGTGCTGGGCGAGGACGCGCCGGCCGTCGAGACGGTCTTCGTCGGCGGGGGCACCCCGACCATGCTCGCGGCCGAGGACCTGGCCCGGATCGTCGAGGGGATCGGCGAGCGCTTCGGCTACACCGGCGACGTCGAGATCACGACCGAGGCCAACCCCGACACCGTCGACGAGCACTACCTGGACTGGATCGCCGCTCGCGGCTTCTCGCGCGTCAGCCTCGGCATGCAGTCCGCCGTCCCGCACGTCCTGCGCACCCTCGACCGCACCCACGACCCCCTCAACGTGGAGCGTGCGGTCAAGGCCGCCCGCGCGCACGGGCTCGACGTCTCGCTCGACCTCATCTACGGCACCCCCGGCGAGTCGCTCGAGGACTGGCGCACGTCGCTGGAGACCGCGATCGCGCTGGAGCCCGACCACGTCTCGGCCTACGCCCTGGTCGTGGAGGAGGGCACCAAGATGGGTGCCCAGGTGCGGCGCGGCGAGGTCGCGCTGCCGAGCGACGACGACGAGGCCGACAAGTACGAGCTGGCCGACGGCCTCCTGCGGGCGGCGGGGTACGGGTGGTACGAGGTGTCGAACTGGGCCCGCGGCGAGGAGCACCGGTGCCGCCACAACATCGGCTACTGGAGCGACGGCGACTGGTGGGGCGCCGGCCCCGGCGCGCACAGCCACGTCGGCGGCGTCCGCTGGTGGAACGTCAAGCACCCGAGCGCCTATGCGTCGCGCCTCAACGGCGGCCAGTCCCCGGCGGCGGCGCGCGAGCTCCTCAGCGCCGAGCAGCAGTACGACGAGCGGGTGCTGCTCGGCATACGGCTCGTGGACGGGCTGCCCATCGACGACCTGGACGAGACCGGCCAGGAGGCCGTGGCGGGACTGATCGCCGACAGCCTCGTCGACGGGGGCGCGGCGCTGCGGGACCGCCACCTGGTGCTCACGCTGCGCGGACGCCTGCTGGCGGACACCGTGGTGCGGCGGCTCCTCGGCGTCTGACCTGCCCCGGCCAGGGTCTGATCAGGGTCGGATCAGGGTTGGTTCTGAGGTCCTCGAGGGATCCGACCTGGGCAGACTGGAGTCCGAAGGGTCGAGCGGCACGTCGCCGCGCCGACCACGAACCACACGGAGGGGACCATGAGCACCGACGACCAGTTCCGCAACGACCGCGAGATCCCGAGCTACCCGCAGGCCGGGCCGACCGGTCAGGGCGCGAGCCCGCAGGGTGGTTACCAGCAGGGTGGCTACCAGCAGGGTGGGTACCAGCAGGGCGGCTACCAGCAGGGCGGCTACCAGCAGGGACAGCCCGTCCACGGCAACGCCGCCCCGCTCAACCCCGAGTACGAGCGGCAGCTGGTCTGCGCGGCGCACTGGTCGCCCATCGCCTCGGTG
Organism: Arsenicicoccus bolidensis DSM 15745; assembly: GCF_000426385.1. Lineage (GTDB taxonomy): Bacteria > Actinomycetota > Actinomycetes > Actinomycetales > Dermatophilaceae > Arsenicicoccus > Arsenicicoccus bolidensis. The sequence continues at coordinate 13,410 of NZ_AUFG01000047.1, forward strand.
CTGCTCGGTGGCCTCACGTTCTTCGGCCCCGTGATCGTCCTGCTCGTCGGGGGCGGGCGCAGCCGCGCGGTCCGGGAGCACGCGATCGATGCGCTGAACTTCCAGATCACCGTCTGGATCGCCACGGTGGCCGTGGTCCTGATCTCGCTGCCGCTCATGATCGTGCTGGTCGGCTTCGTCACGATCTGGTTGGCCGGCCTCCTGCCGCTGGCGGCCCTGGTCGTCCACGGGCTGGCGGCGATCAAGGTGTCGGCGGGCGAGCCCTACAGCTACCCCTTCACCTGGCGCATCATCACGTAGCAGCGCACCTTGGTGCGGTCATCGGGCTGAGGCAGCGGCCCGGCAATGGAGTTGGACGGGCCGGCGCGGTGAGCGACCATGGAGGAGCACCCCGTCCGACGCTGCTCCGGGTTGCCCCCACCGCACGTCATACGACCGGAGACCCCGCATGCATCCCGACGCCCCCGTCCAGGCGACACCACTGCCCGACGTGGACCGCTCCCGCACCCGCACGATCCTCGCCGTGCTGGTCCTCGCGACCTTCGTCGTGATCCTCAACGAGACGATCATGACCAACGCGATCCCGCGCCTCATGCGGGAGTTCGACGTGACCGCGTCCACCGCCCAGTGGCTGTCGACGGTGTTCATGCTGACCATGGCCGTGGTCATCCCCGCGTCGGGCTGGCTCATGGAGCGGCTCGCGACCCGACGCACCTTCGCCCTGGCCATGGTGCTGTTCTCGATCGGGACCGCCGCGTGCCTGCTCGCCCCCACCTTCGCGGTGCTGATCGGCGGGCGCGTCGTGCAGGCCTGCGGCACCGCGATCATGATGCCGCTGCTGATGACCACCCTGATGAACCTCGTGCCCGCCCACGAGCGCGGCAAGGTCATGGGCAACGTCACGCTCGTCATCTCGGTCGCGCCCGCCATGGGGCCGGCGGTCTCGGGGGTGCTGCTGCAGCTGGGCTCGTGGCGGCTGATCTTTGCCGTCGTGCTGCCGATCGCCATCGGTGCCCTGGTCGTCGGGCTCCGCTCCCTGGTGGACGTCGCCGAGCCGGGGCACAGCGACCTCGACCTGCCGAGCCTCGCGCTGTCCGCCGTCGGCTTCGGCGGCCTCGTCTACGGCCTCAGCGGGTTCGGCGAGGGCGCGTCCCACGGCGGGGCGTCCTCGGGCCTGCCGCCGTGGGTGTTCGTGGTCGTCGGTCTCGTCGCCATGGCCGTGTTCACGCGACGCCAGCTCGCCCTGCAGCGCAACGGCACGCCCCTGCTCGACCTGCGCACCCTGTCCCACCGCACCTTCACCATCGGCCTGGTCCTCATGGTGCTCTGCTTCATGGGCCTGATGGGCACCGTGATCCTGCTCCCCATCTACCTGCAGGAGGTGCGCGGGATGTCCTCGCTGTCCACCGGTCTGTTGATGATCCCGGGCGGCCTGGCCATGGGCCTGCTCGGCCCGCAGGTGGGCAAGGCCTACGACCGGTATGGCGCCCCCCGGCTCGTCGTCCCCGGCGCCGCCGGCCTGGTCGCGGGGCTGGTCATGCTCGCGCTGCTCGCACCCGTCGTGGCGCCCTGGGGCGTCCTCGTCCTGCACGTCCTCATCAGCGTCTCGCTGGCGCTGGTCTTCACCCCCGTGTTCACGGCGTCGCTCGGCGTCCTGCCCCCGCACCTGTATCCCCACGGCTCGGCGATCCTCGGCTCGCTGCAGCAGGTCGGGGCCGCGGCGGGCACCGCGACGACGGTGGCCGTCATGGCCTTCATGACCGCGCGTGCCAGCAGCGGTGGTGCGTCCGCGAACGACGCCCTGATGAGCGGCGTCCAGGGCGGCTTCGCGGTCGGCGCGGTGCTGGCCGTGCTGGCGCTCGGGGCGGCGACCCTGGTCCGCACCCCGCGGCCATAGGGGTCGCGAGCACGGCATACGGCCGCGACAGCCGACGCGCTCAGCGGGTGCGCAGGGCCGGCAGCTTGGTGCCCGCGACCTGCCGCTCGTCGAGCACCGAGCGGCGGAAGCGGTAGAGGCGCGCCGGCCGACCGCCCGTGCCCGAGGACACCGACCCGGTCTCCTCGACCAGGGCCTGCTGCTCGACGAGGCGGCGGAAGTTCTGCTTGTGCAGCGCCTGGCCCGCGAGCGCCTCGACGCACGACTGCAGCTCGCCGAGGGTGAACTCGGGTGGCATGAGCTCGAACACCACCGGGCGGTACTGGATCTTGGCCCGCAGCCGTGCGAGGCCCGTCGCCAGGATGCGGCGGTGGTCGCCGATCATCCGCTCCCCGGGGACCAGGTCGTCGTCCGGCAGCCGCCAGGCGCCGCGCGCCTCCGGGACCAGGCCGACCTCGTAGAGCAGCTCGTAGCGCTGCAGCGCCAGGTCGGGCAGCCAGGCGTGGCCGCCGCGGCCGAAGGTCAGGTCGCAGCGGTGCCGCCGGGCCGTGCGGTCGGCGGGTGATCCGGCGGCGCCGACCCAGTGCGTCAGCTGCGGGGCGATCACCTCGTCGACGAGGCGGGTGCCGTCCCGCTGGTCCTCCCACGGCAGCAGCGCGTAGGCGTCGTACCAGTCGGTCTCCTCGGACGTCATGGACGTCGTGGACGTCATGGACGGAGCGGACCCCGTGGCCGCGTCGCCTCCCTCGGTCGCTGCGGCGCCCTCGGCTCCGGCGGTCGTCAGGCCGAGGTAGGAGATGGAGATCCGGCGGCCACTCGTGTCGTCGAGCCCGCGGTCGTGGTCGGCGAAGGTGTACAGCTGCTCGACATACCCGAGCTGTCTGCCGGTCTGCGAGGCGACCCAGGAGCGCAGGCCGGCCTGCAGGGACGGCTGACCGGCCTCGAGGGGGCCGGCCGGGAGGGCGGGTATGCCGGGGGCGGGCGGGGGAGCCGTGAGGACGCGCGGTCGCCCGGACACGACGGCCACCACGACGGCGACCAGCTCGACGGCGAGCTGCTCCTGCTCCTCACCCACGCGTGACCTCCTGCTGGCCGCTCGCGTGCTGGTCGTCGTCGAGCGGGACGGTGACGAAGTCGATCAGCTCCTCGACGCTGGCCAGCAGGGCCGGCTCCAGATCGGCGTACGTGCGCACCGTACCCAGGATCTGCTTCCACGCCCGCGCGATGTCCGCCTGGGAACGGTGCGGCCAGCCGAGGTGCGCGCAGATCCCGTGCTTCCAGGAGGTGCCACGGGGGATGACGGGCCACTGCTCCAGGCCGAGCCGCTCGGGGCGCACCGACTGCCACACGTCGACGTAGGGGTGCCCGAGGACCTTGACGAACCGCGAGTAGCCGGGGACCCGGCGGGCCTCCTCGACGATGCGCGCCTCCTTGGTGCCGGGCACGAGGTGGTCCACGAGGACGCCCATGCGACGGTCACGGTCGGGGGCGAAGTCCTTGATGACCGCGGCCAGGTCGTCGACGCCGTCGAGCATCTCCACGACCACGCCCTCGATGCGCAGGTCGTCGCCCCAGACCTTCTCCACCAGCTCGGCGTCGTGGCGGCCTTCGACGAAGATGCGCGACCCGGTGGCGACGCGGGCGGGGGCGCCGGCGACGGCGACGGATCCGGAGGCCGTGCGCGAGGAGGCCTGGCGGGCCTCGGCGAGGCGGGCGTTGCTGCCGCTCTTGTCGGGGACCAGCGTGACCGGGCGCCCGTCGACCCAGAAGCCGGGGCCCATCTCGAAGCCCCGGGTGCGGCCCTTGCGGTCCTCCAGGTGGACGACGTGGACGCCACCGGCCTTCTCGACCCGCACCACGGCGCCGACCCAGCCGGACTCGACGTCCTCGACGACCAGGCCACGGGTGGCGGGGACCGCCTCCGAGCGCCCACGGCGGGGAGCCTTCCAGTCGCCCGAGAGGACGTCGGTGCCGTATCGGTCCGCCACGGGGGCCTCCTGCTTCTGCCTGTTGCTGGCGCGACGGGTCGTGCTCGAGACCCGCCCCGACGCGGTCGTCGGACGGTGCTGAAGGCTAGCCCGAGGACCGGCGGAGTTCGTCGTGGCGCGCCACCCGGCGTAGAATTGGCACTCGCCCCACCCGAGTGCCAACCAGCGAACGTGAGGAGGTCGACGATGAGCGACGGACGCCGCCTGCAGGTCCTGCGGGCCATCGTGCAGGACTACGTCGCGACCTCCGAGCCCGTCGGCTCCAAGGCGCTGCTCGACCGGCACCAGCTCGGCGTCAGCGCGGCGACGGTCCGCAACGACATGGCCGCGCTCGAGGAGGAGGGCCTGATCTGCGCCCCGCACACGAGCGCGGGCCGCATCCCCACCGACGCGGGCTACCGGCTCTTCGTCGACCAGCTGTCCGAGATCAAGCCGATGTCGCCGCCCGAGCGCGCGGCCATCGCCGAGTTCCTCGCGGGGTCGGTCGACCTCGACGACATCGTCGACCGCACCGTGCGGCTGCTCGCCAGCCTTACCCACCAGGTCGCGGTGATGCAGTACCCCTCGCTCACCCGGTCGTCCGTGCGGCACGTCGAGCTGGTCCCCATCGGTGGGCCGCGGCTGATGGTCGTGCTCATCGTGACGACGGGTCGGGTGGAGCAGCGCGTCGTCGACGCCGGCCGCGACCTCGGCGACGTGGACGGCGAGCGCCTCGTCTTCGACCTGCGCGGACGGCTCAACGGCCTCGCCGCGGGCCGCCCGTTCCCGGAGGTGGCGCCCGCGCTCGCCGGGCTGTCCCAGGGCTTCGAGGTGGCCGACCGCCCGGCCGTCGAGGCCGTCACCACGGCGCTGGCCGAGATCGTCGTGGAGGAGCGCGAGGAGCGGGTGGTGCTCGCCGGCACCAGTAACCTCGCCCGCCGCTCCGAAGACTTCCCGACGTCGCTGCGCCCGGTCCTCGAGGCGCTCGAGGAGCACGTCGTGCTGCTAGGCCTGATCGACGCCATGCACGACGACCCGGCCCGCCCCGCCGCGGCCGACTCGGACCTCGTCTCGGTGCGCATCGGCAGCGAGCTCTCGCACGCCGGTCTGGTGTCCACCTCGGTCGTGTCGACCGGATACGGTGCGGGGCCGGACCTCGTCGCCGGGCTCGGGGTCCTCGGCCCCACCCGCATGGACTACCCCACGACGATGGCGGCGGTGCGGGCGGTTGCGGCATACGTCTCCCGGTCCTTCGGTGGCTAGCCACCGGGCGTCGGCGGGTGCGGCGCACCCGGCCGGCTCGGCCCGCCCCGTCGTCCCCGTCCCCCCGATCGCCCCAGCACCCCACGTCACTCTCGCCAACCACTCCGTCAGGCAAGGACTTTCGTGAACGACTACTACGCAGCCCTCGGGATCGAGCGCGGCGCCAGCGCCGAAGAGATCAAGAAGGCCTACCGCCGGCTCGCGCGCAAGCTGCACCCGGACGTCAACCCCGGCCCCGAGGCCGAGGAGGAGTTCAAGCGGGTCTCGCAGGCCTACGACGTGCTCGGCGACCCCGCCAAGAAGCAGGCCTACGACATGGGCGCGGACCCCTACGCCAGCGCCGGTGCGGCGGGCTTCGGCCAGGGCTTCACGTTCAGCGACATCATGGACCAGTTCTTCGGCGCGGGGGCGGGTGGCGCGGGCGGTCGTGGACCCCGCTCGCGCGTGCGACGCGGCCAGGACGCGCTCGTGCGGGCGGACGTCGACCTGCGCACCGCGGTCTTCGGCGACACCCACGAGCTCACCCTCGACACGGCCGTCGAGTGCGGCACCTGCCACGGCGACGGCTGCCAGCCCGGCACGTCCCCGCAGACCTGCTCCTCCTGCCAGGGCCGCGGCGAGGTCCAGCAGGTCCAGCGCAGCTTCCTCGGCCAGATCATGACCTCGCGCCCCTGCGGCGTGTGCCAGGGCTACGGCACGGTGATCCCCAACCCCTGCTTCGAGTGCTCGGGGGAGGGGCGCGTGCGCACCCGCCGGTCCGTCTCCATCAAGGTCCCGGCCGGCGTCGACACCGGCACGCGGATCCAGCTGCGTGGCGAGGGCGAGGTCGGCCCGGGCGGCGGCCAGCCCGGCGACGTCTACGTCGAGATCGTCGTGACGCCGCACCCGACCTTCCAGCGCAACGGCGACGACCTGCACTGCACCCTCGACGTGCCGATGACGGCCGCGGCCCTCGGCTCGACGATCACGCTGGACACCTTCGACGGCGCCCACGACGTGCACGTGCGGCGGGGGACGCAGTCCGCCGACACCGTCACGCTCGACGACCTCGGCGTGACCCACCTTCGGGGCGGCGGTCGCGGCGACCTGGTCGTGCACCTCAACGTCTCCACGCCCACCCGCCTCGACTCCCGCCAGGAGGAGCTCCTGCGCGAGCTCTCCGAGCTGCGCGGCGAGGAGAACCCCGACGCCCACGTCACCTCCCTCGACAAGGGGCTGCTCGGCAAGCTCCGCGACGCCTTCCGCTGAGCCGATGACGGCGCCGCTGTTCCTCCTGCCCGCCGGGTCGCTCGGGTCCGTGACGCCAGGGTCGTCCGTGCTCGTGGACGGCGCCGAGGGGCGGCACGCCTCCGGGTCGTTGCGCCTGCAACCCGGCGAGCCCGTGCTGCTGTCCGACGGGAGCGGGGCCGAGGTGGCCGGGTCGGTCTCCTCGGTCGCGCCGGGAGAGATCACGGTGAGCGTCGAGACCGTATGCCGTCCTGACGCCCCCACGCCGCGCTTCGTCCTGGTGCAGGCGCTGGCCAAGGGCGATCGCGACGAGCAGGCGGTGGAGTCGGCGACCGAGCTCGGCGTCGACGAGGTCGTGCCGTGGGGTGCCGCGCGGTCGATCGTGCAGTGGCGCGGCGACCGGGCTGCCAAGGCCCACCGCAAGTGGGAGCAGGTCGTGACCGCGGCCACCAAGCAGTCCCGACGGCACCGCACCCCGGTCGTCGCCCAGCACGTCACGAGCAAGCAGCTGGCTGCACGGCTGGCCTCCACCTCGCTGGCGCTGGTGCTGCACGAGGACGCGACGACGTCGGTCAACGACGTGGAGCTGCCCTCGTCCGGTGAGGTGATGGTCGTGGTCGGCCCCGAGGGCGGGATCTCCGCCGACGAGCTGGCGGCGTTCGAGGAGGCCGGGGCGCGCGTCATACGGCTGGGGCCGCACGTGCTGCGGTCTTCCAGCGCCGGCCCGGCCGCCCTCGCGGTGCTCCTCGCACGCGCCCGCTGGTGACCTACCTCAGGTGGTCATCCGCCTGGGCTCGCACGGCAGGTCGATGTGTCCAACTCAGGCTGATCCCGGAGATCGCCGACCGCCGGTATGCCGACACGCCCGCGCGGCGTGGGCGGGTGGGTTCGGCCACCGTCATGGGTGGTGGAGTCCACCCGATCCTCACGCGTGGGTGGCGGCGAGGTATCGGGTGGGTTCGGCCACGGTCATGGGTGGTGGAGTCCACCCGATCCTCACGCGTCGGGTGGCGGTGAGGTATCGGGTGGGTTCGGCCACGGTCATGGGTGGTGGAGTCCACCCGGTCGTGAATGCGTCCGTGTTGACCGAGGTCGGCACGGCCCGTCTGGCGTCGCCGCATCCGCCTGGGTTCGTCACACCAGCCTGGTCTCGTCACATCCGCCCGGCGTGCGAAGTCGGGCTGATGAGTTCCTAAGGGGAGTCAAGTCAGTGCGGGGCTTCTAGGATTGATGGGGACGGGTCGGGATGTTGGAGCGCTGTGCGACTTCTGTGACTCCCGGCTCGTCCTTTTCTTGTGGTGCTGGGCCTTGCGGTTCTTGGTCTGTCCACGGGTCTTGCCAGGGTCGATCTGGTAGCGGTCGTTGACGATCTGACGGCCCTGGGCCGTGGTGATGGGGGTGCCGTCGGTGTCTTTGAGGATGTAGGGGCTGTTGGCGCGCCAGCAGGCCACGGCGCGCACCAGCAGGGTGCCGGCCAGGTGACAGATCGCGCTGGTGTGGTGTCGTCCGCTGTGGCGTAGTCGTTGGTACTGGCGGGCGAGCTGGGGGTCGGTCTGGCGGGCGGTGTCCGCGGCCAGGAAGGCCATCTTGCGTAGCAGCGGGTCACCGGCCTTGGTCAGCCCGCGGGCGCTGGCCTGGTTGCCGGACTGGCTGGTGATCGGGACCAGGCCGCTGTAGGCCCGGACGGCGTCCAGGCTGTGGAAGCGGGCGGGGTCGGCGATGATCGCCACGATCACGGCGGCGGTAGCGGCTCCGATGCCGGGGACCGAGGTCAGGACCTTGCCGGGGTCGGCGTCCTGGACGTGGGGGGCGATTCGAGCGTCCAGGGCAGCGATCTGGTCGTGGAGGGTGAGCAGGTCGCTGGCTTCGGCGGCGATGCTGTCGGCCAGCTCGGCGTAGTCGATCCCCTCCGGGCCCCACATCTGCACGGACTCGCGGGCCGCGGCCAGCAACGCGTCGGCGTGCGGCCTGCCCCAGTGGCCGCGGGAGTGACGGGCCAAGAAGGTCGTCAACCGGGCCGGTCCCAGCCGCAGCAGGGCGCGGGGGTCGCTGTACCGGATCAGGACCTTCGCGCCGGTCTTGGTGAAGTCGCTGCCCAGCGCGTCGTGCCAGCCCGGGCCCAACAGCTCCAGCAGGCTGTCCAGACGCATCTTGGCCTGGGTGTGCTGGGCCACCTTGCGGTCCCGGCGCCGGACCAGGCGTCGCAGCGGGTCACCGGGCCCGGCGCCGTGGTGCTCGCGTAGCTCCTCGCCGTGCAGGGACGGCAGGCGGGCCAGCAGCTGGGAGTCCAGCTTGTCATTCTTGGTGTGCTTGGACAGGTACGCGCGCAGGTCCGCGGACTGCGTGGTCGGTATCAGCACGACGCGGGCACCACGGGAGGCGAACCAGTGCTTGGGCAGGACCCACGCGTTGCGTGTGGGTTCCATCACCACCAGCAGGTCGTCGCCCGGGCCTAGCGCGATCTTGGCCCACAACCGCTCGAGCTCTTCGGGGCGGGACGTGAATTTCCACCCATGCCAGACGATCCGGCCATCGATGTCGGCCAGCGAGGCCTGATGTCTGGCTCTGCACGCCAGATCGATCCCCAGCACGTATTGCACGACGAGTCCTCCGATCACGTGTCCTGTCATTCCAGGCCCGTGTCGTCGTGGCTCACCTACACATTCGAAGTAGGGGTCGACCACAGAACGGTCGCCGCACGCTCCCGAACAAGAGACACCCCTCAGACACCGGCATGCCCGCGAGCGACCAATCATCCGCAAGAGCTCACCGAAGCGGCCCAGTGACAGACAGGACGCCCGCGGGCACCACCCAACCTAAATGTGACTACCTGAGGTAGGTCAGC
>NZ_AUFG01000048.1 GCF_000426385.1 Arsenicicoccus bolidensis DSM 15745
CGCAAGATCTGGTCCACCAACCCCCTTGAGCGGCTGAACAAGGAGATCAAGCGACGCTCCCGCGTCGTAGGCATCTTCCCGAACGAAGCCGCCGTCATCCGCCTCATCGGAGCCGTCCTGGCCGACACCCACGACGAATGGCAGGTCGATGACCGCCGCTACCTCTCCGAAGGCTCCATGGCCAAGCTCTACCCAACCCGCGATACTGAGACCGTCGCCCTCGAAAAGAGCGACCGGTAGGCAACGAGCATCACCTCAAAGCCCACCACTCAACGGGGCTCTATCCCCAACGAGGCCGACACCGGGTGGCCGACGCGGAGCGTGGCGCGCTCCATCAGGGCGCGTGCTGTCACCGCGAAGTCCGGCAGGAGATAGCCCGTCGACACGGTGAACAGCACCCCGAACTCGTCGCCGCCCAGCCGCGCCACCATCGCGTCGCTCGGCGCGATGTCGGTGAGGACGTGCCCGATCTCCTGGATCAGCACGTCCCCGGCGTCGTGCCCGAGCGTGTCGTTGGTGAGCTTGAGGTGGTCCACGTCGGCGACGATGATGATCGCGGACCGGCGCTCGGGACGGGACACGTCCACCGCGGCGATGGTGACCGCCTCGTCCCAGGCCCGGCGGTTGTGCAGCCCGGTCAGGGGGTCGAGCTGCGCCTGCTCCCGCACCTCGGTGTAGGCCGTCCGGATCTGCTCGGCCTGCTTGCGGTGGGCCTCCCGGTCGGCCTGCATCAGCCGGATCAGGACGATCGGCGTGGCGAGGAGGAGGTAGGCCCACGGTCGGTCCTGCGCCGTCGCCACGATGCAGAAACCGATGGGGGCCAGGAGGGCGTCCACGGAGAAGGTCCACAGCAGCGGTCTGGCCATCTGGCGGGGAGGGACGCCCTGCACCGCTCCACGGACCAGCGCAGTGCCCCCATCGACGACGATCTGCGCGACGAGCGCGAGCACGAGGATCGCGAGTGGAGCGGTCGTGTCGTTCCGCGTTCCGAAGAACGTCAGGACGGCCACCGGGCCGAGACAATGGATGGCATTACCGATCCGGAGGAGGTACGAGTGAATCGGGAAGCGGAGATCCTCGCTCGTGTGGCTACCGATCAGGACTCCGATCAGCACGATGCTCGGAGCCCATCCCCACGGCAGGGCAAAGACCATCGCGACCATCACGGGCTCGGTGGCCTCGAACGCGCCGGTGGCTGCTGGGAACTCGGTCCTGAATCCCAGGACGTACACCGCCACGAGGTAGGCGGCAAGGGCGTACGAGTGCCAGGAGGCGGAACCTGCCAGGGTCAGGAAGTAGCAGCAGCCGCCGACCACGACGAGTGACAGACCCCAGGCGCTCGCCCGGTCCCAGCGGGAGGGCGCGGACACGAGCAGCTCCGCTCGGAGCTCGTCCGCCCCGGGGGAGTCCAGGACGCTCGCCCCAGGGACGTCATCGTCCTTGCGATGCTTCCCGTTGGTGGTCACGAGTCACATCACGGGGTGTTGTACCGCCACGGGTCGACCATCACGTCGTCGACCAGGAAGGTGCCTCCGTAGGCCTGCACCGTGATCGAGGTCTGCTGCACGCCGGTCCAGTCGGTCCAGTCGGGCACGACCATCGTGGGGGAGAGCTTCCACCCGGGGGTGGACCCGTCGAGCCGATAGGTCGTCGTGTAGGAGCTGCGAAGCCAGAGGTTGCTGGTCGAGGTGATGCGCACCACGAGCGTCGAGCCGGGCACGCCGGGCGATCGGTAGAACAGCCGAGCCCGGTCGTGGTCGCTGGCCGTGCAGAAACGGGCCGAGGTGGCCGAGCCGTAGGACCCGAGGGCCAGGGACCCGCCGCCGGCGGACATCACGTCCTGCGGGCTCGAGGAGTTCACGACGGTCACGGGCCCGCTGGTCGACCAGGCGTTGGTGCCCTCGGTGAAGCTGCCGTTCTGGACGAGGTAGTACCACCCGGCGTCCCCGACGTCGACCAGCGGCTGCTGGACGGGCTGCTGGGGGCAGGACTGCGTGCCGAAGAAGGACGACGAGCTCTGGGTGGGGGTGTCCGAGTCGGCAGCAGGGGCGGCCGCGTGAGCTGCGGGGACGGCGCCTGCGGCGATGCCGAGGGACAACGCGGCAGCGGTCAACCAACGACGCATCGTGCACTCCAAGGTGAAGGCGGGTTCTGCGTTGATGCGTGCCCGCGACGTCTCCGGTTGTGACACTTTGTGGCGATTTGCGCACGCCGTGGCGCTATTCACCCGCATTCAGCGGACGAAGACCCTGATTCCGCTGGGAGAACCCTGACCCCGGACACCCGGGGCGCCGGGTGGGAAGTCCAGTCCCACGGACCCGCGCTCCGAACGGCGCGCCTCCTTGTCCAGCCGGGACGCCTCGTCCGCCTCGATCAGGGTCTGACCGACAAGCCCTCCGGGACCGCAGCTGGCCTGGCCCAACGAGGCGGAGAGCCGCACGGGGAGGTCCGAGCGGTGGGCCAGCATGGCCTCGCGCACCTGCCCCACCAGGTCGACCTGGCCGCGTCGAGCCGGAGAGAGGACCAGGACCGCGAACTCGTCACCGCCCAGTCGCGCGACGGTGGCGTCGGACGGGACGCACTCGCGCAGGACCTGCGCGAAGTCGCGGATGAGCGCGTCGCCCAGCCCGTGGCCGTAGATGTCGTTGGCGACCTTGAGCCGGTCGAGGTCGGCGCACAGGACGGTGGCGACGAGGGGCCTGGCGGTGTCGGTCAGCCGTGCCTGGGCATCGGTGACGGCGTGCGTCCAGCCGCGTCGGTTGGCGACGCCGGTGAGGATGTCCCGGCGTGCTGCCGCGCTGGCTGCGGCATACGCGTCGTGCATCGCGATCGACTGGGCCAGGTAGGTCTCCCGGTCGCTGGCGAGGAAGCGCACGAGCAGGATCGGCACGGCCACGAGCGCGATCGCGACGGGGTGGTACGGGCGCACGGCCATCACCAGGGCCCACCCGAGGACGGCCAGGGGGACGTCGACCTTCCACGTCCACAGCAGCGGTCTGACCATCTCCCGCAGGGGGGTGCCGTGCCACCGGTCCGCGAGGTAGGCCGACAGCCCGTCCAGCAGCAGCTGGGCCAGGACCGCCGCCACGAGGACGGCGGGCGTGGGGTCGACCATCCCCTGGGCATCACGGGAGCCCCACAGGACCGCCACGGGCGCCAGGACGTGCAGCGCGTTGCCGGCCTCGAGCAGCAGCGCCCGCGGGCGCCGTCGGCCGTCGAGCCAGCCACCGACGAGTACCGCCGCCAGGACGGTCAGGGCGACCCCGGGCAGCGGCGCGGCGAGCAGCAGGCCCATGAGCACCGGTTGCGTGGGCACCGAGCCGCCCACCGAGGACTCGAACGGTGACCGGAAGGCGAACAGGTAGAGGACGCCGAGGCCGAGGCCCACCAGGACGCAGCGCAGGCTCGGCGGCGTGTAGCCGATCGTCGCCACGAGCACCGCCGCGACGATCGCCAGCACGCCGGGCAGGGCCGACAGGACGCGGGCCCCCCAGGGCGTGCTCCGCCACTGGTCGTCGGAGCAGCTCTGGTCGTGGTGGCCGGCTGGCAGGTCCATCACCTGCGGCGGGTGCGACGACGTCCCCGCCACGTCGTCGTGCCGGGGATCGAGCTGCCTGCTGGTCAGCCGCTCCGAGATCGCCATGGGTCGATGAGGACGTCGTCGACGAGGACGGTCCGCACGGAGTCGAAGGGAGTGGCGTTGACGAACGCGATGGAGATCTGCTGCACCTTGGTGGTGGCGTGGTTGGGCACGCTCACGACGGGGGACAGCTGCCAGCCGGTGCGGGACGTGTCGACGGTGGTGCCGTAGGTATAGGTCCCGGTGTCCGAGCGGACCGTGGTCCGCACCAGCAGCCTGCTGCCCAGCTGTCCCGTGCCCTTGTAGAAGAAGCGGAAGGAGTCCTCGCCCTCGCCCACGCACAGCTCGGCGGTGCGTGCCGAGTCGCCGGGCCAGAGCCGCAGCGAGCCGGTCAGGGCCTCGCGGTTGACGTGCCACGGCTCGTTCTCAAGAGCCAGGCTGAACATGCCGTTCCACCCCGCGCCCCACCGGTTGAAGCCACCGTTGGGGACGGGGAAGTACTCGTTGGGGTCGCCGAAGCGCGACAGCATGGGTGAGGTGGTGCGCGCCGGGCAGCCCGAGACGGCATACGTGCTGTCGGTCTCGGACGCCTGGGCGGAGGAGGCGCCCGCGAGCCCACCCGCGATGGCGGCGAGCGTGGCGGTGAGCACCGCGATGAACGTGTGCACGAGCACTCCTGAAGGACGGTACGCAGCGGAATCGGCACGCTGCGTGATGGCTTGCCCCTATCTCAGCAGTCGGGCGCCGTTCGAGACCCCCCTTGGCGGCGGAGGCAACCCCAATGGAGAGCGGAAATACCCCGGAGGGGCCAAGTAGTGCACAAGCACGTGTGCGGACAGTGACCGGTCGCGACCAAAGGTCAGCGACGCCGTCACGGTGCGCGATCTGCGCGCTGCCTGTGCGCGAGCCGATGGTCGTGCGGCGGCGGTGTCGGGGAGGATGGAGACGCCCCAGCACGCCATCGCACCGGAGGAGCCCACCGTGAGCGTCCAGCCCCCGCACGTCCTCGTCCTGCCCACCGAGGGCGTCGCCGACCACGTGGCGAGCCAGCTGCGCGAGGAGGGCTTCGACCCGGTGGAGGTGGACGGCGGCCAGGACGGCTGGACCGTCCGCATCACCGACTCGCGCCTCCCGGACGCCGACGGCGGTGGCGCCGTCGAGGGTCTGAAGACGCGGTTCCGGGCCCTGGCCGAGCAGCACCAGGGCACCTACATCGAGTCCTAGGCGGCCGATCCGGCCGGCGCCGGGTGGCCCCGGCGCCCCGGAACCCGCCTCGAAAGCCCTTCTGTCCACAGGTCGCCGCGTCCCGGGCGCGGCCGTCCACAGGCACGCCGACAGACCTGCGCGGCGGACCTCCTTCTCCAGACGATGGACACGTCCACGCAGCGAGAGCAGGAGGAGAGCAGCCATGGTCAGGTCTTTGGTGAGGCGCACGGGTCAGGTCCGGGGATGGTTCCGCGGACGCTGGCAGCAGGTCAGGACGGACGGTCGCCACGAGGCGGGCATGACGACGGCGGAGTATGCCGTGGGCACGATCGCGGCTGCGGCGTTCGCGGCGGTCCTGATCGCGATCGTCCGCTCCGACGCGGTGCGGTCGGCGCTGACGTCCATCATCACCACTGCGCTGTCGACGACCGGCTGACCCGTGGTCACGACGGAGCTCGCCGTCGGGACCCTCTCGGTGGCGCTGTGCCTGGCGATCGGTCTGCATGCCGTGGCGCTGGGCATCGACGAGGTGCGGTGCGTCGACGCGGCGCACGTGGCGGCGCGGTCTGCGGCCCGGGGTGATGGTGCCGACGTGGTCCTGGGTCTGGCCCGGCGACTGGCGCCGGCGGGGAGCTCGGTCGGGTCGGGCGTCGGGGCGGGGCTCGTGACGGTGCGGGTCAGGGCCCCTCGGCGTGGCCTGGCGCGCCTCCTTCCCGGTGTGCCGGCCCCGTCGGCCGAGGCGACCGTGCCGGTCGAGGTGGGCGCCGGGGAGGAGGGTGCCGGAGAGCAGGGCAGCGCCGACGTCGGTCGGTGACGCGGCGCGGCGGCGGTGCGGATCGCGGTGTGAGGGCGGTGACGAGAGCGGCGGTGGCGAGGCTGGGGCTGACGGCGGTGGTGCTCCGTCGTGAGGGTCGGTCCGCCGAGCGTGGTTCCGGCTCGGTGCTGGTGCTGGCGGTGTGCCTGGTGGTCCTGCTGGTCGCGATGGGCGCCCTGTCGGTGGCAGGCGTGGTGCTGGCCGGTCACCGGGCGCGCGCGGCGGCGGACCTCGCGGCGTTGACGGGTGCGGCCCGGGTGCGCGACGGCCTGCCTGGTGAGGCGTGCGCCGCAGCCGGGCAGGTGGCCCGGGCCAACGGGGCCACCCTGGACGGCTGCCGGGTGGCCGGTGAGGTGGTGGAGCTGCGGGTTCGGGTGGCCGTGCCGGGCCGGCTCGGTGCGGCGAGGGCCGACGCCCGGGCCGGGCCGGGACAGCACGAGGCCCCGCCCTAGGTGGGCGGGGCCTCGCGCGCCGGCGCGTGCTGGTCGCGGGGTGAGCCGCGCGGCCGGCTCAGCGGCGGGTGTCGTCCCAGCTGGTCGCGCCGTCGGCCCGGTCGTTGCGGGCGGCGCCGCCGTCACGGAGGTCCCGCGTGTCGCGGACGGTGTCGGTGCCACGGGCGTCGCGGACGTCGTCGTGACGGGCCGTGCCGGTGCGCGGGTCCGCGCTCGTGTCGCGGCGGGTCTCGTCGCGGCGCCCGCGATCGGCCTGACCGATGCGCTCGCTCTGGCGCTGCTCGCGACGCAGCTCCTTGAGCTCACGGCGCTTGCGGGCGCTGCGCTTGGCGCCGAGGGACATGAGCCACAGGCCCAGGGCCAGGGCGATGGCGGACAGGACGCCGATGAAGAAGATCAGCGTGGGGGACAGGCTGACGGAGTTGCCGAGCAGGTCCCAGCTGATCTTGGCGCCCGACGTGGGCAGTCCGTAGACCGCGAGGACCCCCGCCGCGAGGGCGGCGAGGACGAGAAGGAGACCGAGGACGACCATGGTGATGCTCCTGACGATGGGGGGCCGGGGCGGGTGGTGCCAGGCCGGAGGTCTGGACCGTTGGTGGTGCACGGCGAGGATTCGTGCAGCAGGCTACGCGACCTCGGGTGCCGTGCGGGAGTATTCAGGTCAGCTCTGTCGACGTCCGGTGGTGGCTCAGCGTCGTCACGACCCCCGACAGCAGACGCCTGGCGGCGCCCTTGTCGAGCGGTTCGTTGCCGTTGCCGCACTTGGGGGACTGCACGCACGACGGGCAGCCCGCCGGGCAGGCGCACGCCGTGATGGCGTCGAGCGTCGCCGAGAGCCAGGCCTCGGCGCGGTCGTAGCCCCGCTCGGCGAACCCGGCCCCGCCGGGGTGCCCGTCGTAGACCAGGATCGTCGGCAGCCCGGTGTCAGGGTGCAGCGCGGTCGAGACGCCACCCACGTCCCAGCGGTCCGCGGTGGCGACGAGGGGCAGCATGCCGATCGCGGCGTGCTCTGCGGCGTGCGTCGCCCCGGGGATCATCAGCGCCTCGACCCCCAGCCCGGCGAGCCACTCCTCCGTCATCGTCCACCACACCCCGCGGGTGCGCAGCACGGACTCGGGCAGGTCCAGCGGGTGCTCGCCGAGCACCTCCCCGGAGGGCAGCCGCCGCAGGAAGGACGTGACCCGGGAGCGCACCGCGACGCTGCCGAAGCACAGCCGCAGGTCGTCGCCCAGGTCGACGTGGCGGTCCTCGGAGAGCAGGTCGAAGGCCGAGTCGGACCGCGCCGTGGTGGTCCAGCCGGGATCGCCCTGGACGACCAGGGCGCAGGACTGGTCCAGGTCCAGCTCGGTCACCACGTGGGGGCGGCCCTGGTGGAGGTAGACCGCGCCCGCGTGCACCTGGCGCTGGGCGGCGGAGTGGTCCACCGTCCCGAGGACGGCTCCCGAGCGGCGCTCGACGATCGAGACGACGGGCTCGCCGGAGCCGCGCAGAGACACGTGGTCGTGAGCGCGGTCGGGCCTGGCCCAGTACCACCCGCCGTTGGGACGGCGGCGCAGGACACCGCGCCGCGTGAGGGTGTCGAGCAGCCCGGGCATCGTGGGCCCGAAGGTCGCGACGTCGTCCAGGGTGATCGGCAGCTCGGCCGCGGCCGCCGCCAGGTGGGGGGCGAGGACGTAGGGGTTGTCCGGGTCCACCACGGTCGCCTCGAGGGACCGGTCGAAGATCGCCTCGGGATGCGTGACCAGGTAGGTGTCGAGGGGGTCGTCGTCGGCGACGTAGACCGCCAGCGCCTCGCGCCCCGAGCGCCCAGCCCGCCCGGCCTGCTGCCACAGCGACGCGAACGTCCCGGGCCACCCGCACAGCAGCACGGCGTCCAGGCCGGAGACGTCGATGCCCAGCTCGAGGGCGTTCGTGGCGGCGAGCCCCATGATGCTGCGGTCCCGCAGGGCGCGCTCGAGCTCACGTCGCTCCTCGGGCAGGTAGCCGCCGCGGTAGGCCG
This sequence comes from Arsenicicoccus bolidensis DSM 15745, assembly GCF_000426385.1. Lineage (GTDB taxonomy): Bacteria > Actinomycetota > Actinomycetes > Actinomycetales > Dermatophilaceae > Arsenicicoccus > Arsenicicoccus bolidensis. The sequence continues at coordinate 8,052 of NZ_AUFG01000048.1, forward strand.
CGACCCGCCCGTCGCGCCCGTGGCGCATCGACCGGGTCGCCTCGGCGAGGACCTCCACCCCCTTGCGAGAGCGGGCGAACGCGACGGTCTGGGTGCCGTCGTCCACCAGCCGAGCCAGCAGGTCCGCGCTCTCGGACAAGGCCGAGCGTCGCGAGACCGCCGACCCGTCGCTCGGGCCCTCCGGGGGCACCGCGGCGCCGTGCTCGTCCAGCAGCGGCGGCTCCCACAACGCGAAGGACATCGGCGCGCGCGGCGAGCCGTCCTCGGTGACGGCGACGCAGGGCAGGCCGGTGAGGCGGCCCGCGTGCGCGGCCGGGTCCGCGACCGTGGCGGAGGCCAGCACGAACGTGGGGTCGGCGCCATACCGGGCCGCCACGCGCCGCAACCGGCGCAGGACCGCGGACAGGTGGGCCCCGAACACCCCGCGGTAGATGTGGCACTCGTCCACCACGACGTAGCGCAGCGCGCGCAGGAAGGGCGCCCAGCGCTCGTGCCTGGGCAGCAGGGAGTGGTGCAGCAGGTCGGGATTGGTGAGGACGTAGGCCGCGTGCTCGCGGATCCAGCGTCGCTCGTCGGCCGGGGTGTCCCCGTCATAGGTCGCGGCCCGCAGCCCCGGGAGACCCAGCGCGGTCAGGCGGGCGAGCTGGTCGGCGGCCAGCGCCTTGGTGGGCGACAGGTAGAGGGCGGTCGCCCCGCGCCCCGACGGGGCCTCGGTGCCGTCCAGCACGGCGGTGAGCGCGGGCAGCAGGTATCCCAGCGACTTGCCGGACGCCGTGCCTGTCGCGAGGACGGTGTGCTGACCGACGCGGGCGTGCTCGGCCGCCTCGGCCTGGTGGCTCCAGAGGCGGTCGACCCCGGCCCCCTGCCAGGCTGCGGCTACGGCCGGGTGGACCCAGGAGGGCCAGTCCGCGGTGCGCGCCTCCCGCTCCGGCAGCACCTCGACGTGGCGCAGCCGCTCGACCCGGCCGGCCCGCGTCAGGCGGTCGAGGCTGGTGCGCGGGTCGAAGCCGCGCGGCGGAGCGCTGGGCGCGCTGGTGGCGGAGGAGGGCATCGGCACAACGGTACGCGGGGGAGGACGTCCGAATGGCGAACATCGTCACGCGCCGCGTATCAACGGTCGCGCCCCGGGTATGCCGCGGGCAACGAGGACGTGCGGCCAGCGCCGCGTCGTCTGCGGTCGAAGCCACGGCCGCCTCCGGCCCCCGCTCCGGCGGGCGACATTCCCCCGGGCCCCTGGCCTGGTCAAGGAGGACCGATGACCGTTCACCTCACCCCCACCGTGGTTCGCGACCGGGTCACCATCCGCATCACCGGCGAGCTCGACCTCGTGCAGGCCCCCCGGCTGCACGAGGCCATCGACACGGTCGTCACCGCCGGCGCGCGTCAGGTCGTCCTGGACCTGACCGATCTCGCCTTCATCGACTCCAGCGCCGTCGACACGATCGTGACTTGCCTGCGCCTCATGCGCCCCCTCGGCTGCGACCTCGGGGTCGTGGCCACCCGCGACGCCATCGTGCGGCCGTTCACCACCACCGGCACCGACCAGGTCGTCCGGCTGGTCGCCAGTGCAGCCGAGCTCGGCGAGGTCTGCGAGCTCGCCGCCGCCCGCGACCGGCGCCGCGCCGGGGCCCGCACGGCCGCAGCGCCGCGCACCAAGGCGTCCTGAGCCGGCACCACCGCGCGACTCCATCCCCGGCCCCCGGTCATCGCTGCACCCACGCCGTCGGGACCGCCATAGGGTGGCGGCCATGACGGACCTCCGACCCGAGCCGGCGCTGGTGGCCGCCCTGCGCGCGGACCTGCAGGACCTCGACTACTCCGTCGACCGCGTGGGCGTGGCCCTCGGTCCGGTCGCGTCGGCGGCCCTGCACCGGGAGCAGCCGCTCCCCGCCCTGCGCGTCACCGCGGCCGACGACGACCCCGTGGCACTGCTCGTCCGCGCCTTCACCCTCGGCCGGCCGGTGCCCGCGGCCCGCCTGGACCAGGCGCTGCCCCGCACGCGGGTCGAGGGGCTCGTCGAGCTCGGTCTGGCACACCGGGCGGGGGACCAGGTGCAGGCCACCGTCGACCTGCGGCCCTACGGCGACGAGAGCCACACCTGGTGGGTGGTCTCCGACCTCGGCGAGCTCGCCCTCGGGCACGCCCTGCCCACCGACCACGTCCTCGGGATCGGCGGCGCCTCGACCACCCTCGCCTCGTGGACGCCTCGCCGCCCGGCGGCCCGCGCCCTCGACCTCGGCACCGGGTGTGGGATCCAGGCGCTGCACCTCGCCGACCACTGCGGCGAGGTCGTGGCGACCGACCTCGCCGAGCGCGCCCTCGTCGTCGCCCGCTTCAACGCGGCCCTCAACGACCAGGAGTGGGACGTGCGCGGCGGCGACCTGCTCGAGCCGGTGGCGGGCGAGACCTTCGACCTCGTCGTCTCCAACCCGCCGTTCGTCATCACCCCGCGGGTCGCCGGCGTCCCGACCTACGAGTATCGCGACGCGGGGGCCGAGGGCGACCAGGTCGTCGAGCGGCTGGTCCGCGGCCTGCACGACCACCTCAACCCCGGGGGTCTCGCGGTGTTCCTCGGCAACTGGGAGATCCCCGTCGGCGCGACCTGGCGCGACCGCTGGGGCGGCTGGCTGGACGGCACCGGTCTGGACGCCTGGGTCGTGCAGCGCGAGGTCCAGGACCCCGCCGAGTACGCCGAGCTGTGGGTGCGCGACGGGGGCACCAGCGGCGGGCCCGAGTTCGAGCGCCTCTACGCCGCCTGGCTCGACGACTTCGCGTCACGGGACGTCGGGCAGATCGGCTTCGGCGTCGTCGTGCTGCAGCGTCCGGTCTCTGACCGGCCGGCCTTCCGCGACCTGGTCGAGGTGCCGGGCCCGGTCTCCTCGCCCATGGGCCCGGTGATCGACGCGGGTATGGCGGCGCGCACCTGGCTCGCCGAGCACGACGACGCCGCGGTGCTGGGCACGGCCTGGCGGCTGGCCGACGACGTGACGGAGGAGAGGTTCGGCCGGCCCGGCGATGTCGACCCGGCGATCATCCGGGTCCGTCAGGGTGGCGGGCTCGGGGTGATGCGCACGGCCGGCACGGCGCTCGCGGCATACCTCTCCGTCGCCGACGGCACCCTCACGGCCTGCCAGGCGCTCGTCGCGATCGCGGCGCTGCTCGAGCGCGAGGTCGACGAGGTCGTCGCCGAGACGCTGCCCGTGGTGCGCGACCTGGTCAAGGACGGCCTGCTCGTGCGGACCCGCCGGGACGAGCCGGTATGCCGTCCGCCCGCCGCCTCCGCTACGGTGACCCGGACGGCGCCCCGACCTGCTAGCGACGACGAATCCGTCGCACGGGGCCGGTCAGACAGGTAGGGAAGAGACACGTGGCAACCAGCACCGGGCGCAAGCTCGTCATCGTCGAGTCCCCCGGAAAGGTCAAGTCCATCCAGGGCTACCTCGGGGACGACTACGTCGTGGAGGCCTCCATCGGCCACATCCGCGACCTGCCCAACCCCCGTGAGCTCCCCGCCGACCTCAAGAAGGGCCCCTTCGGCAAGTTCGCCGTCGACGTCGACAACGGCTTCGAGGCCTACTACGTCGTCGACGCGGACAAGAAGAAGAAGGTCACCGAGCTGCGGCGCCTGCTCAAGGACGCCCCCGAGCTCTACCTCGCCACGGACGAGGACCGCGAGGGCGAGGCCATCGCGTGGCACCTGCACGAGGTGCTGAAGCCCAAGGTCCCGGTCAAGCGGATGGTCTTCAACGAGATCACCAAGGAGGCGATCCAGCGGGCCGTCTCCACCACCCGCGACATCGACCAGGACCTGGTCGACGCGCAGGAGACGCGACGGATCCTCGACCGGCTCTACGGCTACGAGGTGTCGCCGGTGCTGTGGCGCAAGGTCCGTCAGGGCCTGTCCGCCGGGCGCGTGCAGTCCGTCGCGACGCGCATGGTCGTCGAGCGGGAGCGGCTGCGGATGGCCTTCCGCAAGGCGAGCTTCTGGGACGTCGAGGGTGACTTCGCTCCCGAGGGCGGCGGTCAGGCGTTCACCGCCCGCCTGACCGAGGTGGCGGGCCGGCGCGTGGCCCAGGGTCGCGACTTCGCCGACGACGGCACCCTCACCGCCAAGAACGTCGTGCACCTCGACGAGGAGACCGCCCGCACCATCGCGACCTCGGTCATGGCGATCGACGTCATGGTCACCGACGTCGCCGAGAAGCCCTACACCCGGCGCCCGTCGGCCCCCTTCATCACCTCCACCCTCCAGCAGGAGGCGAGCCGCAAGCTGCGCATGAGCAGCAAGAACGCCATGCGCGTGGCCCAGCGCCTCTACGAGGGCGGCTACATCACCTACATGCGCACCGACTCGACGACGCTGTCGGAGCAGGCGCTGACCGCGGCCCGCCAGCAGGCCCGTGACCTCTACGGCGCGGAGTACGTCCCCGACAGCCCCCGCCGCTACGAGAAGAAGTCCAAGAACGCCCAGGAGGCCCACGAGGCGATCCGCCCCGCCGGCGACCGCTTCCGCACGCCCGCGCAGGTCGCCGGGCAGCTGCGAGGCGAGGAGTTCGCGCTCTACGAGCTGATCTGGAAGCGCACGGTCGCCTCGCAGATGGCCGACGCGCGGGGCTCCACCGCCACCGTCCAGCTGGGCGGCGAGCTCGCCGACGGACGCCGCGTGACCTTCGCCGCCAGCGGCACGGTGATCACGTTCCGGGGCTTCCTCGCGGCATACGAGGAGGGCCGGGACGAGGAGGAGGCCGCCGCCCGCGCGGCCGCCGACGAGGAGCGTCGCCTGCCCAAGCTGTCGGTGGGCGTCGCCCTGGACACGCTGCGCTCGGAGGCCGAGGGGCACGAGACCAAGCCGCCGGCGCGCTACACCGAGGCGACGCTGGTCAAGGCCCTCGAGGAGAAGGGCATCGGTCGTCCGTCGACCTATGCCGCGACCGTCGGCACCATCCAGGACCGCGGCTACGTCCGCACCCGCGGGTCGGCGCTGATCCCGACCTGGCTGGCGTTCGCGGTGACGCGCCTGCTCGAGGAGCACTTCACCGAGCTCGTCGACTACGACTTCACCGCCGACATGGAGGAGAGCCTCGACCAGATCTCCCGCGGCGACCTGGGCCGGGTCCAGTGGCTGCGCCGCTTCTACTTCGGCGACGAGACGCGCGACATCGAGGGCCTGTCCGAGCTCGTCGAGGACCTCGGCGAGATCGACGCCCGCGAGATCTCGACCATCCCCCTCGGCGACGGGATGGTCGTCCGCGTGGGTCGATACGGGCCGTATGTCGAGGAGGTCCTCCCCTCCGGCGTCGACCCGGTCACCGGCGAGGTGGCCGACGGTGCCGAGGTCCCTGCCACACCCCGGCGAGCCACCATCACCGACGACCTCGCCCCGGACGAGATGACCCCCGACAAGGCGCGCGAGCTGCTCGAGCTGGCCTCCGACGACGGGCGCGAGCTGGGGCAGGACCCCGAGTCGGGGCGCGCGATCGTGGCCCGGTCGGGGCGCTACGGCCCCTATGTCACCGAGGTGCTCTCCGACGAGGAGGCCGAGCTCAAGGGCAAGGCCAAGATCAAGCCGCGGACCGCCTCGCTGTTCAAGGACATGGACCTCGGCACGATCGAGCTCGACGCCGCCCTGCGGCTGCTGTCCCTGCCCCGCGTGGTCGGCACCGACACGGAGGGCGTCGAGATTACCGCGCAGAACGGCCGCTACGGTCCGTACCTCAAGAAGGGCACCGACTCACGCTCGCTCGAGACCGAGCAGCAGCTCTTCGACATCACCCTGGACGAGGCGCTCGCGATCTATGCCCAGCCCAAGCAGCGCGGCCGTGGCGCGGCCAAGCCACCGCTGAAGGAGCTCGGCGAGGACCCCGTGTCCGGCAAGGCCGTGGTCGTCAAGGACGGTCGCTTCGGCGCCTACGTCACCGACGGCGAGACCAACGCGACCCTGCGCAAGGACGACGACATCGAGACCCTCACGCCTGAGCGGGGGTTCGAGCTGTTGGCCGAGAAGCGCGCCAAGGGCCCGACGACCCGCAAGCGCGCCGCCAAGAAGGCACCGGCCAAGAAGGCGGCGAAGAAGGCACCCGCCAAGAAGGCGGCCGCGAAGTCCACCACGGCCAAGAAGGCGGCGCCGCGGGCCGAGTGACCGCGCCGGACGTCCGCGGGGCGATGACCGCCCCCGGACGTCCGCGCGTCGGGCGACCGTCCGAGGCGACCGTCCGAGGCGACCGTCCGCGGCGTCGGTCCGCGATGTCCCGGGCTGCCCCGTGACCTAGGGTTGCTCGGATGAAGCCCCGAGCCCCCCTCGGCCCCCTCGCCGTCGCGGCGACCCTCGCCCTGAGCCTCGCCGCATGCGGTGGCGGGACCACGACGTCAGCGACCTCCACGACCTTGGCCGGCACGTCCACGACCACCCAGGGCGTGACCCCTACCTCCGACCCGTCCTCCCCGACGTCCAGCGCCGCCACCAGCTCGGCGTCGGCCGCGACGAGCACCCCGACCGCCCCCACGTCGGCAGGTTCGTCCACCGCGACCTCCACCCGGGCCACCACCAGCGGCGGCGGGATCGCGCCCGCCCCCACCGCGACGGTCGGGACGACGGAGTTCTGCTCGACGCTGCGGAGCGCCGACTACCGGCCCACCGACCTGACCACGCTGCCGACGGGCTCGGTGCAGGACACCGTGGGTGAGGTGGTGGAGCGTCAGGAGCGGCTGGCCTCCGTGCTGACCCCTGCCGAGCTGACGGCCGACTGGCAGACGACCACGGGGGCGTTCGACGCCATCGCCCAGCGCGTCAGCGACTCCGGCAAGGACGCCGCGGTCGCGGGCATCGTCGAGACCGAGCTGGCGAGGGTGGCCCCCGCCCGCGAGCGCGTGCTCGAGGCCGCTGCCGCCTGCCGCTGATCGGTCGGGCCGCCCGAGACCGGTGCAGGTCCGGTGTCAGATCTGACCAGCAACCTGCACCGATCCCGGCCCTGATCCCGGCCCTGATCCCAGCGCCGCGTCCAGGTCGGCGACCAGGTCGCGCACGTCCTCCAGCCCCACCGACAGGCGCAGCACGTCCGCGTGCGGCCGGGCCTCGGCGGCGACCGGCCGGTGCGTGAGCGACGCCGGGTGCTGGATCAGGCTGTCGACCCCGCCGAGCGAGACGGCGTGGGTGATGAGGCGGGTGCGCGAGACGGCGGCCGCAGCGGCGTCATACCCACCGCGCACGGCGAACGCGACCATCGCCCCTGGCCCGGCCAGCTGCCGACCGAGCAGCCCCAGCGGGTCCTGGCCCGGCAGCCCGGGGTAGTGCACGCGTTCCACGGCCGGGTGCCCGGCCAGGTGCTCGGCGATGACCTGCGCGGACTCCTGCTGAGCACGCACCCGCACCGGCAGGGTCTGCAGCCCGCGATGGAGCAGGTATGCCGACAGCGGGTGCACCAGGCCCCCCGTGAGCGCGCGCACCGAGCGCAGGCGGCGGGCCCAGTCCGGCGTCGTCGCGACCATGCCGGCGATGACGTCGCCGTGGCCGCCGAGGTACTTCGTGGCGGAGTGCATGACGAGGGTCGCTCCGTGGCGGCGGGGCTGCTGCAGCACGGGGGTGGCGAAGGTGTTGTCGACGAGCACGGGCACCCCGCCCGCCTGGCGCACGACGTCCTCGAGGTCCAGGAGCTCGAGGGTGGGGTTGGCGGGGGTCTCGACGAGGACGAGGCCGGTCTGCGGGGTGACGGCGTCGCCGATCGTGCCGGCGTCGGCCCAGGTGACGGTCGTGCCGAGCAGCCCGTGGTCGAGCAGGTGGTCGGTCCCGCCGTAGAGCGGGCGGACGGCCACGACGTGCGGCGTCCCCGCGCTGACCGCGGCGAGCAGGCAGGCGGACAGGGCGGCCATGCCGCTCGCGAACGCCACGGCCTCCTCGCACCCCTCGAGCGCGGCGACGGCCTCCTCGGCACGGGCGACCGTGGGGTTCCACAGCCGTTGGTAGACGAGGGTGTCGCCCGGCCCGGGACGCCCGCCGGTCGCGAGGTTCTCGTAGCTCGCGCCACCGGCGTCGACGTCGGGGACCGGGTTGGTCGTCGAGAGGTCGATCGGGGGCACGTGCACCCCCAACCCGGTCAGGTCCTCCCGGCCTCCGTGGACCGCGAGGGTGTCGGGTCGGCCGGCTCGGTCGGCTGGGTCAGCATCGGGTCGGGTGTGCGGGGTGGGCATGGTGGTCCTCCTGGACTGCGTCGTTGCAGCGGGCCCGTTCGTGGCGGGCCGCTCCTCCAGGGTATGCCGGGCCGCACGCTCACCGGCGCTGGGGCGTCCGAGGCGGCGATCCTCCGGTCATCGGCTCCATCCGCAGGAGATCGATCAGCCACGGCCGGGTGTCGAGCACCGGTGCCACTGCCAGGCCAGGGTGAGGAGGGGCAGCAGCAGGCCTGCCGGCCCGGCCACCAGCGCCGGCCCCAGCATCGCCAGCAGCGCGGTCTCGTAGCCCCGCGCGACGCCCAGCGCACCGGCCGGCGCGAGCCCGAACGGCGTCGGGATCATCACCGACATCAGCTCGAGGTCGACCGGCCGCGAGCCGGCGAGCAGCGAGGCCGTCGCCGACAGCACCAGGGCCGGAGCCGTCCACCAGGACAGGCCCACGGCCGGGACGGCGAGCACGCTCCACGCGGAGGCGACCAGGACCGGACCGGCCAGGTGGGCCAGGCGGACGGCGTCGTCGGGCAGCGGCAGGTCGCGGCGCAGGCCGCTGGACTGCGCCCAGGCGACCAGCCCCTCGCCGACGGAGCGCGTGAGCACGGCGGCACCCAGGCCCAGGGCGGGGAGGGCGACGGCCGGTGGGGCGAGCGCCGCCACCAGGACGCCGGCGACGAGCAGAGGTATGCCGAGGAGCAGCCGATCGCCTTGTCGCCGCACGCGCTCCAGGTCCCGCAGCAGGAGGGCGGCCACGCCGGTGCCCCTGCCTCGACGTGACGGGAACGACCCACGAGCCCCGAGGCGCGCCCGCGCTGACCGGTTCATCGCGGCGCTCGCGTCCATCATCAGCACGGAATGGTGTGCGGCCGAGGCGCTCTCGCCGGCGCGACGCAGCTCGACCCCGTCGACGCGGTCGATGCGGCGGTCGGCGAGGACGAGCAGCGCGAGGGCGATGAGCAGGCAGAGGACGAGGAGCCCGACCGCCAGGATCGGTGCGGTGATCGATGCTCCGACTGTCGCAGCCCCGCCCGGGCCGAGCATCGTTGCCAGCCGGGCGATCCCGGCGCAGAGCACGCCGATGAGCCCGAGGGCCAGGGGGACTCGCGCGGCCCACCGGCGCGTTCGCGGATCCGACTGCGCGGCAGCGACGGTCGCGACCACGAGCAGCGCGGCCAACGCGCCGACCGGGATTCCCCAGGTCACTGCGGACGGCAGGACCGGGAGGCCCGCCGTCGCGAGCACCGTTGAGCCGCAGAGGGATCCGAGCGCAGCAGCCCCGATCGCCGTGGCCCACAGTCGTCCTCGCAGGACGGGGCGGCGAGGCGCGGGCCCCGACAACAGCCAGGTCAGCTGCGCCGCACCGGCGCCGACGGGCCCGAATCCGACGGCCAGCCGGGCGATCCCGGCCAGGGCCAGCAGGCCGAGGGCCACGGCCGCGACCGCCCCGCCGCCGTGCACGCAGGCGGCCCCGGTGCACGTGCCGCGTGCCATGAGGTCGCTCCACCCGCTGGTCGTCATCACGGCGAGCATCGCGAGTGCCAGCGCCCACATGTAGATCTCGGTGAAGGCCCCGCCCGGCTCGCCGTGCGCCCGCCGCGCGCGAGCGAGGTAGGCAGCCGCCTCAGACGTCACCGTGCAGCTCCACCACGCGGGCTCCGGACCGGGAGACGAGGCCAGCGTCGTGCGAGGCCATCAGGATGCTGCGGCCCGAGGCTGCCTGCGCCGCAAGGTGGTCCGCCAGCCATGACCGCCCGTCCGCGTCCAGGCGTTGCTCCGGCTCGTCCAGGACGAGCAGCGACCAGGGGCGCACCAGCGCCACGGCGAGGGAGAGCCGCCTGCGCTGCCCGCTCGACAGGGTCCAGGGCACCTGGTCGGCGACGTGCTCGATGCGGAGCTCGGCCAGCGCGGCGTCCACCAGCTCGTCCGGGTCGGGCACGCCGTGGGCCCGGGCCAGCACGTCCAGGTGCTCCAGGACGGTCACGTCGGGATAGAAGCCGGCGTCGTCGAGGATCGCGCACACCGCGCGCCGCACCTCAGGGTCCTGGTCGCGCAGCGGAGCCCCGTCGAGCGTCACGGTCCCCGCGTCGGAGGACTCGGTGCCGAGCAGGCACCTCAGCAGGGTGGTCTTGCCGACGCCGTTGGGGCCGACCAGCGCCACGACCTCACCGGCGCCCACCTCCAGCGACAGGTCCGTGACGACGGGGCGCCCGGCATACGACTTGCGCAGTCCTTGGACGTGGACCCGGGCCGGCCCGCCGTCCGGCAGCCGCACCGGATCGTGATCGCTCATGCCCTGTGCGACTCGCTCGGGTCGGCCCGGGTTCCGGCGTCCTGCGGATCGGCGCACGATCGTCGGCGCAACGGGCTTGACCCTCACGCGACGTGAGGCGCCACGGTGGTCCCATGACCGCGACGACAATGGGACTCATGCAGTCCCTCACCGTGGGCCAGGTGGCCGAGACCTATGGCGTGACGGTGCGAACCCTGCACCACTACGACCAGATCGGCCTGCTGAGCCCGAGCGAGCGCAGCCACGCGGGGTACCGCCTCTACACGGCGGAGGACCTCGAGCGGCTGCAGCACGTCGTCGTCTACCGGCGGCTCGGCTTCTCCCTCGAGGAGGTCGCCGAGTTGCTGGCCGACGTCGAGGCTCGCGGTGGCGAGGGGGCTGCGGAGCACCTGCGTCGTCAACGCGCAGCGGTCATGTCCCGGCTCGACGAGATGCGCGATCTCGTGCGTGCCATCGACAACGCACTGGAGAGAACCATGACCAAGAAGCCAGCCACGAGCGAGGACCTCAAGGAGATCTTCGGCGAGGGATACAACGAGGAGTACCAGGCCGAGGCCGAGCAGCGCTGGGGGGACACCCCGCAGTGGCAGCAGAGCCGGGAGCGCCAGTCGTCCATGACCGCGGAGGACTGGGCGAGAGTCAAGGCCGAGACCGAGACCCTGGAGCGCGATCTCGCGGGTGCGGTGGCGGCGGGGGAGCCCTCCGACGGCGACGTCGCGGCGGCCCTGGCCGAGCGCCACCGGGCGAGCATCGAGCAGCACTACGACTGCCCACACGCGTTCCAGGTGAAGCTGGCGGAGATGTACCTTGCCGACCCGCGCTTCACCCAGCACTACGAGGACCTGCAGCCGGGTCTGGCGCAGTGGCTGCACGACGCGATCGTGGCCAACGCCGCACGGCACGGCGTCTGATCACCGTCTCGTCGTGCCCACGGGCGGGCCGTTCCCTGCGGGGAGCGGCCCGCCTCGCGTCGTCCCGGGCGGCACCTCGTGGTGGATCCCGTATGTCGTGACGCGGTGACCTCTCGCGGGGAGCCGCACAGATCTGCCCCGTTTGGTGTGATATCGGCCGAAACGTCCGTATCGTTGATGCCGTCCGCCGGCTGCCGAACTCTCCCCACTCGTCCCGCGGGCTCACACGGAAGGGCACCACGTGCACCACGACCAGACGTCTCGCGCCCGTCGCCGACGCGCGCTCACCCTCGGTCTCGCCGTCGGGATCACGTCCCTCGGCGCCGTCTCCCCAGCCGTGGCGGGTGCAGCTCCATCCCTGTCCGCCGCCGACGTTCAGGTCGAGCCGGCCAGGCCCGACCCGTCGAGGACGCCCAAGCCGCCCAAGCCCCCGAAGACCAAGGAGCCGAAGCCCCCGAAGCCGCCCAAAACCAAGGAGCCGAAGCCTCCCAAGCCCCCGAAGACCAAGGAGCCGAAGCCTCCCAAGCCGACGAGGACGCCGCGGCCGCCGAGGGCGACCCCGACGATCCCGCCCGCGCCGCCGTCGACCCAACCGTCCCCGACCCAGCCGGCGCCGTCGAGCACCACCACGCCGCGACCGCAGCCGACCAGCTCGTCGCCGCGGCCGACCACCACCCAGCCTCGTCCCACGACGCCGGCCCCGCCGAGCACCACCTCGGCACCGCGCCCGCCGGCCCCGCCGAGCACCACCTCGGCACCGCGCCCGCCTGCCCCGCCGAGCACCACCTCGGCCCCGCGGCCACCGGCACCCTCAAGCACCATCCCCGCGCCGCAGCGTCCGAGCGTCCCCGTTCCCGCACCCGGGACCACGTCACCCACCGCGCTGCCGCCCGCCGTCCCGGTGGCCCCGGGCACTCCGGGCGCCCCCGCCACGAGCCTCGCCATCAATCCCGCGAGCCCGACCGCGGCCGCGGCTGCAGCTGCAGTCGCCGCGTACGGGACGACCGGCACGACCAGCACGACGGGCACGACCGGCGAAGTTGGCGAGGCCGGCACCGCGACCGCCGCCGCGTCCGCCGCTGCAGCCTCGACCACGCCCGGTCAGCCGAGCCCGAACGCCGAGTCCACCACGGCGACCGCCGCACCGGGCGGCTCCGGGGGCAGCTCCGGTGGCTCGCGGGGCCTGGCGGCCGGCGTGTTCCAGGACCCGAGCGACAACGTCGGCCGGGTCGGCGCCTTCTGGGCCGCGCTGGTGGCCGTGATCTCCAGCTGCGTCATCTATCTCCGCCGCCGCAACGAGCGTCTCCAGCCTCTCACCTGACCTGACCTGACCTGACCTGACCAGGCCCTCGCCTGTCCGCCCCCGCCCATCGCCTCACCGTCTGGACGCCGGTCGACCCCCAAGGACCTCACGCATGGCTCTCCTCCGCCCCGGGCTGCCCCGCCGCGCCTCGGCCCGCTCCTCCTCCCGCTCCGTCAGTCGGCCGGGCCGCCGTTCCTCAGCCAGCTCCGCTCAGCGGCCCGCGGCCGGTCGACCCGTCGGCATGGTTCCGGTGGTGCTGCTCGGCACCGCCGGGCTCCTCTCCGTGGGCGCGCTGGCCGGGGCCGGCACGTCTCCGACGCCGGAGACCCAGGAGCGCGCATCCCGGGTCGTGAGCGCCGACCTCGCCGCGCACACCCCCGCGGCGCCTACCCCGGAGGCCGCCGTCCCCGCCGGTGCTGCCACCCCCAGCCCGGCCCTCGAGCTCGGGACGGACTCGCTCGCCGTGCCCACCGGCGCGGCGGCCGGGGTCGCTCCGACCGCGTCGGCCCCCGCCACCACCGTTCCGGCCCCGACCGCGTCGGCCCCCGCGAGCGTCCCGGCTCCGGCAGCGGCGCGGGTCTCCCGGCCGGGCGCAGCCAGGGCCACCGCACCCGCGGGGTCCGGGGTCACCCCGAGCGTGCGGGCCCTCGACCCGGTGGACCCGGTGGAGGCCTGGCGGGATCCGGGGGAGAGCATGGAGCGGACGTCGCTGACCTTCCTCGCGATGGCCGCTGCCCTGGGGCTGTTCGTGCTCTGGCTCCGGCGGCAGCACCACACCTAACCGAGCTGAGCTGCGGGCTCGCGTCGTGTTGTCTGGGGACCCCTTGGGGCGTCGCAGGCGACCTGAACTGAGCTCCGAGTTCGCGTCGTGTCGTCTGGGGACCCCGTGGGGGGTCGTGGGCGACCTGAAGTGAGCTGCGGGCTCGCGTCGTGTCGTCTGGGGGCCGTCTGGCGCGTCGCAGGCGACCTGAA
>NZ_AUFG01000049.1 GCF_000426385.1 Arsenicicoccus bolidensis DSM 15745
GTTGCGGGGCGCGTGGGCGGCGCTTTGTGAGCTGGGAGCTCAGTTTGGGTCGTCTGGTGGGCGTTGCGGGGCGCGTGGGCGGCGCTTTGTGAGCTCGGAGCTCAGTTTGAGCCGTTGGTCGAGCGGCCCACCTGTCAGCTGTAGTGGAAGCGAGCCTGCAGGACGACCAGGTCGTCACCGTCGACGAGATGCACGAGGCGGTGGCGTCACGCGCACTCTTCGGCCGACGGGACTGATCAGCCCAGCCCAGCTCGCGCCGGTCGCGTGTCACCTAGCCGCGGTCGCCAGCAGGGCGTCGGTCGAGGGCTCCTGGGCTGCCACGAGGCCGGCATACCGGCCCTCGAGGGCGAGGAGCTGGTCGTGGGTGCCGACCTCGACCACGCGGCCGTGGTCGAGCACGACGATCTGGTCGGCGTCGCGCACCGTCGAGAGGCGGTGGGCGATCGTGATCGTGGTGCGGCCGCGGCTCAGGTGGTCCAGCGCCTCTTGAACGGCGCGCTCGGTGCGGTTGTCGAGCGCGCTGGTGGCCTCGTCGAGGACCAGGACGCGCGGGTCGCGAAGGATGGTGCGGGCCAGCGCGATCCGCTGCTTCTCGCCGCCGGAGAAGCGGTAGCCGCGGGCGCCGACGACGGTGTCGTAGCCGTCGGGGAGGGAGGCGATCAGGTCGTGGACCTGCGCCGCGCCGGCGGCCGCGACGACCTCCTCGTCGGTGGCGCCGGGTCGGGCATACCGGAGGTTGTCGGCGATGGACGCGTGCAGCAGGTAAGGGTCCTGGCTGACCGTGCCGACGATCCCGGTCACGGTGTCGAGACGGAGCTGAGGCAGGTCGACGCCGTCGATGGTCACGCGTCCCGCGTCGGGGTCGTGCAGGCGGCTGACCAGGGCCGCGAGCGTCGACTTGCCGGACCCCGTGGCGCCGACCAGGGCGACGGTGGAGCCGGCGGGGACGGTGAGGTCGACCTCGTGGAGGGCGTCCCGGTCGGCGCCGGGATAGCGCAGCGTCACTCCCTCGAAGCGCACCTCGCCGCGGACCTGCTCGGGGTCGAGGAGGACCGGATGCTCCGGGTCGGTGATGGTCGCGGGGAGGTCGAGGTACTCGAAGATGCGGCTGAACAGCGCCTTGCTCGTCGTGAGCTGGATGCCGACGTTGAGCACCCCCATGAGGGGGCGGAAGAGCCCGGCCTGCAGCCCGGTGAACGCCACGAGCGTGCCGATCGACATGCCTTGCCCGGTCGCGGGCAGCCCAGCGGCGAGATAGATGAGCGCCGGGATGGCGGCGAAGATGATCGACATCGTCCCCATGCGCCACCGGCCCGCCATCTGGGACTGCAGCTCGAGCTCGGTCAGCGTCTCGGAGGACCGCGAGAACCGCTGCGACAGAGCGGGACCCGCGCCCATCGTCTTGGCGAGCACGACCCCGTTGATGGACAGGGACTCCTCGATCTGGGTCTGCATGTCGGCGAGCGTGCGCTGGGCGCGGGTCTGGACGCTGCGGCGCAGGCGGGCGACCCGGCGGCTCAGCCAGATGGCGGGCGGCAGGACGACCAGGCTGATCAGTGACAGGCGCCAGGACAGGGCCGCCATGGCCACGGCGGTGCCGATCGCGGTCGTGACGTTGCTCGCGATCGAGGTGGCCGAGTCGGTGACCACGCCCTGCATGCCGTTGATGTCGTTGGTGAGCCGGCTCTGCAGCTCGCCGCCGCGCGTGCGGGTGAAGAACCCGAGGGGCTGGCGCTGCAGGTGCGCGAACAGGTCGGTGCGCAGCGTGTGCATGACGCGCTGGCCGGTGCGGGTCGCGAGCCAGGTCTGCACGACGCCGAAGAGCTGGGTCACGACGGTGACGGCGAGGATGCCGCCGACGAGCGTGAGCAGGAGCGGGACGTCCTGGTGGGGGATGGCGTCGTCGATGAGAGCCTTGGTCAGGAACGGTGGGGCGAGGCCGATGATCGCGGTGAGGACGATGAGCCCGAGCACGACGGCCATGGGCAGCGCGTGCGGGGCGAAGAGTCGCGCGACGCGCGAGAGGGGAACGGGGTGCTCGTCGAGCTGGGCGAGGTCGGCCTTGCTGACGCGCAGGCCGGCGCGGTTGCCGCGGCCCGGAGCCGGGCCGCCGAGGTCGGGGGAGACTGTCGTGATGATCACGTCCTTCGTGAGGTGATATGGTGAGGTTACCTCACTATGAGGTGGCATGGCAAGATGGTCGTATGACGAACCGCCCCGATGCCGACCTGCCCTCGCTGCTCATGCAGGCCGGTCGCGAGATGCGCCGCCTCAAGGTCGCCGCGCTCGAGCCGTACGGCATCACCCCGCACCAGTCGCGGGCCCTCGGGACCGTGTCGCGGCTCGAGGGGGAGTGCGAGGTGCGGCCCTCCGTCATCGCCGAGCGGCTGGGCATCGCGCCGCGCTCGGCCACCGAGGTCATCGACGCCCTCGAGGGTGCGGGTCTGCTGCGACGAGCCCCGAGCCCCACCGACCGCCGGGCCACCGTGGTCGAGCTCACCGAGCAGGGCCGGGCCGTGCGAGCGCGCATCGAGGCCGACCGGGCGAGCCAGGTCGGGTCCTACGTCGGGTCCCTGTCCGTCGCCGACCAGGAGCAGCTGCGCACCCTCCTCGTGCGCCTGCTCGGCGCCTCGCCCGACGACACGCCCTGAGCTGGGGGCTCAGTAAGGGTCGTCTGGTGGCCGTTCGCGGGCTCGTGGGCGGCACACACTGAGCTGGGAGCTCAGTTCGGGTCGTCGTCCCGTCGCCCGTTGCCCGGACCCCGGATCGCGTCGGGCGCGGCATACGGCAGGGCTGTCGGACGTTGCAGTTATTGGCTCGCCGCCCAGGTGTGGCCCGTGCGACCCTTGAGGGGATATGACTTCTACTCCACACTTCGACCTCTTCCAGTCCCGCGCCGAGGCGCTCGCTGACGAGGACGCACCGTTCGACCGGTCCCAGCTCGACGACGAGAGCGACCACGGCTACGACGGCGACCAGTTCGACCGCGAGGAGCGCACCGCCCTGCGGCGCGTCGGTGGCCTCTCGACCGAGCTCGAGGACGTCACCGAGGTCGAGTACCGCCAGCTGCGCCTGGAGCGCGTCGTCCTCGCCGGCGTCTGGACCGAGGGCACCGCGACCGATGCCGAGAACTCGATCCGCGAGCTCGCGGCGCTCGCCGAGACCGCCGGGTCAACCGTCCTGGACGGCGTGATCCAGCGTCGTCAGCGCCCCGACGCCGGCACCTTCCTCGGCAGCGGCAAGGCGGCCGAGCTGCACGACATCGTGGTCGCCGAGGGCGCCGACACCGTCATCTGCGACGGCGAGCTCACGCCCAGCCAGCGGCGCGCGCTCGAGGACATCGTCAAGGTCAAGGTCATCGACCGGACCGCGCTGATCCTCGACATCTTCGCCCAGCACGCCAAGTCCCGTGAGGGCAAGGCGCAGGTCGAGCTGGCCCAGCTGCAGTACCTCCTGCCGCGCCTGCGAGGCTGGGGCGAGTCGATGTCCCGTCAGGCCGGCGGCCAGGCCGCCGGCGGTGTCGGCATCGGCTCCCGCGGCCCCGGTGAGACCAAGATCGAGCTCGACCGGCGCCGCATCAACACCAAGATCGCGCAGCTCAAGCGCGAGATCCGCCGGATGAAGACCGGCCGCGACGCCAAGCGCTCCAGCCGCAAGGCCAACGAGATCCCCAGCGTGGCGATCGCCGGCTACACCAACGCCGGCAAGTCCTCGCTGCTCAACCGCCTCACCGGCGCGGGTGTGCTCGTGCAGAACCAGCTCTTCGCGACGCTGGACCCGACGGTGCGCCGCGCCGAGACCCCGGACGGGCGGCCCTACACCCTGGCCGACACCGTGGGCTTCGTGCGGGCGCTGCCCCACCAGCTGGTCGAGGCCTTCCGCTCTACGCTCGAGGAGGTCGGCGAGTCGGACCTGCTCCTGCACGTCGTCGACGGCTCGCACCCCGACCCCGAGGGGCAGATCAGCGCGGTGCGCGCGGTCATGGCCGAGGTGGGCGGTGACCGCCTCAAGGAGGTCACCGTCATCAACAAGGCCGACCTCGCCGACCCCGAGGTGCTGATGCGCCTGCGGGCCAACGAGAAGCACTCGATCGTCGTGTCGGCCCGCACGGGCGAGGGCGTCGACGAGCTGCGCCGGCTCATCGCCGAGGAGCTCCCGCAGCCCGAGATCCCGGTCGACGTGCTGCTCCCCTACGACCGCGGCGACCTGGTCAGCCGCCTCCACGCCGACGGCGAGGTCGTCACCGAGGAGCACACGCCCGAGGGCACGCTCGTCCACGCGATGGTGCACCCCCGGCTGGCCGGGGAGCTCACGCCGTATGCCGTGCAGGCCGCCTCCTCGCGCTGAGCCCGGCGTCAGCCCTCGCAGCATCGAGGCCCCGATCACCGTCCTGCGGTGACCGGGGCCTCGTCATACCGCTGAACCCCCGAACCCCCGCACCCCCCAGGTGCCCGTGGCCCGCCGGTTCGTCCTAGGCTCCGACCATCACGCCCCAACGTCGGAGGTCCTCCCCGTCATGTCGTCTGCTCGTCGCACCTCGATTATCAGCACCGTCGCCCTCGCGCTCGTCGGCCTGGCGCCACTGTCCCCGGCCACGGCCGCGGCCGGCGGTGACCACCCCGGCAAGGGGAGGGGCAAGGACAAGGCGCTCGACCTCACCGTCCTCGCCACCACCGACGTGCACGGCAACGTCATGGACTGGGACTACTTCAAGAACGCGCCGTATGCCGAGAGGTCGGGTGAGTCGGTCGGCCTCGCCCGGGTCGCCTCCGCCATCGACCAGGTCCGGGCGGCCAAGGGCGCCGAGAGCACGATCGTGGTCGACAACGGTGACGCTCTCCAGGGCACGCCGATGACCTATCTCTACGGCTCCAAGGACCCTGTCACCCGGTCCGGCCTCACCCACCCGATGGCCGCCGCCTACAACGCCATCGGCTACGACGCCCAGGTCGTCGGCAACCACGAGTTCAACTACGGGCTGGACCTGCTGCGCACCTACCGCTCGCAGCTGCGCTTCCCCCTCCTCGGCGCCAACGTGACGGACGAGCAGCCGGGCGTCCTCGGCCTCAAGCCCTACACCCTCGTCAACCGCCACGTCGCCGGTCACAAGCCCGTCAAGGTGGGCATCCTCGGCCTCACCACGCCCGGGTCGGCGATCTGGGACAAGGCCAACGTCAACGGGCGCCTGCGGCTCGGCGACATGGTGACCGCGGCCAAGAAGTACGTCCCCGAGATGCGCCGCAAGGGGGCCGACGTCGTCGTCGTGCTGTCGCACTCGGGCGAGGGCGGGACGTCGTCATACGGCCCCGAGCTGCCGCCGGAGAACGTCTCCGACGTCATCGCTCGCGAGGTGCCCGGGATCGACGTGGTCGTGGCCGGGCACAGCCACCGGGACGTCCCCCAGAAGCGCATCGTCAACGAGGTCACCGGACGGGAGGTGCTGCTGACGCAGCCCTACCGCTGGGCGGCGTCCGTGTCGCAGGTCGACCTGCGGCTGGTCAAGGAGCGCGGCCGCTGGGCCGTGGCCTCCAGCGCCGCGACCTCCTTGCGCGGCAAGGACTTTGCGCCGAACCCCCGGGTCGTCAAGGCCGTCCAGCCCTATCACGACGCGACCGTCGCCTATGTCAACCAGGTCGTGGCGCGGTCCTCCCAGGAGCTGTCCGCGGTGGAGTCGCGCTACAAGGACACGGCGATCATCGACTTCATCCAGCAGGTGCAGACCGACGAGGTGCGACGCGGTCTGGCCGGGACGCCGCAGGCCGGGCTGCCCGTGCTGTCGATCGCCGCGCCGTTCAGCCGGACCGCGGTGTTCCCGCAGGGCGACGTCACGATCCGCGACATCGCGGGGCTCTACATCTACGACAACACCCTCGAGGCGGTCCAGCTGTCCGGGGCCCAGGTCAAGGCCTACCTCGAGCACTCCGCGGGGTACTTCGCGACGTTGCCGGCCGGGGGCACCTTCGACCCCGCCACCATGACGGGGGCAGGTGGCACCCCCGACTACAACGACGACATCGTCTCCGGGGTCTCCTACGATATCGACCTGTCCCGGCCGGTGGGGTCGCGCATCACCGGGCTGCGCCGCACCGACGGCACCCCGGTCGCCGACACCGACCAGTTCGCCGTGGCCGTCAACAACTACCGACGCTCGGGCGGCGGGAACTTCCCGGGGATCTCGACCGCGCCGGTGATCTACAACCAGCAGAAGGAGATCCGACAGCTCCTGATCGACTGGGCCGCCGCCAAGGGCGTGATCGACCCCGCCGACTTCTTCGTCCCGAGCTGGCGCCTCACCGCGGGCGGCGTGCCGCTGGTGCCCTGAGCAGGAGAGAGGAGGGCCGACCCCTGGCAGCGCACAGCGGGTCGGCCCGTCTCCGGCGCGGGCCGGTCCGTCCTGGCCGCGGTCGGCGCACCCGTCAGCCGGCGCGCAGGTCCCGTCGCTGTCCGCCGGGGACCGTGGCGCCGAGGAGGAGCACGGCGAGCACGCCCAGCACTGCGAGGGCCAGGGCCGACGGCGGCCGAGCGGGCACGTCGCCGACGGCGTCGACCGGGGAGAGCGCGCGGGCCCCCTCCGGCAGGCGCAGCGAGTCGGCGAGCAGCCCGACGACGAGGATCCAGGCCGCGAGGGCCCATGCGGCGGGGGTGGCAGCGGGGAGCCACGCGGCCAGCGCGAGGGAGCCCGCGACCACGACGACGACCGGCGCCGCGTAGGCGACGGCGAGCTCCAGCGCAGTGCGCAGGACGTGACCGTCACCGGTCACGTCCGCGCTCGACAGGCCGTAGGTCGCGAGTCCCGCCGCCAGCAGCGCGAGGGCCTGGCCGCACGCGACGACGGACCAGCCGCACCAGACGGCGAGGCGTGAGGCCCGACCTGCCAGGACGGCGCCCAGCCGTCCCTCGTCCTCCTCGGTCCTCAGGGCCATCGTCACGCCGATGCCCGCCAGGCAGGCCAGCCCGGCGTCGGAGACGCCCACGAGCGTCGTCACGAGGTCGGTGGCGTTCGTGATGCCGAGGCCCTCCATCAGCGCCGGGTTGTCGCGGATGAGCGAGGTCATCGCGTTGGCGAGGAACCCGAAGGAGCCGGACCACACCAGCGTCGCGACGATCCAGCCGGTGAAGGACCCGCGGGTGAGCCGGAGCGGCCAGCCGAGCGTCGTGGACGTGCGTGGCCGACCGTGCGGGGGACCGGGGCGGGGGGCCACCACGCCCGAGCCGAGGTCGCGGTGCAGGCGGACGGTGACGGCGGCGGTGCCGAGCGCGAGCGCTGTCGCCAGGTAGGCCGCGGTCGGCCACCACGACGCCGAGCCACCCCAGGGCCGCGCCTCCGCCACCCAGCCGAGCGGGCTGATCCAGGTCGCCTCCAGCTGCAGGGCGTCCACGACGACGCGGCCGAGGAAGGCCGCCCCGAGTGTGCCCAGCCCCAGCATCGTGGCCGTGCGAGCGCCCTGGGCCAGCTCGGACGAGAGCAGTCCCACCGCGGCGAAGCAGATCATCATGGCGGTGAGCACGACGGCATACCGGACCGCCCCGGCCACCGGCAGGCCGAGGGCGCAGAGCCCCGTCGCCACCCCGATCCCCACCCCCAGCAGCGGGAGGGCGGTCACGACGGCGCCGGCCAGCAGCGGGGCCAGCGAACCGGCGCGATGGGCCGTGACGAGCTCCACGAGGCCGCTCTGCTCCTGGGTGCGTGTGTGCCGGACCGCCAGCAGCAGGGCGGCGACCGGCAGGAACAGCTGGCCGAGGAACCCGACCTCGTAGGCGCCGATCCCTCCCAGGGTGTGCAGGTCGTAGCCGCGGCCGTTGAACGCGGCGGTGGCGGTGGAGCGTCCGAGCGTGGCCGCATAGGTCGCCCGGTCCGAGGCCTCGGGATACAGGCTCACGGTGCCGGCGCAGGTCGCGACCACCAGGGCGGTGCAGGCGCCCCACCACAGCAGCAGGCGTCGCCAGCCCGTGCGCAGGAGGAGACGGATGATCCGGGTCGTGCCCTCGACGGCGGTCACGCCGGCACCTCGTCGTAGTGCTCCAGGAAGAGCTCCTCGAGCGACGGGGGACGCACGACCAGGCTGGCGGGCTCGTGCCGGGCGACCAGCGTGACGGCCGCCGGCATGGCGGCGTGGGTGGTGCTGAAGGTCGTGTGCGTCCCCCGGGACACGGGCCGCTCCACCACGTCGGTGACCCCTGGCACGCCGGACAGCGCCCGTATGCCGTGAGCGGTCGTCGTCTCGACGGTGGTGAGGGTGTTGGCGCGCAGGTCCTCCAGGGTGCCGGTGGAGACGGTGCGGCCTCGCCGGATGATCGTGACCCGGTCGCAGAGCGCCTCCACCTCGTCGAGGATGTGGCTGCTCAGCAGGACGGTCCGACCCTCGTCGGCGAGCTCGCGCACGACCTGCTGGAAGACCGCCTCCATCAGGGGATCGAGCCCCGACGTGGGCTCGTCCAGCACGAACAGGTCGGCGGTGCTGGACAGGGCGGCGACGAGGGCGACCTTCTGCCGGTTGCCCTTGGAGTAGGTGCGGGCGCGTCGGCGGGGGTCCAGCTCGAACCGGTCGACGAGCTTGTCGCGTCGGGCCCGGTCCTGCCCGCCCTGGAACCCCGCGATCAGGTCGATGCACTCGCCGCCGGTCAGCGAAGGCCACAGGGCCGTGTCGCCGGGGACGTAGGCGAGTCGGGGGTGGATGGTGCGGGCGTCGCGGACGGGGTGGAGGACGCGGCCTTCCACCACGCGCTGCACTCCGACGAGCGCCTCTTTCGCTACGCGCCGTGGGCCGTCACGACCGACCGGACCGCCAACCTCGTGGGCCTGCAGACCTGGGTCGAGGCCTGGGAGACAGACGGATTCGGCTACTGGGTGGTCGAGGACCGCCCGTCGGGGCGCCTGCTCGGGATGGCGGGGGTGCGCCCCCTCCCGCACGACAAGGAGGGGGTCGCCAACCTCTACTACCGCTTCGCCCTGGAGTGCCACGGCCAGGGCCTGGGACGCGAGGCGGCGCGAGCGGTGACGGCCTGGGCCGCGGAATGGCTGCCGGGGTGGACGGTGCGGGCCGTGGCGCGCGACGACAACGCCGCGTCGGGGCGCACGGCGGCCTCGGCGGGGCTGCTGCGCGGCGATCCGCACGTGATCCCCGGCGATCCCGTCGAGCTGGGGCCGTCGCGGGCGTGGTGGCTGCCGCAGGTGCAGGTCGCCGGTGCTGACGAGCGCTCCGTGGGTGCTGGGCTGCGGGACCAGATGCTCGACCTGTGGTGCGCGGTCAACGTGGCCGGGGGAGCGGTGGGCTTCACCCGGGACGCACCGCGCGCGGCCGTGGCCGAGCGGCTCGACGAGGCCCTGGAGCGCACCGACGACGACCGCCGGACCCTCGGGATCATGCGCGACCGCGGTGGGCGGCTGCTGGCCTTCGGCTGGTGGATCCGCAGCGATGACGGGCTGTTTCGTCATACGGCCACTCTGCAGAGGTTCATGGTCGACCCGGACGTGCGGGGTCGCAACCTCGGCCGGGTCGCTCTGGGTGGGCTCCACGCCGTGGCGCGGGCGCTGCCCGGGGTGGAGCAGGTCGATCTCGTCTATCGCAGCGGGCTGGGGCTCGGCCGGTTCTACGGATCGATGGGGTGGGTCGAGGTGGGGCGCGCGCCGCGGTCGATCTGGGTGAGTGCCGACGACCGCCGTGACAGCGTGTGGATGGCCAGGTCGGTGACCGGCGCACCGTTGGTGGCGGAGGGATCGTTGTGAGCCGTATGGCGATTCGCGCGGGACGCCTCGACGACCTGATGCACCTGCCCGCCCTGGACGCCTCTGGTGGCGTGCACTTCCGCGGCGCCGGGATGGACCTGGTGGCGGACATGCCTCCGGACCCGCCGGAGGCCTTCGAGCCGGCTCTGGCCGCGGGCACGCTGTGGGTGGCGGTGGACGAGGGTGACCTCCCGGTGGGTTTCGTGCGGGTCGAGCCGGTCGACGGCCGGCCGCACGTCGGTCAGCTCAGCGTCCACCCCGACCACGCCGGGCACGGGCTCGGGGCGCGGCTGCTCGAGACGGCCGAGGCGTGGGCCCGGACCGCGGGGCACGAGGACATGACACTGACCACCTATCGCGACGTGCCGTGGAACGGCCCGTACTACGAGCGGCTGGGGTGGCGGGTGCTGCCCGAGTCGTCGCACGGTCGGGGGCTGGCTGCTGCGCGGCAGCACGAGCGGAGCCTGGGCCTGGACCGATGGCCGCGTCAGGCGATGGTCAAGCACCTGACGCCGGGCCTGACACCCGGCCCGCGGGGGCGACCGGTCGTCACGACGGACCGGATCACCTTGCGCCCCATGACGATCGAGCACCTGCCCCTCCTGCACCGCCTGGACTCCGACCCGGAGGCAATGCGCCACCTGCTGGGGCGCGCGCGGACGCCGCAGGAGATCGACGACTTCTGGGGGCCGCGGTGCGCCGATACGAGCGGGGACACGCTGGGTCTGGGGTGGTGGGTCGGCTTCGGGACTGACGACTTCCTCGGCTGGTGGGACCTCGGTCGCAGCGACTCCGAGCCGGGCTCCGCCCTGCATCCGGACGCCGCGGAGATCGGGTGGCGGCTCGAGCGGCGTCACTGGCGCCAGGGCCTCGCGACCGAGGGGGCCCTGGCGCTGGTGCGCCACGGCTTCGAGACCGTCGGGCTGCGCCGGATCTGGGCCGAGACGATGGCCGTCAACACCGGGTCACGCGGGGTGATGCGCAGGCTCGGGATGCGGCACGTGAGCACCGAGGTCCGGACGTGGGACGAGCCGTTGCCGGGCGCGGAGGAGGGCGAGGTGACCCACGAGATCACCGCCGATGAGTGGCGCGCCCATCAGAGGAGCACTCACTGGGTATGGCAATGGTGGCCCGACTCCCCGCCTGACGAACGCCGCGACCGACACGGAGGGGCTCACCCGGAGCGCGGTGGCGAGCCTCAGTCGAGTGGGCGCTTGAGCCCGGCGTGGGTCGCGACGTAGCCGAGCCGCTCGTAGAAACGGTGGGCGTCCGCGCGCGAGAGATCGGTCGTGAGCTGAGCGAGCGACGCGCCACGCTCGTGGCCCCAGGCGTGGGCCCACGCGAACATCGCTGCGCCGAGGCCGGATCCACGCTCCGACGGGGAGACTCGGACGCCCTCGGCCTGCAACCTGGTCGCGGCCGAGCGGGACAGCCCGGGCAGGAGGGTGAGCTGCATGGTGCCCACCACCTCGCCGCCCGCGTCGCGGACCACCACGAGCAGGTGCGACCGGTCGCTGTCGATGCGGTGGAACGCTGCGACATACGGCTCCGGGTCCTCGACCTCCCGCTCTGCTCCGAGGGGGTCGTCGCGCAGGAGGCCGACGATGGCCGGGACGTCGGCGAGCCCGGCCCGCTGGACCGTGAGGTCGCGGCCGTCGACGACGAGGTGGTCGAGGTCCTCGGTCGCAGGTTCGGCGACGAAGAGGCAGAAGGGGTGCCCCGCGGGATCGGCATAGACGTAGAGCGGCTCGTCGGGGTCGTCGGACCGGTCGAGGAGCAGGCGTGCACCGAGCGCCAGGGCGCGAGCGTGGTGCTCCTCCAGCGCTGCCAGGTCAGGGACGGTGAGGTCCAGGTGCAGCTGCATCGGGACGTCCGGCGCCGGCCACGTGGTCCGCTCGAGGTGCTCCACGTGCTGGAAGGCCAGCGTCCGCGTGCCGTCCGGCCGGGTCAGCACCAGCCAGTCTCCGTCGTCGGGCGCCGGGTCCCCCGGCGGCTCGTCGCCGGGCCGGTAGACCAGCCCGAGCAGCCGGCGGTAGAACTCCGCCAGGGCTCGGATGTCCACCGCGTCGAGCACGGTGTGCAGCACGGACGGGTTCTGACTCATGACCTGATTGTCCGTCGCGCCGATCGCGCGTGCACAGCTGCGCCCCGACGGGTCGCATCACGTCAGGTGGCCTGTCGGGGCTCATCGACCGTCGGCGGCCTTGCGATAGACCGAGACGTGGGACGTCGACGCGGAGGTGAACGGCGTGCCCTGCCAGTCGGCGTGGCGGGACTCCGGCTCGAAACCGGCGAGGCGGGCCATCAGGTCCAGCTCCGACGGCCAGACGTAGCGGTGCGGCGTGCGGCCGACCGTCGCCGAGCGCCCTTCGCCGAAGGTGAAGTGGTGCGACACCAGGCGCTGCGTGGTGATGTCGAGGGTGTCGACGAGGATGTAGCCGTCCTCCACCGCACCGATGATCGCGGGCAGGCCGGGCGCCATCTGCTGCAGCTGCGGCACCCACAGCTCGATCACGAACCTCCCACCCGGCCGCAGGTGGGCGGCGGCGTTGCGGAAGCACTCGACCTGCGCGTCCTGGGTCAGCAGGTTGCCGATGGTGTTGAAGACCAGGTAGACGAGCGAGAACTCGCCCGGGACACGGGTGCGCGCTATGTCGCCCTGCGTGACGGGGAGCTCCTCGGGGCTCGCCTTCTCGCGCAGCCGGTCGATCATCGGCCGGCTGATCTCGATGCCGCTCACCTCGATCCGGCGCCGCGCCAGCGGTATGGCGACCCGCCCGGTCCCGACGGCGAGCTCGAGGGCGCGGCCGTTCTCGGCCAGCTCGGCGAGGCGGTCGACGGTGGGGCCGAGGACCTCGGGCGCCTCCATGCCGGTGCCCGGGGTGTCGTAGGTCGCTGCGGCGCGGGCGTCCCACAGCTGCTCCTGGGTCAGGTGGTCGAGCGCTGTCACGCCATGGGGCATGGCGCCCAGCCTGCCCGGGCCCGAGGCGTGCCGGCCACTGGTTTGCGGGCGACTGCTTTGCGGGCGACAGCAGACGTCAGGTCGACGCGGCCGGTTCGCCGAAGAAGGTCCGCAGGTGCGCCGCGACCTCCTCGGCCCAGGGCTCGCGCAGCAGCGTGAAGTGGTCACCGCTGATCTCGACCTGGTGGTGCGGGCCGATGAGGTGCGGGGCCCACCGGGAGCGGGCGTCCTTCTCGGGGGACTGCGCCACGAGCACGAGGGTCTCGCCGGGCCACGGCTGGGAGCGATAGGCGCGCGCAAGCGCGTCGGACTGCAGGAAGAACCGCCACGCGTCCGTGGCCCCGGTGGTGTCGCGCAGCGAGGCGCGGACGAGGCGGACCAGCGAGCGGGCGCGCGCCGGGGGCGAGGTGCCTTCCTCGGGCTCGGGGTGCAGCGACGGCTCGGGCGGGAAGGAGTCGATGATCGCCAGCCGGGCGTCCTGCCCGACGGCGCGCAGCTGGTGGCACATCTCGAAGGCCACGAGCCCGCCGAAGCTGTGCCCCGCCAGCAGGTAGGGCCCCTCGGGCTGCACCCGCCGCACGACCTTGACGTAGCGCCGGGCGAGGCGGCGCAGGGTCAGGTCGGGCAGGCCACGGGCCTCGAGCACGGGATTCTGGAGCGCGTATGCCGGCCGCCCGCCGAGTCGCAGGGCGATGGGTCGCAGCGCGATGCCGATGCCTCCCGCGCCGGCGAGGAGGAACACCGGACGCTCAGCAGGCCGGCACCCGGCGTCGTTTGCCGCGGCCTCGGCACCCTCAGCCGCACCGGCGGGGCCGGCGCCCGCTCCGGTCACGAGTGGGACCAGGCAGTGGTCGGGACCGGCCCCCGTGCCGCGGACCGCCTCGGCGAAGTCGGCGAGCACGGGAGCCTGCGCGAGGACGGTGGTGCGGGCCCGGTCGGGGTCGACGCCGAGCTCGGACACCAGCCGCGCCATGAGCGCCTCGGCGGCCAGCGAGTCCCCGCCCAGGGCGAAGAAGTCGGAGTCGGGCCGCAACGGGCCGTCGTGCTCCAGCGCGGCCGCCCACTGCTCGGCGACCAGCGCCTCCCAGCGGGAGGTGTGGGCCCCGGACAGCTCCCGCTCCGGTGCCTCGGGCAGGGCGGCGCGGTCGATCTTGCCGCGGTCGTTGCGGGGCAGCGCGCCAACGAGCACGAAGGCCTCGGGGATCATGTGGGCCGGCAGCTGCCCGCGCAGGGCCTGCCGCCACGCCGCCTCGAGCCCCGGGTCGGGCAGCTCCGCGCCGGGGAGCCCGGCACCGGTCGGGGGCGCCGGGAGACGGCGGTGGACGACATACGCCACCAGCCTGGTCCGACCGTCGCCCGGGCGCGGGCCGCTGACCACGACGGCCTCACGGACGTCGTCGAGCGTGAACAGCGCGGCGTCCACCTCGCCGGGGTCGACGAGGTAGCCGCGCACCTTGACGCTGTGGTCGGCCCGCCCCACGATCTGGATCGCGCCGTCGGGCAGGACGCGGCCGAGGTCGCTGGTGCGGTAGCGGCGCGTGCCGTCCGCGAGGTCCGCGAAGGCCTCGGCCGTGGCCTCGGGGAGCTGCCAGTAGCCGGTCGCGACCTGCGGCGCCGTGACGACGAGCCGACCCGTGGCCCAGGGTGCCGCCGGGGTGCCGTGCTCGTCCATGACGCTCAGCACGGTCCGGCCGACCCCGCGGCCGGCCGGGAGCGGGCCGTCCAGGGGCGGGTGCTCGGGGCCGACGACGTACTCGGCGATCAGGCCCGTCTCCGACGAGCCGTAGCGGTTGCGCACGAGGCAGCCGGCCGGCAGCAGCGGGCGCACCGCCTCGACGTCCCGGCCGTATGACGCCTCGCCGGCCACCGTGAGGCTGCGCAGCGTCGCGAGCATCGCCGGGTCGGGCGCGGTGGCGACGAAGCCGCGCAGGATCGCGGGGCTGGTGATCATGAGCGTGCAGCCGTGCTCGGCGATGACGGCGGGCAGACCGGCGATCCCGCGGCTGCGGGCGTCGTACAACCGCATCCGCGCTCCGACGAGCAGGCCGTGCAGGGTCGTGGTCAGGCCGGCGTGGAAGGCGATGGGCAGGGTGTGCGCGATGGTGTCGGCCGAGGAGTAGCAGCCGGTGGCGATCGAGCTGTTCCAGGCGTCGCGGACGAGC
This sequence comes from Arsenicicoccus bolidensis DSM 15745, assembly GCF_000426385.1. Taxonomy (GTDB): domain Bacteria; phylum Actinomycetota; class Actinomycetes; order Actinomycetales; family Dermatophilaceae; genus Arsenicicoccus; species Arsenicicoccus bolidensis. The sequence goes on from NZ_AUFG01000049.1 coordinate 14,852, forward strand.
AGGCGGTGGTCGTTGGCGACGGGCTTGGGCGTGCCCGTGGACCCGGACGTGAAGGCGAGGGCTGCTACGGAGGTCGGTGACGGTGGGTCACCCCACAGGATCTGGGGATCGGCGGGTTCGAGGCCGCGGACCGAGAGGGGGACGACGTGCAGCTCGGACGCGAGTCGCTCGTTGGCCGGGTCGGTGACGAGCAGTCGTGCACCGGCGCGCTCGACCAGCTGGGCCTGGCGGGGGCCGGGCGTGCGGGGGTCCAGCACGAGCACCGGGTGCCCCGAGGCGACCACGGCCAGCAGCGTCACCACGGCATCGACGGTGTGGTCGCAGCACATGGCGACGGTCGCGGCGGCGCCGAAGGCGTCCTCGCCGTGACGTGCCGGGGGCGGGTCGAGCGCGTCGAGCGCCTGGCGGATCCCGCGCAGGACGCCGGCCGCCCTCGCAGCGACCTGGCCGTAGGTCAGGGACGTGTCCTCGTCGGACACGGCGACGGCGTCGGGTCGCGTCGATGTCACCCGCCGGAACCGTGGCAGCACCCCGTCGTCCACGTCGGACTCGGACAGCTCTGTCCAGACGCTCTCGCTCATTGATGCCCCCACCGATCCTGCGGCCTGATCGGTCTCAGGCCACCCCCAGGGTCACGGTACGTGTCGGTCGTGGGCCGCGTCACCAGGACACGAGCCAGACAGCCAGCGTCAGGAGGCCGGCTGTCAGGAGAAGTCGAGCCTCATCTGGGGCGGGGCGTACGCCGGGTCGACCCCGTCGAACAGGCTCGAGATCGAGGCCCCCGCGTGGATGCGGGCGATGGCCTCGGCGAACAGGTCAGCCGTCGAGCAGACCTTGAGCTCCGGCCAGCCCTGCGGCGACGGCACGGTGTCGGTGGTGACGACCTCGCTGATCATCGGGTGGCCCCGCAGCCGCTCGACGGCCCTGCCGGTGAACAGTCCGTGGGTGCAGGCCACGGCCGCCTGCTGGCAGCCGACCTCCTGCAGCTTGTCAAGCAGCTCGACGATGGACCCGCCGGTCGCGATCTCGTCGTCGAGGACGATCGCGGTCTTGCCGTCGACGTCACCGACGATCATGTCGATCTCGACCTTGTCGTCGCCCTTGCGCTGCTTGGACCCGGCCGCGACGGGCAGGCCGAGCAGCCGAGCGAGCAGGGAGGCGGTCTTGGCGTTGCCGAAGTCGGGGGAGACCACGACGTGGTTGCTCAGGTCCCGCTCGCGGAAGTGGTCGGCCAGCACTCCGGTCGCCGTCAGGTGGTCGACCGGCACCGAGAAGAAGCCGTGCACCTGCGGCGCGTGCAAGGTCATGGTGAGCACGCGGTGGGCGCCGGCGGTCTGGAGGAGGTCCGCGACCATGCGGCCGCCGAACGAGATACGTGAGGCGTCCTTCTTGTCCGAGCGGGCGTAGGCGAAGTGCGGCATCACGGCCGTCACCGAGGCGGCCGACGCTCCCCGCGCCGCGTTGATCATGAGCAACAACTCGAACAGGTGCTCCTGCGTCGGGGGCACCAGCGGCTGGACCAGGTAGACGTCCTTCTGCCGGCAGTTCTCCAGCAGCTGCACCTGCAGGCAGTCGTTGCTGAAGCGGACCACGTCCACCCCCGAGAGCGGCACGCCGAGCTCGTCGCAGATCTGTCGGGCGAGCTCGGGGTGGGCGCTGCCGGAGAAGACCACGATGTCACGCACGAGGGGCACCTTCGAGGGGACGGGGGAGCGGGTTGCGGCCAGCATATCGACGCCGCGCGGCCCCGGCGCGCCAACGCGTGGCGGGGGTCTGTCACACCGGTGCCATAGGGTTGCGGCGTGCCGCACCCAGACCTTGATCGCTACCTCGACGCTGCCGTCGGAGGGGTCGGTGGCAGCACCCGCCCCGGCCAGGTGCAGATGGCGCAGGCCGTGTCCGACGCGATCGACCGGGACGAGCACCTGCTGGTCCAGGCGGGCACGGGCACCGGCAAGTCCCTGGCCTATCTCGTGCCGAGCCTGCTGCACGCCCTGAGCAGCGACAAGCCGGTCGTGGTCGCCACCGCGACGCTGGCCCTGCAGGCCCAGATCGTCGACCGCGACCTGCCTCGCCTCGCCGAGGCGGTCACCCCGCTGGCGGGCAGGCGACCGTCATACGCGCTGGTCAAGGGCCGTCGCAACTATGTCTGCCTGCACAAGCTCGACGGCGGTATGCCGGACGACGACGCGGACTCCCTGCTCGGTGTCGGCGCCGTCGACGCCGGCGTCGGACGCCTCGGGCAGGAGGTCCTGCGGCTGCGCAGCTGGGCCGAGCACACCGTCTCCGGCGACCGCGACGAGCTGGTGCCCGGCGTCAGCGAGCGGGCGTGGCGCCAGGTCAGCGTCAGTGCGCAGGAGTGCCTCGGCACCAAGTGCCCCCAGCGTGCGGAGTGCTTCGTGGAGCGGGCGCGCGAGGCCGCCAAGGACGTCGACGTGGTGGTGACCAACCACTCCTTCATGGCGATCGACGCCTTCGAGGGGCGGATGATGCTGCCCGAGCACGACGTCCTGGTCGTCGACGAGGCGCACGAGCTCGTGGACCGCGTCACGGCGACGGTCACCGACGAGCTGAGCGCCGGCATGATCGCCGCGGCCTCCCGCCGCTGCGGCAAGCTCGCCGACGCCTCGGCGCTCGCGGAGGCCGGCGACATCCTGAGCGAGGTCGTCGAGTCGCTCGAGGAGGGGCGTCTGACGGATCCGCCGCAGTCGTTGATCCAGGCGCTGTCCCGGGTCCGAGACACCGCCCGCTCGGTGCTGACCGAGCTCAAGCCCGACAAGGGTCAGGAGGACGGTCCGGACGCCGGCGCCCGCAAGGTCGCGCAGGCCGCCGTCGACGAGACCTTCGACACCGCCGAGCGGATCCTCGAGGGGCGCGAGCTCGACGTGGTGTGGCTGTCCAAGGACCCCCGGCGCGGGGGAGTGCTGCGCGTCGCGCCCATGAGCGTGGCGATGCTGCTGCGGGACAAGCTGTTCGGGGAGCGGACCGTCGTGATGACGTCCGCGACCCTGGAGCTCGGCGGCACGTTCGACGCGGTCGCGGGGACGCTGGGCCTGCGCGGCGACGGCGCGCCCGGCTACACCGGCCTCGACGTCGGCTCTCCCTTCGACTACCCCAAGCAGGCGATCGCGTATGTCGCCAAGCACCTGCCCCCACCCGGGCGGGACGGCACGGCGGACCAGACCCTCGACGAGATCGAGGCGCTCGTGCGGGCCTCGGGTGGCCGGGCGCTCGGGCTGTTCTCGTCCATGCGGGCCGCGCAGGCGGCGACCGAGGCGCTGCGCGAGCGGTTCGCGGCGGACGGCACCGACATCGAGGTCCTGTGCCAGGGCGAGGACCAGACCACTACTCTCGTGCGGCAGTTCGCGCGCGAGCCACGCGTCGCGCTGTTCGGCACCATGACGCTCTGGCAGGGCGTCGACGTGCCCGGCACGGCCTGCCAGGTCGTGATCATCGACCGCATCCCGTTCCCGCGCCCCGACGACCCGCTCGCGTCCGCCCGCACCCAGGCGATCGGGCGCATGGGCGGCAACGGCTTCATGGCCGTCTCGGCGACCCACGCCGCGCTGCGCCTCGCCCAGGGCGCCGGTCGGCTGATCCGCCGCGGCGACGACCGCGGGGTCGTGGCCTTCCTCGACTCGCGCATGATCACCGCGCGCTACGCCGGCTTCCTGCAGCGGTCGCTGCCGCCGTTCTGGCCGACCACCGACCGTGAGCTCGTCCTCAACGCCCTGCGCCGCCTCGACGAGACCGCCGCGCCCGTCACCCCGGTGCACGAGCCGGCGCTGCGCTCCCTGACGGGCGAGTTCACCGAGGACGCCGTCTCGGCCACGCCGCGACCCTCCGCCACCGAGCCCCACCCCGCGCCGCCCTCCACCCGCACCGCCGTCACGAGCGGCCACCCGTGGACCGACGACGAGGACACCGAGCTGCGCGAGGGCATCGACGCAGGCCTCTCCCTGGACGAGCTCGCCGACCACTTCGAGCTGGAGCCCGAGGTGGTCGAGGCGCGGCTCGCGACGCTCAAGCTCTCCCTGCAGCCCCAGAGCGGCTTCACCTTCGACGCGTGACCCTCGCTGCGCCGCGCGGCAGTGCGCGGCACCTGACCCAGCCCCGTGGCGAGGCCGTCTCATGCTGCAGGGCGAGACGCGTTCGGCGGGGTGAGGCTGCGCGCTGGTGGCGAGGCCGTCTCATGCTGCAGGGCGAGACGACGGGGCGAGACGGCGAGGCGAGGTCGGAGCGCGAGACGGTGGCGCGCCGGAGGGTCTGTCGGTGGGCCGTGGGAGGCTGTACGCCGTGACCGCAGCCCCCGCCTCGCGCATCCCGCCGCTCGTCCTCGTCGCCGGGCCCGAGGGGGTGCTCGCCGACCGGGCGCTGCGCTCGACCGTCGCCGAGATCAAGGGGCTGCACCCCGACCTCGAGACCGTCCCGCTGCAGGGCTCGGCCTACGAGGGCGGCGAGATCGCCATGCACGCCAGCCCGTCATTGTTCGGCAACGCCAAGGCCATCGTCGTGCGCGAATTGGACGAGGCGACCGAGGAGCTGCAGACCGACCTGCTCGCCTACCTCGGGGCGGCGCCGGCCGACGACGTCTGGCTGATCGTGACGCACAAGGCCGGCAACCGCGGCAAGAAGGTCCTCGACGCGATCAAGAAGGCCGGTGCCCGGGTGATCGACTGCCCGGCCATCAAGTCCGACGCCGACAAGGCGAGCTTCGTCACCAACGAGTTCCGCACCGCACGCCGCAAGGCGACCCCGGACGCGGTGCGCGCGCTCGTCGAGGCCGTCGGCAAGGACGTGCGCGAGCTCGAGTCCGCCTGCTCCCAGCTCGTGCAGGACACCACCGGGACCATCGACGAGGGCGTGGTCTCGACCTACTACGCGGGGCGGGTGGAGGCGACGGGCTTCCGGGTGGCCGACGCGGCCATCGCGGGCAACGCCGCCGAGTCGCTACGCCTGCTGCGGCACGCCATCGCGGGGGGCGACAACCCCGTGCCGATCGTCGCCGTGCTCGCGATGAAGCTGCGCCAGCTCGTCAAGGTCGGCTCGGCCGGGCGGGGCCCGTCGGGACAGCTGGCGAGCTCGCTCGGCATGGCGCCCTGGCAGGTCGACAAGGCTCGCCGCGAGCTGTCGGGCTGGGAGGCCGAGGCGCTGGGCCGGTGCATCCAGGCGGTGGCGCAGGCGGACTACGACGTCAAGGGTGGCGGTCGCGACCCGGTGTATGCCGTGGAGCGGGCGATCCTCACCATCGCCCGGGAGCGTCACGGCGGCCGCTGAGGCGGGCTTCCCGGCATACGGCCAGGCTCAGTCGACCTCCTCCAGGAAGTCGATGACCCGCTGCATCATGAGCTCGGTGGCGGCGGCGTCGTACTCGTCCGGCAGGCCCTGGTCGTTGAACAGGTGCCCGGCGCCCTCGTAGGCGAAGTCCTCGACCTGCGCGCCGCCCGCCCGCAGGGACGCCAGAGCCTCCTCCGCCTCGTCGGGCTCGTAGAAGGGGTCCTCCGCCTTGTGGTGCACCTGCACGGGGCAGTCCGCGGGCCAGGTCTTGTCGCCGAACCACTTCGTGGCGGCCGCACCCCCGACGAGGATCGCGCCGCGAGCCTGCATCTGCAGGGCGACGTGCTCCGCCATGCCCGCGCCCATCGAGAAGCCGGCCACCACCATGCCCGGCGGGACGTCGTCCTTGGCGAGCTTGAGTGCGTGGCCGAGGACGACCTTGTCGTCGTGCTCCTGCGCCGCCTTCATCCCCTCCTCGTAGGTCTCGAAGGTGCGGCCGTCGAGGTAGTCGAGGATGCGCACGTCGTGCCCGACGGCACGCAGCCGGTCGGCGAAGTCGTAGATGCCGGCGCGGACGCCGAGGACGCTGGGGAAGAGGGCTACGGTGGCCATGGTTCGACCGTAGTCCGCCCGCCGCCGAGCGGCCAGGAGACGCCCCGAACTCTGGTAACGTTGGACTCTGCGTGCGCGCCTAGGTCGTGCGCGCAACGCAGCACCACCCAGCCACTCCTCATCCCACGGGTGCCCCACGCCCGGTCCCGAGGACGGCTGCCGCCCTCAACGGCAATGATCGACCTGACACACAGAAGGATTCTCGTGGCAAACATCAAGTCCCAGATCAAGCGGATCAAGACCAACCACGCTCGGACGGAGCGCAACAAGGCGTACAAGTCCGAGCTGCGCACCTTCATCCGCAAGTTCCGCGCTGCGGTGGAGTCCGGCAACGCCGAGGAGAGCGCCGTCGCCCTGCGCGACGCCTCCCGCAAGCTGGACAAGGCCGTCAGCAAGGGCGTGATCCACAAGAACCAGGCCGCTAACAAGAAGTCGGCCATGGCCAAGGCCGTCAGCAAGCTCGGCTGAGCCTGCGACACCCAGCCTTCGCAAGGGCCGTCACCTTCGGGTGACGGCCCTTCGGCATGCCTGGGGTGCGTATGACGCAGCGCGGGGTCTCGGGGTGCCGACCCCGTCTCGTGCTGCAGGGTGAGGCATCTGCGGCGGCGAGTCAGAGGGGGCGGGGTCTCGGGGTGCCGACCCCGTCTCGTGCTGCAGGGTGAGACATCTGCGGCTGGTCAGGAGGGGGCGTGGTCTCGGGGTGTCGACCCCGTCTCGTGCTGCAGGGTGAGACATCTGCGGCTGGTCAGGAGGGGGCGTGGTCTCGGGGTGTCGACCCCGTCTCGTGCTGCAGCGTGAGACGCGCTCGCCGGCGGAGCCAGCGCGGGCGGGTCAGGGGCGGCGGGCGCGGACGGCCGCGGCCACCTCGTCGAACCGT
>NZ_AUFG01000050.1 GCF_000426385.1 Arsenicicoccus bolidensis DSM 15745
CTTCGCACGCCAGGCCGATGGACCTACCCGAGGTAGGTACATCAGCCCGCCTCCGTCACCCCAGGCTGGGGTGCGAAGGCCGGTGGTCGTGGCGCCGACCGCTGCCGGTGGATCCGACTGGTGTCCGTGGTCTGTTGCAGCACGCCACCCGCGATGCGAGCGAGCACGCGCGCGGCAACCCGCCACGGACGAGGATCGCGCGGCAACGGCGACGATCCACCACGCCTCGGTCGTGGTCGGATGCCGGACCCTCCCACGACGCAAGACCGACGCCGGGTATCAGAGGTGCGACGTCCGGTTGACGAACGAGACGGAGGCGTTGCCGTCGGCCCACACCTCGACGCCGGTGAGCGACCCGGGCGCCAGGGCCAGCCGCCAGAACCGGTCGTGCGGCATGCCCAGCACCTCCGCGAGCACGACGAGGAAGGGTTTGCGGTGCCCGACCAGCACGGTCGTCCCACCGGCGTCGACGACGTCCCGCCAGCCGGCGAGGACACGGTCCCGCAGCTCGTCGTGGCTCTCGCCGCCGGGGCGGGCGTAGGCCGGGTCGGTGCGGAGCGCGGCCAGCTCGTCCGGCCAGCGCGCCGCGACCTGGGCCATCGACTTACCGTCCCAGTCACCGAGGCCCTGCTCGTCGAACCGCTCGTCGCTCGTCGCGGTCGTGCCGAGAGCCTCGGCGATCGCGTCGCCGGTCTGCCGGGCGCGACGCAGGGCGCTCGTGACCACGCGCACCTCGGTCCCCACGAGCCGTCGCACGGCCGCAGCGCAGGCCTGCGCCTGGGCCTCCCCGTCCGGGTTGAGCACCGGGTCGCCTCCCCCGCGACCGTCCAGCCGGCCCTTGACGGTGAAGTCGGTGAGGCCGTGCCGCACGAGCAGGATGCGGGTCGGGGCGCCGAGGTCTGCCGCGGCCCCGGGCACGGGGTCGGTGACGAGGCCCTTGTCCGGCTGGTCGGCCGGCCCGTCAGGGTGGCGCTCGCTGACGGCGGCCGGGCGCGTTGCGTCGACAGCCGTCGCGTCGGGCCCGTCGGCATACGACCGGTCGATCGTGAGGCCGTCCATGCCGTCGTTGGACAGCTTGTCCGCGTCCTTGTTGTCGGCGCGCGGGATCCAGGTGAAGCGGACCGACCCGCCGGCAGCCGATCGGGCGCTGCACAGCTCGCGGGCCTCGAGGGCGAGGCGACGCATGTCCTCGTGCTTGATCTTCCACCGGCCGGCCATCTGCTCGACGACCAGCTTGGAGTCCATGCGGACCTCGACGTCGGCGGCCAGGTCGATGCGCGCCGCCGCCTCGAGGCCGGCGATCAGGCCGGAGTACTCTGCGACGTTGTTGCTCTGCTTGCCGAGGGGGGCCGCCCGCTCGGCCAGCACCCGACCGGTGGCCCCGTCACGCACCAAGGCGCCATAGCCGGCGACCCCCGGGTTGCCCCGCGATCCGCCGTCGGCCTCGACGACGAGCCGCGTCACAGCCCCGACTCGGCGGTGCGCACGAGGATCCGTCGGCACTCCTCGCAGCGAAGGACCTCGTCGTCGGCCGCGGAGCGGATGCGGCCGAGGTCGACGTTGTTGAGCTCCATGTGGCAGCCCTCGCACCGGCGCTGGCGCAGCGCAGCGGCACCGACGCCGCCGACCTGCTCGCGCACCTTGGTGTAGAGCCCCAGCAGGTCGCCACCCACACCCGCCGCGATGCCCTCGCGCCGGCCGGTCACCTGCTCCCGCTCGGACTCGAGGTCGCGCACGAGGCGGTCGCGGGCCGTGGTGGCCTCGTCGAGCTCGGACTGCAGCTCGGAGGCGCGGGCCTCGAGCCGGTCGAGCGTGCTCTGGTGCTCCTCGGCCCGCTCCATCACCTCCAGCTCGAGGTCCTCCAGCGTGCCCTGGCGCCGGTGCAGGGACTCGAGCTCGTGCTGCATCGCCTGCAGGTCCTTGGCCGTGCCCTGGCCCGAGTCGAGACGCGCCTGGTTGCGGGTCATCCGGTCACGGACCATCTGCACCTCGTCCTCCGCGCGCTTGATCTCGCGCTGGACGTCGCTGACCGCGGTGCGGGTGAGCACCAGGTCGGTGTCGAGGGCCTGCCGGCGCTGGGTGGCGGCGTCGACGGCGCGCTGCTCGTCGGAGGAGCGGAGGCGGTGGGCGATCTGGTCCAGACGGGTGTCGAGCTCGGCGAGATCGAGCAGGCGCCACTGGCGTGCGGGTTCAGCCTTCACCGGCGTCCTCCTTGGGTCGGGCAGGGCCGGTGCCCTGAGGGTGGGTGTGGTCGGAGCTGCTGCGGTCGTCGTCGGTGCGGACGAGGAAGGTCCAGGGGTCGGTCGTGCGGGTCGACACCGTGACGTCCACCGTAGCCGCGCGAGCCGACAGACCCTCCAGCAAGGCGTGGCGCGCGACGTCCAGCCACAGCCACTCCGTCGCGAAGTGGCCGGCGTCCACGAGGTATGGCGGGCCGCCGCCCGCCTCCTCGCGCGCCTCCAGGGCCGGGTGGTGCCGCAGGTCAGAGGTGATGTAGACGTCGGCGCCGCTCGCCCGGACCTCGTCGAACAGGCTGTCGCCGGCGCCGCCGAGCACCGCCACACGGGTCACCTGCGCGTCGGCCGGCCCCGAGGCACGGATGCCGACCGGAGCGGGGGGCAGGACCGCCGCCAGCCGCTCGACCAGGGACCGCAGGCTCGTCGGCTGCGGGAGCTGCCCGACGCGCCCGAGCGGCTGTCCCTCCTCGATCGCGAGCGGCTCGACCCCGCGGAGCTCAAGGGCGTCGGCCAAGGCCTGCGACACCCCGGTCGTGGCGACGTCGGCGCTGGTGTGGGCGCCGTAGAGCGCGATGTCCGCCACGACCAGTCGCGTGACGGCGGCCCCCTTGGCCGAGGTCGTCGCCACGCTGTGCACGCCCCGAAGCAGCAGCGGATGGTGGGTGACGAGCAGGTCGGAGCCCAGCTCACGGGCCTCGTCGATGACGTCGAGCGTGGGGTCGACGGCCAGCAGCACCGAGCGGACCGGCTGGTCCGGGTCGCCCGTCACCAGGCCCACCTGGTCCCACGACTGGGCGGTGTCCTCGGGGTAGAGGTCACGCAGCACCTCCAGGACCTCGGCGAGCGAGGGGGTGCGGTGGCCGTCGAGCGCGGCGCTGTCCATGTGGGCCCGGCCGGGTTCGAACCGACGACAGCTGCGGTGTAAACGCAGTGCTCTACCAGCTGAGCTACAGGCCCCGTCGCGACGACCTGGCGGGCGTCGCGGTCGCCCATTGTGCCAGGGCGGAGGAGGGCGGACGCGCCACGGCTCGCGACCTGCCGGGGGCGGGTGCATCAGCCTGCCGGACGACGGCCGGTCGATGCCTCCGCCCCCGGCGGGTCGTCAGGCGGAGCGGAGCCCCGCCAGCGCCTCGTGGTAGCCGCTGAAGTCGCGGGCCTCGCCGGGCTCGTTGACGAGGGTCCAGGCGACCTTGCCGTCCTTGTCCACAAGGAAGGTGCCGCGCTTGGCCAGGCCACCGCCCTCGAGGAAGACGCCGTAGTCCTGCGCCACCTTGCCGTGCGGCCAGAAGTCGGACAGCAGCGGGAAGTCGTAGCGCTGGTCCTCGGCCCACGCGCGCAGCGTGAACATCGGGTCGCACGAGACGGCCAGCACCTGCACGTCGTCGCCCTGGAAGCCGGCGATGTTGTCACGGATCTCGCACAGCTCCCCGGTGCAGATCCCGGAGAAGGCGAAGGGGTAGAAGACGACGACGACGTTCTTGTCACCGCGGAACGAGGACAGGGTCACGTCCTCGCCGAACTGGTTCTTGAGGGTGAAGTCGGGGGCCTCGGAGCCCACGGACGGTGCGGTCTGGGAGTCGCTCATGGCCCCAGTCTGTCAACCCGCGCCCCAGGCGCAACTCGGCGACGGGGCGGTGCCGTATGTCGACCGCCCCGGCGCCTCGCGGTGCTACTTCTTCTTGGCGCGCGGCGGGACCAGGCGGGTGCCAGTCCAGTCGGAGGAGTCGGTCAGCGCCCCGGAGACGTGCAGCCCGGCCGTCGTGGCGGCCTCGGCGATCTCGGCGGGCTCGACGTGCCCGTCCCGGCCGGCCCGGGGCGTCATCAGCACGATGAAGCCCTGGTCGTCCAGGTCGGTCAGGCCGTCCACGACCGCGTCGACGAGGTCGCCGTCGCCGTCGCGGTGCCAGAACAGCACCGCGTCGACCACGTCGCCGTGGTCCTCGTCCACGAGGTCGGAACCGATGTGCTCCATGAGCCGGTCGCGCAGGTCGAGGTCGACGTCGTCGTCGTAGCCGAGCTCCTGCACCACCGCGCCCTCGACGAGCCCGAGCTTGGTCAGATGGGCTGCCGCAGCGGCCGCTTCCGCGGTCGTCGTCACTGTCGTCCTGGTCCTTCCGTCCGGATCCGGGGCGTCGGGGGACGCTCCGGTCACGGCCTCACCATGAGGTCGTGAGGTCTAGTCCACCCAATCGGAGGCCGCATGGCAAGGACGTGCGCCGTCGCGGAGGGTGACGGCGCCTAGGCTGGCGGGCATGGGACGAGTGACGACGAGGGTGCCGGCGACCCGTTTCGTGGTGGACGAGCCGGTCGGCGAGCTCCACGGAGAACTGGTCGCAGAAGGCGCTGCGAGCCCGCGCGTGTCGGTGCGGCCCCGACCGGACACGCTCGCCGTCGAGGAGCCGCTCGAGATCCGGGTCCACGGCGAGGTGGTCGCGGTCACGATGCGTACGCCCGGGGACGACTTCGACCTCACGATCGGGTTCCTGCTGACCGAGGGGGTGGTCGCGGCGGCGGACGACGTGCTGGGCCTGATGCACTGCCTGGACGAGGGCGAGGACGGCTCCCCGACCTACAACGTCGTCGACGTGACGCTGCGTGCAGGAGCGGGGTCGGCCGAAGCGCTGGCCAGCGCCACCCGCAGCACCTACACGACGAGCTCCTGCGGGGTCTGCGGCAAGGCCGGCATCGACGCCATCCGCACCCGCCTCCCCCACGACGTGACCGCCGACCCGGTGCGGGTGCGAGCAGCAGACCTGGTCCGTATGCCGGACCGGCTGCGCGAGCACCAGGGGGCGTTCGACCGGACCGGCGGGGTGCACGCCGCCGGCCTGTTCACGGCCGCCGGCGAGGTGCTGCTCGTGCGTGAGGACGTCGGCCGCCACAACGCGGTCGACAAGGTGCTGGGGGCCGCCGCGCGCGAGGGTCTGCTCCCCCTGGCCGGGCACGTCCTGCAGGTCAGCGGTCGGGCGAGCTTCGAGCTGACCCAGAAGGCCGCCATGGCCGGCATCCCTGTGCTGTCCGCCGTGTCGGCACCGTCCTCGCTGGCGGTCGACCTGGCGCTGGACGTGGGTCTCACCCTCGCCGCCTTCGTGCGTCCGCCCCGGTTCACGGCATACAGCCGGCCCGACCGGATCGACACCGGCGAGCCGACCGTCCAGCCGACTGGCCACCCAACGCACGAGACACCCGGCGGCTGATCTTGCCCGGCCCGATCCGCGCCAAATAGTCTCGTCCTCCCCGCAATCGGTCCCCGGTGTGACCTGCACCCCATCTTGGGTGGAGGATGGGGGCGGTCGTCCCGCCCGGCGCTCTGATCAGTGCGCCGGGAGGTCCCTCTAGGAAAGGACACAGGCGTGGTGGCACGCGATGGTGTCGGTCCGATCATCAACGGACTGCCGAACCAGCTCCCCGACATCGACTCGGACGAGACGCAGGAGTGGATCGAGTCGCTCGACGGGATCATCGACGAGGGCGGACGGCAGCGAGCACGCTATGTGATGCTCAAGCTCCTGGAGCGGGCCCGCCAGCGCCAGGTCGGCGTCCCCTCGCTGACCTCCACGGACTACGTCAACACCATCCCGCCGGAGCGTGAGCCCTGGTACCCCGGCGACGAGACCACGGAGCGCGGCTACCGCCGTCTGCTGCGCTGGAACGCCGCGATGATGGTGCACCGCGCGCAGCGCCCCGGCATCGGTGTCGGCGGCCACATCTCGACCTACGCGTCCGCCGCGACGCTCTACGAGGTCGGCATGAACCACTTCTGGCGCGGCAAGGACCACCCCGGTGGCGGCGACCAGATCTTCTTCCAGGGCCACGCCTCCCCCGGCATGTACGCCCGCGCCTACCTCGAGGGGCGCCTCGACGAGAAGCAGCTCGACGGCTTCCGCCAGGAGCACTCGCACGTGGTGGACGGCAAGGTCCAGGCCATCCCGTCCTACCCGCACCCGCGCCAGATGCCGGACTTCTGGGAGTTCCCCACCGTGTCCATGGGCATCGGCCCGATGAACGCGATCTACCAGGCGCAGTTCAACCGCTACCTGCACAACCGCGGCATCAAGGACACCTCGCAGCAGCACGTGTGGGCCTTCCTCGGCGACGGCGAGATGGACGAGGTCGAGTCGCGTGGCGCGCTGCAGTGGGCGGCCAACGAGGAGCTCGACAACCTCACCTTCGTCGTCAACTGCAACCTGCAGCGCCTCGACGGCCCGGTGCGCGGCAACGGCAAGATCATGCAGGAGCTCGAGAGCTTCTTCCGCGGCGCCGGCTGGAACGTCATCAAGGTCGTCTGGGGCCGCGGCTGGGACCCGCTGCTCGCGGCGGACCGCGACGGCGCGCTGGTCAACCTCATGAACACCACGTCCGACGGCGACTTCCAGACCTTCAAGGCCAACGACGGCGCCTACGTCCGCGAGCACTTCTTCGGGCGCGACCCGCGCACGGCCAAGATGGTCGAGGGCTGGTCCGACGAGGAGGTATGGCGGCTCACCCGTGGCGGCCACGACTACACGAAGGTGTACGCCGCCTACAAGGCCGCGACGGAGACCACCGGCGTGCCGACGGTCATCCTCGCCCACACGATCAAGGGCTACTTCCTCGGGCAGCACTTCGCGGGTCGCAACGCGACGCACCAGATGAAGAAGTTCGCCCTGGACGACCTCAAGGACCTGCGCGACCGGCTCGAGATCCCGGTCGCCGACAAGGTGCTCGAGGACGACCCCTACCAGCCGCCGTACTACCACCCCGGCATGGACGACGACCGCATCGCCTACATGATGACGCGGCGCAAGGAGCTCGGTGGCGGCCTGCCGTCGCGCCGTGACTCCGGCAAGGCCCTCAAGCTGCCGGAGGACAAGGCCTACGCAACGGTCAAGAAGGGCTCGGGCAAGCAGACCATCGCCACGACCATGGCGTGGGTCCGGCTGCTCAAGGACCTCATGCGCGACAAGGATTTCGGCCAGCGCGTCGTGCCGATCATCCCCGACGAGGCCCGCACCTTCGGCATGGACTCGTTCTTCCCGACGATCAAGATCTACAACCCGCATGGGCAGAACTACACCCCGGTCGACCACGAGCTGATGCTCGCCTACCGCGAGGCCAAGAACGGCCAGATCCTGCACCTCGGCATCAACGAGGCGGGCTCGATGGCGGCGTTCACGGCGGCGGGCACGTCATACGCCACGCACGGCGAGCCCATGGTGCCGATGTACGTCTTCTACTCGATGTTCGGCTTCCAGCGGACCGGCGACTCGATCTGGGCCGCCGCCGACCAGCTGACCCGCGGCTTCCTCATCGGCGCGACGGCCGGCAAGACCACGCTCACCGGCGAGGGCACGCAGCACATGGACGGGCACTCCCCGCTGCTGGCCTCGACCAACGAGGCGGTCGTGCACTACGACCCGGCCTACTCCTACGAGATCGCCCACATCATGCAGGACGGTCTGCGCCGGATGTACGGCGAGAACGCCGAGGACGTCATCTACTACCTGACGGTCTACAACGAGCCGATCGTCATGCCGGCCGAGCCCGAGGGGCTGGACGTCGAGGGTCTACTCAAGGGCATGTACCTCCTCAAGGAGGCCGAGGGCGCCGGCGACGCGGGCGACAAGCGGGCCCAGCTGCTGGCCTCCGGCGTCGGGGTCCCGTGGGCCCTCGAGGCGCAGGAGCTGCTCGCCAAGGACTGGGGCGTGGCCGCCGACGTGTGGTCGGTCACCTCGTGGAACGAGCTGCGACGCGACGGCATGGCCGCCGACAAGCAGGCCTTCCTCAACCCCTCGCAGGACGCCCCCGAGGCGTACGTCACGACGGCCCTCAAGGACCGTCCGGGTCCGGTCGTCGCGGTGTCCGACTACATGCGGGCCGTGCAGGACCAGATCCGCGAGTGGGTCCCGGGCGACTACTTCACGCTGGGCGCGGACGGCTTCGGCTTCTCCGACACGCGTGCGGCCGCCCGCCGTCACCTGCACATCGACGGCCCGTCCATGGTCGTGCAGACCCTGGCGGCACTCGCCAAGCAGGGTGTCGTGGAGCGCTCGGTCGTCCAGGAGGCGATGGACAAGTACCGCCTGAGCGACGTCACCGCCGGCACCAGCGGCAACGCGGGCGGCGACGCCTGACGCCACCGCCCCACCAGCAAAGATCGTGAGGGTTTGGTCCAGGTTTCTTGGACCAAACCCTCACGATGTTGGGCGTACGGAGCGGAGGGAGCGGGGGCTACTGACGGCCCCAGAAGATGTCGCGGGCGACCACGCCGGTGTCAGGGTTGTCGGTGAACAGGCCGTCGAGCCCGGTGCGCAGGTAGGCCACCTGCTCCTCGATGGCCTTGCCGTAGTCGGCGGGGTTGGTGCCCTTCTGCAGGTCCTTGGCCATGAACTGGTTCTCGTTGCGGAACGTCCACGGGACGACCTTGAGGCCGAGGCGGTGGGCGTCACCGACCAGAGAGGTCGGCTGCCCCAGCGTGCCGTCCGCCTTCTTGGGGATGACGAAGAACTTCTCCGGCCCGACGCCGTTGGCGAAGCGCGAGATCTCCTTGAGGCCCTTGGGCGTCATCCAGTCCTGGTAGAGACGCTCGTCGCCCTTGGAGATCAGGTCGTAGGGGCCGTCCAGCGGTCCGGTCCCGGTCCACGCGAGGAACGTCGAGCTCGCCTTGTAGCCGTGGCGGAACCGCAGGTCCTTGAGGTTGGTGATCTCGAAGGACTGGATCCACATCGGGGCGTTGCGCTTGTTGAGGCCGTACTTCTCGGTGAGGGCGACGACCTTGGGCTCGGGGACCAGACCCTTGTCGTGGAAGTAGGTGGAGTGCTTGATCTCGGGGATGATCCCGATCGTGCGGCGGTACTTCTTGGAGAGACGCTCGCGCAAGCGCAGCACCTCCTCGTAGGTCGGGACCTGGTAGAGCCCGTCGTAGATCGTGTTGCGCTGGCGAACGGTCGCGAGGCGCTCCTTGGCCCGCAGCGTGCGCAGCTCGGCGAGGGTGAAGTCCTCGGTGAACCAGCCGGTGACGTCGACCCCGTCGAGCTTCTTGGTGGTCTTGCGCGACGCGAACTCGGGGTGGGCGGCGACGTCGGTCGTGCCCGAGATCTCGGGCTCGTGGCGGTCGACCAGCTGACCGTCCTTGGTCATGACCAGGTCGGGCTCGATGTAGTCGGCGCCCATCTGCACCGCCAGCTCGTAGGCCGCGATCGTGTGCTCGGGGCGGTAGCCCGAGGCCCCGCGGTGGGCGACGACCAGCGGCGAGGGCATGCCCTTGGCGTCGGTGTAGCGGCGGTCCTTGCCGCCGTGGTCGGCCGCCTGCGAGCGGTCGTCGGAGGACGCGTCCGCGGCAGCGGAGCCGGCCGAGCTGGCCGAGCTGGCCGAGCTGGCGGAGGACATCGCGGCGGTCACGGGCAGCAGCGCGGCGGCGAGGACGACGGCCGCGACGGTGGGGGTTCGTCTCATGGGGGTGGACGCTAGTGCGGACAGGCGACGATCGCCCGGCCACGGGGTGAACGTGGGCCATCCGCGTGACGGCTTGTCGGCGTCATACAACTAGGCTGCCGCCGTGCCCTCCCCGCGTCCGACCCCCACGCCCGCCACGCTGCAGCGCGTGCAGGACAGCGCCGGGATGCTCGCCACGGCGGCGACGGCCCGCATCGAGGCGCAGCACGAGTGGTACCGCTCGCTCAGCGCGGAGGACCGCAGCTGGGTGGGGCTGGTCGCCCAGGCCGGGATCGGCAGCTTCCTGGGTTGGCTGCGCGACCCCGCCGCACCGCCCATGGTGACGGCCGACGTGTTCGGCACGGCGCCGCGCGAGCTGACGCGGTCGGTCTCGCTCGCCCAGACGCTGGACCTGGTCCGCTCCGTCGTGGGGGTGGTCGAGGAGGAGGTCGAGGGCCTGGCTGCGCAGGGCGACGAGCCGGCCCTGCGGGAGGCGGTGCTGCGCTACAGCCGGGAGGTGGCCTTCGCCGCGGCCCAGGTGTATGCCGAGGCCGCCGAGTCCAGGGGTGCCTGGGACGCCCGGCTCGAGTCCCTCGTCGTGGACGCCGTCATCCGTGGCGAGGCGGACAACTCGCTCCGCTCCCGCGCCACCGCGCTGGGCTGGGGGTCCATCCGCCACGTCACCGTCGTCGCAGGGCTGAGCCCGCACGAGGACACCGCCGCCGTGATCGACGCGGTGCGGCGGGCCGCCGGCCGCCTGCACGTGGAGGCGCTGAGCGCGGTCCAGGGGCGGCGCCTCGTCGTCATCCTGGGCGGCACGAGCGACGTCGCCGACGCCGCCGGCCGCCTGCTGGCCTACTTCGGCGACGGGCCGGTCGTGCTGGGGCCCACCGTCCCTCACCTGTTCGCCTCCGGACGCTCGGCCCGGGCGGCCCTGTCGGGACTCGCCGCGGCCCGGGCCTGGCCCGACGCGCCGCGGCCCGTCGAGGCCTCGGACCTGCTCCCGGAGCGCGTCCTCGCGGGGGACGACCACGCGCGACGGGCGCTGCTCGACCGCATCCACCGCCCCCTCGTCGACAGCGGGGGCGGCCTGCTCGAGACCGCGTCGGCCTATCTCGACGAGCCGAGCCTCGAGGCCACGGCGCGAGCGTTGTTCGTGCACCCCAACACGGTGCGCTACCGCCTCGGTCGGATCGCCCAGGTCACGGGCCACGACCTCACGTCCTCGCGCGACGCCTTCACCGTCCGGCTGGCCTTGGCGCTGGGACGCCTGGGCGCTCCTGCCCCGCAGTCCTGGCGCTGAGGCCGGCCCCGTCCACCAGCGGCCCGGCATACCCTGCTCCCCACCCGATCTTTGTAGGAATCCTCCAAGGAACCAGACCGTTTCTGGTGGCGATCCGGCACGGCGTCGGCGCCGATCTCGGGAGAGAGTGGACGGGTGCTAGCGATCGTCTGCCCTGGACAGGGCTCCCAGTCCCCCGGTTTCCTCGCCCCCTGGCTGGAGCTGCCCGGCTTCCGCGACCGGCTGGAGTGGTTCTCCGCGGTCGCCGGGACCGACCTGGTGACCCACGGGACCGAGTCCGACAAGCCGACCATCACCGAGACCGACGTGGCGCAGCCGCTCATCGTCGGAGCCGGTCTGCTGAGCCTCCTGGCGCTCTTCGAGCACCCGTCGGCCGGCTACCCGGTCATCGGCATGGGCAGCGGCCACTCGGTCGGCGAGATCACCGCGGCCTGCGCCGCTGGCGTGCTGACCGCCGAGCAGGCCCTGGTCTTCGTGCGCGAGCGCGGGGACGGTATGGCGAAGGCCGCCGCCGCCTCCCCCACCGGCATGACCGCGGTCCTGGGCGGCGACCCCGACGAGGTGCTGGCCACCCTCGAGCGTCACGGGCTGACCCCGGCCAACGTCAACGGCGGCGGTCAGACCGTCGCGGCGGGCACCCTGGAGCAGCTCGAGGCGCTCAAGGCCGACCCGCCGGCCAAGGCGCGGGTCATCCCGCTCCCGGTCGCGGGGGCCTTCCACACCGAGCACATGGCTCCCGCCCAGGCCCGCCTCGAGGTCCTCTCGCGGGGCGTGACCAGCCACGACGCCCGTGTGCCGATCGTGTCCAACAAGGACGGCCGGCTCGTCCGCGACGGGCGCGAGGTGCTGCGCCGGCTGGTCAGCCAGGTCGCCAGCCCCGTCCGCTGGGACCTGTGCATGCAGACGATGGTCGAGCAGGGCGTGACCGGGCTCATCGAGATCCCGCCGGCCGGCACCCTCGTGGGCCTGGCCAAGCGGTCCATGCCCGGCGTCGAGCTGTTGGCGCTGAAGTCGCCTGACGACCTGGAGGCCGCGCACCGCATGATCCGCGAGCACGGCAGCTCCCCCACCGAAGGAGGCACCGAGTGACCCGCCCCACCATCACCGAACGCTCCGGCGCCGCCCACGCCCGCATCTGGGGGGTCGGTGGCTATCGCCCCGAGCGCGTCGTCACCAACGACGAGGTCTGCCAGTGGATCGACTCGTCCGACGAGTGGATCCGCAGCCGGTCCGGCATCGAGGAGCGCCGCTGGGCCCGCGAGGACGAGTCCGTCATCGACATGAGCTGCGCCGCCGCCGAGGACGCGCTGACCAAGGCCGGCGTGCGCGCCGACCAGCTCGGGGCGGTCATCGTCGCCAACGTGACGCACCCCTTCCAGACGCCCAGCGCGGCGGCCGCGGTGGCCCACCGCATCGGCGCCTCCCCCGCCGCAGCCTTCGACCTGTCGGCGGCGTGCGCGGGCTACTGCCACGGCATCGGCCTGGCCAACGACATGGTCCGCGGCGGCACCGCCGAGTTCGTCCTCGTCATCGGGGTCGAGAAGCTCTCGGACTTCACCGACAAGCACGATCGTGGCACAGCCTTCATCTTCGGCGACGGCGCAGGTGCTGCGGTCGTGGGCCCGTCCGACTTCCCGGGGATCGGGCCCACCGTCTGGGGCTCCAAGGGCGAGGACTGGGACGTCATCCGCAACAAGTACTCCTGGGTGGACCTGCGCGACCACGCCCACGTCGGGAGCCTGGAGGAGCAGAGCCCCCGGGACGCCATGCCCTGGTCCTACCTCACGATGGCCGGGCAGAGCGTGTTCCGGTGGGCGGTCTACGCCATGGCCCCCGTGTGCCGGGAGGCGCTGGACGCGGCCGGGATCACGGCCGACGACCTGGACGCGTTCATCCCCCACCAGGCCAACATCCGCATCGTCGACGCGCTGGTCAAGCAGCTCAAGCTGCCCGAGCACGTCCCGGTCGCTGACGACATCCGCCACCAGGGCAACACCTCGTCGGCCTCGATCCCGTTGGCGACCGACCGCATGCTGACCGAGGGCCAGGCGCCGCACGGTGGGCTCGCCCTGCAGATCGGCTTCGGCGCGGGCCTGGTCTACGCCGCCCAGGTGATCGTCCTCCCCTGACGGCGCGACCGCCAGCACGCACGCAGATTCCCGCGGCCCGACGGGACCCATCGGGTCAGCCCGCACCATCCCACCCTCCGCACCGCACGGTCGGAGCAACCGAGAAGGAGCCTGAGATGGCCATGAACGAGAACGAGATCCTCCAGGGCCTGGCCGAGATCGTCAACGAGGAGACCGGCCTGGACGCGGCCGAGGTCCAGATGGACAAGTCCTTCACCGAGGACCTCGACATCGACTCGCTGTCGATGATGACGATCGTGGTCAACGCCGAGGAGAAGTTCGGCGTCCGCATCCCCGACGACGAGGTCAAGAACCTCAAGACGGTGCGCGACGCCGTGTCCTACATCAACGGGGCCCAGGGCTGACCCGAGGCACCCCCGCCTCTGGACGGGGTGGACCGCGGCACGTCGCCCGGTCCGCCCCGTCCGGCCCACCTCATCCACCAAGGAGCAGCGAGATGACCACCTCGAGCAGCCGCCGCGTCGTCGTCACCGGTCTCGGTGCCACGACGCCCGTCGGCGGTAACGTCCAGGACACCTGGGACGCCATCCTTGCGGGCCGATCCGGCGCCCGCCCCATGCCGTACGACTGGGTCGAGCAGCACCAGCTGCCGGTCACCTTCGCCGCGACCCTGGCCGTCCCGACCGCCGACGTCCTGAGCAAGGTCGAGGTCCGTCGCAACGACCCCAGCACCCAGGCCGCCCTCGTGGCCGCCCGCGAGGCCTGGGCCGACGCCGGCGCCCCCGAGGTCGAGCCCGAGCGGCTCGCCGTGTGCCTCGGCACCGGGATCGGCGGGGTGCAGACCCTGCTGGACCAGTGGGACGTGCTGCGCGAGAAGGGCCCGCGCCGGGTCTTCCCCCTGGCGGTGCCCATGCTGATGGCCAACGGCCCCGCTGCCGCCGTCTCGCTCGAGCTGACCGCCCGGGCCGGCGCCCACACGCCGGTGAGCGCGTGCGCGTCCGGTGCCGAGGGCATCGCCCAGGCCCTCGCCCTGATCCGCAGCGGCAAGGCCGACGTCGTCGTCGCCGGCGGCACCGAGGCCGCCATCCACCCGCTGCCCGTCGCCGGCTTCGCCGCGATGCAGGCCCTGTCGACCCGCAACGACGAGCCCGAGCGCGCCTCCCGTCCCTACGACAAGGACCGGGACGGCTTCGTGCTGGGCGAGGGCGCGGCCCTGCTCGTGCTGGAGTCCGAGGAGCACGCCACGGCGCGCGGCGCCCGCATCTACGGCGAGATCGCCGGTGCCGGCGCGTCGGCGGACGCCTACCACATCACCGCCGGCGAGCCCGAGGGCCGTGGCGCGGCCCGGGCCATGCTGGAGGCCATCGAGGACGCCGGCCTGACCACGACCGACATCTGCCACGTCAACGCGCACGCCACCTCGACCCCGGTCGGGGACGTCGCCGAGACCAAGGCCATCCACCGGGCGTTCGGGGACCACACCTCCCAGATCGCCGTCACGGCCACCAAGTCGATGACCGGTCACCTCCTCGGAGCGGCCGGCGCCCTCGAGACCGTCCTGACGCTGCTGGCGCTGCGTGACCGCACGATCCCCGCGACGATCAACCTCGAGTCCAAGGACCCCCAGATCGAGCTGGACGTCGTCACCGGCGAGGCGCGGGCCCTGCCCGAGGGCGACCTCGCGGCGCTCAACAACTCGTTCGGGTTCGGCGGCGCCAACGTCGCGCTGGTGGTCAAGAGCTTCGGCTGACCACCGGCCGGCCCAGTCGCACCGCCCTCGTCGGCATCACGGTCGATCGGCGGTATGACGGCGCCGGTCATCGGGCCGACGGCTGATCCTCGGCCCGACGGTGTCGATCGTCGGTATGACGGCGAAGGGCCCGACCGCTTCCACCACGGGAGAGGTCGGGCCCTTCGTCATACGGCCTCCGGCACCCGAACGCGCACACCGCTCAGGTGCCGGGGCGCGACTCAGCCGACCTTGTGCAGCCAGCGGACCGGCGCACCGTCGCCGGCCTCGCGGTAGGCCTCGAGCTCGGCGTCCCACGGGGCGCCCAGGATCTGGTCGACGACCTCCCCCAGCACCCGCGGATCACCCTGGGCCTGCGCGATCGCGTGCCGCAGCCGGTCCTCGTTGACGACGGCGTCACCGCTCGCCGAGATCCAGGTGTGGTGCAGGCCGAGGTCGGGGGTGTGCGACCAGCGCGAGCCGTCGCACCCGGGGCTCGGGTCCTCGGTGACCTCGTAGCGCAAGGAGTCCCATCCGCGCAGGGCGCTGGCGAGGGCGGCGCCCGTGCCGGCGGGCCCGACCCAGTTGACCTCGGTGCGCATCAGGCGCGCGTCAGCGGGCTGGCTCGTCCAGTCGAGGGTCACGGCGGCGCCGAGCACCCCTTCGAGCGCCCAGGCCACGTGCGGGCACAGAGCGGTAGAGGCGCTGTGCACGAACACCACGCCTCGCGTCGTCGGGGTGGCGTCGCCACCCCTGTGCAGATCGGCTGCAACGGACATCCTGACCTCCTGTGTGCGAGGGACGTCTTCCCCAACGACCTCGGGACCCAGGAGAGCTTTGGTCACGCTGCGTCGTCAATCATGCCCCATCATGGCTGGTCGCGCCAGGCCTTCCGGGTGAACGACACACCGCCGCACGACCAGGGCCGCCTCAGACCACGCCGAGCGGGGTGGTCCGAGGGGTGAACCCGGGAAAGATGGTGCCGAGGGAGCCGCCGTTGAGCAGGCGGGCCCTGATGATCTCGCTGAGCACCTGGCGGTAGTCCGTGGTGATCGGCACGTCACCCTGCACGAGGTTGGCGGTCGTGAGCGTGGGCATCGTGCCGTAGACCTTCTTGCCGTTCACTCCCCCGCCGGCCACGAACATCACGTTGCCGTGCCCGTGGTCGAGGCCCTGGTCGCCGTTCTCCTGGACGCGGCGGCCGAACTCGCTCATCGTGACGACGGTGGTGCGCTGCCAGAGGTCGCCGAGGTCGGCCCGCAGCGCGGCGATCCCCGCCGACAGGTCGGCGGCCCGACGCCACATCCAGCCGTTCGTGTCCTGCGCCAGGCCGAGGTTGCGGTGCATGTCCCAGTCGTCGTTGTCGATGCAGGCGACCTCGAGCCCCCGGCCCGCCTTGGCGATCTGCGCGATGTCGCGCATGCCCTTGCCGAAGGTCGTGTCGGGGTAGGCAGCGCCGTTCGCCGGGACGTACTTCCCCGCGGCGGCGATGGCTCGCTGGTCCGCGAGCCGGGCGACGGCGTCCAGGGTCGAGCGCGCGGTGAGCGCCGCCCCGCCGCCGGCGCGCGCGTACATCTGGTCGATGATCGTCGTGATGCGCTCGCGCGTGGTGCCGTCGGTGGTGTAGGTCGGCTGCAGACCGAAGCTCGCCAGCTCGGCCACCGCGGGGGTCTCCATGCTGGGGGAGCTGAGCGAGAGGGCGACCTGCGACCCCCGGGTGATGGCCCGGACGGTCCCGGTCGTCGGACCGCTCGTGGTCAGGTGCCGGGCCAGCCACCCGGAGCGCATGTTGGCGGGGGCCGCCCACTCCATGGCGTTCATGTCCTCGAAGTGCGAGCGTCGCACCGCCGGGTTGCCGGCGCCGAGCACCACCGCGAGGTCGCCCGCGTCGTACAACGCCTTGAGGCCCTTCATCGCGGGGTTGAGGCCGACCTTGCCGTCCAGCGGCAGGGCCTGGGAGGAGGTCACCCGGATGGTCGGGCGGGCCGCGAGGTAGGCGCTGTCCTGGAGGGGTGGGACCAGCGAGAGTCCGTCGGCCCCGCCACGGACGAAGATGACGACGAGCAGGTCGCGCTGGGTCGCCGTCTCCGCGAACGCATAGCGCGGCACGGCGGACTCCGCCAGCAGCGCCCCGAAGCCGAGCGCGGCGCCCTGCAGGACGGTGCGACGCCGCAGCGGGCCGCGCCAGCCGGCGGCCTCGGCCACCTCGTGCGGGCAGGCGGGCGGTCGGACATGCTCGACGTATGACGCCGCGTCGGTGGCCGACATGACGCGCGGCCCGTCGTCGGTGCGCACCACGAGGTGGTTGCGGGACTCGTCGTGGTGGTGCATCGGCGTGACGAGGTCGTCGTGGAGGAGGGGCGCGTAGGGGTCGGGGGCGCCCGGCGCCGTGGCGCGCGGACCGGAGCTCCGGCGACGGCCGCTGGGGCTGCTGGGGCTGCTGGGCGTGCTGGGGGTGGTCACGATGATCTCCGATCAGCGCAGGAAGGAGTAGGGGCTGGCCAGGATCAGGCGCACGGCCTCGCGCAGCCAGCCGCGTGCCTGGTAGTCGGCGAGGACGTCCGACGCCGTGGCCGGCCGCTCCCCGTAGCTGCACAGCCAGGACGCGATGGGGGCGATGTCCTGCTCGCGCCAGACGTAGCCGGTCAGGGCGAAGGTGATCCGCCGAGCCGTCGCGAGGACGTTGTCGCCGGCCTTGACGCCGAGGGCGGTGTGCCAGTGCGGCAGGCCCTGGCCGGGGTCCTGATCCGCCTCGTCCGGGTAGGTCGGCCCGTCGCCCCAGCCCCAGGCCAGGGCGTGCATGACGTTCCACGACGAGAGCGTCGCGATGGTGCTGCGCCAGGCGTCGGCGTCGTCCGGGTAGCCGTCGACCCGAGGCCAGTCCCGAGGCGCGTGGCCGCACTGGTAGAGGAACCAGAAGTAGTTGCTCATCGCCCACGGGTTGGTGGTGATGGGTTGCGCGAAGGCGTAGCCGGTCGGCTTGGACGCGCGGACGCCCTTGGCGGCCAGCTCGGCCGGCCGGGACCACTTGTTGCCGACCGAGGCCCAGAACTCCGGGTGGTCGAACAGTCGCCGCAGCACCGGCACGATCGCCGTGTCCGACGCCAGGTAGGTCGCGGCCAGGGTCTGCACGAGGGCCTCGCTGGGCGTGTCCGAGACGAACCGCGTGGCGATGATGCGGGCGAGGCGGCGCGCGGTCGTCGGGTGCCGCGCCAGGTAGTCGGTGTAGGCCCGCAGCGCCGCCGGCCCGCCCGCGGACGTGGCGTTGGCGTGGCTGAAGCCCATGATCCTGATCGGCCCCACGTGGTGGGCCCAGTCGTCATACGCGTAGGCGCGGGTGTTCCAGTCGACCGAGTGCCCGGTCAGCAGGAGCGCGGACTGCCGGACGTCGGTCTCGGTGTAGCTCCCCACCCCGACGCTGTAGAGCTCGAGGATCTCGCGGCCGAGGTTCTCGTTGGGGTTGTCCCGGGAGTTGGCGTCGTTGTCGAGGTTGTGCAGGATCGCCGGGTGGGTGACCGCGGCGTGCAGGAGGTCGGCATACCGCCCGAAAGCGTGGCGACGCAGGACCTTCCAGTCGTACTCGAGCGTGAAGCTGTCGGCCTTGCTGCGGTAGGGGACGTAGAGCAGGTCGCCCCACATCGTCACCACGTTCTCCCAGAGCACACGGTTGGTGAACAGCGGCCGGGCGGCGTTCGCGTGGGCCATGACCGGGCTCCCGCGGAAGCTGCCGCCGGTCAGGTCCTGCACCTGCTTGTTGGTCAGGTTCAGCCAGGGGAAGCACCGTTGGACGATGCCGTCCCACGTCGGGTCGGGGATCGAGGCCGCGTCGAGCTGCTGCGCGATCCACGCCCGGGTGCCCATCCGCTCGATGTCGGCGACCATGGCCGCCGTGGGTGCCTGGGCGGCTCGGCGAGCCAGGTGCCAGGCGGGGGTGGTGCGCAGCGGGAGGTTCGGCGCGTGGACGGACGTCGCGACGGGCGGCACGGCGTGGACGAGTCGCGGGTCCGGCGCCACGACCTTGGGCGTGGGTGTGGGACGGGGCGCCGGCCGAGGAGGGGGCGTGGGGCCGATCGTGCGCGTGAGAAGCCTGGTGATGAGGGGGGAGGCAGGCATGCGGGCACCTTCATGAGCTAGGGGGCTCATACACTCTGTGACATCACATGACGTGAAGTGACCATCTACCACCCATTGAGAGCAACTATCTCCAGAAAGTCGCTCACTCAGCGTAGCGATACCGAGGTGACGAGTTAGAACGAACCACGTCGGGTACCGGCCGGTATGTCGCCGCTCGGGGTGGGTCGCTGACGGTAGGGTGACAGGGTTCGCCCCCGCGGACCCAGGGCCGGTAGCTCAGTCGGTCAGAGCAGCGGACTCATAATCCGTCGGTCGTCGGTTCAAGCCCGACCCGGCCTACCTGATGCACGGCACGACGAGGTGTGTCGCTGTGCCCGTCATACCCCCATTGGGTGGGTGGTTGACGCGTTGTCCAGCCCTCGTCCCGATCCTCGTGTACGACCGTGTCGTGGGGCTGGGCCTACCGCGGCGTCGGCCCCCCTAAGTCGTGACCGACCGGTCAACGGCGGTCTGGCCTCAGCGCAGAATCCCTACCCGTACGGACGTTTCGCCGCTGTCGGTTCGCTCTGACCGACGTCGGCCCTCCTCGGCCACCCTGTCGCGTCCTCACCTGCCGATCAGCCGGCTGTGCCAGGCTTGCAGACGATCCCCACGTGGCCCCACCCCGGTGGCGGCCCGTCGCCTCGAGAGTCGGGAGTCGTATGCCGCCGCGCGCCGCCCTCGTCGTCGGCCTGGCCACGGCCGCGCTGCTCGCCGCCTGCTCGGGCACCCCGACGCCTGGCGAGTCGAAGACGGCGAGCCCGCCGGCGCGTCGACCTCCGGTCCCCCACCGGGTCTTCGCCCCCTCCTCGTTCTGGTACTCCCGCCTCCCGGCCTCCACCCCCACGGACCCCCGCAGCAGCGCCATCGTCCGCGACCTGCGCGCCGCAGCCGTCGAGCACGGCCGGCCAGGACTGCCGAACGTCACGCTCAACACGCACGACTACACCCCGCCGCTGGTCACCACGACCCCGTCCGATCCCGTCCACGACGTCCGCGCCGCGCCCGGGTGCCGGTTGCATCCTCGCGTCGCCGAGTCGCTGCGCGGTCTGCGCATCCCCGACGACCTGCGCCCGGCCGGTGGCAGCGACCACGAGGCGGCGCTGCACGATCCCGCCACGGACCGCTACACCGACCTGTGGCAGTTGACCCGAGGCGCGGACGGGTCGTGGACCGCGTGCGGGGGCGGGTCGATCCAGGCCGCCTCGCGCAGCGACGGCGTCTTCCCCTTCCCCATCGGCACGACCGCCACCGGCCTGCCCTTCGCGGGCGGGATCATCCGCGCCGAGGAGCTGCGCCGCGGGCGGATCGACCACGTCGTGGGGGTGGCCGTCCCCTATGCCGCCGCCGCCCCCGCCCACTCCTGGCCCGCGGTGCGGTCGGACGGGCGCAACCCACGCGGCCAGGTGGTGCTGCGCCAGGGCCAACGGCTGCGTCTGCCCGCCGACCTCGACGTGGACTCCCTCGGGCTCACGCCGACCGCCCGCACCATCGCCCGCGCGGCCCAGGAGTACGGCCTGATCGTGTGGGACACGAGCGGTGCCGTGAGCTTCCGCGCGGAGAACGCCTCGGCGTTCTCGGGCGACCCCTACCCGGGGCTCCTGCGGGTCGGCAGCGGGTGGGAGGCGCTCAACGGGAGCGGCGACGGCCGGCACCAGCCGTTCCCGCTCGACCGCCTGGAGGTGCTGCCCGTGGACTACGGCCGTTGAGGCCGCGCCCCCGTCATACGTCCGCGTGCCGCGCCCTGAAGAACGAGTAGACCCCGAAGGACGCGAATCCCAGAGCCATGAACGCGACGACCACCCGACCGTAGGGTTGGTCGAGCATGAAGCGCAGCGCACCGTCGAGGCCGTTGGTCCGCGACGACGAGTTCGCCATCGCCGCCGCGACGAACAGCCCGCCGACGACCGCCAGCGCGATCCCACGCGTCGGGTAGCCGAGCATCCCGGCGTAGACCGCGACCGGACCGGGGTCCTCCTCGAGGTCGTGCAGGAACGTGCGCCGCAGCCCCTTGACCACGTGGTAGATGCCGACGCCGATGATCCCCAGGCCGACCGCGGCGACGAGCAGGCGTCCGGCCGGCGCCCCGAGCAGGTTCGTGGTGAAGCCCTGCACCTGCCGCTTGCCCGAGGACCCGGTGCCGCGGGCGAACCCGAAGGCCGACCAGGCGAGGATCGCGTAGACCACGGCCTTGGCGCCGTCCTTGAGCCGGGACTGCCAGCTGTCGCCGCCGAGCCCCGGGACGATCACCTCGGTCAGCTGCCACAGCGCGAGGCCGAGGAAGCCCGCGACGCCCAGCCACAGCGCCACCCGGCCGAGGGTGTGCTGCGACAGGGCTGCTAGGGCGTGTCTCTTAAAGTGGGTAGCCATAGGAGGATCGCGCGGAGCAGGACGCCGGCCCGGTAGGTCAGGGCGAGCTTGTCGTACCTGGTGGCCAGGGCGCGCCATTG
The DNA here is from genome assembly GCF_000426385.1 of Arsenicicoccus bolidensis DSM 15745. GTDB lineage: Bacteria > Actinomycetota > Actinomycetes > Actinomycetales > Dermatophilaceae > Arsenicicoccus > Arsenicicoccus bolidensis. The sequence goes on from NZ_AUFG01000050.1 coordinate 21,336, forward strand.
CTTGACGCGTTCGAAGCCGTTCTCGACGACGTGGCGTTTGGCGTACGCGGTGGGGTCGGTCCTGGGTGGGCGTCCTCCCCGGGCCCCGCGGCGTTTGCGGTTGGCTTGCTGGTCGCGGGGCTCGGCGATCACGGCGGTGATCCCTCGGCTGCGCAGCAGGGCCCGGTGAGCCCGTGAGGAGTAGGCCTTGTCGGCCATGACCGCGGTCGGGGTGGTCCGGGGCCGCCCGGGCCCGACGCGTGGGACCCGAACGGCGTCAAGCAGGT
>NZ_AUFG01000051.1 GCF_000426385.1 Arsenicicoccus bolidensis DSM 15745
ACCAGCACCACGACCGAGCCCGTCCCGACGACGCCGGCTCCCACACCCACCAGCTCCACGACGGAGCCGACTCCCACGCAGACGACTCCGGCTCCGACGACCCCGGCGCCCTCGGACATCCCGACGGGGGTCCTCGTCACGCCGGAGGCTCCGCGGTTCGCCGACCACTGCGTACCGGGCAACGGGATCGTGCACCTGCCGCGCACGACCGGGGTGAGCTACGAGTGGGACCGCCGCATCGGGCTGATCACCACCACGGTGGTCGTCGACGCAACCCCGGAGCCGGGCTACGCGTTCGCACCGGGCACGACCAGCCGGTGGACGCGGGACTATCCGGGCATCTGCGGGCGCGACTGACGCCCCCGGCCCCCGGCCCCGTGCCGGCACGACGCCGCTGACGCCGACCACGGCTGGGGGCGGCGCTCGTCATACGAGCTGACCGAGGGGCCCCTGCGGTCGCCCTCCGCCTCGGCGACCGTCCCCCGTCGGTCCGGCCATCCTCGGTCTGGTGCTGCAGCACCAGACGGGAGACGACCAAGCAGACGGGGGACGCAGCCCGAGACCCCGGACGGAGCCGCCCTGCCAGGAGGCGGCAGGGCCGCGCCAGGCCCGCACGAACGCCGTGCGTGCGGATCGACCTGAGGCAGGTCAGCCGAAGAAGGCGGAGTCCCGGGTGGCGAGGATGCGGTAGAGGCTCTCCTGGATCGTCTGGCGGATCTCGTCGGTGAGCGCGAACACCGTCATGGGGTCCTCCCCCGCTCCTGCCCCGAGCTCGTCGGTGCGCACCGGCTCGCCGAACTCGATGATCCACTTGCTGGGCAGCGGGACCAGCCCCATCATCCCCAGCCACGGGAAGGTCGGCGTGAGGGGGAAGTAGGGCATGCCCAGCAGCTTGGCCAGGCCCGAGGCGTTGCCCAGCATCGGGTAGGTCTCCTCCGCGCCCACGATGGAGCACGGCACGATCGGCACCCCGGCGCGCAGGGCAGCGGCGACGAATCCCCCACGCCCGAACCGCTGCAGCTTGTAGCGCTCGCTGAACGGCTTGCCGACCCCCTTGAAGCCCTCGGGCCAGACGCCGACCAGCTCCCCCGCCCTGAGCAGCCGCTCGGCGTCCTCGGCCGTGGCCAGGGTGGAGCCGGACTTGCGGGCCAGGTCCCCGACGACGGGCGTGGCGAAGACGAGGTCGGCACCGAGCATGCGCAGGTGCCGTCCCGCCGGGTGGTCGTCATACAGGGCCACCTGCGTCATGAGCGCGTCGAGCGCGATCGTCCCGGAGTGGTTGGCGACGACCAGGGCGCCGCCCTCGGCGGGGACGTGCTCGGCGCCGCGCACCTCGACGCGGAACCAGGAGCGGTAGAGGGGGCGCAGCAGGGGCAGGTAGGCGTGCAGCGTGAAGTCCTCGTCGAAGCCGAACTCGTCGACGTCGTAGTCGGCGGTCAGGCGGCGGCGCACGAAGGCCAGCAGCTCGGCGATCTGCCGTTCGGCCTCGTCCGGCGGGATCTTGGCCAGAGCGGCGGCGCTGCGCAGCACCTGCACGACGGCGTCGACCACGGCGTCCACGTCGATCGGGGGCACGGCTCGTGTCGGGTCGGCCGGCTGTCCGGGGCGAGGGTCGTCGGTCACGAGCGGGCTCCGGGGGTCGAGGACGGGTCGGGGAGCCACCCCATGGCGGCCAGGACGACCTGGGCGCGGCCCAGCCCCGTGCGGGCGAGGTCGACGCCCGGCACGGTCAGCCCGGCGGTCTCGGCGAACGACCCGAACGCCTCGCGGCTCGTCCGGCTCGGCTCGAAGCCGAGACGCTCCCTCATGCGGGTGGTGTCGACGACGCGGCCGTACGCCAGCTGGCGGAACTGCCCCTCCGGGAAGGTCGCCATCCGGGACCAGCCGTAACCGCGCCGCAGCAGGCCCTCGGTCTGCAGGGGCGCCTGCACGACGGGCCGGTGCATCATCCGTGCGCACTGGAGCACGGTGAGCACCCCGTCGCCGGCGACGTTGGTGACGCCGGTGACGCGGTCGGCGTCAGCGGTGGAGGCCAGCACGGTCGCCCGGACGCAGTCGTCCTCGTGGACGAACTGCAGGCGCCCGTCGAAGCCCGCGGGGACCGGCACGACCGGGAGGCTGAAGTAGTCGGTGAGGGCCGTGGCGATGCTCGGCCCGATGACGTTGGCGAAGCGCAGGACGGACACCTCGACGTCGGGGCGGCGCCGGGCGAACCCCGCGACGTAGGACTCCACCTCGGACGAGTCGCGCCCGAAGCCGTTGGCCGTGCGCACCCCCAGCGCCGCCGACTCGGTGAACACCGCGGGGTCGTGCGGGGAGGCGCCATACACCGCCGCTGCGGACTTGACCACGAGCCGCCGCAGCGAGGTGGCCTTCTGGCACGCCGCGAGCAGCTGCATCGTGCCGATGACGTTGATCTCCTTCTGCGACGCCCGGCCTCCGGCGGCCGTGGGGGTCGCGAGGACGCCCATGTGGACGACGGTGTCCACTGAGTACTGCTCCACGAGCCGGGTGATGACCGGGTTGCGCAGGTCCACGCGCACGAAGTCGACCCCGATCAGCGGACGTCTCGGTGGCACCACGTCGATGCCGATGACGCGGCCCACGTCCTCGCGGGCGGCGAGCGCCGTCGCGGCGAGCCCGCCCAGCAGCCGGGAGACACCCGTGACGAGCACGACGTCGGGCACGTGGACCTCCTGGGTGACGTTCGGTGACGCTGGGCTGGCGGCGGGCTGGCGGCGCGGCTGGTGGCCAGGCTGCTCGCGTGGCTGCTGGGGGGAACCTGTCCCGAGCCTAGGCCAGGGGTGACGCCGACGGCACCCGGGCATGACCAGAGCCCCCCGACCGTGGTCGAGGGGCTCTGCTGGTCACTTCTTGTTGCGGCGCTGGTGACGCGTCTTGCGAAGCAGCTTGCGGTGCTTCTTCTTGGCCATGCGCTTGCGGCGCTTCTTGATCACGGAACCCATAGCGTGTCCTTCGTCGAGCTGATCTGCAGTGTCGGTCGTGAGCCTCGTGCCGGTGCACGACGTTGTCACGTGCGCGTGGCGCGCTCACCGCCGACGAGGGAATCCGCCCCAGCCTAGCGCCCCGGGCTCTCCTCACCCAATCGACCGAGGCCGTATGCCGTCCGCGCCGGCCTCACGCGGTCTCGGTGTAGGCGCGCGCGAGGTACTCCTCGACGACGTGCTCGGGGACGCGGAAGGACCGTCCGACCCGGACGGCGGGCAGCTCTCCGCTGTGGACGAGGCGGTAGACGGTCATCTTGCTCACGCGCATGCGGGCCGCGACCTCGGCGACCGTGCAGAAGCGGACACCGTCGAAAGGACGTTGGGACGACATAGGGGATGGCTCACTCTCCGGGCACGAGGTGTCGTCGGCTTCCCCGTCGAGTCTTCACACGCGTGCTGGTTGGCACTCTAGAGCTCCGGTCACGCCGCGTGAGCAATCCGCGATGAGATTCACCCATGCTGTCCAGTCGACACGCCGCCGACCCCATGATCGGCGCCCATCTTGTGACGGCTAGTCGAACCAGACGTCGAGCCCGTGCAGCGGGAACGCCGCCTCGCGGGTGGCCATGACGGCGCGGTCCACGGGGTCCTCGGGGTCGTAGCCCGACTCCCAGCCCCGCCACCAGACGATGCCACCCTCGGCCACGCCGTCGCTCATGGACTCGGGCCCGGGCCGGCCGTGGCGCTCCAGCACGTGGTCGCGCCAGGCTTGCGGGATCGGGGTGTCCAGCCGGATCGGGTGGTGCGTGGCGATGGCCGTGAGGTGCGTCCAGGCGCGGGGCACCACGTCGACGACCTCGTAGCCTCCCCCGCCGAGGGCGACCCAGCGGCCGCCGCTCACCTCGTGGGCGAGCCGGTGCAGGCCCTCGAAGGCCTGCCGCTGGGCGTCCACCGAGATCGCGAGGTGCGCGAGCGGGTCCTGGTAGTGCGAGTCGCACCCCTGCTGGGTGATCAGGACGTCGGGGGCGAAGGCCCGCACGAGGGGGTTGACGGTGGCGTTGATCGCCCGCAGCCAGGCCGCGTCGCCGGTGCCCGGCGGCAGGGCCACGTTGATCGCGGTGCCGTCGGCCGAGGGGCCGCCGAGGTCGCGAGGGAAGCCGGTGCCGGGGAAGAGCACCCGGCCCGTCTCGTGCACGGACAGGGTCATGACGCGCGGATCGTCCCAGAAGCAGCGCTCGACGCCGTCGCCGTGGTGGACGTCGATGTCGACATAGGCCACCCGCTCGGCGCCGTGCTCGAGGAGCCAGTGGATGGCGACGGCCGCGTCGTTGTAGATGCAGAAGCCGGCGGCCCTGTCGGGCATCGCGTGGTGCATGCCGCCGCAGAAGTTGACGCCGTGCAGCGCCCGCCCCTCCCACACGTCTCGGGCGACGGCGAGGGTGCCGCCGGCGATGCGGGCGCTGGCCTCGTGCATGCCGAGGAAGGCAGGGTCGTCCTCGGTGCCGATCCCGAAAGCCTGGTCGGCCTGGGCGGGGTCCTCGCCCGCCGCACGGACGGCCGCGATGTAGTCCCGGTCGTGGACCCAGGCGAGCTCGTCGTCGGTGGCGACCGGGGGGGACACGAGCTCGACGTCATCGTGGTCGAACAGCCCCAGCTCGCGGCACAGTCGCGCGGTCAGGTCCAGACGGACGGGACTCATGGGGTGGCTCGGCCCGAAGTCGTAGCGCGTGAAGACCTCGTCCCAGACCACTCTCGTCGGCATCGACATGGAGCCGACCGTACCCGTGCGGGACCGGCCCGGCACGACGAGGCTCGCTAGCCGGTCAGACGCTGGTGCTGGCCACCGAGCCCGGGTCGTCCGCGAGGGGCAGGATCATCATCATCTCGTCGTCGTCGTCCTCGGTCGGCTGGTGACCGCGGGCCACCATGGGACGACGGGTGTCGGTGACCCGGAAGCCGTAGGAGCTGGCGAACGCCACGGCCGGACCGTTGTCGGTGCCCACCCAGTAGGACAGGTGGCGGCAGTCCATCGACCGGGCGATGCCGGAGGCGGCGCGGACCAGCTCGACGGCGACGCGGCGACCGCGCAGCTCGGGCCGGACCCAGATGCCGAACAGCTCGGCCATGGCGTCGTCGCTGCCGTCGCGGGGCGCCTGCGCCCGCACGCTGGCGACGCCGACCGGACCGTCCGCCGCCTCGGCCACGAGGCGGGTCGCCCGGGCCATGCGCTCGTGCCACAGGTCGTCGGAGAAGTCGCGCTCCTCCTCGTAGGTGGCCGCGAAGGCGTCCGGGGACTCCTTGAGCGCCGCCAGCCGGATGGTCCGGTAGAGCTCCCAGTCATCATCGGTCAGCACGCGCACGGTCAGCTCGGTCATGTCCCGCATCCTTTCATGGTGTCCGTGGCCGCTGCTACACCGGTCTGCGACCGATCCAGCGGGGCGCTGCGGCCTCGATCCGCAGGCGTGGCCGGAGATTTCAGTTGGGTCGAAGGGCCGATGGGGTCGAGGGGCCGGTGGTGTCGAGGGGCCGGTGGTGCCGAGCGTTCAGTGACCGCGGCCCAGCTCGGCCGAGCGCTCGGTCGCGGCCCGCACCGCCGCCACGACGGCGGCCCGGGTGGCCCGCTCGTCGAGGACGGCCAGGCCCGCGGTCGTCGTGCCCCCCGGCGAGCTCACCCGCTCGCGCAGGATCGTCGCCGAGTCGTCCCCCTCCGCCAGCATCGTGGCAGCACCGAGCAGGGTCTGCACAGCCAGGGTCGAGGCGACGTCGCGGGGCAGGCCCATCAGGACACCGCCCTCGGTCATGGCCTCGGCGAGGTAGAAGACGTAGGCGGGCCCCGAGCCGCTCACCCCGGTGACGGCGTCCAGGTGCTTCTCGGGCAGGGACAGCACGGCCCCCGACGGCTCGAGCACGGCACGCGCCAGGGCGAGGGCCTCGTCGCCGCAGCGGCTCCCGGGGCTGACCACGGCCATGCCCTGCCCCACCAGGGCCGGGGTGTTGGGCATGACCCGCGCCACGGCGATCGAGTCGGGCAGGTGCTCCTCGATGGCGGCGGAGGTGACGCCGGCGGCGACGCTGACCACGACGTCGCCCTCGCCGAGCCCGCCGGCCATCGCGTCGAGCAGGGCCGGGACGTCGGCCGGCTTGACGGCAACCACGTGCACGTCGGCCGCGCCGGCGGCCTCGGCCACGTCGGAGGTCGTGCGCACGGCATACGACCCGGCGAGCTCGGAGAGTCGCTCGCTGCTGGTGTCGACGGCGAGGACCTGGTCGGCCGGGTGCCCGCCGCGGACCAGGGCGGCGAGGATCGCCGACCCCATGGCGCCGACGCCGTAGAACGCGATCGTGCGGGACGCGAGGTCAGTCATCGGAACTCCCTGTCGAGGTTGCGAGGTCGGGTGCGCTCGCCAGTATGCCGAAGCCCACCGACAACCCCTACCCCGCGCCATTGGTCACCACTGGCGGATTTGATCGTTCGAACCGTGCCTCGAGACGTCATTGGTGACCAATGGCGGCGCGGCGCGGCGCGCGGTATGGCGGCGCGGCGCGGTGCGGGGACGGCGCGGCACGGGGACGCGGGGCGCGGGGCGCGGAGAGGCCAGTTGATCAGCGGCGCGAGAGCAGCGAGCGCACGAAGAACGTGACGTTGGTGGGGCGCTCGGCGACGCGGCGCACGAGGTAGGAGTACCAGGCGGGGCCGTAGGCGACGTACACGCGCATGCGATCGCCGCGGTCGGCGATCGCGGTCTGCTCGAGGGGGCGGATGCCGAGGTACATCTGGTACTCGAAGTGCTCGGGCCCCTTGTCGTAGGACCGGGCGAGGGCGGCCGCGATCGAGGTCATGCGCGGGTCGTGGGTGGCGACCATGGGGTATCCGACCCCCTCCATCAGGATCCGCAGGCACCGGACGTAGGACCGGTCGACGTCCTCCACCGCGTCGAAGGAGCGGCGCTCGTCGAGCTTGTAGGCGCCCTTGACCAGCCGGACCCGGACACCTTCGGCAGCGAGGTCGCGGCAGTCCTGCTCGGTGCGCCGCAGGGCCGCCTGCAGGGCGATCCCCACGCCGGGGAAGTCCTGCCGCAGCTCGCGGAGCAGCTCCAGGGTCGGCTCGACCGTCTCGAAGCCCTCCATGTCGAGGGTCACGTCCAGGCCGGCGTTGTGCGCGGCCCGGCACACGCGCCGCAGCTGGGCGAGGGCGAGGGACCGGCCGGTGGCCTGGTCCAGGCGACCGAACGCGGCGGGACGGACGCTGAGCTCGAGGCGGTGGTCACCGACGAGCCCCCGGGAGACGGCCTCGGCGACGAGCCGTTCGTACTCGTCCACGGTGGCGTCGCTGCGGGCGCGCGAGTCGGCGTCCGGCCCGAGGTAGGACACGGTCACCGCGCGGCCGGTCTCCATGAGGTCGCGGGCCGCGCCGAGCGCCGACTGCGTGCTGTCCCCGGCGATGAAGCGGGCCAGGATGTCGCGCGTGCCCGGCGACTCCTCGATCACCGACTGCACGCGTCCGATGCGGGCGAGCCGCAGGGAGGAGGCGCGCAGGGCGTCACCGAGCTCCAGGATCATGGTGGCGCCTTCCGCGCAGGGATCAGGTGGTGAGCCCCAGGCTAGACCGTCCTCGGTGGTCAGGGCGTCCGGCGGCGCAGGGTCGCGGCCCCCAGCGCGATCGCCGCCACCACGAACCCCGCCATCACGGCGACGTCGCGCCACACGTCGGCGGCGGCGTCGGCCTGCGTGGCCACCGCCGTCATCGCGTCCACGGCATAGCTGAGGGGCAGCACGTCGCTGAGGCCGCTCAGCACGCCCGGCATGGCGTCGCGCGGCGTGAGCAGCCCGCACAGCAGGAACTGCGGCAGCACGAACGCCGGCATGAACTGCACGGCCTGGAACTCCGTGGTCGCGAACGCGCTCACGAACAGCCCGAAGGTGCACCCGAGGACCGCGTCGACGACGGCGACCAGCACCAGCAGCCCGAGCGAGCCGCGGACGTCCAGGCCGCACACCCACACCGCCCAGGCCGTGGCGACCAGCGCCTGCAGCAGCGCGAACACCCCGAACGCCAGGGCGTAGCCGCCCAGCAGGTCGCCCTTGCCGAGGGGCGTGGTGAAGAGGCGCTCGAGCGTGCCCGACGAGCGCTCCCGCAGGGTCGTGACGCTCGTGACGATGAACATCACCACGAAGGGGAATACGCCGAGCAGGGCAGGACCGACCCGGTCGAAGACGGGCGTCCCGTCATACACCCAGGCCAGGAGGCCGAGCAGGACGCAGGGCACCACGAGCAGGAGGGCGACGGTGCGCCGGTCGGAGCGGATCTGGGCCAGGATCCGCCCGGCCGTGACGAGCATGAGTCGGGGGTTCATCGGGAGCCTCCATCCGCTGGGCCGTCTGCGTCCGAACGGTCGATGAGGGTGAGGAAGGCCTGCTCGGCATCGTCGGCGCCGGTGGCGGCGAGCAGCTCGGGATAGGTCGAGTCGGCGAGGACGCGCCCCTCCCGGACCAGGACGAGCCGGTCGCAGCGCGCCGCCTCGTCCATGACGTGGCTGGAGACGAGCAGCGTCGTCCCGTCGTCGGCCAGGCGGTGGAACAGGTCCCACAGGCTGCGGCGCAGCACCGGGTCCAGCCCGACGGTCGGCTCGTCCAGGACGAGCAGGCGCGGCGACCCCACGAGCGAGCAGGCCAGGGACGCCCGGCTGCGCTGCCCACCGGACAGGGCCCGCGTGAGGTCGTCCGCGTGGCTGGTCAGGTCGACGAGCTCGAGGACGCGCGACACCTCGGCCTGGACGTCGCGGACCCCGAGCAGGCGGGCGAAGTAGGTGACGTTGGCGGTCACCGAGAGGTCGTCGTAGACGCTCGGGCTCTGCGTCGTGTAGCCGACCTCGCGCCGCAGGTCGGCGGACCCGGCCGGGCGGCCCAGCACCAGGACCTCACCGCCGTGGGTGACCTGCACCCCGACGACGGCACGCAGGAGGGTGGACTTGCCGCCGCCGGAGGGGCCTAGCAGACCGACCACCTGGCCGACCGGCACCTGGAGGTCGAGGCCGTGGAGGACCTCGCGAGCGCCGCGTCTGACCACGAGGGAACGCACGTCGATCGCCGCCGCTGCGGGCGCGGGCACGCGTGCCGGGTCGAGGTCGACCGCACCCGCCTCGTGCCGTCCGCGCTGTCTTTTCATCATGTGATGAAATCTAGACCTGTGCCAGCCTCCCCACAACCCCCGCCCTGGGGGCATGAGGGTGGGTCGGGTCAGAGATCGAGATAGCGCTGTATGACGGGACCGACCGCCGCCACGAGCTCGTCGGGCTCGGCGTCGGCGACACCGGGCAGCCCTGCCACGTAGCGCGCGAACGCCAGCCCGATCATCTGGGTCGCCACCAGCGCGGCCCGGCGCTCCAGGTCCTGCGGGCCGACGCGACCCGCCACCCGGCCGAAGACCTCGTGCAGGAGGAACTGCCTGAGCAGGGTCATCGGGTCGTCGTGGGTCGCCGCCGACCGCAGCAGCGCCGCGATGCGTTCGCGTCCCGCGGGGGTGTCCCACACGTGGAGGAAGCCGCGCACCAGGGACTCCCCGAGCCGGTCGTCCGGCGCCTCCAGGATGCCGTCGACCACGACGCGCGGGTCGACGGGCACCTCCATGGCCGCCGCGAACACCGCCGCCTTGCCGTCGAAGTAGTGGTGCACCAGGGCGGGGTCGACGCCGGCCGCGCGCGCCACGCCCCGCAGGGAGGTGCCGTCATAGCCCTTGGCGGCGAGCTCGGCCCGGGCCGCCTCGACGATCTGCGCCCGGGCATCCTCCCCCGCGGGTCGCCGTCCGCGTGGGCTCATGCGCCGCCGTCAGGGGCAGCGACGCCATCGGGCTCGGGCCGCGCGAGGTGGCGGCGCGCGAAGGCCAGGGACTCGGCCAGGTCCTCGCGGCGCTGGTGGGCGCTGACCTTGCGGGTGCTGACCTCGACCACGACGGATCCCGCGAACCCCGTGGAGGCCAGGTGCTGCAGCAGCTCCTTGGCCGGCTGCGAGCCGCGCCCCGGCACGAGGTGCTCGTCGAGCGCGGAGCCGAGGCCGTCGGTCAGGTGCACGTGGTGCAGCCGGTCGCCGAGCGCCTGCGCCATCTCGAGCGAGTCCTCGAGGGCGGTGGCGGCGTGCGAGAGGTCCAGCGTCACGTTGTCGTAGGGCTGCTCGACGGGGTCCCAGTGCGGCAGGTAGGCCTGCACCAGACGCTCGCCGGCGCGCCAGGGATACATGTTCTCGACGGCGATGGTGATGCCGGAGTCGTGCTCACGGGTCGCGACGCCGTCGACGAACTCCCGGGCGTAGACGCGCTGCCAGCGGAACGGCGGGTGCACCACGACGGTGTCGCAGCCGACGGCCCGGGCCAGGTCGAGGGACATGTCGATCTTGGGCCAGGGGGCCGAGTGCATGACCCGCTGCGTGAGCAGGAGGGTGGGGGCGTGGATCGACACCACCGGCAGCTGGTGCTGCTGCACGAGGTCGTTGATCGCGGCGGCGTCCTGCGACACCGGGTCGGTGTAGACCATCACCTCGACGGCGTCGTAGCCCAGGTCGGACGCGATCCGGAATGCGTCGCGGACGCGCTCGGGATAGACCGACGAGGTCGAGAGGGCGACGAGGGGGGACGGCACGGAGGGCCCTGCTGGCTGGTGTGCGGTCACGTCGTCGAGCCTAGCCTCGCGGGGCCTACTCCATGCGCATGAGGTCCAGCTCGTTGAGGATCACGCCCTCGCGCAGCGCCCACGGGCAGATCTCGAGACGGTCGACGCCGAGCAGGTCCATCGACGCCTCGGCCACCATCGCGCCGGCGAGCAGCTGGTGGGAGCGGCCCGCGGAGACGCCCTGCAGCGCCGCGCGGTGGGCGGCCGGCATACCGGCCAGGCGCGGGACCAGGTCGGCGAGGGCGGCGCGCTCGAGGTGCCGCTTGGCGTGCAGGCCGTCGCTGGCGGGGGCCGCGCCCAGGACCCGGGCGAGGGTGCGCATCGTCTTGGAGGTGCCCACGGCGAGGTCGGGCTCGCCGGCCTTGGTCAGCTCGCGCATCCCGCGGGCGATGGTGGCGCGGATCTGCTTGCGGGCCTCGCGGACCTGCTCGGTCGACGGCGGGTCGCCCTGGAGCATCGTGCGGGTCACGCGGCCCGCCCCCAGCTCGAAGGACATGGCCACGTCCGGGTCCTCGTCGATGCCCGAGGCGATCTCCAGCGAGCCGCCGCCGATGTCGACCATCAGCAGCTTGCCGCTGGACCAGCCGAACCACCGCCGCACCGCGAGGAAGGTCAGCCGCGCCTCCTCCTCGCCGGTGAGGATCTGCAGGTCGGCGCCGGTGCTCTCGCGCACCATCGACAGGACGCCGCCGCCGTTGCCCGCCTCGCGGATCGCGCTGGTCACGAAGCCCATCACGCGCTCGACGCCCTGGTCCTCGGCGATGCGCAGGCACTCCCCCGCGAACCGCTCCAGCGAGCGCACGCCCTGCTCGTCGATGTGCCCCTGGTCGTCGGTGTGCTCCGAGAGCCGCAGCTCCATCTTGTGGCTCACGGTCGGGAGCGGCCGGGCTCCCCAGTGGGCGTCGACGACGAGCATGTGGACCGTGTTGGAACCGATGTCGATGACTCCGAGGCGCATGGGGGCGAGCCTAGTGGGAGCCGGCGGCACTAGGCTTGAGGGATGCCCGAAGTCCCCCTCGACATCCCCCGCGTCTGGATCGAGTTCACCGATCCGGCCGACGCGGAGCAGCGCTTCCGGTGCGACCTGACCTGGCTGACCTCGCGGTGGACCTGCATCTACGGCAACGGCTGCGCCGGGGTGTATGCCGAGCGCCCCGACGACGGCTGCTGCACGCTGGGCGCCCACTTCACCGACGCCGACGACGTCGCCCGGGTGCGGCGCGTCGCCCGACGGATGCCGCCCGAGCGCTGGCAGCACCGGTCGACCGGCCTGTCCACCGCGGCACGTGGCACCCGCACGGGCGAGGAGCCCCTCGAGGGGTGGCTCGAGCGGGAGGACGGCGAGCTCAAGACGCGCGTGGTGGACGGCGCCTGCGTCTTCCTCAACCGCCCGGGATTCCCTGGGGGACACGGCTGCTCGCTGCACCAGTGGGCCGTCGAGCACGGCGAGGCGCCGCACACCGTCAAGCCCGACGTGTGCTGGCAGCTGCCGACCCGCCGGTCCTACCGCACCGTCGAGATGCCCGACGAGACCAGCTATCTCGAGATCTCCATCGGCGAGTTCGACCGCCGCGGCTGGGGTCCCGGCGGTCACGACCTCGACTGGTACTGCTCCGGCAACCCCGAGGCGCACGTCGGGCGCGAGCCCGTCTACCGCTCCAACGAGGGCGAGCTGCGAGAGCTGATGGGCGATCTCGCGTACGACGAGCTGGTGATCCGGTGCGAGGCGCACCTCGCCGCCGTCAAGGCGGCCCGCGCCACCGGGGCCCGCAAGCTGCTGCCGCTGCTCGTGCACCCCGCCACCCTGGAGGCCCAGGGCGAGGGCGCGGTCACCAAGAAGCGTCGGTGAGCGACCTTGCCCGACAACGACATCCGCGACGGGTGGGTCGAGCCGTCCGCGGATCGGCTTGCGGCTGAGGCGATCCCGTCCCCCAACATCTGGAACGACCCGGACGCCTACGAGATCGAGAACGCCGGCGTGGACCCGGACGGCGCCATCGAGGCGGCGATGAGGTCCGTCCTGGGCGAGGCTGGCCGGACGGGCTGGGCGGGCTGCGACGTCCTCGACGTGGGGTGCGGATCCGGCTATCACCTGCCAGGTCTCGCGGCGACCGCGGACACCGTGGTGGGTGTGGAGCCGCACGGGCCGCTCGTCATACGAGCCCGAGAACGGTTGTCCCACCTGGGGATCCGCAACGCGTCCGTGGTGGAGGCAGGCGCCCAGGCGCTCCCCCTGGCGGACGGCTCGATCGACGTGGCGCAGGCGCGCTGGGCCTACTTCTTCGGCGCCGGGTGCGAGCCCGGCCTCGCCGAGCTCGAGCGCGTGATCCGGCCCGGGGGAACGGCTTTCGTGATCGACAACGACGCGACGCGGTCGACCTTCGGCGCGTGGTTCCGGCGCGCGTGGCCGACCTACGACCCGCTCGCGGTCGAGCGCTTCTGGCGGCGGCAGGGCTGGACGGCCGAGCGCGTCGACATGCGGTGGTCGCACCGGTCGCGCGACGACCTGGAGCGCGTGGTGCGGCTGGAGTTCACGCCGCAGATGTCGGACTGGATCCTGGCCCGGCACGGCGGGACCGAGGTCGACTACGCGGTCAACGTCTGGTGGCGCCGCTTCTAGCGACCCGCGCTGCGAGGGCCTGAGGGGGTGTGTCGGTGCCCGCGTCTAGGTTGGGACCATGGCCAGACCCGCGACCAAGACCACCAAGGCGACCTACCGCTGCTCCGAGTGCGGCTGGACGACGCCCAAGTGGGTGGGCCGGTGCGGCGAGTGCCAGGCCTGGGGGTCCGTGAGCGAGATCGGCGCCGTCTCCATCCGCACGGCCGCCGCGACCCACGTGGAGCGGCCGGCGGTGCCCATCGGCCAGGTCGACGCGCGACGCGCCGAGGCCCGCTCGACCGGGGTCGGCGAGTTCGACCGGGTGCTGGGCGGCGGACTCGTGGCGGGCGCCGTGGTGCTCGTGGCGGGCGAGCCGGGCATCGGCAAGTCCACCCTGCTGCTCGACGTGGCGGCGCAGGTCGCGCAGGCCGGCGGCACCGTGCTCTACGTCAGCGGCGAGGAGTCCGCGGCCCAGGTGCGCGTGCGCGCCGAGCGGATCGGCGCCATCGCCGACCGCCTCTACCTGGCGTCCGAGACCGACCTGTCGACGCTGCTCGGCCAGGTCGAGGCGGTCAAGCCCGACCTGCTCGTGGTCGACTCGGTGCAGACGATCAGCTCGGTCGAGGTCGACGGCTCGGCGGGCAACGTGTCGCAGGTCCGCGAGGTCGCCGCCAGCGTCATCGCGGCCGCCAAGCGCCGGCACATGGCCACCCTGCTCGTCGGGCACGTCACCAAGGACGGGTCCATCGCCGGGCCCCGCGTGCTGGAGCACCTGGTCGACGTGGTGGTGCAGTTCGAGGGCGAGCGCCACAGCCGGCTGCGGCTCGTCCGCGCCGTCAAGAACCGCTACGGACCGACGGACGAGGTCGGCTGCTTCGACCTGTCCGACGTGGGCATCGTCGGCCTGGCCGACCCCAGCGGGCTCTTCCTCTCCAGCCGCGACAGCGAGGTCCCCGGCACCTGCGTCACCGTCACCCTCGAGGGCCGGCGACCGCTGGTCAGCGAGGTGCAGGCGCTGATGGACCAGACCACCGCGACCAACCCGAGGCGCACGACCAGCGGCGTCGACCACAACCGCACAGCGATGACCCTGGCCGTCCTGCACAAGCACGCCGCCCAGCCCGTCGACAAGCACGACGCCTACATCGCCACCGTCGGCGGCGCCCGCCTCACCGAGCCCGCCGCTGACCTGGCCGTGGCGATCGCCATCGCGTCCTCCCTCCTCGAGAAGCCCGTCCCCTCCGGCACGGTCGCCTTCGGCGAGGTGGGCCTGGCCGGCGAGGTGCGCCAGTGCACCGGCCTGCAGCGCCGCCTGATGGAGGCAGCGCGACTGGGCTTCCGGCGCGCCATCGTGCCGGCGGGCACCCGCGCCCAGGGCCAGCTGCCCGACGGGATCCAGGTGCTCGAGGTCACCCACGTGGGGCGGGCGGTGGGGATCGCGCTCGACCTGTGACGAGGACGACCCCACCTGACGGACGGATACCCCGCGTGTTCGCCCGTCGACGCCGCTTGCGCCGTTAGGATGATGCGGGAGCAGTGCAGGCGATCCCCGCCGCACGCTGCGTCGAGCGCGGGCACCGACCGGGCTCGGGCGCAGGCTCTGACGACGAGGAGTGATCGTGGACGGCCGCCCGGACGACGACCTGATGCTGGCCGCCCTCGCTGCCGTGGCCCCCGGCACCGACCTGCGCGACGGGCTCGAGCGCATCCTCCGCGGCCGCACCGGCGCCCTGATCGTGCTGGGCAACGACAAGCTCGTCGACCAGATCGCGACCGGCGGCTTCCCCATCGACATCGAGTTCTCCGCGACCCGCCTGCGCGAGCTGGCCAAGATGGACGGCGCCATCGTCGTCAACAAGGACCTGAGCCGCATCGTCAAGGCCGCCACCCAGCTGCTGCCCGACGCCTCGATCGAGACCAGCGAGTCCGGCACGCGGCACCGCACCGCCGAGCGCGTGGCCAAGCAGACCGGCTACCCCGTCATCTCGGTGAGCCAGTCGATGCAGATCATCGCGCTCTACGTCGGCGGGCAGCGCCGCGTCATCGAGAACTCCTCCGCGATCCTGTCGCACGCCAACCAGGCCCTCGCCACGCTGGGCCGCTACAAGGCCCGGCTCGACGAGGTCACCGGCACCCTCTCCGCGCTGGAGATCGAGGACCTGGTCACGGTCCGCGACGTCATGGCGGTCCTGCAGCGCCTCGAGATGGTCCGGCGCATCAGCGAGGAGATCGAGGACTACGTCGTCGAGCTCGGCACCGACGGCCGGCTGCTGTCCCTGCAGCTCGAGGAGCTCACCCAGGGCGTCGGCAACGACCGCGAGCTCGTCATCCGCGACTACCTGCACGAGGCCGCGGTCGCGGCCGACCACCCCGTGCAGAACGGTCTGGCCGAGCTCGCCGGTCTCACCACGCCCGAGCTCATCGACCTGCAGATCGTGTCCCGCGCCCTGGGCTTCTCCGCCTCGGCCGACGTGCTCGACCAGGCGGTCAGCCCGATCGGCTTCCGCCTGCTGTCCAAGATCCCGCGCCTGCCGGCCACGATCGTCGACCGTCTCGTCGACCACTTCGGCTCGCTGCAGCGGCTGCTCGCGGCCAGCCTCGAGGACCTCATGGACGTCGACGGCGTCGGCGAGTCCCGCGCCCGTGCGGTCCGCGAGGGCCTGTCCCGCCTGGCCGAGTCCAGCATCCTCGAGCGCTACGTCTGACCCCTGACGGCGGCCCGCGACGACGGCGGGCCCGGCATACGACCTCATGAGCGACGACCACGGTGCCCCCGGCGACCTGCACGAGCCGATCCTCGGCTGGTATGCCGACCACGCCCGCGACCTGCCGTGGCGCCACGACGACTGCTCCGCCTGGGGCGTGCTCGTCTCCGAGGTGATGCTGCAGCAGACCCCCGTCGCGCGAGTGCTGCCCGTCTGGCTGGAGTGGATGGAGCGCTGGCCCACGCCCCGCGACCTCGCGCGCGCCCCCGCCGGTGACGCTGTGCGGGCGTGGGGGCGGCTGGGCTACCCGCGTCGGGCGCTGCGCCTGCACCAGTGCGCCGTCGCCATCGTCGAGCAGCACGGGGGCGAGGTGCCCGCGACCGAGGCCGAGCTGCTCACGCTGCCCGGCGTGGGGACCTACACGGCGGCGGCGGTCGCGTGCTTCGCGCACGGGGAGCGCACCGTCGTCGTCGACACCAACGTCCGTCGCGTGGAGGCCCGGGCCGTCACCGGCGCAGCCCTGCCCGCCGCCGCCCTCACCCGCGCCGAGACGGCTCTGGCCGCGACGCTCGTCCCGGCCGACCCCGAGGTCGCCCGCGTCTGGAACGTCGCCGTCATGGAGCTCGGCGCCCTGGTCTGCACCGCCCGCAGCCCCCGCTGCCCGGACTGCCCGGTGGCTCACCTGTGCGCGTGGCGGCTCGCGGGCTCGCCGGCCTATGACGGGCCGGCGCGCAAGGGACAGGCCTGGGAGGGCACCGACCGGCAGGTGCGTGGCGCGATGCTGGCGGTGCTGCGCGCCGCCGACGGCCCCGTGGGTCTCGCCGACCTGGCGACGGCCTGCCCCGACGACGAGGTCCGGCGCATGCGCTGCCTCGACGGGCTCGTGACGGACGGCCTGGTCGAGCCGCTCGGACGCGGCCGGTTCACGCTCCCGCGCTGATCCGCGCGTCGGA
The DNA here is from genome assembly GCF_000426385.1 of Arsenicicoccus bolidensis DSM 15745. Taxonomy (GTDB): domain Bacteria; phylum Actinomycetota; class Actinomycetes; order Actinomycetales; family Dermatophilaceae; genus Arsenicicoccus; species Arsenicicoccus bolidensis. The sequence goes on from NZ_AUFG01000051.1 coordinate 16,867, forward strand.
TCCTCGGCGCAGACCTCCCCGCGAGGGCCGTCGTGGGGAGAGGATGGCCGTATGCCGATCCCCATCGCGCCCCGCAAGATCGACGTCCCGTCCGTGCGGCGGGCCCTGCACCGAGGCATCGCCGCCAGGGCTCCCAAGCTGCACGCCCCCGAGGGCGCCGAGTCCGGGCTCGCCCGCCCGACCGGCGCCACCGGTGCCGACGGAGTGGGCGCTGCCGGTGTCGGCGCCGCCCATGTCGGCGCCTCCGGTGTCGACACTGACGGCGTCGACCGGGTCAGCCATGGCGCCGGTGACGCTCGCCAGCTGGTGCAGCTCGTGGTGCTCGGCGAGTCGACGGCTCTCGGCATCGGCTGCGACGAGCCGTCGCAGATCCTCGCGGCCCAGCTCGCGCAAGTGCTGGCCGACCGCGAGGGCCGCGACGTGGCCTGGCGGACGCTCGCGGCGGACGGCGCCACGGCGGACTACTGCACGCTGCACCTCGTGCCCCGCCTCGAGGCCGAGGCAGAGGCAGGTCGCGCCCCCGTCGACGTCGTCGTCATCGCCATCGGCGTCAACGACCTGCTGCGTGGCCACCGCCCCGGGCGGTTCGCCCGCGACGTGGAGGCCCTGGTCAACCGCACCCGGGCAGTCGCACCCGACGCCGCGATCGTGATCTCCGGCCTGCCCGAGCCCCGCTCCATGCCGCTGCTCCCCCGCCCCGTCGCGTCCCTGCTCGGCCTGGCGGCGGGACGTCTCGACGGGGTCCTGCGCGACGCGGCCCGCCGTCATCGCCTGACCCACGTCCCGGTCTCGCACCTGCCCATGACGCCGGACGACCTCGCCGCGGACGGCTTCCACCCCGGTCCGGCCGCGTGCCGGGTCTGGGCCCAGGAGCTGGCCTCCGGCATACCGGTGCGAAGCGCCCGAAACTGACCCGTCAGGGCAGCTCGAGCCCTCGCCAGGCCCCGCACCCGCCCGAAACTGACCCGTCAGGACAGCTTGAGCCCCCACCACGCCCGCACGCACCCGAAACTGACCCGTCAGGGCAGCCCAAGCCCCCACCACCGCCCGCACGCACCCGAAACTGACCCGCCAGGGCAGCTCGAGCCCTCACCAGGGCGGTTGGACCCATCCACGCGCCCCGACGGGTCACTTCTTGCCGACGCGAAGATCGCCGTCGGCGGAGCTCAGAGGTCGACGAGCATCCGGATGTTGCCGAGGGTGTTGGGCTTGACCCGGTCGAGGTCGAGGAACTCCGCGGTGCCGGCGTCGTAGGAGCGCACCAGCTCGGCGAACACCTCGTGCGTGACGGGGGCGCCCTCGATGACGCGGAAGCCGTACCGCGCGAAGAAGTCGACCTCGAAGGTCAGGCAGAACACCCGCGACACCCCGAGCTCGCGGGCGTCGGTGAGCAGGGCCGTGACGAGGCGGCCGCCGATCCCGTGCCCGGCCGCCTCCTCGGCGACGGCGAGGGTGCGGACCTCGGCCACGTCCTCCCAGAACACGTGCAGCGCACCGCAGCCCACGACGACGCCGTCGATCTCGGCGACCCGGAACTGCTGCACCGACTCGTAGTAGGCGACGGAATCCTTGGCGAGCAGGATGCGGCGCTCGGCGTAGACCTGGACGAGGCGGCGGATGGCGTCGACGTCGCTGGTGCGCGCCCGGCGCACCACGACGGTCACCTCGCTCGCGTCCGGCGCCCCCACGACGTCTCCCCGCTGCGTTGCCTCGCTCATCCGAGCCAACCTAGACCTCCGGCCGGCTCGGCGCCGTGGCTCGTCACCCTCTGGACCGGGACGCGGGGCTTGGGGGCGCCGCGGACCCGCCGCCGGCAAGGCCGAGAGGACGCACATGCGGTGAGGCACGGCGTGTCGCGAGACGTCGTGACCGCTCGGTGCGGTGGCGGGCGCTTCCGGCCTACCTCGCGGGTATGCCGCGGGCCGGCCACCTCGGTGGGTGGCCGGCCCTCGCCGGTGTGCTGCCTCGACCCGGGACGCAGGCGGCGCTGCGCGATCCCGGTGCCGGGACGGTCAGCCCTCGGTGCCGGTGCTCTCGCCGCGGTCGTGACCGCCGTCGAGCGCCACGTCGAGCGGCGGCAGGTCGGGGACGTCGGAGCCCTTGGTGCCCTCGAAGGTGAACTGGGCGTCCTTGTCGGCGCCGTCGGTGTCGACGAGGATGATCTCGCCGGCTCCGATCTCGCCGTAGAGGATCTTCTCCGACAGGACGTCCTCGATGTTGCGCTGGATGGTGCGGCGCAGCGGGCGGGCGCCCATGACCGGGTCGTAGCCCTGCTTGGCCAGCAGCTCCTTGGCCGCGGGCGTGAGCTCGATGCCCATGTCCCGGTCCTTGAGCCGCGTGTCGAGGCGGGCGATGAACAGGTCGACGATCTGGACGATCTCGTCCTTGGTGAGCTGCGGGAAGACGATGACGTCGTCCACGCGGTTGAGGAACTCGGGGCGGAAGTGCTGCTTGAGCTCCTCGGAGACCTTGGACTTCATCCGGTCGTAGCTCGTCGAGCTGTCGTTGCCGGCGGTGAAGCCGAGCGAGACGCCCTTGGAGATGTCCCGGGTGCCGAGGTTGGTGGTCATGATGATGACGGTGTTCTTGAAGTCCACGACCCGGCCCTGGGAGTCGGTCAGGCGGCCGTCCTCCAGGATCTGCAGCAGGGAGTTGAAGATGTCGGGGTGGGCCTTCTCGACCTCGTCGAACAGCACGACGGAGAACGGCTTGCGGCGGACCTTCTCGGTGAGCTGGCCGCCCTCCTCGTAGCCGACGTAGCCGGGGGGCGAGCCGAACAGCCGCGAGGCCGTGTGCTTCTCGCCGAACTCGGACATGTCGAGCTGGATGAGGCTGTCCTCGTCGCCGAAGAGGAACTCGGCGAGCGCCTTGGCGAGCTCGGTCTTGCCGACGCCCGTGGGGCCGGCGAAGATGAACGACCCACCGGGACGGCGGGGGTCCTTGAGCCCGGCGCGGGTGCGGCGGATCGCCTGGGACAGCGCCTTGATGGCGTCGTCCATGCCGACGATGCGCTTGTGCAGCTCGTCCTCCATGTGGAGCAGCCGCGAGGACTCCTCCTCGGTGAGCTTGAACACCGGGATGCCGGTCGAGGCCGCGAGGACCTCGGCGATCAGCTCGTCGGTCACCTCGGCGACGACGTCCATGTCACCGGACTTCCACTGCTGCTCGCGCTCGGCCTTGGCCTCGACGAGCTTGCGCTCGTCGTCGCGCAGGGCGGCGGCCTTCTCGAAGTCCTGGCCGTCGATGGCGGCTTCCTTCTCGCGGCGCACGTCGGCGATCTTGTCGTCGAACTCTCGCAGCTCCGGCGGGGCGGTCATGCGCTTGATGCGCAGGCGCGCACCCGCCTCGTCGATCAGGTCGATCGCCTTGTCCGGCAGGAACCGGTCGTTGATGTAGCGGTCGGCCAGGTTGGCGGCCGCGGCGAGGGCGGTGTCCGTGATGGACACGCGGTGGTGCGCCTCGTAGCGGTCGCGCAGGCCCTTGAGGATCTCGATGGTGTGCGCGAGCGTCGGCTCGGCCACCTGGATCGGCTGGAAGCGGCGCTCGAGGGCCGCGTCCTTCTCGATGTGCTTGCGGTACTCGTCGAGGGTGGTCGCGCCGATGACCTGCAGCTCCCCGCGCGCCAGCATGGGCTTGAGGATGCTGGCGGCGTCGATCGCGCCCTCGGCCGCGCCGGCACCGACGAGGGTGTGGATCTCGTCGATGAACAGCACGATGTCGCCGCGGGTGCGGATCTCCTTGAGGACCTTCTTGAGGCGCTCCTCGAAGTCACCGCGGTAGCGCGAACCAGCGACCAGGGCGCCGAGGTCGAGGGTGTAGACCTGCTTGTCCTTGAGGGTCTCGGGCACGTCGCCGCGCACGATGTCCTGGGCCAGGCCCTCGACGACGGCGGTCTTGCCGACGCCGGGCTCACCGATGAGGACGGGGTTGTTCTTGGTGCGGCGGGACAGCACCTGCATGACCCGCTCGATCTCCTTGGCGCGACCGATGACGGGGTCGAGCTTGCCGTCGCGGGCGGCCTGGGTGAGGTTGCGGCCGAACTGGTCGAGGACCAGCGAGCCGGCCGGGGTGCCCTCCTGGGCACCGGTGGTCGAGCCGCCGACGCCGGCGCCGGCGGTCTCCTTGCCCTGGTAGCCCGAGAGCAGCTGGATGACGGTCTGGCGCACGCGGTTGAGGTCGGCGCCGAGCTTGACCAGCACCTGCGCCGCCACGCCCTCGCCCTCGCGGATCAGGCCGAGCAGGATGTGCTC
>NZ_AUFG01000052.1 GCF_000426385.1 Arsenicicoccus bolidensis DSM 15745
GGGACTGCTGCAGGGGTAGGTGACAGCCGATCTGTGGTGCCGTCTGGTGCCACGGGAGAGGATGTGCTTCATGCCCAAGCCCCACCCCAAGGAGTTCCGCGAGGACGTCGTGCGCGTGGCTCGCAACCGTGAGCCTGGTGTGACGTTGAAGTCGATCGCGGTGGATTTCGGGATCAGCGAGTCCTGCCTGACGAACTGGATGTCCGCCGCTGCGATCGAGGACGGCACCCGCCCCGGTGTCACACAGGCCGAGCATGAGCAACTGCGCGAGGCGAAGAAGCGGATCCGGTTGCTTGAGCAGGAGAACGAGGTCCTGCGCCGCGCGGCGGCGTACCTCTCCCAGGCGAACCTGCCGGGAAAATGATGTACCCGCTCGTCCGTGAGCTCGCCGCCGACGGGATCCCCGTCGTGGTGACGTGCCGGGTCCTCAAGATCGCCCGCCAGCCCTACTACCGATGGGTCAAGAACCCCGTCACCACAGCCGAGTACGCGCAGGCGTACCGGGCGAACGCGCTGTTCGACGCCCACCGTGACGACCCCGAGTTCGGATACCGGCTCCTGGTCGACGAAGCCCGCGAGCACGGCGGACAGGTCATGTCCGACCGGACGGCGTGGGCGATCTGCTCGGACAACGGCTGGTGGAGCGTGTTCGGCAAACCCCGCAGGGGCCGTCACCGCCGGCCGGGACCGCCGGTGCATGACGATCTCGTCAACCGCCAGTTCACCACCTTGGCGACCGGCCCCAACCAGGTGTGGTTCACCGATATCACCGAGCACAAGACCGGTGAGGGCAAGCTGTACATGTGCGCGATGAAGGACGCCTGGTCCGGGCGCATCGTCGGATACTCCATCGACTCGCGCATGAAGGCCCGCCTGGCCGTGAACGCCCTGGACAACGCCGTCGCCGCTCGCGCAGCGGCCGGCATGCCCGTGGCCGGGTGCATCGTCCACGCCGACCGCGGATCGCAGTTCAGGTCAACAAAATTCATCACCGCGCTGCGCCGTCACGGGCTACGCGGGAGCATGGGCCGCGTCGCGACGTGCGCCGACAACGCAGCCATCGAGAGCTTCTGGGCGCTCCTGCAGAAGAACGTCCTGAACCGTCACCGCTGGGCCACCCGTGAGCAGCTGCGGACCGCGATCGTCACCTGGATCCACCGGACCTACCACCGGCGTCGTCGTCAAGCCCGACTCGGCCGATTGACCCCCATCGAGTACGAGACCATCATGGCCACCACCACCCCTCAGACCGCGCCCGCGGCCTGACACACCAACTGTCACCTACCCCTGCAGCAGTCCCCCCGGGGTGGGGGTGCTCGTACCGGCGGACGGGTTCACCGGTGGCCCGGTCGACGTAGGACAGCCGGTTCAGGCGCGCCGTGGTGAGGATGCGATGCACGGTGGAGGGTGCGATGTCGAGTCGGGAAGCGAGCTGAACGGGTCCTTCCCGCAGTCGCATTCGTAGGCTCACGCACCGCTTTGACACCGTCTTCGCGGTCTTGTTCGGCGACGATCTTGGGCGTGACGACCGGTCCTGCATGGACTCGCCGGCCCGGTAGCGGTCAACCCATCGCTTCACGGTCGGCCAGGACACCTGGAAGCGGGCGGCGACCTCGCTGATCGGCCACCCGTCCTCGAGAACGAGACGAGCGACCTTCAGGCGGTGACGTGGTGTCAGAGCCGCGTTGGCGTGGCTGATAAGTCCTCCTCAGAGCGGGAAGGCAGGCCACCGAAGTGGCCTGCCTTCCGGGCAATACATGACGCGACTGCGAACGTGGAGCGGTCCGCCGCTGAGGGCCAGCCTGAACGACTCCGCTCAGTCGATGAACGCAGCCGACTGTTCGACGCCGGTCAGTGGTCGACCTGGAATCCCGGCTGACCTGCATAGTCCTGCTGGCGTTGATCGAGGACCATGCGGATCTGGTCGGCGGCTCCCTCGCCGAGGACCAGCCGCAGGGGCCCTTCTGGTGCTGTGACGTGGGCAAGGATCCCCTCGGCGATGGCCTCCGGCGACGACCCGCCGCCCGTGGCCCCAGGCTCACTTGGCCATGGCACGACGGCGGTTCCAAAGAGTCGTTCGCGCAGCTCGTCATACGCGGGAATTGGTGCACTGAACTGCATCCCCGAGGTCGCCCACTGGGTATTCATGGCACCGACCTCAACGAGGGTGACTCGAACACCCATCGAGCTCACCTCGCCCGCCAAGGATTCGGTAAACCCCTCGAGACCCCACTTCGCGGCGTTGTAGAGCCCGAGCAGGGGCATGGCACCGACTCCGCCGGTCGACGAGATCTGAACGATGTGACCGCTGCCCTGGGTGCGCATCAGTGGAAGAGCAGCCTGCGTGAGCCACAAGGGGCCGAGAAGGTCGACGTCGAGGATGGACCTCGCCTCCTCCTCGCTGACCTCCTCAGTTGCACCGACGAGGCCATAGCCCGCGTTGTTCACCAAGAGGTCGAGACAGCCCGCGGTCTCGTGACCTTTCAGGATGGCCCGCCGGCACTCATCCCGGTCGGCCGGGTTGAGCCGCACCACGCTCAGAGACGGGTGCTGCACAGGGAGCACGCCCCGCCGGCTCGTTGCAACGACGCGATCACCCACAGCCAGCACCAGTCGGGTCAACGCAAGGCCGAGGCCGCTGCTCGCACCGGTGATGAACCAGGTCTTCGGTGTTGTCATGGGCCCATTCAAGCACGTTACGAGACGGTGCGTCTCGTTTCTATACTGGTGGCATGGCCCGCCCTGCCACCGCCGCTCGCGTTCTTTCCGCCGTCCTGCGCCTCGCAGAGCGCGGCGGCCCGAACGCACTCACCATGGAAGGCGTCGCGGCCGAAGCCGGCGTCGGCAAGCAAACGCTCTACCGCACATGGCCATCGATCCATGCACTCCTGTTCGACGCACTTGCGACGGAATCTGCTGTGTCCGAATCCGCGGGCAGCTACCCCGAGCTCTTCGAGGCGCTGAAGGCGACCAGCGCCGAACTCGCGTCAGAACCGCGAGCCTCGCTGCTACGGATGCTGGCCGCCGCAGTCCAGAGCGACGAGGTGATCGCACGTCAGTTCCACACCGCCCTTCTTCAGCGCCAGCAGCAGCAGTTCGCGCGGGTGGTTGCTGCCGACGGACTCGACAATCCCGAGCGAGCCACAGAGCTTCTGCTAGCCCCCCTCCTGTACCGATGGTTCCTCCGACTGCCCCCTCTCACCGACGGCGAGCTGGCAGACCACGTCGAATCCGTTCGACGCATTCACCGGCCCGATTGATCAACGCCCCCGGTCAGTACACCGCGTGGGCCTGGCCTGGGGGGTGACGTGCACGAGGGCGTGCTGGGCACAGTCGTCCTCGGCGGCCAGGGTTCCCAGGGCCGCGGCGAGTCCTTCGAGGATGTCCACGGATCGCCAGACGTCGTGCTTAGGCATCCCGGGGTCGGTGGCGATGGTGAGGTGGACGTGGAGAGAACTTCCGTGAATCCCTGACTAGGGACGATGCAGGGTGGTCGGGGCTCTGTCCCTAGCGTTGCAGCCTATTGTCCACGGGACCGCGAGTCACTGGGTTGGCCCCGTGAGTGCGGGAGCCAGGACCGCGCAGTTTGTCGGACCCCCGCCGTAGGCTTCGACTCAACAGGTTCGCGCAGAGGATGGGGTACACCATGAAGTTGCTGAAGGTGGCGATCCGTCGGTATCGCAGCATCGAGGAGATGGACGCGTTCGAGGTCGAGCCGGACGTGACCTGCCTCGTCGGGAAGAACGAGTCCGGCAAGACAGCGGTGCTCCAGGCGCTCAACAAGAGTCACTCTCACGACGGTGCCAGTTTCGATGAAGGGCTCGACTATCCCACGACGCGCACGAGCGAGAGGCGGAAGGCCGAGGGGAAAATGAAGGTCACTACCCTGACCTACCTCCTCGATGACGGCGATGTCCAGTCGGTGGAGGACTGGATGGGTGAGAGCGCGCTGTCATCCAGGACGATCACGGTGACGACGCTCTACGACGGCAGCAGCACTTGGGCAGTGGGGCTGGACGAGGAAGCCGTCGTACGTCATCTCGCGCGTGACCTTGACCTTCCCGCTGGTCCACAGAAGGCTGCCAAGGGCTCCAAATCGGTGAGCGGACTGGTTGAGGTCTTGGAGGGACTGGAGGACCCGAACACCGAGGCAACCGAGGTGCTGGCTCGGGTGGCCAAGTGGCGGAAGTCGTCTCCCATGCTGGGTGTGATCGACCTCCTGATTCAGCGACGCCCGAAGTTCGTCTACTTCGGTGAGTACGACTCCATGCCGGGCGAGATCAACGTGAAGGAACTCATCGCCCACCGTGACGCTGAAGACCTGAGCCGGGGCGAGCGCGCCTTTCTATCGCTGCTCCACTTGGCGAGCGTCGAGCCGGAGGACTTCATCAACCCGGAGAGCGACGAGCACCTCATCCGCGACGTGGAGAACGCCTCCAACGGGATCACAGAAGAGGTCTTCACCTACTGGTCGCAGAACACGAACCTGCGCGTCCAGTTGCGGGTAGGTAGTTCGACAACGGGTCCCTACCCAGGGCCGACGATCCAGATTCGGGTGCTCAACCAGAAGCACAACGTGACGGTCCCGTTCGATGAGCGCTCGCGCGGCTTCGTATGGTTCTTCTCGTTCCTCGCCTACTTCTCCGAGATCGAGCAGGAGTCGAGCCGTCCCCTGATCCTCCTGCTCGATGAGCCAGGCCTGAGTCTTCACGCAAAGGCGCAGGCAGACCTCCTGCGCTTCCTTGACGAGCGACTGGCTCCCGGGCACCAGGTGCTCTTCACGACGCACTCGCCGTTCATGGTCGACCCGCAGAGGATGCATCGCGTACGCACGGTGGAGGACCGCGAGGATGGCGGCACGACCGTCTCGGCAGACGTCCTGAAGGCTGACAGTGACACGGTGTTCCCACTCATGGCCGCGATGGGAGTCGACCTCACACAGACGCTGTGGGTGGGGCCCAACGTGCTTCTGGTCGAAGGGCCATCCGATGTGGTCTTCCTGACCCACCTCAGCGAAGCGCTGCGGTCGCAGGGTAGGGAGGGCCTCGATCCCCGCTGGGTAGTGACTCCCGGAGGCGGCATCTCGAAGTTGCCCTCCTTCCTCTCCCTCTTCGGGGCCAACAAGATGAACGTTGCGGTGCTGACGGACTCCTCGCCCAAGGAGGCCAAGACGATCCAGCGCCTGAAGGAACTGGGCCGTCTTGGGAACACGGGGATCGTCCAGGTGGGCGAAGTCCTCAACAAGCAGGAGGCTGACCTGGAGGACCTCTTCACTGATGCCGTCTATCTGAAGTTGGTCAACGAGTCATACCAAGGAGTTTTGAAGGGCCGTAAGGTTGTCGCCTCCGATATCCCCAAGGGAGACCGGCTCACCAGTCGAGTCCAGGAGTACTTTGCAGCGGAAGGCATCAACGGTGGACAGTTCAACCACTACGCCCCTGCGGGTGCCCTGATGCGCGGGGCGCTTGGCAAGGCGTCCCTGGCCACTTCGACGCTGGACCGGGCCGAGGAGTTGATGCGGCGACTCAACGCCTTCCTCCCCGTGGTTTGACCCCTCGCGCGGAGTCGCGCCACAGGAACGGTCAGCGAGAAGCCGTCACGCTGCCACCGAAGCCGTAGGTCCTGAGCTCGCGTGCAGGCTTCTTCGCGGGTGGGAGACCGAACACCCGTCGTGCCTCGTCCATCTCTCGCTCCCGCTTCGCGCGTGGACCCGCCACCTGTTCGGCATGCCCGCCGGGGCGGCCTGCGGCGAGGCGACTTTCCCTAATGGCGTCGCAACCTTCATCGACGCCTACCGCGCCGCTCTGGACTTCGGGCCAGCCTAGGTTGGCTATGTCAAGCCGAATTGGCCCCGCAATGACGGTGTGATTCGGCCCCACCTGAGAGACAGCAGGACCCACGGGATGCGCCTGTGTCTCGTGGCTCAGTCGGTGACGGGTGCGATCCCGACGCGCTGATTGTTCGCGATGAGCGGCGAGATCCCGCCCCGCGCTTCGCGCGGGCAACGTGCCCCGGGGCTGAGTTGCGGGGGGACGGGATCCGGACTTCATTGGTTGTAGCGCGGCTTGAGTCGGGTGCGTGACCCCCTGCGTTGTGCTCGACGGCCTGGTGAGGGGCGTCAGCGGACCCTCCGGAGGCGCAGTGCGTTCGTGATGACGCTGACGGAGGATAGGGCCATGGCGGCGGCGGCGATGATCGGAGAGAGGAGCCAGCCGAGGGTGGGGTAGAGGATGCCGGCGGCGAGGGGGATGCCGACGACGTTGTAGACGAAGGCGAAGACGAGGTTCTGGCGGATGTTGCGCATGGTGGCTCTGGAGAGCTGGCGGGCGCGGACGATGCCGGTGAGGTCGCCGCCGAGCAGGGTCAGTCCGGCAGACTCGATGGCGATGTCGGTGCCGGTGCCCATGGCGATGCCGACATCGGCGGCGGCGAGGGCGGGTGCGTCGTTGACGCCGTCTCCGGCCATGGCGACGACGTGGCCGGCGCCCTGGAGGCGTCGGACGACCTCGTGCTTCTGGTCGGGCAGGACGTCGGCCTCGACCTCGTCGATGCCGAGGCGGGCGGCGACGGCGCGGGCGGTGGTGGCATTGTCGCCGGTGAGCATGACCACGCGCAGGCCCTGGTCGTGGAGCTGGGTGATGGCCTGGGGTGTCGTGCCCTGATCTCGTCTTCGATGGCAAACAGGGCTGCGGTGATGCCGTCGACAGCGAAGGCCACGACGGTGGCTCCGGTGGAGCGGAGCTGCTCGATCTGGTTGGTGATGTCGACAGTGTCGATGCCACGGGTGGCGAGGAAGGCCGGGCTACCGAGGGTCACGGCGTTTCCGTCGACGCTTGCTGTGACGCCGCCGCCGGGGTGGGCGGTGAAGTCTGTGACGAGCAGGGGGTGGGCGGGCGTGGGCGCTGCCGTGGCGATGGCGCGGGCGAGGGGGTGCTCGGACCCGGCCTCGGCGGCCGCAGCGAGCCCGAGGGCTCGCTCGGGGGCCATGCCGGTCAGGGAGAGGGTCGTGGTGAGGGAGGGGCGACCTCGGGTGAGGGTGCCGGTCTTGTCGACGACAACGGTGTCGACCTTCTCCATGCGTTCCAGGGCCGCGGCGTTCTTCACGAGGACGCCCTCACTGGCTCCACGCCCGACGCCGACCATGACCGACATGGGGGTGGCGAGGCCGAGGGCGCATGGGCACGCGATGATCAGGACGGATACGGCGACGACGATCGCGTAGGTCAGGCGCGGCTGGGGGCCGACGAGCAGCCAGACGACGAACGAGGCCACGGCCACGAGGATCACGGCGGGAACGAACCAGGCGGCGACGCGGTCGGCGAGGCCCTGGATCGGTGCGCGAGAGCGCTGGGCCTGGGCGACCATGGCGACGATGCGGGACAGGACGGAGTCGGCCCCGAGGCCGGTGGCCTCGATGACGAGGGAGCCGCCCTGGGCGATCGTCCCGCCGACGACAGCTTCGCCGGTCGACTTCTCGACGGGGACGGGCTCACCGGTGATCATGGACTCGTCGACGAAGGCGGCTCCGCTGGCGACGATTCCGTCGACGGGGACCTTCTCGCCGGGGCGGACACGGACCTGGTCACCGGTATGGAGCTCGTCGATGGCGACCTCAACCTCGGTGCCGTCGGGGCCGACCCGGCGCGCGGTGGCGGGGGCCAGCTCGAGGAGGGCGCGGATGGCGCCGGAGGTCTTCTCCCGGGCGCGCAGCTCGAGGACCTGGCCGACGAGGACAAGGGCGACGATGACGGCGGCGGCCTCGAAGTACACACCGATGGTGCCGTCCACCTGACGCAGGGTGGGTGGGAAGAGGCCCGGCGCGAGGACGGCGACGACGCTATAGAGCCACGCCATGGACACGCCGAGGGCGACCAGGGTGAACATGTTGAGCGAGCGGGCCCGCACCGAGGCGACGCCCCGAACGAAGAAGGGCCAGCCGGCCCACCACACAGCGGGGACGGACAGGGCGAGCTGGACCCACTGCCAGGTACGCCCCTCCATGAGCATCGATGGGCCGGCGAGCAGGTGCGGGGCCATCGCGACGACCAGGATGACCAGGGACAGCGGGGCCGCCACCCACAGCCGGCGCGTCATGTCGCGCAGCTCGGGGCTGGGGCCGTCGTCGAGGCTCACGGTGACGGGCTCGAGGGCCATCCCGCAGATCGGGCACGAGCCAGGTGCGTCACGCCGGATCTCGGGGTGCATCGGGCACGTGTACTCCACGTCCGCGGTTATGGCCGGACTCCCGGCGGACGGCGGAGTCTGCGTGGCTGCGTCGCCGTGGTCCGTGGGCTGAGGAGCGCTGGCACCGTGGTGGTGCTCATGGGATGCGTCGCCGTCTCCGGCCGCGTCGTCGGCGCTGGCGGCGACGAGGTTCATGCCGCATCGGGGGCACCGGCCGGGAACGTCGCGGGGGACGTCCGGGTGCATCGGGCAGGTGTAGCGTCCGCGCCCCGACCCCTCATCCGTCATCAGGGACGTCGCGTCTGGGTCGTTCTCGTGGTCGTGGCTGGTCATGACCGCTCCTTGGTCGCGTGAGTACCCGTGTCAACCGGATACCCCATGGGGGTATTTCGCGTCAGTGGTGGCCGTCGTGTCCGTTATTGCCAGGGGCCATCGTCACGGCGACGTCGGGGCGGGGCGTGACGACGGTGCTGGAGTAGCTGATGCCGTTGGGGCCGGCCTTGACGGGGATCGTGGCGGTGACGGCGAGGGTCGTGAGGTCGATCGCGGAGACGGAGTCGGCGTAGGTGTTCGTGACGAAGGCGTAGCGACCGTTCGGGGCGATCACGATGCCGTGGGCGCCCTTCCCTGTCGTGATCGTCTTCGTCACGGTGAGGGTCTTCGTGTCGACGACCGAGACGGTGTCGCCCGGCTTGTCCTGCGTGCCCTGGTTCGCGACGAGGACGTACCGGTCGTCGGGGGTGACGAAGGTCTGGATGGGGCCGGGGCCGACCGGGACCGTACCGACGAGCGTGCGGGAGGCCAGGTCGACCTTCGCGAGCTTGTTCTCGCCGCTCAGGGACGCGTACACGAACCTCCCGTCGGGGGAGAAGGCGACCTGGGCGGGTGCCTTGCCGACCTCGACGGTGCCGGCCACCTTCCGGGAGGCGGTGTCGATGACGCTCAGAGTGGTGCGGCCCATGTCGGCGACGACGAGGGTCTTGCCGTCCGGGCTGAGCCGCATGCCGTGCGCCTTGGGGCCGACAGGGATGGTCGCGACGACCTTCATCTGCATGGCGTCGATGACGGAGATGGTGCCGTCACCGGAGTTCGACACGTACGCGGTCATGCCGTCCGCGCTGGCGACGACGTGCGCCGGGTGGGACCCGACCTTGACGACGCCGTGCTGCGCGAGGGACGCGGCGTCGAGCATGACGGCCGATCCGCCGCTGCTGCTGCTCGTCGCCCAGATCATCGGCATCGAGGTCATGGCCTGGACGTTGTGCGGACCGGGGACGCCGGTCACCGTCGAGGCGACCTTCAGCGTCGCCGCGTCGATGACGCTCAGGCTCGATCCCTTCTCGTCCGCGACCCAGATCGACCCGGTCAGCCCGGTCTTCGACGCCGGCGACGCGGGGGTGGACGAGGTCGTGCCCGACGGGCCCGTCGAGTCGGATGAGGACAGCGGCATGGACATGGTCGTCGAGGCGGAGGCTGCGGCAGCCGTCGACGATGCCGGTGACGTCGGCGATCCGATGGTCGACGAGGTGGAGCCGGGTCCGTTCGTGCCACCGCAGGCGGCCAGGAGCGCGAGCACGGGTGCGGCGAGAGCGATCGTGAGGGCGGTTCGGCGAGAGCGCGAGGTCATGAGCGTCCTTGGGGTGAGGTGGGATGGCGGGCCGGAGCGCACGTCGGTCCGCGGCGATCGGGGTGGAGCGGCGTCAGGCAGGGTGGGTCGTCTTTCCACCGTCGGTCGAGGAGACGACGCCCTGGGCGGTGGCGACGAGGATCTCGCCGGACGCGGTGACGGCGAAGGCGACCGGCTGGGAGACCGTGACACCGGTCGCCGCCCAGGTGGTGCCGCCGTCGTGGCTGGCGGTGAGGGCGCCGTCGGAAGCGAGCCCGTACACCATGCCGTCGGACGCGAACCCGGCCAGGGCCGGTTGGGTTCCTGATGCCTCGGCCCACGTCGCGCCTCGGTCGGTGCTGGTCAGGGCGCCCTGTCGGGTCGTGGCGATGATCCTCGTGCCGTCGGGCGAGACCGCCAGCCCGAAGGGTGCTGCGGGGATCTGAACGTCGGTCCAGGACTTCGCGTCGGTGCTGATGCGCAGCCGGCCGTCGAAGCCTGCGATGAGGCCCTTGCCCGCGCCGAGCGCGTGGAAGTCCGACTCACCGGCCCGCGACATCGACGTCCATGTCTTCCCCTGGTCCGTCGACTGCAGGAGCCCGACCGGGTTCGGCAGGTCGGAGCCCTGTCCGGGGTGGCCCGAGGCATAGAGCGTCGGACCGACCGCGACGAAGCCCATGAGGTCGACCGACGGCGACACCTTCTCCCAACCGCCGGGCGTCCCCCGGTAGGCGCCGTCGTGAGTGGCGAGCAGGATCGTGCCGTCGCCGGCACGCGTGAGCCCGTGGACGTGCTCGCCGGGCAGTGCGCCCTGCGGGGCCCGGACGGGCACCGCGGCCGTCGGTGCGGTCGACGCACCGGTCCCACCGCTGGTTGCCGCAGCAGCTGGCTGCGTACCGGACGAACCAGCCGGGCGCTCCGCCGAGGTCGGCGGAGCGGCGCCCTGCACGGATGTCGATGTCGTCGGGGCGGTCGAGCCGGGGTCGGCCGAGCCGCCGCACGCCGTGACGAGCGCAACCACGGGCACAGCAGCCGTGAGCGCGAGGGCGAGGTGTCGGGGCATGATCCGGATGTCTTTCGTGAGCGGTGGGTCGGCCCGATCGCAGGGTCGGGGCCGGGGGCTGGGTGGGCCTCAGGCGTAGCGAAGACTGGTCATCATGCCGAGCTCTGCGTGGTAGATGTTGTGGCAGTGGTACATCCACGTGCCGGGGTTGTCGGCTTGCAGGTCGGCCTCGACGGTCTGCATGGGCAGGACGAGGACGGTGTCCTTGCGCAGCCCGCCGCTGGCGGGCAGGGCCCAGGTGTGGCCGTGGATGTGCATGGGGTGGGCCATCATCGTCATGTTCGTCATCCGCATCCGCAGCCGCTCTCCCTCGCGCACCTGCATGGGTGTGTCCTCGCCGAACTTTTTGCCGTTGATGCCCCACGCGTAGGGCTTCATCTGCCCGTTGAGCTGGACATCGACCGTGCGGGCGGGGTCCTTCGAGGACAGCTTCGCGGCGTCGGCCGCGGTTAGCGAGGTCCCGACGAGAGCGGCACCGGCAAGCTCGGAGACCGGGGTCGATGGGGTTGGGGCTGTACCGGCACCCGTGCGGACCACGGCGAGGGCGGGTGTGCCCTTCTTTCCCTCGGGCGCGGCGGCGAGGGGGAAGGCGCCGTCGGCGAGGGTGACGAGGACGTCGTAGCGCTCTCCCATCGCGATGTACAGGGCCTTGGTGTCCTGCGGCTGGACGGCGTAGCCGTCGGAGTGCGTCACCGTCATCGTGTGCCCGCCGAGAGCGACCTTGAAGATCGTGTCGGAGCCGGCGTTGATGAACCGGATGCGGACCTTCTGGCCGGGCTTGGCGGTGAAGGTCCTGGGGGCGGCGGGGATCCGCCCGTTGATCAGGTAGTGCGGGTACGCGATGTCGCCCGCGTCCCCGAGCGGGGAGGCCATGCCGTGGTCCATGCCGGACATGTCGTGGTTCATGCCCGTCGAGATCGGGCCGGTCTTGGCCTGGAAGTCGGCGAGGATCGTGTCGGGGTTCTTCCCGCCGGGGATGCCGTCGGTCCAGTCGTCGAGGACGACGACCCACTCGGCGTCGTAGCCGCCCTTGTCCTTGGGGTCGTCGATGACGAGTGGTGCGTACAGGCCGCGGTCGATCTGGACGCCGGTGTGCGGGTGGAAGAAGTAGGTGCCCGCGTCGGGGGCCTCGAACTCGTACAGGTAGCGCGCGCCCTTCGCGATGGGCTGCTGGGTGACGCCGGGCACGCCGTCGGCGACGTTGCGGACCCGGATGCCGTGCCAGTGGACGCTCGTGTCGCTGGGCAGCTGGTTGTCGACGGTGATGCGCAGCAGGTCGCCCGCGGAGGCACGGAAGGGGGCGGTGCCGAGCTCGTCGGTGTACGCCCAGGTGTTCGCGTGGATGCCGCCGAGGTCGAGCGTCACGGGGCGCGGACGAAGGGTGGCGGTGACGACCTTCTGGCCGGGCTTGGGGGTCAGGGGCGTCGCGGTGGGGATGGCGCCCATGGCGTGCCCGGTGCTCGCGCTGCTCGTCGTCGCGCCGCCCATGCCGGGCATGTCGCCCATCGACGAGCCCGACGAGCAGGCGGCGAGGGCTCCGAGGCTAGCGAGGCCGAAGCCACCGGCGAGGATCTGGCGACGAGTGAGTGCGGTCATGTCATCACCGTGGAGGACAGGTGTTCACGTTCCCCTGGGCTTGTCATGAAGGTTCGATGAAGATCGCCGGACCCCTTCGGGACGGGGACGCCGCTGCCGGCCCCCGGGCAGGTGTCCTGGGGCCGGAAGCAGCGGGTGCCGAGCCGGTCGGCAGTGGTCAGTGCGTGTGCGGCAGGTGCGAACCGCGCACGTCGGTGGACGCACCCTCACGGGCTGCGTCGGCCGGTCCGGATGTCGACGGGTGGCCGTGCTGGTGGCCGCCCATGATCATCATGACCATGTGCAGTGGGCAGCTCAGGACCAGGGCGGTGATGATCGCGTCGGAGACGGGCCGCCCGAGCGCGAGCAGCACACCGGCGATGACGACGGCGGGGGCGAACATGAGAAGCATGTGACGGGTCGAGGTCTGCATCGTGCTCTCCTTCGAGGAGCGGGTGGATTCGCCGAAGCGGTGTCCCTACCCTCTGGCTGCCGTGCCGGGGGTCTCGTCGTCGTGGGACGAAGAAACGATGAAGACCGCGACGGCGCGCACGCTACGAACCAACTGCCGCGGCCGGCAGGGTCAGCACGAAGGTCGCGCCGTGGCCCGGACCCCGGCTGTGCGCGGTCAAGGTGCCGCCGTGGGCGACGGCGATGGCCCTCGAGATCGACAACCCGACCCCCGTGCCCGTCTGGCTGTCGTGGGGGCGGCTCGTGTCGGCCCGGTAGAACCGCTCGAACAGATGCGCCAGATCGTGGGCATCGATGCCGATGCCCGTGTCCTTCACGACGATCCGCACCCACTCACCGGCATCGGCGGGGATGTCGGCGCTGGCGTTGACCTGACCACCCGAGGGAGTGTGCTGCAAGGCATTGCGCAGCAGGTTGTCGACGACCTGACCGACCCGGGCACGATCGGCACGCACGAGCGCACGGCGGCCGGATGCCGTACCGCTGTCGATGTCGAGGACGACCCCGGCGTCGGTGTACTGGGGGCCGAAGGCGCGCCCCGAGGCCGCGAGGACCTCGCTCAGGTCGACGAGCTCCCGGTGCAGGTCCAGGCGTCCCTCCTCCGCGGCGGACACGTCCTTGATGTCCGAGGCGAGTCGGGTCAGACGGCTCAGCTGGTCGTGAAAGACCGACACGGTGTGCTCGTCGAGGTCGACGAAGCCGTCCTCGAGCGCCTCCACCGTCACCCGCAGGCTCGCGATCGGTGTCCGCATCTCGTGGGCCAAGTCGGTGAGCATCCGGCGCCGTGCCTGCTCCGAGGCCGCGATCCGTTCCGCCATGTCGTTGAAGGCCTCCGTGACGGCATCGAGCTCTCGGCTACCCCCCACAGCCGGCACCGGCTGGTTGTACACCCCATGCCCGACCCGCTCGGCGCCATCTACGAGGGCGTCGAGGTGCCGGCCCAGCCCGCGGGTCAGCAGCCCGCTGACGACGACCGCGCCAAGAACCGCGATGATGACGCCGGCGCCGAGACCGACCACACCGGCATCACGAAAGGCCGTCTCAGCATGGTCGAGAACACCTGGCTGCTTATCGTGGCCCGCCTCGCGCATGTGCAGGTCGAACAGCGGCGGCGCGACCAGTGCGGCCACGACGACGACCGACAACGCCATCGCCGCGACCACGACCCCCTGAGCCATGACGAGCCGTCGGGACAGGGGCATGGCCCGGCGCCCCGGCCGGACCGGCGCCACTAGCCCTGCCCCATCCGGTAGCCCACGCCGCGCACCGTCCGCACAAAGCGAGAGTTTGCGGAATCGTCGCCCAGTTTCCTCCGCAGGTGAGCGACGTGGACATCGACGAGGTGCTCGTCCCCGACCCAGTCGACACCCCAGATCTCGTCGATGAGCTGCCGACGGTTCCACACGAGATTCGGTCGCGCAGACAACGCGTCCAGCACGTCGAACTCCGTTCGGGTCAGACCCACCTCGGATCCCGCGACGGTGACCTCGCGGGCCCCCGGATCGAGGATCAGCTCGCCGAATACCCGGCGAGCCTGCCCGACAGAACGGCCCGATGACGCGGCGCGTGGCCTCCTCAGCAGCACCTGAACCCGCGCCACGAGCTCACGCGCGCTGAACGGCTTCGTCATGTAGTCGTCCGCCCCGACCGACAGGCCCACCAGGGTGTCGACCTCGTCCGTCCGTGCCGTGAGCATCAACACGTAACAGTCCGTGAAGGTCCGCACCTGACGGCACACCTCAACCCCGTCCAGGCCCGGAAGCCCCAGGTCGAGGACGATCACCTCAGGCGACCAAGACCTGGCAACCTCCACGGCGCTGAGCCCGTCACCAATCGATCGGGCCTCCATCCCGGCTCGCGACAGATAGTTCACCACCGTTCCCGCGAGAACGGGTTCGTCCTCGACGACGAGGACGCGGGTGCTGGTCGGTTCGGTGGTCATGGCGCCAGTGTGGCCGGAGCTCGAGTGGTGGCCAACATGCTCGGACCGATCTTGAGCAGTTCTTCATACGGTCCCGGTACGAACTCCACCTGCAACGCATTCGATAGGTCCATCGACACGCCCGTCGACCGGAAGGAGAGGCCATGTTCACCACGATGTTTCACGAGATGTCCTGGGGCTGGGTATTCATGATGACGATGATGCTCCTGTTCTGGGGCGGGATCGCCGCGCTCGTCTACTGGTTGGTGACCGCGCCCGGCGAGCGAGCCACGGCCACCGCCACGTCGACCGCGTTGGCCGTCCTCGACGAGCGGTACGCCCGGGGCGACATCGACGAGACGGAATGGCGCCACCGCAGAGCCGCCCTCGATGGGAAGGAATGACCCGCCCCTGCGCGTCGTGTGCGGTCGGTCGATGGTGCCGGCGGCACACGTCGCGCAGGGCTCGCGCACTGACAGATTTGATGCACGTGAAGGCCCCATACGGGGGGCCAGTCGTGTTGGAGACGGGTACGGCGAGCCCCCGCCCCGGCTGGTCAGACCCACGGGGGCGGTAGCCGCCCCGCGGCGGCTACCGCCAGCGGGGAGTGGGCGGTGTCAGCCGACCTGATTGCGTGCGCGGGTGTGGGCGAGTCGGTAGGAGTGGGTGCCGGTTTCGATGATGGTGCCGTTGTAGGTGAGGCGGTCGACGATGGCTGCGCACAGGCGGGGGTCGGTGAAGGTGTCGGTCCAGCCGGAGAAGGACTGGTTGGAGGCGATGGCGATGGCGTTCTTCTCTTCGCGTTCGGTGAGGACTTGGAAGAGGAGCTCGGCGCCGCGTCGGTCGAGTTCCATGTAGCCGAGCTCGTCGATGAGCAGGAGGTCGACGCGGCCGTAGCGGGCGATGGTCTTGGCGAGCTGTTTGTCGTCGGCGGCTTCGACGAGCTCGTTCACCAGCCTGGTGGCGAGGGTGTAGCGGACGCGGTAGCCCTGTTCGGCGGCCGCGGTTCCCAGGCCGATGAGCAGGTGGGACTTGCCGGTGCCGGAGTCCCCGATGAGGCACAGGGGGTCGCCGCGGCGGATCCAGTCGCCGGTGGCGAGTTCGTGGATGGTGGCGGGGTTGATCGCGGGGTTGGCGGTGAAGTCGAAGTCGGCGAGCCACTTGTCGCGGGGGAACCCGGCTGCTTTGACCCGGCGTGCGCTGGAGCGGCGGTCGCGGTCGTCGACCTCGGCCAGGAGGAGCTCGGCGAGGAAGCCTTGGTAGGTGAGCTGTTCTTTCGTCGCGACGGCGAGGGCTTCGTCGACGACGGCGCGCACGGTGGGGAGGCGCAGGCGGCGGCAGGCTTGGTCGATCGCGGCGATCGCTGCTTCTTCGGTCAGTCCGCGCCGTCGGCGCAGGTTCCGGCTGGCGTGGACCGAGTGCGGGCCGGCCGTGGGCCCGGGCCGCGAGCCGGACGCCGCGGCGGCTGAGGTCGCTGTGGGGGGTGTGGAAGGTGTGCTGGTCGGGGTCATGGGGTTCCTGTCCTGGCAGATGCGGGATCGCCGAGGCGCGTGCACAGTTTGGGGAAGGGTTCACAGACGCTTGGCAGCGTCGGTGGAGCCGCCACATACCTGTTGGAGGACCCAGCACTTTGCACTCTCGTTCGTGGCGCGCCGGGGCAAGGCAAGTCGACCCTCAGCCAGTACGTGTGCCAAGTACACCGCAACTCGTTCGTTCCCGAGGGGCAAGCGCTCGATTCCTTGCCGAAGCTTGAGCATCCGCGCTTCCCTGTACGCCTGGACCTGAGCGACTATGCGCTCTGGCTCGGGGGCATGGACCCGTGGGACAACCCCGAGAGCGGTAGCCTGCGCAAGAAGAGAGCACCGCGGGGTCGGGAGGCGACGGTTGAGTGCTTCATTGCTGACCTCCTTGCTCACGAGAGTGGTGGTCTCACCGTGGGGGCGCAGACTGTGCAGGACATCTTTGATCGCGTGCCCAGCCTCGTCATGTTGGACGGTCTCGACGAAGTTGGCAGCGTTACTCTGCGCCGCAGAGTTGTCCAAGAGATCGATAAGTTCGTTGATCGCGGGAGCGCCAGCCCCAACCCACCGAAGGTAGTGGTCACAACTCGACCCAGCGCCGGTGAACTCCCCGAGCCGTCACCCCAGCGGTTCGAGATCTTGGCCCTGAATCAACTCACCGTCGAGCAACGGAACTCCTATCTGCGTAAGTGGTGCGGGGTACGTGGTATCCAGGGGAGGGAAGGTCGCTCACTTCGGACTAGCTTCAAGGAGAAAAGCAGCGAGCCGTACATCAATGAGCTGGCTGGCAACCCGATGCAGCTGACGATTCTGCTTGATCTGCTTCACGAGCAAGGTGCGGCCACTCCCACCCAACGGACCGACCTATACGACAAGTACGTCGACCTCCTACTGGCCAGAGAGGCCAACAAGCATCCCAAGTCGGTCCGGGAGCACAAAGAGGAACTGCTCGAGATCATCCCGTTCCTGGGATGGTACATCCATGCGCACACCGAGGACTCACAGATCAACGGCCGGATGAGTGTCGATGAACTCAAGGCGGCCATGCAGCACTTCCAGCGAACTTACGGCAATCGTGAGTCCATCGTGGACCAACTCTTCGAGGGGGCCAGCGACCGCTTGTGGGCCTTGACCAGCAAGGTTGATGGGACCTACGAGTTCGAGGTCCTCTCACTGCGCGAGTACTTCGCCGCACGGTTCCTCTACCTGTACGCGGGCGAGGGCTCGAAAGACTTCGACCGCGCCGACGTCCTACGTGAGTTGCTCAGGCGGCCCTTCTGGCTCAACACAGTGCGGTTCTACGGCGGAAATGCGAAGGGCCACGAGATCTACGCACTCACGGCCGGGATTGAGGAGGAGCTCAAGACAAGCGCAACCCCCGCGTCCTTCCTTGCGGCATGGGCGTTGCTCACCGATGGCGTGTTCCTACGCCGCCCACGGGAAGCGCGCAAGGTGATCGCGGCCGTCTGCTCCGATGTGGGGTGCGAGGTGCTGCTGTCGGCTCTGGACCGTCATGACATCGTCGCGCTCCCGGAGATGCCTGATTTGCCGGAAGAAGACGGCCCAGACCCCACTTGGGCCAGGCTCACGTCCTTGATCCGTCAGGATCCAGGTGACGGCGACAATCATCAGCGGGTCCGTGTCCTGCGCGAGCTGCTCGGCCGCCGAGGTGACTTCGACGCCTGGTGGTGCGAGCAGACAGCGGCGGCCATCGGCACTCCTCAGCAGGATTCCTGGTTCAAACTCGGCGGCGATTGCGAAGCCGGCGCGGGGAAGCCAGCAGCATTTGAGAAAGTCGAGCTCAGCCCTGGGACGGCCGAACTCATCCTCAGTACCGGGCTCGTCCCCAAACCGGGAGGCGAGCTGGAGTCGGCGCTACTTGACGCTGTGCTGGACGGGGAATGCCCCGACGTCACCTCGACGCGGTCGTTTCCCGCGCAAGTCGCAGTCGCACTGTCGCCGCGAGGGTTCTTGGCCAGCTCTGCGAGTGCTTTCGGCGACGGCGATGAGCAATCAGCCAGGCGGAGGAGCGAGGCGCTCAAGCAGCTCGGGCGAGCAGGTTCCGAGTACTCGGAGATCGCCAAGAAGCGAGCTTTCAAGGCTGGGCACAAGGGCAGCACTTTCCCCTGGTCCGAGTCAGCGGCGGCGCTTTACTCGCATGCCCGTCGATGCTGGCTCGCTTCGGAGATCGCAATCATCGGCGCGGCCTCGCCTTTCCGAGAGGGGTACACGAGGAGGCCTGGCTCGACGCCGTTCGGCACGGCGGCGGATCCGTCCGAACTGTTGGCGCAGTCGCGTGCTAACCAGAGCAATGCTCGTTGGTGGAAGGAGCAACGCGAAGCGGTTGACGACGAGCTGGGGATGGCCGAGTGGGCACTCGCTGTCTGGTGCGTGGCATCCAGCGAGGTCGTGACAGAACTGCTGCCGACGCTGAAAGCGGCTCTTCCGACCTGAGTGTGGGTTTATGGGGTGAGTCCGCCGGCGATGAGCAGGCAGCGTAGGCGGTAGTTGGTGCGGTTGCGGAAGCCTCGGGCGATGCGGCGGTGGAGCTCGATGAGGCCGTTGATGCCTTCGGTGCCGCCGTTGCTGGCGCCGTTGGTGTCGAAGTATGCGAGGAGGGGTTCGGCCCACTGCTTCAAGGTCTTGCCGAGGCGTGTGACTTCGGGGATGGGGCAGGTCGGCAGGATCTTCAGAATTCGCTCAGCGCGGGCGCGGCCTGCCGCGGGGGTCGGGGCGTGGAACAGGGCGCGGACGTCTTGGGCGACCTGCCACGCGATCTGCACCTCGATGT
>NZ_AUFG01000053.1 GCF_000426385.1 Arsenicicoccus bolidensis DSM 15745
AAGGCCGCTGCTTTTTTCAGGAACTCCCGATCCATCCGCAGCTGAGCGTTCTCCGCGCGCAAGCGCTCCAGCTCGGCCCGCTCATTGATATCACCCGCCGGCGGCGGCTCATCCATCCGTGCACGCTCCCTGGCGACCCACCGACCCAGCAGCTGCTCACCGATCCCGATCTCTGAGGCGACCGCCGCGATCGTGCGGCCGGAGTCGATCACCAGATGAGCGGCATCACGGCGGTACTGCGGGGTGAAACTCTTCCTCTTGGCACCCATGAAGGCATCCTCTCCCGCCCAGCTACTCAGAGCCGGGCCAGTCAGGGTGTCCGTCGAACGGGGGCAACCTCAGTTGGGCGTGGCGGTGTGCCCGCCGGGAGGGTCCGTGGAGGACGCCGTACGTCGCGCCGACCACTCGGCCGCGGTGGACAAGGCCGCGCGGCGGGTCAACCGGCTGCCTTCGGACCGCTGAGCTCAGCGCGTGAGGGTGGAGGCCATCCCGAGGACGACCGGCACGATCGTGGTCAGCACGAAGCCCGGCAGGAAGGTCAGGCCCAGCGGCAGCGCGAGCCGCGCCGAGAGCACCCCGGCCCGCTCGCCGGCCGCCTGCGCCTCCGCATGACGCATCGCCCGAGCCGCCTCTGCGAGCAGGCCCGAGGGAGGCACACCCGCACGCTCGGCCACGACGAAGGCCGCCGCCACGTCGCGCCAGCCGGGCGACACGAGCCGCCAGGCCTCGGACGGCGTCACTCCCCAGCGGACCGCCGCCGCCACCACCCGCAGCTCGTGCCCGGCCCGCCCGCCGACGACGGACGCCACGACGTCGAGAGCGGCCAGCAGGCCGCACCCGCCCGCGAGTGCCACCGCCAGGAGGTCTGCGCTCTCGGCGACCTGGCCGACCAGCATGGGCCGGCTCGCGTCTGCCGACGTCGGTCGATCTCCCTCGACCGACGTGAGGGGGCTCGACCCTGCAGAGGTGAGTGCGCTCGACCCTGCAGAGGTGAGTGCGCCCGATCTTGCCGACGCGGGTCCACTGGATGCCGCGGGCATGGACGGGCCCACCTCCCTCCGCCGGGGGTCGGGCTCCTCGCCCCGGCGGCGGGGCAGGAGCAGGACGGCAAGGGCCACGAGCAGGCCGACGGCGGCCCCCAGCGCCGAGGGGCTCACGAGACCACCGTCTCGCGCTGGGCCGTCGCCACCTGACGAGAGACCCAACGGTGGCCCACCACCGTGAGCGCGACCCCGGCGACCGTGCACGCCAGCGCGGCCGGCGAGCCGTAGACCGCGCCCGCGTCCAGCCCCAGGCCGAGCACCGCCAGGGGCCCCGCGACCGGCAGGGCGCTGAGCAGTCGACCGGTGGCGCGGGCACCCGCCACAGCCCCACCCACCGCGCCGTCCTGCGCCAGCTGCTGGCGGCTGGAGTCGAGGGCGGCGCCGACCGCGCCGCGCACTGGCGCGCCCACCTCGGTCGAGACCTGCAGGGCATGACCGACGGCGTGGGCCACCCGGCCACCCTCCGCGCAGCGCAACCACGCCTCGTGCGCCTCCTCGTCGGCACCGGGGCGCAGCGCCACGCGAGCGGGATGGTCGGCCGCGTGGGTGACGATCTCGTGGGCCGATCGGACGTCGAGACCCGCCCCGAGGGCGGCAGCGAGCGCTTCGGCGACGGCCAGCCGCTCCGTCTCGTGCTCCCGGGACGCGTGTGTCCCTGCCCGTCGCAACTGCTCACGGACGGTCGCCAGGACGCCCTCGGGGCCGCCGGGCGTCGAGCCCGGTGCGGTGGAGTCGGTGTCCGCCCACGTCGAGCGACGAGGCCAGGTCCACAGCAGCAGGGCGACGGCGGCGAGGATCCCGACCAGGACCGACGCCTCTGGCCCTGCCGCCAGCGGCGACAAGGACGTCAGGGACGGCACGGCAGCTGCAGGAGCGGTGGGGGTCGAGGCGATCAGAGGGATCGAGCCGATCGCGGGGGCCCAGGTGTCCACGGGGATGACGGCGTGCACGGGGATCACGGCCTCGCCTCGGGGACGACAGCGGTCAGGAGGGCCAGCCCGGGGCCTGGCCGCACCCCACCCTCGCCGTCGTGGGTGAGGGCGGGCAGCACGATGGGGCGGCCGTCGCCGTCCGGGGAGAGGACCGCGATCTCCCCCACCTGACGCACTCCCAGGGGTCGGGTCAGGTGGATCACCACCCGCAGGCCGCTGCGCGCCTGCGCCCACACGGCAGACGGCGGCATGGCGGCCAGGGCGCCGAGGGCCTCCAGCCGGGAGACCACGTCCGCGGCGGAGTTGGCGTGCACGGTGCCGCAGCCGCCCTCGTGGCCGGTGTTGAGGGCGGTGAGGAGCTCGCGCACCTCGCCGCCGCGGACCTCGCCCACGACGAGGCGGTCCGGGCGCATGCGCAGCGCCTGCCGGACGAGCGTGGTCAGGTCGATGCCACCGACCCCCTCGACGTTGGGGTGACGGGCCTGCAGCCGGACGATGTGGGGGTGCCGCGGCGTGAGCTCGCAGGCATCCTCCACGAGCACGATGCGCTCGTGGTCGGGGACCAGCGAGAGCATCGCCGCGAGCAGCGTGGTCTTGCCCGTGCCGGTCCCACCGGTGACGAGGTGCGCGACCCGGTGGGCCACGACTCCCCGCAGGGCCCGGGCGATCCACGGCTCGACCGCGCCCCGGGCCTCCAGGTCGTCGAGCGTCCACGCCTCGGGGCGCGGCACGCGCAGGGACAGGTGGGTGCCGCCGGGGGTGATGGCACCGACGACGGCGTGCAGGCGCACCCCGGAGGGCAGGACGGCGTCCACCCACGGGCTGGCCTCGTCGAGCCGCCGGCCCACCAGCCCGGCGAGCCGGGTGGCGAGCGCCCGCACGGCCCGGTCGTCACCGAGGTCGAGCAGCACCCGCTCGAGGCCGGTCCCCCGGTCGACCCACACCTCGCGCGGGCCGTTGACCAGCACGTCCGTCACGCCGGGCTCGCGGAGCAGCCCCTCCAGAGGCCCGGCGCCCAGGGTGTCCCGCAGCACCCGGCCCAGCTCGTCACGCACCCCCTGGGAGCCCAGCACCACCCGGTCCCCGGCCACCGCCTCACGCACACGACCAAGGTCGGGGCCGACGCCGTGCTCGATGTCGGCCCACGCTCCTGGCGGCAGGCTCATGCCGCACGCTCCTCGAGGACGGCGGCCAGCAGCACCTCGTCGGCCAGGTCTCGCAAGGGACCGCGGGCGCTCCCGGGCACCACCCCGCGGGCCAGGCATCCCTCGGCGCTGCGGTCGCTGCGGAGGACGCCGAGCAGCGGCAGGCGCAGGAGGTCGGCGACGCAGGCGGCCTCGTCCTGGCCGCCTGTGCGGGCCACGACGCCGATGCCCGAGGCGGAGGCCTCGCGCAGCAGCAGGGTGACCGCTGCCCCGGCCGCCAGCTGCGTCGCTCCCCCACCGACCAGCAGCGCCACCAGGTCGTGACCCCGCACCACCGCGGGCCAACCCGGTGCCACGGTGGGGGGAAGGTCGTGCACCACGACGTCGACGCACCCGTCCAGGCCACGGCGCAGCGCGTCGACCGCGGCCGGGGGTATCTCGTGCGGATGCCGGCGGTCGCACGCCACCACCCCGACGCCACGGGCCATCGGCAGCGCCGGCACGAGCTCGGCACCGTCGAGGGAGCCACGAGCCCGGTGCAGGTCGGGCCAGCGCAGCCCGGCGGCCTGCTCCACCCCCAGCACCACGTCCAGCCCGCCACCCGCGCTGCGGTGGTCGACGCAGACCACGCTGCGCCCCGACTGCGCGGCCCGCAGGCCGAGAGCCGCCACCAACGAGCTGGCACCCACGCCTCCGCTCGCGCCCTGCACCCCGATCGAGATCGTCATGCGGCCAGGCTGACCGCCCACCCCGCCACGGTGCGAGCCCCAGCGCCCGCCTGTGGACAGGCATCGCCGGAACGCGACGGGCTGTGGACAACCGCGTCAAGAAGTGACCGCTCGGCGGCGGGCGGCTCCCCCCGAGGTGTCGGGAAGTGACCAGTCGGCGGGGGCGGCTCCCCCCGAGGTGTCGACAAGTGACCCGTGAGCGAGGGGGCGGGCACCTGGGTGCGGACATGGGGCGACCCCCGTCGGGGGGGGTGACGGGGGTCGCCATGCATAGGCTCTGGGGGGGAAGAGCCCATGCACTGCGCTCGACCCGAAGGGAGCGCGTAACTCCATGATGCGACGGACTCGGACAAATGACTAGTCACTACCCACCCCGGGCGCCCAAAGTCACCCGTTCGGCCTATTCTGGCGCACTCAGCGATGCGTTACATCGATAAAGGTGACTCACGGGCGCGACATGACTAGTGCGCGACGACGCACGAGGGGGCCGAGAGGACTACCTCGATCGGGTGAGCGCACAGCCCCTGGATGGCGGCCTCGGCGCGACCGCCTGACCGCACCGGCGGGATCACGCGGTGCGGCCGGCGAGCACGGCGTCGGCGACCCGCGTGCCCTCGGCCGCCGCCGCGACCATCGCCTCGCAGCAGTGCAGCAGCCACAGCCGCACCCCGTCCTGCGTCCCCGTGGCATAGGCGGCGAGCGCTCCGACATACGCCGTCTGCCCGAGGGACCGGTGACCGGCCTCGGGCACCGCGACGCCGGTCGGGTCGAGCCCGCCGGCCTGCACGACCACGCGCTCCAGGGCCCGCGCCACCAGCCCGTTGCCGCGCTCGAACGGACGCACCACCGCCATCTCCGCGTGCACGAGAGCCCCCACCACGCCGGCGGGCACCGGCCCCACGGCGCGCAGCAGCTCCACGATCCCGTCCAGCCTGGCGGCGACCCGCTCGGCCGCGACCGGCTCCCCCAGCTCGACGAGCTCCGCGCACACCGCCTCCGGGCCCCGAGGACGCCCGAGCGCCGCCGCCTCGACGCCCAACGGGGTCGCGGCCGCCGTGTGCAGACGCGCCACGACCTGTCGCGGCGCCGCAGACAGCACGGCACGCAGGTGCTCGGCCTCGGCCGTCACCTGCACCGCCCCCCGCAGCACCTGCTCGTCCGGGAGGGGGTCGTCTCGCCAGGACAGCGCTCCACGACTCAGGTCGCGGACCGTCTCGACGGGGAACTGGATGCCGTCGAGGAAGGCCGTCTCCCTGGCACCTCGCACCCGCGACTCGGCGGCGGCCTCGGGGATGCGGCGGCGCAGGGCCTGGTGCCAGCGCAGCTGCGTGCAGGCCTCGCGGGCGGCCGCGACGGCGTCGGTCACCCCCGGCAGGCGCAGCAGGGGCTCGACGGAGGCGGCGACGGGGGAGCTCACGGGGTCAGCCTAGGGACTCACGCCCTACGATCGGTCCATGCTCGAAGGGCCCGCGCGCAGCTCCGTCGCGCTGATCGCCGTCCTCGCGGCCCTGCTGGTCCTGGCCGCGTGGCTCGCGCTGCGGGTGGTCCGCGTGCGGCGCACCTTCTCCTCCCCCGTCGAGGAGGCGACGTATGACGCCCTCCACACCGCCGGGCTCGCGGCTCCCCACCTCAAGGACGGCCTGACGCCGGAGGGCAGCGCCAAGGCCGCGCGGCACCTGCGTGCCCTGCTCGGCGTGCCGGCCCTCGCGATCCTCGACACGCAGGCGCTGCTCGTCTGGGAGGGCACCGGTGAGCGTCACGCGGCGGGTGCCGTCGACCTGGTCCAGCAGGTCCTCGCGACCGGTGACCTCGAGGTGGTGCGCGGCCTCGTGTGCGTCGACGAGGACTGCCCGATCCGCTCCGCGGTGGCGGCGCCGATCGTCAGCGACGAGACCGTCATCGGCGCGCTCGTGGCCTACGCCCCGGACGTGAGCTACGGCCTGACCAGGGCCACGCGCGAGGTCGCGAGCTGGGTCTCGACCAACGTCGAGCTCGCCGAGCTCAGCCGCCAGCGCACGCGGACGATGGAGGCCGAGCTGCTGGCCCTGCGGGCGCAGATCTCCCCGCACTTCGTCTACAACTCCCTCGCCGCCATCGCGAGCTTCGTGCGGACCGACCCCGTCCGGGCCCGCGAGCTGCTGCTGGAGTTCGCCGACTTCACGCGCTACTCCTTCCGCAGCGGCGGCGCGTTCACCACGCTCGAGGAGGAGCTGGTCAACATCGAGCGCTACCTCGCCCTCGAGCAGGCCCGCTTCGGTCCTCGGCTCAAGGTCGACCTGGACATCGCCCCGGAGGTGCTCGGCAACGCCGTCCCCTACCTCTCGGTGCAGCCGCTCGTCGAGAACGCCGTCCGTCACGGCCTCGAGCGCAAGGTCGGCGACGGCACGATCCGCATCACCGCGCGGGACCTCGGCACGGTCACCCAGGTCAGCGTCGAGGACGACGGCGCCGGGTCCGACCCCGAGCGGGTCCGCTCGGTGCTGTCCGGCGAGCACGACGGCGACAACGTGGGCCTGGGCAACGTGGACGCCCGCCTGCGGCAGGTGTACGGCGACGCCCACGGCGTCGTGGTCGAAACCGCGCCAGGGGCGGGCACCCGGGTGACCTTCACCGTGCCCAAGTGGGCTCCCGGCGTCCATGCAGGACAATAGGGGGCACCATGGCGGAGCACCACGCAGACGTGACCGGACCTCGCCTCGCCGCGCTCGTCGTCGACGACGAGCCGCCGGCGCGGGACGAGCTTGCCTACCTGCTCGGCGAGGATCCCCGCCTCGGGCGGATCCACCTGGCCGGCAGCGGCGCCGAGGCCCTCGCGATCCTGGCCCAGAACGACGTGGACGTCGTCTTCTGCGACATCAGCATGCCTGGCCTCGACGGGCTCGACGTGGCCCGCGCGGCGGCAGCCCAGGACGAGCCGCCGTCCTTCGTCTTCGTGACCGCCCACGACCAGCACGCCGTCGACGCCTTCGAGGTCGACGCGATCGACTACGTCCTCAAGCCCGTCCGCGAGGAGCGCCTGGCGGAGGCCGTCCGCCGGGTCGTCGCGGCCCGCCCCGCTCCCGCACCCCAGTCCGCCCCGACGCAGCGCCAGGACGACGACGAGGTCATCCCGGTCGAGCTCGCCGGCATCACAACCTTCGTCAAGCGGTCCGCCGTGATCTACGCGCAGGCGCAGGGCGACTACACCCGGCTGCACACGCGGGACAGCAACCACCTCGTGCGCATCCCGCTGTCCACCCTCGAGGAGCGCTGGTCCTCGGCGGGATTCGCCCGGATCCACCGCAGCACGCTCGTGTCGCTGCGCCACGTCACGCAGGTCCGCACCGACAAGGGCCACTGCTCGGTCCTGCTCGGCTCCCTCGAGCTGCAGGTCTCGCGCCGCCACACCCGCGCCCTGCGCGACCGCCTCGGCCGGCCGGGCGAGGCCCGCCGACGGGAGAGCCCGACGGCGTGACCAGCCCGACACCGCCGCGGGTGCGCATCACCTCGCCCCGACGCGACGCGGCCCGCCGCAGCGCCGCGGTCCGTCCCAGCACCCGGGAGATCGACGAGGACACCGGCCTCGGGCAGGTCTACATGCGGACCTACCTGCGGGGGCTGCGCCGCCTGGTCGCCGCCGCCCTGGGGTCCCTCGCCACGCTGCTCGTCGGGCTGCCCCTGGCCTTCGCCCTCGTCCCGGGAGCGGCGGGCCTGCGGCTCGGACCCGGCGTGACGGTGGCCTGGCTGCTGGTCGGCGTCGTGATCTATCCCGCCCTGTGGCTGCTCGGCCGGGCCTACGCCCGCGCCGTCGAGCGGGTCGAGCGCGACTTCACCCGCACCGTCGCCGGTGACGACCTCCCGGACCGTGACGGCAGCGGGCCGACCGGCGGCGCGCCATGACGGCGGCCCTGCAGCCGGCATACGGCATCGTCGCCGTGGCGACGGTCTGTCTCCTGACGCTCGGGCTCGGCCTGCTCGGGGCTCGCTCCAGCCGCACCACGAGCGACTTCTACGTCGCCTCGCGCGCCATCTCGCCGCGCCGCAACGCCGCCGCCATCACCGGCGAGTACCTCTCCGCCGCGAGCTTCCTCGGCCTCGCCGGGCTCATGTGGTCCGACGGCGCCGACCGGCTGTGGCTGCCCGTCGGCTACACGGTCGGCTATCTCATGCTGCTCGTGCTCATCGCGGCTCCGCTGCGCCGCTCGGGGGCCTACACGCTCCCCGACTTCGCCGAGGACCGCCTCGAGAGCCGCCGCGTGCGCCGCGTGGTGTCCCTGCTGGTCGTGGCCATCGGCTGGGTCTACCTGCTCGTGCAGCTGCAGGCCGCCGACCTGACCCTGCGCTTCCTCACCGGCGCCCCGGCCTGGCTCGGCGGGGTCCTCGTCGGCACCGTGGTCCTCACCGTGGTGAGCGCGGGCGGCATGCGCACGATCACCCTGGTGCAGTCCTGGCACTACTGGATGAAGCTCGCCGCGCTATGGCTGCCCGCCCTGGTCCTGGTCGTCGTCTGGATCCGGTCGGGCTCCCCCGGCCCGGCCCTGCCGCCCGACCAGCTCGAGTCCTGGTCCGAGCCGCTCAGCGGGTATGCCGGACAGGACCACCCCCTCTACACCGTCTGGTCGACCCTGCTGGGGCAGGCGCTCGGGACGATGGCCCTGCCCCACGTCGTCGTGCGCTACTACACGATCCGCGACGGCCGGGCCGCCAGGCGGACGACCGTCACCGTGATCGGCCTCATCGCCGCGTTCTACCTCGCCCTGCCGATCTACGGGATCCTCGGCCGCGTCTACGTCCCGTCCCTGCCGGCCGGCGCCTCCACCGACACCGTCATGCTGCGGCTCCCCACCAGCGCCATCCCGGGCGGCGTCGGCGACACCCTCACCACCCTCATCGCGGCCGGCGCCTTCGTCGCGTTCCTGTCGACCGCGAGCGGCCTGGTCGTGGCGGTGGCCGGCGTCGTGGACCAGGACCTGGTCGGGCCCGCCCTCCTGCGCGCCACCGGCGGCGACGCCGACCGGCTGCACAGCTTCCGCCTGTCCGTGGTCGTCGCCGTGCTCGTCCCCCTCGCCGTCGCCCACCTGCTCCCGCACGTCGGCGTCGGTACCCTCGTGGGCCTGGTCTTCGCCCTCACCGCCTCGACCTTCGCGCCGCTGCTGGTGCTCGGCGTGTGGTGGCCACGCCTGTCGCGCGCCGGCACCCTCGCCTCCGTCGGCGTCGGCGCCGTCCTCGCGGCCACGGCCTCGCTGCTCAGCCTCACCGGCCGGGTCACGGAGGGCTGGGCCGGTGCGCTCACCGCGGCCCCCGCCGCCTGGACCGCCCCCGCCGCCTTCCTCGTCGCCGTGGTCGTGTCGCTGCTCACGCCGGGCAGCATCCCGCGCGGCACCTCTCGCACGATGGTGCGGCTGCACACCCCCGAGGACGTGCGCCTCGACCGGTCCTCGCGCCGGACCGCAGCCCGCTGACGGGCGGGCGTCTCGGCATACGACCTGGTCGGGACCGCTCACCGAGCCTCACCGACCGCTCGACCCGTCGTGATCGTGTGGCTCTCGTCCGGGACCGGTGACCGGGCGCACAGTGACGATCGGCACGACGACGTGCCGACCCCCACCCCCGCAGGAGGCACCGCGTGAGCGCGACCAAGCCCACCCGCGACTACAGCGCCGCCTACAGCGACGTCCAACGGTCGCCCGAGTTCCAGGAGCTGCGCTCGCGGCTGCGGTCCTTCGTCTTCCCGATGGCCGGGGCGTTCCTCGCCTGGTACTTCCTCTACGTCATCTGCGCCGCGTTCTTCCCGGCGTTCATGAGCATCAAGGTGCTCGGCAACATCAACGTCGGCCTGATCTTCGGCTTCCTGCAGTTCGTCACGACGTTCGCGATCACCATCGTCTACGTGCGCTGGGCCGACCGCGTCTTCGACCCCCGGGCCGAGCGGGTCCACCAGATGGTCGAGGAGAAGGGGCTGGACGCCTGATGAGCAGCACGATGATCAGCGCCGCGGCCACGTCCGTCGGCTCGCCCATCCTCAACATCGCGATCTTCGCCGTGTTCGTGGTCGTGACCCTGGCCGTCGTCATCAAGGTGTCGACGGGCAAGAAGAAGACGGCCGGCGAGTACTACACGGGTGGCGCGGCCTTCTCCGGCCGTCAGAACGGCATCGCCATCGCCGGCGACTACCTCTCGGCGGCAAGCTTCCTCGGCATCGCGGGCGCCATCGCCGTCGCCGGCTACGACGGCTTCCTCTACTCCATCGGCTTCCTCGTCGCCTGGCTCGTGGCCCTGCTGCTCGTCGCCGAGCTGCTGCGCAACACCGGCCGCTTCACCATGGCCGACGTGCTGAGCTTCCGGCTGCGCCAGCGTCCCGTCCGGATGGCCGCCGCGACCTCGACGCTCGCCGTCTCGTTCTTCTACCTGCTCGCCCAGATGGCCGGCGCGGGCGGCCTCGTGTCGCTGCTGCTCGGCGTCAAGTCCTGGGCCGGGCAGGCGATCGTCATCGTCATCGTCGGCATCCTGATGATCACCTACGTCCTCATCGGCGGGATGAAGGGCACCACCTGGGTGCAGATCATCAAGGCCTGCCTGCTGATCGCCGGCGCCGCGGTCATCACCGTCTGGGTGCTCGGCAAGTTCGGCTTCAACCTGTCCGCCGTGATGCAGAAGGCCGTCGACGAGTCACCCAAGGTCGGCGAGAAGCTCCTCAACCCCGGCCTGAAGTACGGCAAGACCACGACGACCAAGATCGACTTCATCTCGCTGTCGATGGCCCTCGTGCTCGGCACCGCCGGGCTCCCCCACGTGCTGATGCGGTTCTACACCGTCCCCACGTCCAAGGAGGCGCGCAAGTCGGTCGAGTGGGCGATCTGGCTGATCGGCCTGTTCTATCTCTTCACCCTGGTCATCGGCTTCGGCGCGGCCGGCCTGGTCGGCCCCGGCGCCATCGTGGCCGCCCCCGGCAAGGAGAACTCCGCGGCACCGCTGCTGGCCTTCCACCTCGGCGGGTCCGTCTTCCTCGGCATCATCTCGGCGATCGCGTTCGCCACGATCCTCGCCGTGGTCGCCGGCCTGACCATCACCACCTCGGCGACCTTCGCGCACGACATCTACAACATGGTGATCAAGGAGGGGAAGGCCACCCAGGAGCAGGAGGTCAAGGTCGCCCGCCGCGCCGCCATCGCCGGTGGTGTCGTCGCGATCGTCGGCGGCATCCTCGCGAACGGGCAGAACATCGCCTTCCTCGTCGCCCTGGCGTTCGCGGTCGCCGCGAGCGCCAACCTACCGACGATCCTCTACTCGTTGTTCTGGTCGAAGTTCACGACCCGAGGAGCGCTCTGGTCGATCTACGGCGGGCTCGGGTCGGCGATGCTGCTCATCCTGTTCAGCCCCGTGGTGTCCGGCAAGGTCGACGCGACCGGCAAGAGCCTGTCGATGATCACCAACGCCTCCATCGACTTCCACTGGTTCCCGCTGGACAACCCGGGCATCATCTCGATCCCGCTGGGCTTCCTGCTCGGCTGGCTGGGCTCGATCACCGACAAGGAGAAGCCCAACCCCGAGAAGTACGCCGAGATGGAGGTCCGGTCCCTGTCCGGCCACGGCACGGCGGGCGCGATCCAGCACTGAGCGATCCAGCACTGAGCGATCCAGCACTGAGTGATCCAGCACCGAGGAATCCAGTGCTGAGCGATCCAGCGCTGAGCCGCACCTGACCCTCGCCTCTTCCGCAACAGGTCACCGCCGAGTGGTCACTTCCCGACGTCGGGAGGTGACCACTCGGCGTTGGGGATGCCTGTGCCGCGGTCGTCGGGGTGGGCAGGCCGGGGGGCGGGTCCGGCATACGGTGGTCGGGTGCCCCAGCCGTATGCCGCCCCGCCGCCACCCCCAACGGCCGGGGGACACCGGCCGGGGTCCCCGGAGTACCGCCGCATCTCGTGGGCGCTGTTCCTCGCCGGGCTCGCGACCTTCGCGATGATCTACACCACCCAGCCGTTGTTGCCCGAGCTGTCGCGGGCCTTCGCGCTGACGCCGGCGCAGTCCGCCCTGTCGGTGTCGACCACGACCTTCGCCCTGGGCCTGGCCCTGCTCGTCGTGGGCCCTTCCTCGGAGGTGCTCGGGCGCACGCGGGTCATGCATGTGTCGCTCTTCGCGTCGTCGGTGGTCACGATCCTCACGGCGCTATCGCCGTCGTGGACGGTCCTGCTGGTCCTGCGGACGCTGCTCGGCCTGGCGGTGGCAGGGCTGCCGGCAGTGGCGGTCGCCTACCTGCGCGAGGAGGTGCATCCCTCGGCGACGGCGCGGGCGACCGGGCTCTACATCGGCGGCACGGCCCTCGGCGGCATGCTCGGTCGCCTGCTCACCGGCGGTGTCGCCGACCTGCTCGGCTGGCACTGGTCCATCGGCTCGATCGGGGGCCTGGGCCTGCTGTGCGCGGTGGCGGTGCGCGCGGTGCTGCCTGGCTCGCGACGCTTCGCCCCGGCGCGGCTGTCGCTGCGCGAGCTCGTCGCCATGAACCGCCGGATGCTCACCGACCCCGCCCTGCTCGCGCTCTACGGCATCGCGTTCTGCGCGATGGGGGCCTTCGTGTCGGTGTTCAACGCCATGGGGTTCCGGCTCGCCGCCGCGCCCTACCACCTGAGCCTCGCCGTCGCCGGGCTGGTGTTCGTCGTCTATGCCCTCGGGTCGGTGAGCTCCGAGCGGGCCGGGCGCCTCGCGGACCGTCACGGCGTGCGAGCAGTCGTCCCCGTGGCGCTCGCGATCGTCCTGCTCGGCCTGCTGGTCACCCTCGGCGGGTCGCTGTGGGCGGTCGTGGGCGGGCTCGCGGTGCTGACCGCCGGCTTCTTCGCCGCCCACGGGGTGGCCTCGGGCTGGGTCGCCGCCCGCGCCACGTATGTCGGTCGCGGCACCGCCCAGGCCACCTCGCTCTACATGTTCGCGTACTACCTCGGGTCGTCCGTCTGCGGCACGGTCGTCGGCACGGCCTGGAGCCGCGGCGGCTGGCCCCTGGTCGTCGGGTTCACCGGTGCGCTCCTGCTGCTGGCGCTGGTCCTCTCGCTGTGGCTGCGGCACGTCCCCAGCCTGGCCGAGCCGCCCGTCGAGGACCAGGGAGTGCGCGCCGCGTGACGCCGGTCCCCCGGCATACGGCCCGCCACGCCGCCCCGCCCCCGGCCCCCCAGCCCGCGCCATTGGTCACCAATGACGTCATGACCCCACGTTTGATCGATCCAAATCGTCACTGGTGACCAATGGCGCAGGAGTGGGGGCCCGCAAGTTTGACAATGATTTCCATTAGGCCGACCCTGGAGAGCATGAACCGCCGTCTGCTCGCCGCCCCTGCAGCCCTCACCCTGCTCGCCCTCACCGCCTGCGGATCGGGTGACGGCGGCTCCAGCACCGGCGGCGCAGCGAGCCAGGGCGGCAAGGACGGCAAGCTCGGCGTCGTCGCCAGCTTCTATCCCCTGCAGCACGCCGCCGAGCAGATCGGTGGCCAGCACGTGCAGGTCACCAACCTCACCAAGCCCGGCTCGGAGCCGCACGACCTCGAGCTGACGCCCAAGGACGTGGCCACCCTCTCCAAGGCGGACCTCGCGATCTACGAGAAGGGGCTGCAGTCGGCCGTGGACACCGCGGTGGCCGACACCAAGCCGGACAAGGCGCTCGACGTCGCGACGGCCGCCAACCTCTCGCTCACGCACGGCGAGACGATCGGCGAGGACGGGCACGACCACTCGACGGAGTCCGCCGAGGAGCACGCGGGGCACAGCCACGGCAAGGGCGCCAAGGATCCGCACTTCTGGCTGGACCCGCAGCGCTACGCCAAGGTCTCCCAGGCCATCGCCGACCGCCTCAAGCAGGCCGACCCCGCCCACGCCGCGGACTACGACGCCAACCTCAAGGCCTTCACCGGCCGGCTCACCGCCCTGGACTCCGAGCTCGCCGCCGGCCTCAAGGGCTGCACCAACACGACGATCGTGACCAGCCACGCGGCGTTCGGCTACCTCGCGGACCGCTACGGGCTGCAGCAGGTCGCCATCTCGGGGCTGTCCCCCGAGGAGGAGCCCGAGCCCGCCAAGCTCGCCGAGATCGCGAAGTACGCGAAGTCGCACAAGGTCACCACCATCTATGCCGAGACGCTGGTCAGCCCCGCCATCGCGCAGACCGTCGCCAAGGAGACGGGCGCGCAGACGGCGGTGCTGGACCCGATCGAGGGCATCACGGACTCCTCCGCCGCCAAGGACTACGTTGGCGTCATGAAGGCCAACCTCGCCACGCTCAAGAAGGGCCAGAGCTGTCCGTGACCTCCCCCCGCGTCAGCGCGCCTGACGCTCCCGTCATCAGGCTCCGGTCGGCGTCCTTCGGGTACGCCGACCGCGCCGTCGTCTCCGGCGCCGACCTCACGGTGGCACCCGGCGAGGCCCTGGCCCTCCTCGGACCCAACGGGTGCGGCAAGTCCACGCTGGTCAAGGGCCTGCTCGGGCTCAACGACCACCTGGGCGGCGAGGTCGAGCTGTTCGGCACCCCGCTCGCGCGCTTCCGCCAGCGCTATCGCATCGGCTACGTCCCCCAGCGCCACACCCTGTCCGGCTCCGTCTCGGCGACGGTCCGCGAGGTCGTCGCCACCGGCCGCCTGCCGCACCAGGGCCTCCTGGCCCGGCTCGGGGCGCGCGACCACCAGATCATGGCCTCGGCCCTCGACGTCGTCGGCATGACGGACCAGGCCCGCCAAGACGTCTCGACGCTGTCAGGCGGCCAGCAACGGCGCGTGCTCATCGCCCGAGCCCTCGCCGGTGAGCCCGACGCCCTCGTGATGGACGAGCCCACCGCCGGCGTCGACGTCGCCAACCAGCGCCTGCTGACCACGGTGCTGCAGCGCCTGCGGGACCGGGGCGTCGGCCTGCTCATCGTGACCCACGAGGTCGCTGCCCTCACCCCGGTCCTGGACCGCATCGTGCACATGTCGGCCGGCCGGATCACCTTCGACGGGACCGTGGCGGAGTTCGAGCGGGCCAGCCGCGCCGATCCCCTCTCCCTCGGCGATCACCACCACCATCACGACGACGACGGGCACGACCTGCCACCCGCCCGCTGGGTCGACCCCGCCGGCGTCGGGGCGTCCGGCATACGGCCAAGGAGCGCCGGCGCAGGCGCCCCCGCGCCGAGCAAGGAGACCCACGGTGCTTGACCTGTCCGAGCTGTGGAGCTTCGAGTTCATGCGGCGCGCCCTGATCGCCGCGCTGCTCGTGGGTGCCGCCGCGCCGATGGTCGGGACCTTCCTCGTGCAGCGCCGGCTGTCCCTGATCGGCGACGGCATGGGGCACGTGGCGCTCGCCGGCGTCTCCATCGGCCTCCTCACCGGCAACCAGCCGGTCCTCACGGCACTCGTCGCCGCGGTGGTCTGCGCCGTCGTGATCGAGCTCATCCAGCGCTACGGCCGCGCCAGCGGGGACGTGGCCCTCGCCGTCATGTTCTACGGCGGGATCGCGCTCGGTGTCGTGCTGATGTCGCGGGCGACGGGGACGGGCGCCAACCTGACGTCCTACCTCTTCGGCGCGATCACCACGACCAGCCGCGACGACCTCGTGGTCTTTGCCGTCCTCGCCCTCGTCGTCATGGTCACCACCTGGGTGCTGCGGCCACGGCTGTTCGCCGTCGCCAACGACGAGGAGTGGTCCCGCGCGGCGGGGCTGCCGGTCCTCGGGCTCAACATCGTGCTCGCCGTCATGACCGCCGTCACCGTCGTCGTGTCGATGCGCGTCGTCGGGCTGCTGCTCATCAGCGCCCTGATGATCCTGCCCAACGCGGCCGCCCAGCAGGTCTCGCGGTCCTTCCGCTCGATGCGGCTCGTCGCCATCGTCATCGGCGTGCTGTGCGCCAC
The DNA here is from genome assembly GCF_000426385.1 of Arsenicicoccus bolidensis DSM 15745. Classification (GTDB taxonomy): domain Bacteria; phylum Actinomycetota; class Actinomycetes; order Actinomycetales; family Dermatophilaceae; genus Arsenicicoccus; species Arsenicicoccus bolidensis. Next base: position 15,694 of record NZ_AUFG01000053.1, read on the forward strand.
CGGCGGCGTCGCCCTGTCCTACCAGCTCGACACGCCCTCGGGCGGCACGATCGTGCTGCTCGTTCTCGCGGTGTTCATCGTCCTGAGCCTGGCTGCGACCCTCGCCCACGCCGTCGCCGCACGCCATCACCGCTATGCCGAGATGCACGCCCACGAGCACGGACCCGGCTGCGGACACCAGCAGGTCGAGCACGGCGATCACGTCGACTACCTGCATGATGGGCATCTGCACGCCCCGCACGGGGACCACTACGACGAGCACCACGACCACCGCGAGGACGACCGGCACCCCACCGCCGACGACGTCGTCGCCGGGCGGCCGACCAGCAGGAGCTGATCCACGATGCCGGACACCGAGCGCCGAGCCACCAAGCAGCGCCGCGCCGTCGAGCAGGTCCTGCGCGAGACCGACGACTTCATCTCGGCCCAGGCCCTGCACGCCCGGCTGCGCGAGCAGGGCGACACCGTGGGCCTCGCCACCGTCTATCGCACGCTCAACGCCATGGCCGAGGACGAGCGCGTGGACATGCTCCGCGTCGACGACGGTGAGGCGCGCTACCGGCTGTGCGCGAGCGACGACCACCACCACCACCTCGTATGCCGAGAGTGCGGCCGCACCGTCGAGATCGAGGGCCCTGCGGTGGAGTCGTGGGCCGACACGGTGGCCGCACAGCACGGCTTCCGCGACGTGTCGCACACTCTCGAGGTCTTCGGGACCTGCGCGAAGCACTGACGGGCACAGGGACGCGCGACGGTGACCCCTCACGCGCGGCGGCGGCCTCTCAGGTGCGGCGAGGAGCCGCCGCGGCTCAGTGCAGCAGCTTGAGCCCTGCCACGCAGCCGATGATCCCGAGCAGCAGCAGGACCTTGACCAGCGAGATCGGCTCTGCGCCGGTCGCCATCGCCCAGGCGACGGTCGTCACGGCGCCGATCCCCACCCACACGGCATAGGCCGTGCCCACCGGCAGCTCACGCAGCGCGTAGGCCAGCCCCGCCATGCTGAGCGCGCAGGCCACCACGAACACCACGCTCGGCCCGAGCCGGCTGAATCCCTCGCTGCGGCTGAGGGCCGTGGCCCACACCGCCTCCAGCACACCTGACAGCACCAGCACGATCCACGACATGGTCACTCCTCGTGGCCGTCTTGTCGCGTGACCGGGTACGGCTCCCTCGTCCGGGGCCCGCTCGTGGAGCCTCCATCCAGGCTCGCACGGGCCGTATGCCGGGGCAAGCTCGCTCCCGGCGACCCACCACGCGCCGCGGTCAGGCCACGTCGGAGGCGCCCTCCTCGCCGAGCCACTCCTCGAAGCCGTCGCGTCGCCCGAGCCAGCGGTCGCGCGCCGTGAGCATCTCGGCCTCGGTCATGACGGCGGCCTCGAACGCCTCCCTCACCACGACTGCGGTCTCGTCATCGGTGGTGACCACGAGGTTCGTCATACGGTCTGCGTCGTCCCACCCGCCGATCGAGCCGATGGACAGCTGACCGCCGCTGGCCTCCCACGCGATCGCGGTGCCGGGCCGCCCGGGCAGCCAGAACGCGCCGCGGCCGCGCAGCTCGCCGGACCCGAGGTCCTCGAGGCGCTGCTGCAGGCGTCCGGGGTGGAAGGGGAGCAAGGTCCGCAGCCGCAGGGTCTGCAGCCCACCGGCCGGCTCCGCGCCGGTCGGTCGGCGGCGCCGCGGGTCGACGAAGCCCTGCGCCACCTGCACGTCGAAGCCGCGCGCGCTCAGCTCCGCCCCCGCCGAGAAGCTCGACAGCCCGAGGTAGACGCGGCTGTCCGGCCGCCGCAGGTGGTCCAGCAGGGCGGTGTCCGACTCGTCGAGCGTGTCCTGCACGACGACGACGGCGTCGGCGAGCTCGATCTGGTTGACCAGCACCTCGCCATAGCTGCGGCGGTCGTCCTCGACCATCGCGAGTCCGAGCTCCTCGAGCAGCGGGTCGTCGAAGACCCCGGCGCACACGTCGTCGCAGCTCACGACCGTGATCACCGACCGCAGGGTCAGCAGGTCGGCGACGCGGCGCCCGTCCGCGAGGTGGGCCCGGGCCAGCCCGAGGGCGATGGGCAGGGGCTCGGCGGACGGCGGCAGCGAGACGACGAGCGTGCCCCAGCGGCCGGTCCCGGCGAGGCGGACCAGGGTCGGGAGGATCGCCTCGCGCAAGGCGCACGACAGGCAGGGGTGCTCGACGTCCTGCCCGTCCTCCTCGACCGTGCCCGTGAGGTCGCTGACGGCCCAGCGCACCTGGCCGGCGGCGGCGTCCACGACGAGGCGCACCACGGCGGCGTCTGGCAGGTCGCACTGCAGGCCCATCGCGGCGACGGCCTGGTCGGTGGCGTCGAGGCCGGCGACGACGAGCACGTCGGTGGTGCCGGGGCGGTGCATCGCGGCTGGGTCGGGAGCGGGCATCGGGTCTCCTTCGTATGCCGGTGCCGCCTCGCCCATCGCGATGGACCGGCACCGGCGGCTGGTAGCGTAATGAGAATCGTTATTACTATAGCCAGACCAACCCGAGGGAAGGAACTCATGTCCAACCACTGCCAGCTGACCGGCACCGTGCCGCGCTTCGGCAACACCATCAGCCACTCGCACCGCCGCACGAGTCGCCGCTTCGACCCCAACATCCAGCGGCGGACCTACTGGGCGCCGAGCCTCGGCCGCACGGTGACCCGGCGGCTGTCGACGCGCGCCATCAAGACGATTGAGAATGACAAGCCCATTTGGCCCCACTGTGATGCTTTGATTTGGCCCCACCCCCGGTTTGGGTGACGTCTGCTCGGCGTGGTCGTCGAGCAGGGGGTCAGGTGGGGTTGTTCTCCTTCCTCGTCGCGGTGCTGCTGGTCAGCCGGTAGGATGTGGTGCCGGTCTGGATGATGTGGGCGTTGAAGGTCAGCCGGTCGACGACGGCGGCCGCCAGGCGGGGGTCGGGGAAGGTGTTGCCCCACTCGCTGAAGGGGGCGTTGGACGCGCAGGCGATGGAGGCTCTCTCTTCGCGGGCGGTGAT
>NZ_AUFG01000054.1 GCF_000426385.1 Arsenicicoccus bolidensis DSM 15745
CACTTCTTGACCGGGATGCCGGCGTCGACGAGGCGGTCGATCACCGGATGAACCCTTTTGGGTGCGGCTTCTCCTCCGCCAGGAACTTCGAGGCCGCACGGATGATCGCTAGCTCAGTCTCGAGCTCACGGATCCGTTTGCGCGCCGCCCGGAGCTCCGCGGACTCGGCGGTGGAGACCCCGGGACGCTCCCCGCGGTCGATGCGGTCCTGGCGGACCCAGGTGTGCAGACACCCGGCGCTGATGCCGAGCTCGTAGGCGACCTGCTTGATCTGCTTGCCGGCACGAACGAGCGCCACGGCTCGCTGACGAAACTCTGGCGGGTAGGGACGAGGCATGATGCACAGCCTTCCAAGAAGGCCCTCGACTCTTCAGCCAATCGGGTAACCAACCCATGGGGCACGTCAAAGTGACAACCAGATCTTCAGCAGTCCCAGCAGGACGTGCAGGTGCTGTCCGTCGGGTCCTAGCGACTGGGACTAAACCGCCGCAGTCGCAGGCTGTTGGTGACCACGAACACGGAGCTGAACGCCATGGCAGCGCCGGCGATCAGCGGGTTGAGTAGACCCAGCGCCGCGAGAGGCAAGGCGGCAACGTTGTAGGCGAAGGCCCAGAACAGGTTGCCCTTGATCGTGCGGAGGGTGGCCCGCGCGAGCCTGATGGCGTCGGGGGCGGCTCGTAGGTCACCGCTGACCAAGGTGAGGTCTGAGGCCTCGATGGCGACGTCGGTACCGGTGCCCATAGCGAGTCCGAGGTCGGCTTGGGCGAGCGCGGCGGCGTCGTTCACCCCGTCGCCGACCATGGCGACCACGGCGCCTGCGTCCTGTAGGCGCTTGACAACGTCGACCTTGTCGGCAGGGAGAACGTCGGCGATCACGTCGTCGTGATCGATGCCGACCTGCGTCGCAACTGCTCGCGCCGCCTTGGCGTTGTCACCGGTCAGGAGGATGGGGCGCAACCCGAGGTGGCGGAGCTCGGCGATCGCCTGGGCGGAGGTGTCCTTGATGGTGTCGGAGACGACGATGACGGCGCGTACGTGGCCGTCCCAAGCGACCCATACCGGGGTGCGGCCGTCGCTCTCCGCTGCCTCAGCGAACTTCTCCAGGTCGGCCGGGATGTCCAAGGCCCATTCCTTCGCGAGCCATGTCCGTCGGCCCACCATGGCGGCGTGACCGCTGACATTGCCGGAGACTCCGTTGCCGCCATGGTTGATGAAGTCCTCCACCGGGGCGAAGTCGATCCCGGCGTCACTGGCGTGCCTGGCGATAGCGCGAGCGATGGGGTGCTCGGAAGCGTCCTCCAGCGGACCGGCGATCGACAGGACCCTTTCGAGGTCCTCGCCGACGACTGGGTGAACTGCGGCGACGCCCATGTGCCCGGTGGTGACCGTGCCCGTCTTGTCGAGAACGATCGTGTCGACACGACGGGTCGACTCGAGGATCTGGGGCCCCTTGATGAGGATGCCGAGCTGGGCGCCGCGACCGGTCCCGACGAGGAGTGCCGTAGGGGTTGCGAGGCCGAGGGCGCAGGGGCAGGCGATGATGAGCACCGCTACTGCCGCGGTGAAGGCTGCCGTGGCTGAGCTGCCCGTGATGAGCCACGCCGCGAGGGTGAGCAGCGACAGCCCGATGACGATCGGCACGAACACGGCAGACACGCGGTCAGCGAGGCGTTGGACCTCGGCCTTGCCGTTCTGGGCGTCCTCCACGAGCCGTGCCATCTGGGCCAGCTGGGTGTCCGAGCCGACGCGTGTGGCGCGTACGACGAGTCGGCCGCCGGCGTTCACGGTGGCGCCGACCACGGGATCTCCCGGGCCTGCCTCGACCGGTACGGACTCACCGGTCAGCATGGAGGCGTCGACGGCGGACCTGCCGGACTCGACCTGGCCGTCGGTGGCGATCTTCTCGCCGGGGCGGACGACGAAACGGTCGCCAACGCTCAGCTGCGCGACCGGCATACGGACTTCGGTGGGTCCGGAGGGACCGTCGCGCAATACGGCGACGTCCTTGGCGCCCATGTCGAGCAGTGCGCGAAGCGCAGCGCCGGAGGTGCGCTTCGCACGGGCCTCGAAGTAGCGGCCGGCCACGATGAAGGTGGTGACCGCCGCCGCGACCTCGAGGTAGATGTGCGGCTCAGTTGCACCGTCGGACCGGCTGGGTAGCAGGTCGAAAGGCATTCGCATGCCGGTCATCCCAGCGTGGGTGAAGAACAGCGCCCACAGGGACCACAGCCATGCGGCGCCGACCCCGACGGAGATCAGCGTGTCCATGGTCGCGGCACGGTGCCGGAGATTCGTCCAGGCCGCCCGGTGGAACGGCAGCGCGCCCCAGACGACGACGGGGGATGCGAGTGTCAGGGAGAGCCACTGCCAGTTGTCGAACTGCAGTGCCGGGATCATCGACATCAGCAGCACGGGGATAGTCAGGACCGCGGAGACGGTGAGGCGCTGCCGCCACGCGACGGCCTCCTCGTCCTTGGCGCGCTGTGCCGCGTCCTCGACGGGTTGGCCCTGAACCGGCGGGGTGGGGAGAGCAGCGGTGTATCCGGTGGCCTGGACGGTCGCGACCAGATCGTCAGGCTCCACGTCGGTCGTGAAGTGGACCTTGGCCTTTTCCGTCGCGTAGTTCACGCTGGCGTTGACGCCCGGCATCTTGTTGAGCTTCTTCTCGATGCGCGCCGCGCATGAGGCGCAGGTCATGCCGCCGATCACGAGCTCGACCTCCCGGTCGTGCTGCTGAACGTCGTCCAGGTGCGTGCTCATGGTGCTGTCCTTCCCCGGGCCCGGCTGGGCCGCTGTGTCGTTACTGGCGGGCGAGGTGGTAGTCGCCGGCCTCGTCGAGGGCCGCCGCGACCTGGTCGTCGGTGAGGGGTGCCGTCGCGGCCACGGTCACGGTGGAGGCGCCGCCGGCGACGAGCTCGACATCGACGTCAGTGACGCCGGGGAGGTCCTTCAGCTCGCTGGTGACCGCGGACACGCAGTGGCCGCAGGTCATGCCGGTGACGGGGAAGGTTTGGGTGTTCATGGTGGTCTCCTTGCTTGGGGCTGCGTTGTTGGGTGCGGATGACGTCCCGCCGCAGCACGCGCAGCCGTTCGACTGCGCCAGCGGCAGGGACAGGTGGGGAGTTTCGTGGGACATGGCGGCCTAGCTTCTGTGGGTCTGGGCTACGAGCGGACGAGTCGCCCTATCGCGGCAGAGGCCTCGTCGATCTGCCGGTCGAGGTCGGGCGTGGTCCCGTCTGCTGCATGCGATATGCAGTGGCGAAGGTGGTCGTCCAGGAGGCCGAGGGCTACTGCTTCAAGCGCTTTGGTGGCCGCGGAGACTTGGGTGAGGATGTCGATGCAGTAGGTATCGGACTCCACCATCTTCTGGAGGCCGCGGACCTGACCCTCGATCCGCCGCAGGCGCCGCAACTGGTCATCCTTGCTGTCGATGTAGCCCGGCACGACTCTGGCGGGACTTTTCTCGCGCATTACTCCTCCTTCATGGCAACACGTCCAACATACCCACCAGGGGTAAAATTCCGAGGGGTGCCAAAGTCGGATCTCGCATATGCGTCAAGGTTCGGCGGAGCAGAGCGCACGTGCGGATCTAGCGCCAGTGGTGCTGCGACCCGCCGAGACAACTGCGATTGGCGAGTGGCGGACTTTGGTCACGTGGCTCCTTCGCCGCGTCGTAGCGCTCAGTCTGGTCAGCGCAGCCGAGGTGTTCGCCGGAGGTCCTATTAAGTTTCCGTGAAGCCACACGGGTGTGGGGGCACGGCCCACCGGCTACGCCCGGTTGAGGGGAAGTCGGATGGTGAACTCGGCTCCGCCACCGGGCCCAGGGCTCGAGGCGGACAGGCCTCCGCCATGGGCTTCGACGAGCGCCTTGCTGATGGTCAGGCCGATACCGCTGCCGCCGCGCACGCGGCTGCGGGCCGGGTCGGCGCGGTAGAACCGCTCGAAGACGTGCACCAGGTGCGCGGCGTCGATGCCCTCGCCGTCGTCCGCCACCGTGATCTCGACCCAGTCAGGGTCGGGCTGGCGCAGGGACACGTGGACCGCGCCGCCGGGGGGCGTGTGCTGCAGGGCGTTGTCCAGCAGGTTGGCCAGCACCTGGGCCATCCGATCCGGATCGACCCAGACGGAACTCGTGGCTCGAGTGTCCGCGTCGAGCGTGACGTGCTGTGCGGCATACGCGTCCCGCGCGGTGGCGACGGCCGACTCGACCAGAGCGAGCGTGCTGGTGGGCACGCGTCGGAGGTCGAGCCCGCCCTCCTCCACCCGAGCGACCGCGGTGATGTCCTCGGCCAGTCGCTGCAGACGCGCGGTGTTGCCGCGCAACACGGCGAGGGTCCCGTCGTCGAGGCTCCGTATGCCGTCCTCCACCGCCTCCAGGTGCGCCTCGATGCTGCCCAAGGGTGTGCGCATTTCGTGCGCGAGGTCGGCCAGCAGGCGGCGGCGGGTGGTCTCTACCTCGCCGAGGCGTTGGGCGAGGTCGTTGATGGTGGTGGTGAGCTGGTCGAACTCGGCGCCCAGACCAGCGCTGGGCACCTGTGACTGGTAGTTCCCACCGGCGATCCTGGAGGCGGAGCGGGCGACGGCGGCGGTGGAGCGCTGCACCCGCCGGGTGAAGAATGCCGTCACCCCGAGGGCGAGGAGGACAGAGGCGGTCAGTGCGACGCTCAACGAGATGAGCAGTGCCGACCCGAACGCCTCCTCCACGTGGGCGGCCTCGCTGGGGGAGTGCCCGACTCCGGCCTGTCGCAGGTGGTCATGGAAGATGCTGGGCCCGACGAGGGACGCGACAAGCCAGGAGGTGAGGGCGCAGGCGACCAGCACGAGGGTCTGCGCGATGAGCAAGCGCGGGGCCAAGCCGGCCCGACCCGGCCCCCGTGCCTGCGTCTGAGGTCGCTTCACTCGCCCGTCCCCATTCGGTACCCGATGCCGCGAACCGTCCGGATGAAGCGTGCGGCGCCGGCGTCGTCGCCGAGTTTGCGTCGCAGGTGCCCGACGTGGACGTCGACGAGGTGTTCGTCGCCGACCCAGCTCTCGCCCCACACTTGGTCGATGAGCTGGCGTCGGCTGAAGGCCATGCCAGGTCGCGCTGACAGGACGGCGAGCAGGTCGAACTCGGTCCGGGTCAACGACACCGAGTCGTCGTCAAGCCAGACGTCGCGTCCGTTGGGATCGATGGTCAGGGTCCCGAACCTGCGGAAGGGAGGGCCGTCATCGGAGCCGTCCGTCGGACGGGGTCGGCGCTGCATCGCCCGGAGCCGTGCCACGAGCTCGCGCGGGCTGAAGGGTTTGGTCATGTAGTCGTCCGCGCCGACCGATAGCCCGATGAGGGTGTCGAGCTCGTCCGCCCGCGCGGTCAGCATGACGACGTAGGCGTCGGAGAAGGTGCGCAGCTGACGGCACACCTCGACCCCGTCCTGGCCGGGCAGCCCGATGTCGAGCACCACCACGTCGGGATCGAGCTCCCGGGCACGCTGCACGGCGGCGACTCCGTCGTGGCACAGGTCGACCTCGTACCCCTCGCGTTCCAGGTAGCTGCCGATGAGGGTCGCCATGGGCAGGTCGTCCTCGACGACCAGCGCCCGGACGCCGCGGGGGGGCGGGGTGGGGCCGGGTTGCGCGGCTGCCGTGTCGTGGAGCATCCGCCCATCGTGCAGGACGCGATCGCTACCACCTGACAGGGCGACTCGTCGTGAGCGCATCTTCAGCGAACCTTCACAGAACCGCAGCCGTCTGAACCGGGTCGCTGTTCGACAGTGGGGGCATCGAGAACGAAGGAGCTGAGGACAATGATGTGGAACGACGGGATGGGTTGGACAGGGTGGCTGTTGATGAGCCTGACGGCCATCGCCTTCTGGGCGCTGGTGGTGTTTGCTGTCGTGGCCTTGTTCAGGGGTACGCGCAGCGACCCGAAGCAGGTCGGGGGCGAGGACGACGACGCCCGCCGCATCCTCGACCAGCGGTTTGCCCGCGGTGAGATCGACAGTGACGAATACCACGCCCGCCAGCTCGTGCTGCGCTCGACGCACTGACGCAACCCGGCCGGTCGAAGGCCACACCCTGTGAGGAGACGCGCAGCATGCCCGCCATCAGCAGACGTACGGTCCTGCTCGGTTCCGCCGGCGGACTGTTGACCGCCGGTGGCCTGACGGCGTGCAGCACCTCCCTCGGCACTGCAGTTGGGTCCGCGTCCCAAGCCGTCGATACGGCTGAGCGGGCACGAAGAGCGGCGGGGCAACGCACCGTCACCGCGCGCTTGGCCCCGCGCCCCGCGACCCTGGACCTGGGTGGCCCCACGGTCCGAAGCTGGGCCTATGGCGACAGCGTCCCCGGCCCTTTGTTGCGCGCTACAGCAGGTGACCGGGTGGTGGTGACGGTCGACAACGCTCTCCCCCAGTCGACGAGCGTGCACTGGCATGGCGTGGCGCTGCGCAACGACATGGATGGTGTCCCGGGGATGACCCAGACCCCCATCGCGGCCAACGGCCAGTTCACGTATGACTTCACCGTTCCTGACGCGGGCACGTACTTCTACCACCCCCACTCCGGGGTCCAGCTCGACCGCGGCCTGTACGGCGTCCTGGTCGTCGACGACCCGGCCGAGCCAGGGGCCTATGACGCGGAGTGGGTCGTCGTCCTGGACGACTGGGTCGACGGCACCGGCCGGACACCCGACGACGTCCTCGCCACGCTCCGGAAGGGCGGTGGCGCCGGCGGCATGGGCCACGGCTCCATGGGCGGAATGCCGATGGGCGGCATGGGCGGGGACATGCAGTCGCCACTCCTCGGCGGCGCCGGTGATGTTGACTACCCCCACTACCTCGTCAACGGACGGGTCCCTGTCTCGCCCGTCACCCTGAGCGCGAAGCCCGGCCAGCGCGTGCGGATCCGCATGGTCAACGCAGCGTCCGACACCGCCTTCCGGGTCGCGCTCGGTGGACACCGACTCACGGTCACGCACAGCGACGGCTTCCCCGTGACCCCCACCGAGACGGATTCGTTGTTGATCGGGATGGGCGAGCGCTTCGACGTGCTCGTGACCCTGGGCGATGGGACCTTTCCGCTGGTGGCATCTGCCGAGGGTAAATCTGGCCAAGGGGTGGCCTTGGTTCGCACAGCGGGCGGCGAAGCCCCGGCTCCCGATGTGAAGCCCACCGGGCTGCGCAAGCAGGTCGTCCTCGGCACTCAACTGCGGGCCGCGCGTCAGGTCGCCCTGCGCCCCCGAGAAGTCGATCGCACGCACGACCTGGCCCTGGGCGGGTCGATGACGAACTACCGGTGGACCATCAACGGCAAGACCTTCGACGAGGCAGACCCGCTCGAGATTCGGCAAGGGGAGCGGGTCAGGCTGCGGCTGCGCAACATGTCGATGATGTTTCACCCCATGCATGTCCACGGTCACACCTTCGGACTCCGCGAGACTGGGGCACGCAAGGACACCGTGATCGTCCGCCCCATGCAGACCGTTGAGGTTGACCTCGACGCTGTCAACCCTGGGCAGTGGGCGACGCACTGTCACAACATCTACCACGCCGAGGCCGGCATGATGACGACTCTGTCCTACCGTGTCTGACCGGAAGCCCAGCCGCTTGGCAGCCGTCCGGGATGCCACCGGCACAGTCATCGGTTCCGTTCTCGGGCTCATCCCTCACGTCCTGCACCACGTCGGTCTGATCGCGGGTACCGCGTTCCTGACCGGAGCGGGCGGTAACGCGGCGCTGTACCTCGTAGGCCTGCTCCTGTCGGTCCCGATGCTCAGGCGCATCCACCGCAGGTTCGGGTCGTGGCGTGCACCGGCGATCGCGATCGCCGTCTTCACGGCCCTGTTCCTCGTCTCGGCAATCGTCGTGGGGCCAGCCATCAGCGCCGACAGCGCCCCGACCGATGCGCCGAGCCCTGGCCCAACGCCAACGGTGCAGCACACCGAGCACCACACGTAAAGCCTTCAGCAAACCTTCACCAAGGGCCCCCTGCTACCTCCACTTCGGTGGACCACGGTGAAGATGGAAGAAGGGAAGGACGACATGGGCATCGAAAGACCCTCCGTGAACATCACCCCCGCTGAACGCATCGCCAGAATCGTCGTTGGCGCAGCAGCCGTACTTGCGGCTGTCTTGCTCCTCCAGGACGCCGGCTCCGGCCTCGCGGTGATCCTTAAGGCCTTGCTCGGCCTCGCCGGGCTCGACCTCGTGGTCACCGGCGCGACCGGCCACTGCCCGCTGTACAAGAAGCTGGGGCACGTCCCAGCATCACTGAAAGGACGACCGTCATGAGCACCACACCGAACGGCGACCGCCCGCTGGTTCACTGGCATGACGAGACGTCCACGGCGGCAACGACAACTGAGCAGATTCCTGACCATCCCGAGGACCGACGCTCGGAAGAACCTCACGGTCATGGTCGCGGTCACGGTCTCATGATGCTGCTGTGCTGCGTTCCCATGCTGCTGATCGTCTTTGTGCTCGTGGCTACCGGCGCTGCGGGCACGGGCGCCATCGCCTACGCACTCCTGTGCACGGCCATGATGGCCGCGATGATGTTCTTCATGCCGGGCCATCGGCACTGATCGGAATAGATACCCCCTGGCGGCAGGCTGCCTCCCAGCCGACACCGCGCATCTGAACGCCCCTAAGCGCCTGCAGCCCTACCTGGAGGTTTCGGCGCGGCCGGACAGTCGGGTAGCAAGTGACCCAGTTCCGTGGGGTGGTTATTTCCGTCCGAACCCTGATCCAACGTTGAGGAAAACGACGTCGTTCATCTGAGGCTCGCGGCGCAGGGTGCGGAGATAGCGGATCACGGTGCGCCCGCGAGCCGCCGCCCATCGAAAGCGACCAGGAGCCCTTCATGACCAACGCAGCGTTCACGGCACATGGCACACCGGCGGGCCGTCTCCCGCGGAGGTATTGGAGCTGGCGCCTTGTCGTTCCTCTGGAGGCAGCGGCCGGTATGACCGTGGGCGTGCTTGTCGTCTTCGTTGGGAGCGGAGACCGCGAGCCGATGGCGGGGTCCTCCGGAGTCACCGGCGTTGCGTCGGCCCACCTGGGGATGGTCGCGGGGACGGTGTGGGTCGCGAACGAGGACGGTGCGAGCCTGAGCGCCATTGACACGGCCAGCAACACGGTGGTTACGACGGTCGAAGGCGTGAAGGGGCCGCACAACGTGCAGGTTTCGCCGAACGGCAAGAGTGTCTGGGCGGTCAGTGGTCATGACTCGCTGGCGGTGATGTTCGACGCATCGTCCCTGCAACTTCATGGTGTTGCGGCAACCGGCGGGGCGCCTGCGCACGTCGTCCTCACCCCCGACGGCCGAACGACTTACACGACCAACGGCGCCGACAACACCGTGACAGCAATCGACTCCGTGACGATGGCCCCTATGGCGGAGATTCCGGTGGGGGCCGGGCCGCACGGGTTGCGTCCCAGCCCTGACGGCCGCCGTGTGGTCGTCGCGAACGTCGCAGGGAGCACCCTCACTTTCATCGACACCGCGAGCAACACCAAGGTCGCGGACGTCGAGGTCGGAAAGGCGCCGGCCCAGGTGGCCTTCTCGCCGGATGGCGCTTTCGTTTATACGTCGGTCAGCGGCGAGGACGACGTGGTGAAGGTCGATGTCGCGACCCTCAGGGTGCTGGGCCGGGTGGCTGTGGGGGATGGGCCGATCCAGACCTTCGCGACTGCGGATGACCGGTACCTCTTGGTTGCCAACCAAGGGCGAGAGGACCGGCCAGGCTTGACGGTGTCGGTCATCGACACCACGACGTTCACGGTGGTCCCAACGGTGGAGACCGGTCAAGGCGCCCACGGGATCGTCGTGGACCCCACGAGCCTGCACGCCTACGTCACGAACCTGTACGGCGACGCCGTCGCCGTCATCGACCTCGGGGAACTGCGCGTGGTGGCGCGCATCCCTGTGGGAGACAAGCCGAACGGAATCAGCTTCTCGTCGGTCACCGTGCCCGCCCAGGAGGCCGTCATGCTCGACGTGCCCGCCTCAGATGACGGAGCCGAGCCGAACGAGCACGTTGCTCACTGACTGAGCGGAGTGGATGAGCATGAGGGTCTCACTTGTCTCCAAGGTTCTTTCTCGGCGCCGGGAGCTCCGGTGGCGCGGGTCATGGATCCGCCGCGGCTGCTGGTCCACCGTCAGCGATCGCGGGGTCCGCTCCGAGCTTCCCTTCCAAGCCGTTCGCCGTAGGTTTCCAGGCGTGGCGTGCACCGGCCATCGCGATAGCCGTCTTCGCCAACATGGTCCTCATTTCGGCTCTCTCACGGGGCCAGCCGTCAGGGCGGACGGCGCCCCGACAGATGCGCCGAGCCCCGGCGCAACCTCAACGGTGCAGCACGCCGAGCACCACCGCGTAGAGCCTTCAGCAAACCTTCATGGTGGCCCTCCTGCTACCTCCACTTCGGTGGATCACGGTGGACATGGAAGGAAGGGAAGGACGGTATGGACATTCAAGGACCTTCTGGCAACACCACCCCAGACCGCGCCCCGGGCCAGTGGCAGGACGACACACCTACGAAGACGACATCCAATTTTCTGATTGGCGGCCCTGACGGCCAGCCGGCAGGCAAGTCCCACAGTGATCACGAGGGCCACGCTCAGATGCTTCTGGCTTGCTCCACGCTGATGTTGTTCATCGCGTTTGCGCTCGTGGGAACAGGTGTGTGGGGCTCGGCTGCCATCGCGTATGCGCTCTTGGGCGTGGTTTTGATGGCCGCGGTGCTGCTGCCCGCGCCCTGGCGCCGGTACTAACTGAAGGAATACCCGGTGGGGGTATGTTGTTCTTGTGCATGACGTTGAGCTCGAGCCGACCTACGGAGATGCGTTGCCATGAGTCAGAGGACCGTCCTACAGCTGGGGGGCCTGCACTGGGCCACCTCCGGCCGCGCCATCGAGTCCCAGCTGGCTCGTCGGCACGGCGTTGAGGCCGTCGAGGCGAACGCCGCGAACCAGACCGCCACCGTGACGTACGACCCGCAGGTCACCACGGTGGCGGAGCTCGCGGGGTGGATTCGCGACTGCGGCTATCACTGCTCGGGTCGGTCGGTGCCGGACCACCTCTGCGAGCCGATGGGAGAGCCCTCAACTGGGGACTCGGCCCACCCAGACACCCACAGCCGCCAGGCCAAACAGCAGGACGGTCAAGGCTCGACGATGCTCCACCATGACGTGGCGGTGACCGACAGCGTTGAGGCTCACGCCCGGCATGCCCCCAACGCAGGTGCTGAGCCGAGCACCCACTCGCCGCACGAGCTGATGGGTCACGGTGGGCACGCCGGGATGTCGATGGCGGACATGGCTCGCGACATGCGCAACCGGTTCCTCGTGGCCTTGGTGCTCACCGCCGGGATCACGTTGTGGTCGCCCATGGGCCGCGACATGCTGGGCTTCGATGCACCGACGCCGTTCGGGCTGGGCGACGACGTGTTCGCCCTGCTCCTGAGCCTGCCGGTCGTCTTCTACTCCGCGTGGATCTTCTTCGACGGGGCCTGGCGGGCGCTGCGCAACCGCACGCTCGACATGATGGTGCTGGTCGCCGTCGCGGTCGGCGCGGGCTGGCTCTACAGCGTCGGCGTCACCCTGACCGGCGGCGGCGAGGTCTTCTACGAGGCCGCCGCGATGCTCACCACCTTCGTGCTGCTCGGGCACTGGTTCGAGATGCGTGCCCGCGGAGGCGCCAACGACGCCATCCGCGCCCTCCTCGACCTGGCACCGCCCAGGGCCACCGTCCTGCGGGGCGACGAGGAGATCGAGATCCCCACCGCCGACGTGGTCGTGGGCGACCTCGTGCTGATCCGACCCGGGGGCAAGGTGCCGGTGGACGGCATGGTCGAGGACGGCATCTCCGAGGTCGACGAGTCGATGGTCACCGGCGAGAGCATGCCGGTCGGCAAGTCACCCGGCTCCGAGGTCATCGGGGCCTCGATCAACACCACCGGGACCCTGCGGGTCCGAGCCACCAGGGTCGGCTCCGACACGGCGCTCGCCCAGATCGTCCACCTGGTGCAGGAGGCCCAGAACTCCAAGGCCCCCGGGCAGCGGCTCGCTGACCGCGCCGCGTTCTGGCTCGTCCTCGTCGCCCTCGTCGGCGGCGTCGGGACCTTCCTCGTGTGGCTGGCCGTCGGCGCACCCGTGCAGGTCGCCCTGCTCTTCGCCATCACGGTCGTGGTCATCACCTGCCCCGACGCCCTCGGCCTGGCCACCCCGACCGCGATCATGGTCGGCACCGGGCTGGGTGCCCAGCGCGGGGTGCTGTTCAAGACCGCCACCGCCCTGGAGTCCGCGGCCCGCATCGACACCGTCGTCCTCGACAAGACCGGCACCCTCACCAAGGGTGAGCCCGAGGTCACCGACGTCGTGGTCGCCGACGGCACGGACGAGGACGGGCTGCTGCGCCTGGTCAGCGCCGTGGAGCGCGAGTCCGAGCACCCCTTGGCGGGCGCCATCGTCGCGTATGCCGTGCAGCGGGGCATCGCTCCGCCCGTCACCTCCGGCTTCCGCAACGTCCCCGGCCACGGGGCCGTGGCGGACGTCGACGGTCACCGCGTCGTCGTCGGCAACCGCAAGCTCATGGTGCAGGAGGGCATCGACGTCGGCTCGCTGCTGGCTCGTCGCGAGGAGCTCGCGGCCAGTGGCCGCACCGCGGTGCTCGTCGGTGTGGACGGGCGAGGCGCAGGCGTCATCGCCCTGGCCGACGCGGTCCGCGAGACCTCGGAGCAGGCGATCCGTGAGCTGCACGAGCTGGGCACCGAGGTCGTCATGCTCAGCGGTGACAACCAGGCGACGGCCGAACGCATCGCCCGCCAGCTCGGGATCGACACGGTGATCGCCGAGGTGCTCCCGGGTGACAAGGCGGCGAAGGTCGCCGAGCTCCAGGCCCGGGGCAAGAAGGTGGCCATGGTCGGCGACGGCGTCAACGACGCCCCCGCCCTGGCCCAGGCGGACCTCGGCATCGCGATCGGCGCCGGCACCGACGTCGCCATCGAGACGGCCGACCTCGTGCTCATGCGTTCGGACCCGCTCGACGTGCCCATCGCGCTGAGGGTCGGCCGGGGGACGTTGCGCAAGATGCGCCAGAACCTCGGGTGGGCTGTCGGCTACAACGTCATCGCGCTGCCCATCGCGGCCGGTGTCTTCGAGCCCTCTCTGGGCCTCGTCCTGCGGCCCGAGGTCGCGGCGCTCTCGATGTCCGGGTCCAGCGTCATCGTCGCCGTCAACGCGCTGATGCTCAAGCGGCTCCGCCTCCCCGCCCCACCACAGAAGCTCGGCGACACCGAGTCACCGCACCGTGCAGCCGAACCCGTCGGTCACCACGGCGGCTGACGCAAAACCCCGAGCAGTCGGCAGGGGGCCGGTCAGCCGACCCTGGGCCATCTTCATCAAACCTTCAGGAAATCCAGATCAGAGGCCCATCGTCGCACCGCAGGCTGGACACCGGTGCGCACCCGACTTCCCTCACCGGGTGCACGCCACCACGATCGAAGACGCAACTCAAGGAGCAACCTCGTGCACGTCAATAAGCGATACCCCATCCTTGCCGGGCTCGGCGTCACGGCCGTCCTCGCGCTCAGCGCCTGCGGAACGGACGACGCCTCGACCGGAGGGAGTAACGGGACGAGTTCCACGACGTCGAGTTCGTCCGAGGCAGCTGACGCTGGCCAGAAGGACGATGTCATGTTCGCGCAGATGATGATTCCCCACCACCAGCAGGCTGTCGAGATGGCGGACCAGGCCCTGCAGAAGGACGCCTCGGCGGAGGTGACGGAGCTGGCAGAGCAGATCAAGGCGGCGCAGGGCCCTGAGATTGCCACCATGACGAAATGGCTCGAGGAGTGGAAGGCGCCCATGACGGCGGAGGAAGGTCACGGTGGGCACGGCAGTGGCGGCATGATGGACGACGCAGACATGAAGGAACTGGCCGCAGCGAGCGGCCCGGCGTTCGACGAGATGTGGCTCACGATGATGATCGAGCACCACGAGGGTGCGGTCGACATGGCGCAGGACGTTCTCAAGACGACCAGCAACCCAGAGGTCAAGGAGATGGCCCAGGCGATCGTCGATGGGCAGAACAAGGAAATCGCCACGATGAAGGCCCTCCTCTAACAGTCGGCTAGCACGCCATCCGACCTCCTTCGCCCGAAAGGCTTCAATGCACCGCTCGGCATCTCACGGAATCCGCGCGATAGTCGCGCTGGCGAGCACGCTGACATTGGTGGCTGGGTGTTCGGCGAACGCCGATGACAACGCAGCCCAAGCGCCCACTGTCTCAAGCGCCGTCGCCAGCGCAACACTGCCGTCGGCGCACGTCCACGGGGTCGGCCGAGACCCTGCAGACGGTGCCCTGCTGCTGGCGACGCACGAAGGCCTCTTCCGGTACGGCCCCGACGGCCCCACTAGGGTCGGCCCGATCGTCGACCTCATGGGGTTCACCATTGCCGGTCCGGGCCATTACTACGCCTCAGGCCACCCCAACATGGTCCGCGAGCTTCCTCAGCCCATGGGCCTCCTCGAGAGCACCGACAGCGGCAAGACCTGGACGGTCCTCTCACGTGGCGGACAGTCGGACTTCCACACCCTCACCCAAGCCGGCGACACCCTCATCGCGTTCGACGGACAGCTCCGACGGACGAGTGACCACCGAACGTGGTCAACTGGCGCCCTCCCCGGAGAGCCGCGAACGCTCTCCTCGGACCCGGAGGGCAAGACCGTTCTCGCGACCACCCAGACCGGGCTGATGGCGTCCAAGGACCAAGGAGTCACATGGGCGCCGATCGCAGGTGCACCGCCGCTGCTGCAGGTCGCATGGGGTGACGCACGAACGGTTGCGGGCGTCACCCCCGACGGGGCAGTAGCGATGAGCGTCGATGGTGCTCAGACATGGCGATTGACCGGCGCAAGCGTCGCTCCTCCGCAAGCCATGAGCGCCAGCGTGACGAAAACGGGCCTGGAGATCCTCGTTGTGACCGAACAGGACCTGCTCAGCTCAAAGGACGGAACGCGGTTCACCACCATCAGCAAATGAGGTGGATCGCTACCGCGAGTACCGGGGAGGCGACTCGGCGGCGTCCTACGTCTGCTCAACCTTCCGATCCTGAACAATCACTTCTGTTTGCCCGGCGTGGGGCCGGCTGCGTCCTGTCTGAGACGTGGGTCCTGAGCAAGCATGGCGCGCGCTGGCACCTGCTCGGCGGCGGCGGTACTTCTTCGCTCTCGCTAACCCGAGGTTGCCCGCAAATCGGCACGACAGCACTGTCCGCGGCATCAGCGATTTGTGGCTAGTCCGTCGCTGCGCGGCGCTTGAGGGCTTGGCGGAGGTCCGGGAATGTAGGCACGTTCCGGGGACCGTCTGGCGTCAAGTAGACCCGGCACGCCATGGACCCGGGACTGCCCTCAGCATTGAACAGATCAGTCCCGTCGACGACGAACGCCGGCGAACCCGCGAACCGGCGACCCTTCGCTGCCTCGTTCGAGTCGATGAGGCCGACGCTGAACCCGGTTTCAGCGAGGCCGATGTCGTCCAGTGCCGTCCGGAGCAACGTGGAGGCCTTCTCGGCCCCGGGACAGTCCGGGATCACAAGCAGTTCGATGTGCACACGGCCATTGTGCTTCACGCTCGCTCGTCGGCAGATCCGGTAAACCAAACCGGCAACGATGGGGAGGCTGCGACCGAACATCGGTGACGCGGCGCGCCCCGGACTTGGATCTGGGGCATACCTGGTCGTACGGCGTCGCTGGGTGACCACATCGGCTCGGTTCCGCGCTTTAGGTCGACATGGATGTTGTCGTCGGCAATAGGTGGCTGGCGCTGGACGAAGGAGATCCACAGTGAGCACTACCCCACCCCATGATATTCAGCGTGCATCTACTCACGCCGACGACGAGTTACTGGGCGGATTCAACTGGTTGTCGCAACACCTCGTCGTGGAGGTGTTCAGTGGTTCGTCGTCAGCAGGCAGCAGATCGGGCGGTTCGTCCGAAGTTGAGGTCGCCTGGTCATCCGAGGTTCCAGCGGCATGTCGAGGTGGCGTTCTGGGAGCAGATCGCTGCGGGGTTGCTGCCCGAAGAGGCCGCCGGTGTGGCCGGCGTGGCGCCAGCGGTGGGCGCTCGGTGGTTCCGCAACGCTGGCGGGATGCCACCGTTCGATCTGACGTTGACGCCCACGGGCAGGTACCTCTCCTTCGTCGAGCGTGAGGAGATCGCGCTGCTTCGCGCGCAGGGCGAGGGAGTGCGTCAGATCGCCCGCCGTATCGGTCGTGATCCCGGGACGGTGTCGCGGGAGCTGCGCCGCAACGCCGCGACCCGCAGCGGGAAGCTTGAGTACCGGGCGTCGGTGGCGCAGTGGAAGGCTGACATGGCCGCCAAACGACCCAAGATCACCAAGCTCGTGGCCAACCCGCGGCTGCACGAGTACGTGCAGGAGCGCCTGGCCGGGCAGATCAGCAGGCCCGACGGCACGGTCATCCCCGGACCACAGCCGCCGCGGTTCACGGGGCGGAACAAGCCGCACCGCAAGGACAGGCCGTGGTCGCTGGCGTGGAGCCCGGAGCAGATCGCCAACCGGATCAAGCTCGACTTCCCCGATGATGAGTCCATGCGCATCAGCCACGAGGCGATCTATCAGTCGCTGCACATCCAGGGTCGTGGCGCGCTCAAGCGCGAGCTCGTGTGGTGCCTGCGCACCGGTCGGGCGCTGCGCGCGCCACGGGAGCGGTCACGACGCAAGACGTGGGCACACGTCACCCCCGAGACGCTGATCAGCGAACGTCCCGCCGAGGCCGCCGACCGGGCCGTGCCTGGCCACTGGGAAGGTGACCTCCTCATCGGCCTGGAGCGCTCGGCGATCGGCACCGTCGTAGACCGGAGCACCAAGTACACGATGCTGGTCCATCTGCCCCGTGAGGAGGGATACCGGCACAAGCAGAGCGTCAAGAACGGGCCGGCCTTGGCGGGGTACGGCGCCCTCACGATGAAGAACGCCCTGGCCCGTACGATGGCCGGCCTGCCCACCGAGCTGGTCAGATCGCTGACCTGGGATCGTGGCAAGGAGATGTCCGCCCTGAACCGCCCCGGGTTTGGTGGAGGGTTCTGACCTCTTCAGGGAGGCTGGAGTTATGCCCGCACCGAGGAAGTACAGCGATGAGCTGCGTGAGCGCGCCGTGCGCATGGTCGAGGAGACGTTGAAGGAGAGTCCTGGGTTGGCGCACAAGCGTGCCTGCACGCAGGTGGGTGACCAGCTGGGGATTCCGGGGGCGACGCTGCGGAACTGGTTCCGCAGCGGGGTCGCCGGGTCCCGCTCGCCTCAGGCGGTGGTCGTCACCGACGACCCGGTGGCCCGGATC
>NZ_AUFG01000055.1 GCF_000426385.1 Arsenicicoccus bolidensis DSM 15745
CGGTCCTGCTACCAGCTGTTCTTGGTGATGGACGTGTACTCCCGGTTCCCGATCGGGTTCAGGGTCGAGCTAGACGGGTCACGTCATCACGCGGTGGACATGTTCGCGCAGGCGTTCACCGCGTTCGGGCGCCCGAAAGTCCTGCACTCGGACAACGGGGCACAGATGCGTTCGAGGGACCTGGCCGAGCTGCTGGACGACGTCGAGCAGGTCGTACAGGCCTCGTTCAGTCGCCCGCACGCATCGGACGACAATCCGTTCAGCGAGGCCCTGTTCAAGACCATCAAGTACGACCTGGACATGCCCGAGTTCTTCGCCACCGTCGAGGAGGCCCGCGCCTGGATCGAGGCCTACCTGCGTCGCTACGCCGCCGAGCACCACCACAGTGGCCTGGCCAACTTCACGCCCGAGCAGGTCTACACCGGCCAGGTCGAGACCATCCACGCCCAGCGCCAAGCCACGCTCGACAAGAACTACCGCGAGCACCCCGAGCGGTACCGCAAACCACCCCGCGCCAAGACACCACCGGGCACCGTCGGCATCAACCTGTCCAAGACAGGTTGACAACTTCCGAACGAAGGCCGGTCGATGCCTCTGCCGGCGGCGGGTCAGAGGGGGTAGGTGCGCTCGGGCTCGGCGAGCTCGACCTCGCCCGCCCACACCGCCGCGGCCTGGGCGCGGCACACCTCGGGGTCGTTCCAGGACGGGATGTGCGTCAGCATCAGCCGCTGCACTCCCCCGGCCTCGACCGCCGCGGCGGCCGCGCGCGACCCGGTCAGGTGGATGTCGCGCGTCTCGTCGCGCCCGTCCACGAACGCCGAGTCCGCCAGCGCCAGCGTCGCCGCCGTGAACAGCTCGGACAGCTCGGGGCAGGAGTCGGTGTCGCCGCTGTAGGCCAGCACCTGCCCGTCCGCCTCCACGCGCAGGCCGTAGGCCTCGACGGGGTGGTTGACAGGGATCGGGGTGACCGTGAACGGTCCGATCCGCACCGGCTGCCGGGCCTCCCACTCGCGGTAGTCGAGCTGACGGGCCAGCGCCGAGCCCTCCTCGCCGCCGTAGGCCTCGGCCATCCGCCGCTCCACGCCGTGGGGGCCGTGCACCGGCAGGCGCCCGCCGTCCGCGCGGGCCGGGGAGTACTTGCGCGTGACGTAGAGCCCGCACACGTCCAGGCAGTGGTCGGGGTGCAGGTGCGAGAGCAGGACCGCGTCGATCTCGTCGAGCGCCAGGTGCCGCTGCAGCACGCCGAGCGCGCCGTTGCCGAGGTCGAGCAGGATCGACCAGGTGCGGCCGGCCTCGTCGTCGGCCTGCACGAGATAGCAGGAGGCGGGCGACTGCGGCCCCGGGAAGGACCCCGAGCATCCGATCACGGTCATTCTCACGGGGCACCTCTGTCGTCGGCGAACACGGTGTCCACCTCGGGGCCGAGGAAGCGCCGCGCCAGCCGACGGAACTCCTCGGGGTCGCCGGTGGTGGTGAACCCGTGGGACGGAGGGCCCTGGTCGGCCGGTCGCAGCGCGTCGCCGTCGGCGAGCACGCGGTAGACGTCCTTGGCAGTCTCCTCGGCGGACGACACCAGTGTCACCGTGTCTCCCATCACATAGGAGATGACGCCCGTGAGCAGCGGATAGTGCGTGCAGCCGAGGATGAGGGTGTCGACGCCCTGGGCGATGACCGGCTCGAGATAGCCGCGCGCGACCTCGAGCACCTCGTGACCGCCCGTCACCCCCGACTCCACGAACTCCACGAACCGCGGGCACGGCTGGCTGACGACGCGGATCTGCGGGGCCGCCGCGAAGGCGTCCGGGTAGGCCCGGCTCTGGTGGGTCCCCCGCGTCGAGATGACGCCGACGACGTCGTTGCGGGTGGCGGCGGCCGCGCGTCGCACGGCCGGCCGGATCACCTCCACCACGGGCACGTCATACCGCTCCCGCGCGTCGTGGAGCACGGCGGCGCTCGCGGTGTTGCACGCGATGACCAGGACCTTGACGCCGTGGTCGACGAGCCGGTCCAGGCACTCCAGCGCATAGCGGCGGGTCTCGGCGATCGGGCGGGGGCCGTATGGCGCCCGCGCCGTGTCGCCGAGGTAGGCGATGGACTCGCTCGGCAGCTGGTCGAGCACGGCCCGGGCCACCGTGAGACCCCCGTAGCCGGAGTCGAAGATGCCGATGGGTGCGTCGCTCACCCGACCGAGGATAGAGGCTGGCGGGCCGTCAGCCGTCGTGCGACTCCGACCTCATCCGCGACAGGAAGGCCTGGGTCCGCTCGTGCCTCGGGTTGCCGATGACCTCGCGCGGCGGGCCCTGCTCGACGACGACCCCGGCGTCCATGAAGACGACGTGGTCGGCCACCTCGCGGGCGAACGCCATCTCGTGGGTCACCACGATCATCGTCATGCCGCTGGCCGCGAGCTCGCGCATGACCGTCAGCACCTCGCCGACCAGCTCGGGGTCGAGCGCGGACGTCGGCTCGTCGAAGAGCATCAGCTTTGGCTGCATCGCCAGCGCCCGCGCGATCGCGACGCGCTGCTGCTGCCCGCCGGACAGCTGGCTGGGATAGGCGTCGGCCTTCTCCGCCAGGCCGACCCGGTCGAGCAGCTGCACGGCCCGCTCCCTGACCTCGGCCTTGCGCTCCCCCTTGACCTGGATCGGCGCCTCCATGACGTTGGCGAGCGTCGTCATGTGCGGGAAGAGGTTGAACCGCTGGAACACCATGCCGATCTCGCGCCGCTGGGCCGCGACCTGCTTGTCGGTCAGGTGGTGCAGCCGCCCGCCCACGTCGCGGTAGCCCATGAGGTCGCCGTCGACCCAGATGCGGCCGCCGTCGATCGACTCGAGCTGGTTGATGCACCGCAGGAAGGTCGTCTTGCCCGACCCGGACGGCCCGAGCAGGCACACGACCTGACCCTGGTGGACGTCCATGTCGATGCCCTTGAGCACCTCGTTGCCGTGGAACGCCTTGTGCACGTTGACGGCGTGCACCAACGGTATGCCGGCCCGGCCGGCGTCTCGCGCGTCGCCGTCACGCCCGGTGGCGGCGGGCTCCGTCATACGGCTGCTCATCAGTGGCTCCCCGTGGTCGCGAGCAGGCGGTTGACCTGCTGGTCCTTCTTGCTGGGCCGGGTCCCGAAGCCCTTGCCGAAGTGCCGCTCGAGGTAGAGCTGGCCGACCATGAGGACCGAGCACACGACGAGGTACCAGCACACGGCCGCCATCATCGTGGGCATGATCTGCAGGGTCCGCTGCCCGATGACCTGGGTCTGGTAGAAGAGCTCGGCGCTGATCGGCACGGCCGACAGCAGCGAGGTGTCCTTGACCATGGCGAGGGTCTCGTTGCCGGTGGGCGGCACGATGACGCGCATGGCCTGCGGCAGCACGATCCGGCGCATGGTCTTGCCGCCGGGCATGCCGAGCGCCTGCGCGGCCTCCCGCTGCCCCTGGTCGACGGACAGGATCCCGGCGCGGGCGATCTCGGCCATGTAGGCCGCCTCGGACAGGCCGAGCCCGATGATGCCGGCCCACAGGGTGGACGAGAAGGCGTTGACGTCGATCTGGGTGATGGTCAGGTCGGTCCCGAGGCCCAGCGCCCCCGCGAGCTGCCGGCCGAAGGGTACGCCCAGGGTCAGCTCGGGGTAGAGGTAGCCGACTCCGGTACCCAGCATGACCAGCAGGACGAGCCGCGGGATGGAGCGGAAGAACCACGTGTAGGCCGCGGCCGTGAACGTCAGCACGGGGTTGGACGACAGGCGCATCACGGCGAGGATCACGCCCAGCGTGACGCCGATGACCATCGCACCGAGGGTGCCAAGGATGGTGCCCATCAGCAGGCCGTTGAGCACGGGCTTGTAGTTCATGACCTTGACCATGAACGCCAGGTCCCAGCGCTCGTTGGTGAGGAAGGAGCTCACCATCATGGCCAGGAGGACGAGGATGACGGCGACGGCGACCCAGCGCCAGGGGTGCCGGACGGGCCGGGCGTCGATGGCGCCCGGCCGGTCCGTCGTGCTGACCGGCTGTCCCTGCTGGGGTGACCTCGAGACGGAATCAGCCATGGATCAGGGGTTCACCGGGAACGCGGTGACGGCGCCGTCGGCGTTGTTCCACTTCTCGAGGACCTTCTTGTAGTCCCCGGACTTCTCCATCGCGGCGAACGCCCCACCGATGGCCTCGGCCAGGGCCTGCTGGTCCTTGGGGACGACGATGCCGTACGGCGCGGAGTCGTAGAGCTCGCCGACCTTCTCCAGCTGACCGTTGGTCTGCTTGACGGCGTAGTTGGTGATCGGGGAGTCGGCGGCCATGGCGTCGACCTTGCCCGAGGACAGGTCGGCGGTGACCTTGGACTGCTCGGTCTCGACGATCTGGGTGATGGCCGGCTGGCCAGCGTCGGTGCACTTCTTGGAGCGGGCCGTCAGGTCGTCGATCTGGACGGTGCCCTTCTGGACACCCACCTTGAGGCCGCACGCCTTGGCCGGGTCGACCTGCTTGGGGTTGCCCTTCTTGACCGCCCACAGGGTGCCGGCGTTGAAGTACTGCACCATGTTGACCTTCTGCTTGCGGTCGGCGTTGATCGTGAAGGACGAGACGCCGATGTCGAACTTGCCGGAGGTGACCCCCAGGATGATCGACGGGAACTCGGCGTTCTGGAACTCCGCCTTGAGACCGAGCTTCTGCGCCGCGGCGGTGAACAGGTCGACGTCCATGCCGGTGACGGTCTTGCCGTCGTCGCCGATGAACTCGTTGGGGGCGTAGGACGCGTCCGAGCCGACCTTGAGGACGCCGGCCTGCTTGATCTTGGCGGGCACCTTGTCGGCGAGGGCCTGGTCGACGGCCTGGCTGGCGGCGGCGGTGGCCGATCCGGCGGCGCTGGAGGCCTTGGCGCCTCCGGACTCCAGCGAGTCCGACCCGCAGGCGGCGAGGGACAGGGACGAGGCGACCGCCAGGGCGGCGACGACCACCGAGGCTCGAGCGGGACGGATGGGCACGGGGCTACCTCCATAGGCATGAGTGAGCGGTGTGTGAACCATGCCACGCATGATCATGCCGGACAACGGATCGAGCCACGGACGGATGCGCTGCGCCCGAATCGTGACGTGAGCGGTCGGTGAGGTGCGGCGAGCGGCAGCCGCGCTGCTCAGCGGACCAACGCCTCCGCCAACGTCTCCTGGATCCAGGTCAGGAAGTCGTAGAGCGCGGCGGTCTGCACGTGCGGGTGGTCCTCGCCGTACTGCTCGACCAGCTCCTCGAGGGCCTCGGCGTCCTCGTCGGTCCGCAGCCCGAGCCGCTCCCCCAGCACCAGCCGCACGTCCGTGAGCGCGACGGTCAGCTGGCCGGCCTGCGCCGTCGTCAGCGTCAGGACCTCGGGGTCGGTGGCGTGCTCGAGCAGCGACACCGCGGCGTCGATGGTCGCGACCTTGCGCTGGCGCAGGCCCATCTCGGTGAGCCGGCGGAACTCCTGCGCCTCCTCCTCGGCCTGCTGCCCTTCGTCGCGGCGCGCGTCGGGGAACAGCCGCCGCAGCGCCGGGTCGGCCTGGCGCCGCGGTGGTTCGGCCGACAGGCCCGCCATGGCGTCGGTCAGCGGGTCGCCCGTGGGGTCGGGGATCGCCGGACCCATGCCCCGGATCAGGCGCCCCACCTGGACCA
The DNA here is from genome assembly GCF_000426385.1 of Arsenicicoccus bolidensis DSM 15745. Lineage (GTDB taxonomy): Bacteria > Actinomycetota > Actinomycetes > Actinomycetales > Dermatophilaceae > Arsenicicoccus > Arsenicicoccus bolidensis. The sequence continues at coordinate 5,637 of NZ_AUFG01000055.1, forward strand.
GCAGGCTGGCGACGAGCTCCCGCTCGTCCTCGTCGAGGTGCCCGACGATGCGGTCGCCGTGGCGTCGGAAGGCCTGGGCCATCTACTCGTCCTTCTGGTAGGTCGCCCACAGGCCGTAGCCCTGCAGCGCCTCGGTGTCGCGCTCCATCTCGTCGCGCGTGCCCGAGCTGACGACCGCGCGCCCCTCGAGGTGGACGTCGAGCATGAGCTTCTCGGCCTTGGCCCGGTCGTAGCCGAAGTACTCCTGGAAGACGTAGGTCACGTAGGACATGAGGTTGACCGGGTCGTTCCAGACGAGGGTCACCCACGGCACGTCGGGGACGATGAGCTCGTCCGACTGCGGCAGGTCGAGCTCGACGGGGGCGACGGACATGGTCGCCAGTCTAGGCAGACGCGCGCCCGCCCTGGCTCCGCCGAGATCGTGAGGGTCTGGTCCAAGGAAGGTGGAGGAAACCCTCACGATCCTGGTGGGGGTGGCAGGTCGGTGGCGCGCTCCTCCTCGGTCAGCAGCCGCGAGCGGGTCAGGAAGCGCAGGCCCTCGGGCGACTCCAGCGAGAAGCCGCCACCCCGTCCGGGGACGGCGTCGATCGTGAGGTGGGTGTGGGCCCACGACGCGTGCTGCGCCCGCGAGATCCAGACGGGTATGCCGGGAAGCCCCGGAGCCACGAGCCGTCCGAGCAGCACGTCGGCGTCACCGGTCAGGAACTCCCCCTCGGGGTAGCACATCGGGGAGCTGCCGTCGCAGCACCCGCCGGACTGGTGGAACATCAGGGGGCCGTTGCGGTCCACGAGCCGGCGCAGCAGCTCCGCGGCGGCCTCGGTGAGCCCGACCCGCGACGGCGCCGGCTGCGGGATCTCGGCATACGACCGCTCCTGCGGAGCCGGGCACACCGCTGGGGTGACCGGCTCCGCGGGCTGGTGATCGCTCATCTCTAGAAGAACCCGAGCTTGTCGGGGCTGTAGGAGACCAGGAGGTTCTTGGTCTGCTGGTAGTGGTCGAGCATCATCTTGTGGTTCTCGCGGCCGATGCCGGACTGCTTGTAGCCGCCGAACGCGGCGTGCGCGGGGTACTGGTGGTAGCAGTTGGTCCAGACGCGGCCCGCCTGGATCGCCCGCCCCATCGTGTAGGCGCGCTGCATCTGCCGGGTCCACACGCCCGCGCCGAGGCCGTAGAGCGTGTCGTTGGCGGTCGCGAGCGCTTCGGCGTCGTCCTCGAAGGAGGTCAGGGCCACGACCGGACCGAAGATCTCCTCCTGGAAGATCCGCATGTCGTTGCGGCCGTCGAAGATCGTGGGCTGGATGTAGAACCCGCCCGCGAGATCGCCCTCCAGCTCGGCCTTCTCGCCTCCGGTGAGGACCTTGGCTCCCTCCTCGCGACCGATCGCGAGATAGCTCATGATCTTTTCGAACTGGTCGTTGGAGGCCTGGGCGCCCATCATCGTGTCGGTGTCCAGGGGGTTGGCCTGGACGATCGCCTCGACCCGCTTGATGCCGTCGGCGACGAAGCCGTCGTAGATCGAGCGCTGCACCAGCGCCCGCGACGGGCACGTGCAGACCTCGCCCTGGTTGAGCGCGAACATGACGAAGCCCTCGAGCGCCTTGTCGTAGAACGCGTCCTGCTGCTCGGCGACGTCCTCGAAGAAGATGTTGGGGCTCTTGCCGCCGAGCTCAAGGGTGACCGGGATGATGTTCTGGCTGGCGTACTGCATGATCAGGCGGCCGGTCGTGGTCTCGCCGGTGAACGCGATCTTGGCGATGCGCGGGGACGACGCGAGGGGCTTGCCCGCCTCGACGCCGAAGCCGTTGACGATGTTGAGGACGCCCTCGGGGATCAGGTCGCCGATGATCTCGACGAGCTTGAGGATCGACCAGGGGGTCTGCTCGGCGGGCTTGAGGACGATCGCGTTGCCGGCGGCCAGGGCGGGGGCGAGCTTCCACACCGCCATGAGGATCGGGAAGTTCCACGGGATGATCTGCCCGACCACGCCGAGCGGCTCGTGGAAGTGGTAGGCGACCGTCATCTCGTCGATCTGGCTGATCCCGCCCTCCTGGGCGCGCAGCGCCCCGGCGAAGTAGCGGAAGTGGTCGATCGCGAGCGGGATGTCGGCGTTGAGCGTCTCGCGGACGGCCTTGCCGTTGTCCCACGTCTCGATGACCGCGATCTGCTCGAGGTGCTCCTCCATGCGGTCGGCGATCTTGAGCAGGACGTTCGCCCGGTCGGCGACGGACGTGCGGCCCCACGCGGGAGCGGCCCGGTGCGCGGCGTCCAGGGCGGCGTCGATGTCCTCGGCGGTGCCGCGCGCGATGCTGGTGAAGACCTGGCCGGTCACCGGCGTCGGGTTGTCGAAGTACTCGCCCTTGACCGGGTCGGTCCAGCGACCCCCGATCCAGTGGCCGTAGCGCTCCTTGATCTCGATCGGTGACTCGCTGCTGCCGGGCTGGGGATAGACGCTCATCGGTGCTCCCATCGTCGTTGGTGGGTCGTCGGCCGCCGCGGGTGGGCGTGACCGGGATCACCACGCTACGTCAGTCCGGGCCGCGCGCGACCAGGATCACCCGGGTGACGGTGGGCGGGCGGCATACGGGCTCTGCCTCCCCGCAGGGGTAGGGGGCGGTTAGAGTGCCTCGCGTGACTCGCAACGTGGCCAGCACGGCCCTCCTCACCGATCACTACGAGCTGACGATGCTGCAGGCCGCCCTGCACTCGGGCGCAGCCCACCGCGACTGCGTCTTCGAGGTGTTCGCGCGGCGGCTGCCCGACGGGCGTCGCTACGGGGTCGTCGCCGGGACCGGTCGGGTGGTCGAGGCCATCCGCGACTTCCGCTTCGGCGAGGAGGAGATCGCCTTCCTGCGCGAGCACCAGGTCGTGGACGAGACGACGCTGGACTACCTCGCCTCCTATCGCTTCACCGGCGACGTCTGGGGCTACGCCGAGGGCGAGGTCTACTTCCCCAGCTCGCCGCTGCTGGTCGTCGAGGGGACCTTCGCCGAGGCCTGCATCCTCGAGACGCTGGTCCTGTCGATCATGAACCACGACTCGGCCATCGCCGGGGCCGGGTCGCGCATGGTCACGGCCGCCGAGGAGCGCCCGCTCATCGAGATGGGCTCGCGGCGCACCCACGAGGAGGCGGCGGTGGCGGCGGCCCGCGCGGCCTACATCGTGGGCTTCGGCAAGACCTCCAACCTCGAGGCCGGACGTCGGTTCGGGGTGCCGACGGCCGGGACCTCCGCGCACTCGTTCACGCTGCTGCACGACACGGAGAGCCGGGCCTTCCAGGCCCAGCTGGAGTCCCTCGGCAAGGGCACCACGCTGCTGGTCGACACGTATGACGTCCGCGCCGCCGTGGCCGAGGCCGTCCGGCTCGCGGGGCCCGAGCTCGGCGGCGTGCGCCTCGACTCCGGGGACCTCGTCGCGCAGGCCCGCGAGGTGCGCCAGCAGCTGGACGAGCTGGGCGCCACCAAGACCCGCATCACCGTGACGTCGGACCTCGACGAGTACGCCATCGCGGCGCTGGCCGCCGCCCCCGTCGACGGCTACGGGGTCGGGACCTCGCTGGTCACCGGCTCGGGCGCGCCGACCGCGGGCATGGTCTACAAGCTCGTCGCCCGCAAGGACGACGACGGCACGTGGGTCTCGGTGGCCAAGGCCTCCGCGTCCAAGACGTCGGTGGGTGGCCGCAAGTACGCCCTGCGCCGGCTCGACGAGCGCGGCGCGGCGCAGGCCGAGGTCATCGGCATCGGCGAGCACCCGGTGGGCGACGACAACGACCGCGAGCTGCTCGTGCAGCTGGTCCGCGGTGGCGAGATCGTCGGCGACCTGTCGCTCGAGGCCGCGCGGGCCCGGCACGAGGCGTCCGTGGCCGAGCTGCCGGCGCGGGCACGACGCCTGTCGCGCGGCGAGCCGGCGATCCCCACCCAGTTCGTCGACGACGTGGAGGGCTGACCGGTGGCGGGCGAGGCTGGGGGCGAGCGGCGGGCGCTGCTGGTCGTGGACGTGCAGGGCGACTTCTGCGAGGGCGGGTCGCTGGCCGTGGCCGGCGGGGCCGCGGTGGCGCGGGACGTCGCGTCGCTGGTGCGTTCGCGCGACGCCTCGGGCGCGGGCTGGGGCTCGGGCTCGGACAGCGGCTCGGGCAGTGGCTCGGACAGGGACCGGTATGCCGCGGTCGTGGCCACCCAGGACTGGCACGAGGACCCCGGCGGCCACTGGGCGCAGGAGCCGGACTACGTCGACACGTGGCCCGTGCACTGCGCCGCCGGGACGCCGGGCGCCGACTTCCACGAGGGGCTGCGCCCTGCCCTGGACCAGGTCGACGTGGTCGTGCGCAAGGGCCGGCGGTCGGCCGCCTACTCGGGCTTCGAGGGGCTGACGGCCGAGGGTGAGCCGCTCGCTGGCTGGCTCGCGTCGCACGGGATCACGGCCGTGGACTGCGTGGGCATCGCGACCGACCACTGCGTGCGGGCCACCGCCCTGGACGCGGTCGCCGTGGGGCTGTCCACGCGCGTGCTGCTCGACCTCACCGCGGGCGTCGCGCCGGACACGACCGAGCGCGCGCTGGGCGAGCTGCGTGCGGCGGGAGTTGAGCTGGTCGGCGCCCCGCGCCTCGGACCGGCCTGAGGCCGCGCGCCCCCGCCCGGTCTCCGCGTCGAGGCCGTCTCACCCTGCAGCACGAGACAGGCGCGCCACCCCGAGACGCACCCCACCCGACACCCGCACCGAGGCCGTCTCACCCTGCAGCACGAGACAGGCGCGCCGCCCCGAGACACGTCGGGCTACGACCGGATGCTCTCGGCGGCGTCGCGGATCATGGCGGCATACGCCGCGATCCCCGGCGTCTGCAGGTGGGTGCCGTCGGAGACGAACCACCCACGGCGCCCCTCCGAGGCGGAGTGCCAGTCCACGACCTTGACCGTGGTGCGCCCACGGACGACCTCGTCGATGGTGTCGAGGTTGCGCTGCTGCCACGGCCGCGGGACGCGGGGTCGGACGACGAGGACCGGGCGGTCCCCCACCGAGTCCAGCGTGCGCGCCAGCTGTCCCCCGTCGATGACCCCGTTGTCGCCCGTGTGGAGCACAGGATCGCGTCGCCGAGCCTCCCCGCCGCGGCGTCGGCCTCCAGGCTCCCGAGGACCTCGCCCGCCTGCTCCCCCACGCCCGCCCGGTTCACGACCCTGCGGAAGGCGTGCCGCAGCCCCGGCTCGGCGCCCAGCGCCACCGAGTCGCCGTAGACGCGCAGCGTGGACGTCGCCGCGTCCACCCGGCGAGGGGTCGCCGCCGAGGACGATGCCGACACCGTGGGCGTCGGAGCAGCGCTGGCGGACGGTGTCGGCGTCGCGGGTGTGGCCGAGGTGGTCGGCGCTGGTGCCGGCCGCGGCGGGAGGGCCGTCGGCGCCGGCACCGAGGGCAGTGCGTCGACGGCCTGCCCCGCGGCGCTGGCCCCGGTGGGCGCCGGGGTGAGCACGGCCACGACCGTGATGGCCACGAGCGATGCCGTGCTGCCGAGAAGGAAGGCCGGTGCCGGCCGGTGCCACGGCTGGCGGGTCCAGCGGCGCAGCGTCGCGCGCACGCCGTCGCGCCGGCAGGGCACCTCGACGTGGCGATAGCCCAGCTCGGAGAGCAGGACGATCACGCCGAGCTGCGCCACGCCTGCCCAGATGCCGTCCAAGGGGATGTCCAGGCCGGGGCGCAGGAAGCACACGACGGGCCAGTGCCAGAGGTAGAGGCCGTAGGAGCGCCTGCCCACCGAGCGCAGCATCGGTGAGCCGACCAGCGTCGCGAAGCGCCCAGGTCGGGTGGCCGCGGCGATGACGACGAGCACGAGGACGCCCACGAGGGGGAACCCGATGCGATAGAGCCAGGGCGTCCAGGCGTCGACCCGCGCCACGAGGAGGAGCAGGGCGGCAGTGGCAGCGGCTCCTGCAGCCGCCAACCACGGAGTGCACGGCCGCAGCCGAGGGGCGAGCGGGTCGAAGCCGGCACCCCACCGCCATACGGCGAAGGCAGCACCCAGCAGCAACCCCGACGCGTGGCTGTCGGTGCCGAAGTAGAAGCGCGACGCGTCCGCGTGGGCCGGAGCGGCCGCGAGAGCGGTCCCCACCCCCATGACGAGCGCCGAGCCGATGGCGCCCGCCGTGGTGACGGTCAGCAGCAGGCGGCGACGCCCCGCGACGGTCCGGCGAGCCCGCAGGCAGCCGAGCACGACCAGGGGCCAGAGGAGGTAGAACTGCTCCTCCACCGCGAGGGACCACAGGTGCTGCAGGACCGGTGGTCGCCCGGAGGCCTCGAAGTAGGAGCGTTCGTGCAGGACGTACCACCAGTTGGAGGTGTAGGTCCCCGCGGCGACCACGTCGCCCACGAACGCGTGGACCTGGTCGCGATCGAGCAGGAGCACCGCCAGCGAGGTGGCACCGACGACCGCGGCGACCGCCAGCATCAGTCGTCGGAGCCGGCGGTGCCAGAACTCCACGAGGGAGCCGCGGGACGGGGCCTGGCCCGACCACCGCGACCACAGCTGGCTGGTGATGAGGTAGCCGGAGAGGACGAAGAAGACGTCGACCCCGAGGAAGCCGCCCGGGGCCTGCGGCAGGCCGAGGTGGTAGGCCAGCACCAGCAGGACCGCCACAGCCCGCACGCCGTCCAGACCAGGCAGGTAGGCGGCGCGGCCGGGACGGGCTGTGGGCACGCGGAGGATCCCCCCCGGAGCAGGTCGTGGTGCGGGTGTACTCCTAGGGTGACGTCGGGGCGTCGCGATCGGTTGGAGGCCGTGGGCGTGCGTCCCCGATGACCGCCGAACGGGCTAGCGCCGGCGGGGCGGCAGCGGGCCGCGCACCACGCAGGTCTTGCCGACCTTGTCGTGGATCGCCTGGTGCAGCGGCCGGTCGGCCAGCGGCCAGAGGCCGTCGACCAGCATCCACACCATGCCGATGGCGCCTGGCAGGACGTCGCCCAGCCTCTTCACGATCGTGCGCAGGGCGATCTGGCCGGCGGGCGCCGGGGCGGCCTCGTCGATGCTGCGGACGCTGATCCCGGTGATCAGGCGCCCGAGGGTGCGGCCCCACCGGCTCAGGCAGACGACCTCGTAGAGCACGGCGGCGGCGAACATCGCCCCCGCGACCTGCAGCTGCAGGGCCGCGCCCGGCATCGGGGTCTCCGGCAGCGTCGAGCTCCCGGCCGCCGCGGCCGCCATCGCCGCGTCCCACCAGGACTGCACCTGCGGGATCCAGTCGCGCATGAGGTATGCCGTGAGCGGCAGCATCACGAGCAGGACGAGAAGCCCGTCGAGGATCCAGGCGAAGAACCGCCGCCACCATCCGCTGAGGGGCTGCCCGTCCGGGGTGGTGTCCTGCGCCGGCTGGGCGTAGGCGCCGGGATGAGGAGCCTGCTGCCGGCGGGGGGGCTGCGCGGTGCCGCCACCCCCGAGGCCACCGCTCGGGGCGACATACGGGCTCTGCCCCTGACGACCGTCGCTCTGGTGGCTGTGCTGGCTGGACTGGCTGTGCTGACCGGACTGGGCCTGACGGGCCTGCTGCTCACGCTGACGCTCGCGCAGGTGGAAGTCCTCGACGTGCGCGCCCTCGCCGATCTGGGACCGCGCCACCTGCGGGGCCACCTTGGGCGCCCGGTGGTCGCTCCACGAGACTCCGTCGAAGTAGCGGAGGTAGGTGGGGTCCTGGGGGTCGTCGTACCACCCTGATGGCTGGGTCATGCCCCTAGCCTGCCACGCCGACCTGCGGCCCACGGACGACGGCAGGCCGACGAGGCCGCCGGCAACCCGATGGGGTATGTCGGTGCCGAGGACTACCGTGTCCCCGTGCTGTCAGCCATCCTGCGCCGCCACCTCGCGCGCCACCGCGGACCCCTCGTCCTGGTCCTGATCTTCCAGACCGTGCAGGTGCTGGCCAACCTCTACCTCCCCACGCTCAACGCCGACGTCATCGACCGCGGCATCGCGCAGGGGGACACCGGCTATGTCATGCGCACGGGCGGCTGGATGCTGGCCATCACGGTCGTGCAGATCCTCGCCAACCTGGTCGCGATCTACTACGGCGCGCGCACCGCGATGCGCTTCGGTCGCGACCTGCGGGCCGAGATCTTCAGCACCGTCGAGGAGTTCGCCGCCGAGGAGCTCGGCAGGTTCGGCGCACCGTCGCTGATCACCCGCACCACCAACGACGTCCAGCAGATCCAGATGCTCGTGTTCATGACGCTCGTGATGATGGTGTCCGCACCCATCACCGCCGTCGGCGGGGTCGTCATGGCGCTGCGCCACGACGTCGCGCTGTCGGGCCTGCTGCTGGTCGTCGTGCCCGTCCTCGTCGGCTGCCTCGGGCTGATCATCGTGCGGCTGCACCCGTTGTTCCGCCGCATGCAGGTGCAGGTCGACGGCGTCAACCAGATCCTGCGGGAGCAGATCACGGGCGTGCGGGTCATCCGGGCGTTCGTCAAGGACCAGGCCGAGCAGGAGCGGTTCGCGGTCGCCAACGACGAGCTGCGCGACGTCGCGGTCACGGCGGGCCGGCTCATGACCTCGATGTTCCCGCTGATCATGCTCATCATGAACGTCTCGACCGTGGCGGTGATCTGGTTCGGCGGTCTGCGGGTCGACAGCGGCGACATGCAGGTCGGGGACCTCGTCGCGATGATGACCTATCTCATGCAGATCCTCATGTCGGTGCTGATGGCGTCGATGATGTTCATGGTCCTGCCCCGGGCGCAGGTGTCCGCCGAGCGCATCAGCGAGGTGCTCTCGACGCAGCCCACCGTGCGGGCGCCCGCCGAGGCGGTGCGACCGGTCGAGCGACGCGGGGTCGTGGAGCTGCGCGGGGTCAGCTTCACCTTTCCCGGTGCCGACGACCCCGTCCTGCGCGACATCGACCTGGTGGCCCGCCCCGGTCGCACGACCGCGATCATCGGGTCGACGGGGTCCGGCAAGACGACGCTGGTCAACCTGATCCCCCGGCTCATGGACGCCACGGCCGGCCAGGTGCTGATCGACGGCGTCGACGTGCGCAACCTCGACCTCGACGCCCTGTGGGAGTGCTTCGGCCTCGTGCCGCAACGTCCCTACCTGTTCACCGGCACGGTCGCCAGCAACCTGCGCCTGGGCCGCGAGGACGCCACCGAGGACGAGCTGTGGGCTGCGCTGGAGATCGCGCAGGCGCGTGAGTTCGTCGAGGCCATGGAGGGCGGCCTCGACGCCCCCATCACCCAGGGCGCCACCAACGTCTCTGGCGGCCAGCGGCAGCGCCTGGCCATCGCCCGCGCGGTCGTGCGGCGGCCTCTGGTCTACCTGTTCGACGACTCCTTCTCCGCGCTGGACTACGCGACGGACGCCGCCCTGCGGACAGCCCTGCGGCCCACCACCCGCGAGTCGACGGTGGTCGTGGTCGCCCAGCGGGTCAACACGATCCGGGATGCCGACGAGATCGTCGTGCTCGACGAGGGCGCGGTCGTCGGCCGTGGTCGCCACGGCGAGCTCATGCAGACCTGCGAGACCTATCGCGAGATCGTGCTCTCCCAGCTGAGCGAGGAGGAGGCCGCATGAGTGCGTCCACCGAGGAGCGTCGCACCTCGCCCGCTCGCGGCCCGATGGCCATGGGCGCACCCGTGGCCAAGCCCGACGACTTCCGCGCCTCCGCACGGCGGCTCCTGCGCGACCTCACCGCGCACCGGGGCCACATCCTCGTGATCACCGTCCTCGGCGTGATCGGCGTGGCGTTCTCGGTGGTCGGGCCCAAGGTCCTCGGCCGGGCGACCGACCTCGTGTTCGCCGGTGCGATCGGGCAGCACCTGCCGGCCGCCGCCACCCGTGAGCAGCTCGTCGAGGGGCTTCGCGCGCGCGGCGACTCGCGCATGGCCGACCTGCTGTCCGGCATGCCCGACCTCGTCCCCGGCTCGGGGGTCGACACGGGCGCCGTTGCGCAGGTGCTCGCGTGGGCGCTCGGTCTCTACGTCCTGTCCTCCGTGTTCACGTGGGTGCAGGTGTGGCTGACCACCACCGTCGTGCAGCGCACCGTCCATCGGATGCGTCACGACGTCGAGCACAAGCTCGAGCGGCTCCCGGTGCGCTACTTCGACACCGAGTCCCGCGGCGACATCCTGTCCCGCGCCACCAACGACGTCGACAACGTCGCCCAGTCGCTGCAGCAGACGATGACCCAGCTGCTCAACAGCGCCCTGACGGTCCTCGGCGTGATCATCATGATGCTGACCATCTCGCCGCTGCTGACGATCGTCGCCGTCGTGAGCATCCCCGTCATGGCCGTGATCACGATGGCCATCGCCAAGCGCTCCCAGCCGCAGTTCCGCGAGCAGTGGGCCGCCACCGGGCGCCTCAACGGGCACGTCGAGGAGATGTACTCCGGGCAGCTCCTGGTCAAGGTCTTCGGTCAGCGTGCCGGTGCCCAGCGCACGTTCGCCGAGCACAACGACGCGCTCTACGAGGCGGCCTTCAAGGCTCAGTTCGTCTCCGGCATCATCCAGCCGGCCATGTGGTTCGTGTCCAACCTCAACTTCGTGCTCGTCGCGGTGATCGGTGGCGTGCGCGTGGCCTCGGGCTCCTTGTCCATCGGCGGGGTGCAGGCGTTCATCCAGTACTCCCGGCAGTTCAGCCAGCCGCTCGGCCAGCTCGCCGCCATGGCCAACATGCTCCAGTCGGGCGTCGCCTCGGCCGAGCGCGTCTACTCGCTGCTCGACGCCGAGGAGGAGTCCCCCGACGTGCCCGCGCGCACCGTGGCGGCGACCGGTGGCGGCGACGTCGCGGGCGGAGGCCGGGCAGATGGCCCGGCTGAGCGCACCGTCGTCGGTCGGGTGGCGTTCGAGGACGTCTCCTTCTCCTACTCCCCCGACACCCCGCTCATCGAGCACCTCGACCTGGTCGCCGAGCCGGGGCAGACCATCGCCATCGTCGGCCCCACCGGTGCCGGCAAGACGACCCTGGCCAACCTCCTGCTGCGCTACTACGACGTCGACGACGGCCGGATCACGCTGGACCGCACCGACATCCGCGCCCTGCCCCGCGGCGAGCTGCGGTCGGCGTTCGGCGTGGTCCTGCAGGACACCTGGCTGTTCACCGGCACCATCCGCGACAACATCGCGTATGGCGCCGCCCACCCCACCGAGGACGCCGTGGTCTCGGCGGCGGCCGCGGCCCACGCCGACCACTTCATCCGGACGCTGCCCGACGGCTACGACACGGTGCTGGACGACGACGGCTCGTCGCTGTCGGCGGGCCAGCGTCAGCTGCTCACCATCGCCCGCGCGTTCCTGGCCGACCCGTCGATCCTGATCCTGGACGAGGCCACCAGCTCGGTCGACACCCGCACCGAGGCCCTCGTCCAGGAGGCGATGGACCGGCTCCGCCGCGACCGGACGAGCTTCGTCATCGCCCACCGCCTCTCGACCATCCGTCACGCCGACCGGATCGTCGTCATGGAGCAGGGCGCGATCGTCGAGCAGGGATCGCACGACCAGCTCCTCGCCTCGGGCGGCGCCTACGCCCGGCTCTACCAGGCGCAGTTCTCCGGGGCCGTCGCCGAGGAGCCGTCCGCCTGAGGAGCCGCCGGTCCGAGGAGCCGTCCGCCTGAGGAGCCGCCGGTCCGAGGA
>NZ_AUFG01000056.1 GCF_000426385.1 Arsenicicoccus bolidensis DSM 15745
CGAGTCGCCGATCGGTCTGCTGCCCAAGCCCGAGGAGATCAACACCGACGGCCTCGACCTCACGGACGAGCAGCTCGCCACGGCCCTCGCGTTCGACAAGGCCGGGTGGGAGCAGGAGCTCCCGATGGTCGAGGAGTGGTTCGGCAAGTTCGGCGACGAGCTGCCGGCCGAGCTGCGCGCCGAGCTCGACGGTCTCAAGGAGCGCGTCTCCAACGCCTGACCCGCCGGGGGTAGGGGCATCGACCGGCCTTCGTCCGCCAGGCTGATGATCCCGCCGGGGGTAGGGGCATCGACCGGCCTTCGTCCGCCAGGCTGATGATCCCGCCGGGGGTAGGGGCATCGACCGGCCTTCGTCCGCCAGGTCGAGGATCCCGCCCCCGGTAGGGGCATCGACCGGCCTTCGTCCGCCAGGCTGATGAGACCAAGGCCGGTCGATCTTTTTCCCCCCGGTATGCCGAAGCCCGGCGCGTGACCTCGTGCAGGCCACGCGCCGGGCTTCGGCATACGACCACTCGGCGGGAGGTGCCCGGCCGCTCGCACCCCGGTCCGGCAGGTCCGCGTCAGCCCGTCGTCACGGCGATCTCGTCGCCGAGACGCCACCCCGGTGCCAGCGGCAGCTGGTCGCCCGACCAGAACCTGCCGGGGTCGTACCAGCTCGACGGGCGACCCGGCTCGAGCAGCCCCATCTCCTCGTAGGTCACCGCCACGACCTCCGCGCAGTAGGCCAGCTCGGGGCGCGCCGAGATCGGTCGCTGCTCGTGCCGCCACGGCAGGTGACCGCGTCGCCCCCGCAGCCACCGGCCCGCGAGGGTCGCGGTGCGCGGGAAGCTCGTGCCGTCCCATCGCGCGATCGTCCGCAGCAGCGCGTCCTCCTGCTCGCGCCCCACCTCAGGGGTGAGCTGCCGCAGGAAGCCCCGCTGGCCGTAGGCGTCGTGCCAGCGGGTCACCGCGTCCCGCAGGTCGTGCAGCTGCACCCCGCGCTGGTGCTGCCCGGTCCACAGGTCCACCAGGCCCTTGCCGAGCTCGGCGTGCCACATCAGGGGCGGCAGGTCGTCGAGCACCACCGCCATACCGACGTGGTTGACGGGGGCGTTGGTGAGGACCTGGATCGCCCGGTCGGCGCCCTTGGCCCCGCGAAAGACCCAGATGTCCCCGGTGCGCGCGTGGTCCACGGCCTGGTCGAGCGTGATCGCCATGCGCCGAGTCTGGCACCCGCGCCGGTCTGAGGCGCCGTGGCTCGGGTGGCGTGGTGGCTATCCTCGTGCCGTGAGACGCATCTCGTGGTGGAAGGTCCTCGGCGCGGCCGGCCTCGCCGGGGTCGCGGCGACCGGCGTCCTGGTGGCACGGGGCGAGCGGCAGCGACGCGCCATGACGCCGGCCGAGGTGCGGTCGCGGCTGCACCGGCGGTATGCCGAGCTCGGCGACCCCTCCTACCGCCGGTAGGCGCGGCGGAGCTGCACGTCGAGCGGAGGCACCCCGGAGCCGCACACCGGGAGCGGGGACAGGTCGAGGCGCGAGCGGCGCGGGGTCGCACGGAGCCGGCGTGCGCTGTGGCGGGCGACGAGCCGTGCGAGCAGCATCAGCTCGCTCCCGTCGCGCCCGGGGCCACCTGGCCCGCTTGCCCCGGCACCTGCTGCCCCGGCACCTGCTGCCCCGGCACCTGCTGGCCCGGCACCTGCTGGCCCGGCAGCTGCCCCGCCTGGCCGGGCCCCTGGCCCGGCATACCGCCTCGTCCGCCACGGAAGCCGCCGCCCGGCCCGCCCGGTCCTCCCATCCGGCCCGTCCCGCCCTCGGTCTGGCTGTTGATGGTCGGCGCGGCGGCGGCGATCGCGCCTCCCCCGATCGAGGCCATGCCGACGGCGAGCGCCGCGGCCCCGGCCGTCTTCCTGCCCGACCACCGGGCGGGGCGCACGGCTGGCGCCACCGAGGCTCCGTCGGACGCTTCTGCCGAGGGCGTCGGTGCAGCGTTGATGGTGTTCGTGGCGTCGTTCTTGAGATTAGGCAACATGTCGGTCTCCTTGCCGGCGGGGTCTCTGGCTGCCACCGACGATCCGGAGCCACGCTGTGGCGGGGCTGTGGCCTCCATGTCGAGGGGCCAAGAGTCCGCCATAGTGGTCCCACAGGATCGCCACAGGAACGACCTGTCACCACCACAGGAAAGCCGGGTGTCATGAGGAGCATGAGCACGCACACCACCTCCACCCCGGCGCTGCGCCGCCTCGACGGCTCCCCCGTCCGGGTCCTCGTCGTCGACGACGAGGCCAACATCGCCGAGCTGCTGTCCATGGCCCTGCGCTACGAGGGCTGGGAGGTGCGCACCGCCGGCACCGGCCTCGACGCGGTCCGCGCCGCACGGGAGTTCAAGCCCGACGCCGTCGCGCTGGACATGATGCTGCCCGACTTCGACGGCATGGAGGTCCTGCGCAAGATGCGTCAGGACGACCCCAACATCCCCGTCCTGTTCCTCACGGCCAAGGACGCCGTCGAGGACCGCGTGGCCGGCCTGACGGCGGGCGGCGACGACTACGTCACCAAGCCGTTCAGCCTCGAGGAGGTCGTCGCGCGGCTGCGAGCCCTCATGCGCCGCACCGCGATCGCGGAGGAGGAGTCCGCGTCGGTGCTCGTCGTCGGCGACCTGGTCATGGACGAGGACGCCCACGAGGTGCGCCGCGGCGACGACGAGATCACGCTGACGGCGACGGAGTTCGAGCTGCTGCGCTATCTGATGCGCAACCCCAAGCGCGTGCTGTCCAAGGCCCAGATCCTGGACCGCGTGTGGAACTACGACTTCGGCGGCCAGGCCAACGTCGTCGAGCTCTACATCTCCTACCTCCGCAAGAAGGTCGACCACGGCCGCGACCCGATGATCCACACCATGCGCGGCGTCGGCTACGTCCTCAAGCCCGCCACCGGCGCCTGACCACCTCATGCGCGTCCGCGACTGGTCGCTGACCACCAAGCTCGTGACCTCGATGGTCGCGCTGTTCCTCGCCGTCACGGTGGCGATGGGCGGCGCGACCGTGCTGGTCATGGACCAGCGCCTCACCCAGCAGGTCGACCAGCAGCTGCTCGAGCAGTCCCAGATGGTCGACCGCGGGGGGCGCTTCGGCGGCGACGACGTGGTCCGGGCCTGCACCAGCCGTCCGCCGGGCACCGGCGAGGGGATGCTGCGCCTGTGCCTGCAGGACGGCAGCGCGGTCAGCGACTACGTCATCTCCGACGGCGACTACTCCCGCCTCACGACCGCGCAGGTCGGCACGATCTCGCAGTCGGGCGTCGGCAGCCAGCCCCGCAGCGTCGACGTCGACGGCCTCGGTGGCTACCGCCTCGTCGCGTCCTACCGCTCCGGCACGACCATCGTCACCGGCATCCCCCTGCAGCGCGTCAAGGCCTCGGTCCAGGAGCTGCTGCGGACGATCACCCTGGCCTCCCTGACCGGCCTCGCGCTCATGGCGCTGGTCGGGATCTGGCTGGTCCGCCGCAGCCTGCGTCCCCTGCGCCGCGTCGCCGACACCGCCACCCGCGTCTCCCAGCTCGACCTGGCGCGCGGCGAGGTGGCCCCCATCGAGCGGGTCCCAGGCGAGCTCACCAGCCGGCGCACCGAGGTCGGCCAGGTCGGCCACGCCCTCAACACCCTCCTCGACAACGTCGACAGCTCCCTCACCGCGCGCCACCAGTCCGAGACCCGCGTCCGGCAGTTCGTGGCCGACGCCTCGCACGAGCTGCGCACACCGCTCGCCTCGATCAGGGGGTATGCCGAGCTCAGCCGCAAGGAGCGCGAACCCGTGCCCGGAGGCGTGCGGCACGCCCTCGACCGCATCGAGTCGGAGGCCAAGCGCATGACCACCCTCGTCGAGGACCTGCTCCTGCTGGCCCGCCTCGACGCCGGTCGCCCCCTCGACCACGCCCCCGTCGACCTGTCGATGCTCGTGCTCGAGTGCGTCAGCGACGCCCAGGTCACCGCACCCGGGCACCGCTGGGAGCTGGACCTGCCCGAGTCGGTCATCGAGACGACCGGCGACCGCGGCCGGCTGCAGCAGGTGCTGGTCAACCTGCTCGCCAACGCCCGCAGCTACACGCCCGAGGGCACCGTCGTGCGCACATCCCTGGGCGTCGAGGGCGACCGCGCGGTCCTGAGGGTGCTGGACGACGGCCCCGGCATACCAGAATCCCTGCAGCCCAACCTCTTCCAGCGGTTCACGCGAGGCGACACCGCCCGCAACCGCGCCGCCGGCTCGACCGGCCTGGGCCTGTCGATCGTCGACGCCGTCGTCAAGGCGCACCACGGCGACGTGCGGGTCGACTCCGTGCCCGGGCGCACGGAGTTCACGGTCACGCTCCCCCTCCGCTAGCCCTCGCCAAGCACCCGACGAGGCCCGTAGGGGCGGCAAAGGGGGTTCATAGGGTCCCCACAACCGCGCGGCCGAACGTTGGTGGCATGACGACCTCGACCCTTCGGCGCAGCGCCCGCGGACCTGCCGCCCCGCGCACCGCCCCTCGCGAACAGCAGCCGGCGACGACGCCATACGCCCAGGGCCGGGCAGCCCGCCTGTGGCGCGGACCGGCCGAGGACCCGAGCTGGGCCCGCCCGTCGCTGGTGATCCTGCTCTGCGCCACGGCGGCGTTCTACCTCTACAACCTCACCAGCTCCGGCTGGGCCAACGCCTTCTACTCCGCCGCCGTGCAGGCGGGCTCGGAGTCGTGGAAGGCCTTCTTCTACGGCAGCTCGGACGCCGCGAGCGCCATCACGGTGGACAAGCCGCCGGCCTCGTTGTGGGTGATGGCCCTGTCCGTGCGGATCTTCGGGCTCAGCTCGTTCGCGATCCTGCTGCCCGAGGTTCTCATGGGCGTGGCATCGGTGGGCGTCCTCTACGCCACGATCAAGCGCCACTTCGGTGCCGCCGCGGGCCTGATCGCCGGTGCCACGCTGGCGCTCACGCCCGTCGCGACGCTGATGTTCCGGTTCAACAACCCGGACGCGCTGCTGGTGCTGCTCATGACCCTCGGCGCCTGGGCCACCGTCAAGGCCGTCGACGAGGGCCGCGCCCGCTGGCTCGTCGCCACCGGCGTCCTCCTCGGGTTCGGCTTCCTCACCAAGACCCTCCAGGTGTTCCTGGTCCTGCCGGCGTTCGCGCTCGCCTACCTCCTCGCCGCCGACACGACGCTCGGCCGCCGCATCCAGCACCTGCTCGCGGCCGGGCTCGCGATGGTCCTCTCTGCCGGCTGGTGGGTCGCGATCGTCGAGCTCGTGCCCGCCTCCGCCCGCCCCTACATCGGCGGGTCGCAGACCAACTCCTTCCTCGAGCTGACCTTCGGCTACAACGGGTTCGGGCGCCTCACCGGCGACGAGACCGGGTCCGTGGGCGGTGGCAACGGGTGGGGCCAGACGGGTCTGACGCGCCTGTTCGACGCCGAGATCGGCGGGCAGATCTCCTGGCTGCTGCCGTCCGCGCTGCTGCTGCTCGTCACCGGTCTCGTGATGCGTGGGCGCCTCCCCCGCACCGACGGCCGCCGCGCCCAGCTGGTCGTGTGGGGCGGCTGGCTCGTGATCACGGCCCTCACCTTCAGCCTCATGGCGGGCATCTTCCACGCCTACTACACCGTCGCCCTGGCCCCGGCCGTGGCCGCGGTGGTCGCCATCGGCGCCACCCTCGCCTGGGAGCGTCGCGACCGGTTCGGTATGACGACCCTCGCGGCCGCCACCGCCATCGCGTCGGCCTGGTCCTTCGTCCTGCTCGCCCGCTCGGCCGACTTCCTGCCCTGGCTGCGCTGGGTCGTGGTCGTCCTCGGCCTGGCCGCCGCCCTGCTGATGCTGGTGCTCGACCGGATCCACGCCTCGGCGGTCAAGGTCGTGGCCGGGGCCGCCCTCGTCGCGGTCCTCGCCGGGCCCGCGGCCTGCAGCGCGCAGACGGTGACCACCGCGCACACCGGCTCGATCGTCACCGCCGGCCCGTCGACCGGGTCCGGCACGGGCGGTCCCGGCGGCGGCCCGGGCGGGATGGGTGGCACGCCCCCGCAGGGCACCGCCAACGGCGCCACCGGCACCACCAACGGTCCGACCACCGGACGTGGTGGCATGGCCGGCGGCATGGGTGGAGGCATGGGCGGCCTGCTCGGCGCCAGCACCCCCTCGACCGAGGTCGTGAGCGCGCTGTCCGCCGACGCCGACAGCTACACCTGGGTCGCGGCCGCCGTCGGGTCCCAGAACGCGGCCGGCCTACAGCTCGCCACCGAGCAGCCGGTGATGGCGCTCGGCGGCTTCAACGGCACCGACCCGTCGCCGACCCTGGCGCAGTTCCAGGCCTACGTCGCCTCCGGGCAGATCCACTACCTGCTCGCCTCCGGCGGGATGGGCGCCATGGGCGGCTCCTGGACCGAGACGTCCACCACCAGCCAGATCCTGGCCTGGGCGGCCGCGAGCTACCAGACGGTGAGCATCGACGGCACGACGTTCTACGACCTCACCCAGCCGCTCGCGGCGTCCTGACGAGGCGCCGGGCTCCGACATACCTGCTCCGACCGACCCCCCACGGAAAGGCTCAGACGATGGCACCCACCACCTCACCCGAGGCACCCGACCGCGAGCCAGCGCAGGGGCGTCCGGCCGCTGGGCTCGCCACGCAGCTGGGCAGGTTCGCGACGATCGGGGTGGCGAGCACGGTGCTCCACCTCGGGATGTTCGCGGCGCTGACCGGAGCGCTCGGAGCGTTGTCGGCCAACCTGGTGGCGCTGCTCGTCGCCACGGTCCTCAACACCGCCGCCAACCGGGCCTGGACCTTCGAGGTGCGGGGCCGGCAGGACGCGCTGCGGCACCAGCTGCAGGGCCTGGCGGTGTTCGCGGTCACCTGGGGTCTCACGAGCCTCGCGCTGCTCGGGCTGCAGACCGCGGCACCAGGGGCCCCGGCCGGCGTGCAGACCGCCGTCGTCGCGGTCGCCAACGTGGTCTCGACGCTGGTCCGGTTCGTCGCCCTGCGCCGATGGATGGCCGCGCCGGACCGCGGGGCCTCCGACGTCGAGGCGTCGACGGTCGAGCGCCACCCGGAGCTCGAGCCGCTGGCCTAGCCCGAGAACCGCCGCAGCTCGTGGCGCGCCACGGCCATCAGGTGCACCTCGTCGGGGCCGTCGGCGATGTGCATCTGGCGGGCGTAGGCGTTGAGCTCGCCCAGCGGCGAGTCCTGCGAGAGCCCGAGGGCGCCGTGGGCCTGGATCGCCCGGTCGACGACGGTGCTCGCCATCGTGGGGGCCACGACCTTGAGCGCCGAGATCGCCGCCGCCGAGTCCTGGTCGTCCTGGTGGTCCAGCGACCAGGCCGCGCGGTAGGCCAGCCACCGGGCCTGGTCGATCGCCACGCGAGACTGCGCGACCCACTCCTGCACGAGCCCGTGCTGCGCCAGCGGCCGCCCGAAGGCCACGCGCCGCGGCACCCGCTCGGCCATCAGGTCGAAGGCCCGCTCCGCGACGCCCACCAGCTTGAGGCAGTGCGTGAGGCGGGTCGGCGCCATGCGGGCCTGGGCCAGCGCGAAGCCGCGGTTGAGCTCGCCGACCACGTTGACCAGCGGCACCCGCACGTCCTCGAAGACGACCTCGCCGTGCCCCCCGGTGTAGGGGTCGTCGTAGCCCAGC
Source organism: Arsenicicoccus bolidensis DSM 15745 (assembly GCF_000426385.1). Lineage (GTDB taxonomy): Bacteria > Actinomycetota > Actinomycetes > Actinomycetales > Dermatophilaceae > Arsenicicoccus > Arsenicicoccus bolidensis. The sequence continues at coordinate 7,624 of NZ_AUFG01000056.1, forward strand.
ACCGACATCGCCCGCACGACCTGCACGCCCGGGGTGTCCCGCGGCACGATCACGACCGAGTGCTGCAGGTGCCGCTGGCCGCGCGGGTTGGACTTGCCCATCACCAGCATCACGCGGCAGTCGGGAGCCATGGCCCCGCTCGACCACCACTTGCGGCCGTTGATCACGACCTCCTGGGTCTGCTCGTCGACCTCGATGGAGGTGGAGATGTTGCCCGCGTCCGACGAGGCGACGTCCGGCTCGGTCATCGCGAAGGACGAGCGGATCTCGCCGGCCGCCAGCGGTGCGAGCCAGCGCTCCTGCTGCTCCGGCGTGCCGTGGCGCAGCAGCAGCTCCATGTTGCCCACGTCGGGGCTGTTGGCGTTGATCGCCTCCGGCGCCAGGTGCGGCGACCGTCCCGACAGCTCGACGACGGGGGCGAGGTCGAGGTGGCTCAGCCCCGAGCCGTAGGGCGCGGGCAGGCCGAGGTTCCACAGCCCGGCGGCGCGGGCCTGGTCCGCCAGCCGCGCCATGACGGCGGGGCGGGTCCACCGGTGCTCGGCATCCAGCTCGGCGACCTCGCGCCGGGCCACGGCCTCGGCGGGATAGACCTCCTCCTGGAGGAAGTCGGCCATCCGGTCGCGCCACTGCTCCTGCACCGGAGACAAAGAGAAGTCCATGCCATCACGTTAAGGCGTGCCTCACCCTGGCCGTGACCGGGGTCTCACTTCGGACAGTGCGCCCGTATGCCGAGACGGCGGCCGGGTCGGCATACGGCCGGGAGGGCTGGTCGCGGGGAGACGCGAGAGCCCCCGACCGCTGTGGTCGGGGGCTCTCGATCCCTCGTGAGGGGTGTGGCGGAGGTGGCGGGATTTGAACCCGCGAGAGGTTTTCAACCTCAACCCGCTTAGCAGGCGGGCGCACTAGGCCACTATGCGACACCTCCAGTGCAACTTGCCCAGGCTACCGGTCGGGCGCGGGCCGGAGCAAAACGTCCGGCCCGCGCGCCGGTCAGCCCTTGCTGGTGTCGCTGCAGACGTCGTCGCTCGCGACCTTGGCCTGCAGGGTCGGCGTGCTCGACGTGGTGCTGCCCGGCACCGGGGCCGCCGTGATCGGCTGCGCCGGCAGCGGCGTCGTGCCCGAGCGGTTGGGCACCGCCACGACCTTGGGGGCGCCGCGTCCGACGGATACCCGCACCGGGGCGCCGGCGGCACCGTCGGCCCTGAGCGTCGCGCCGGGGAAGGCGAGCGCCACCTCCTGGGCCTGCGCGAGCTGGGCCGCGGAGTGGTGGACGACCACGCCGTTGCTCGGCGAGGCGGCCGCCGTGACGGCGCCGACCGTGAAGCCCTGCACGCGCAGCGCTTGGGCGACCTGGCCGCCGAGACCGCTCGTGCCCGAGGAGTTCTCGACGCTCACGGTGACCGAGCTCGGCGCCACGGTCGGGGTCGCGCTCGGGGAGGCGGAGGCGGAGCTCGAGGCGCCGGTCGTGCCGGGCCACGGCTTGTCCTCGCGCAGGATCTCCCACAGGTCGGTGGCGGCCGGGCTCAGCTGCACCCGGTCACGGTTGGCGGGGTAGGGCTCGACCGGAGCGGTGATGAACCGGATGCCGGCGGGCCGCAGCTCGCGCAGCTGGGAGGCGAGGCCGGACAGCGAGGAGACGTTGGCGAGGTCGGCGTCGGTCTTGAGCGACTTGGTGGCCGCGTCGAGGACGTTGTAGAGCTTCGGCGGGTTCAGCAGCACGCCGGTCGAGGTCGCCTGGCGCACCACGGCCGCAAGGAAGTCCTGCTGCAGCCGCACCCGACCGGTGTCGGACCCGTCGCCGACGCCGTGGCGCGTGCGCACGAAGGCCAGCGCCTGCTCTCCGTCGAGCCGGTGCCGTCCGGCCGCGAGGTCGAGCCCGCTGTACTTGTCCTTGACCGGGGAGGTCGTGCAGATCTCGACGGTGCCCATCGCGTCCACGATGTTCTTGAAGCCGGTGAAGTCCACCGTCATGACGTGGTCGATCGAGACGCCGGTGTTCTGCATGACCGTGGCCACGACGCAGCTGACGCCGCCGTCCTCGATGTTTGAGTTGAAGATCCTCTTGCTCCACTGGGTGACCGGGGCGTCGATGACACAACCAGGCCCGGTTGCGGCCTGCGTCGACGTGGGGCTGCTCGTCGGCGAGGTCGCCGTGGCGGACGCTGAGGCGGAGCCAGCGGACTCGCCCTTGCGCGGCGGAGCGGGGATCATCGCGTCGCGCGGGATGGAGACGACGACGGCCGAGCGCCGGTCCGCCGCCAGGTGCACGAGCATCGTGGTGTCGGACCGCAGGCCCGGGTCCTTGGTGGGGTCGCCGTAGGCGCTGTTGGCGCCCTCCCGCGTGTCCACCCCCATGACGAGGATGTTCATCGCCGTGTGGCCGGTGGTCGGGTCGGTGGTGGCATCGGGGGCCGGCTTCAGCAGGTCGTCGGTGATGTCGAGCGAGGACAGGTTGCCGTTGAGCCGGTATGCCGCGTACAGCCCGCCACCCAGGACCACCGCGAGGACCACGACGAGGGCGATGACGATGCCCTTGAGGATCGGCCGACGACGACGGCGCCTCATGGCACGCAGCTCTCGTCGGGTGAGATCGGCGGGCACCGTGGGCTCCGAGGTGGTGGAGCCGTCCGGTGCCGATCCACCCGGCGTGGAGGCCGTCGAGCCCGGGCGCGCGGACTCGTCAGGATCCTTCACGGGGAGACCTTTCAGGTTGGCGACGGCAGGCGTTGGCCGGCCAGACTTCCGACGAGTGTATCGACGCAGCCTGGGCGCACCCTCCTGTTGACGCCAAGAGCCCCCGACAGGTTGCCTGTCGGGGGCTCTGGTCTCCGGGGCCGGCTCCGAGGGAGCCGGTCAGCGCCGGAGGAGATCGTCGGGGATCAGATGGGGCGAACAGCGTCCGCCTGCGGGCCCTTGGGGCCCTGGGTGACCTCGAACTCGACGCGCTGCGCCTCGTCGAGGCTGCGGTAGCCGTTGCTCTGGATCGCGGAGTAGTGGACGAACACGTCCGGACCGCCACCATCCTGAGCGATGAAGCCGAAGCCCTTCTCAGCGTTGAACCACTTAACGGTGCCCTGTGCCATGGGTATTACTACTTTCGTTATGTCTGGCTATGACCGGGGAGCAGGATGCTCGCCGTCCAGATTGCCTTACCCCCCACGTCACGGGACATGCCCGTCCTTCGTGAACAACCCCCGCGCGCCCGACCTGTCGAGATCAGAAGGCGGAGGGTTACATCTACGTCTTGCGAGGAACTGCTTCAGCAACCACTCCCAAACCTACCATCGGGGTCGTCCGCTGGGGTCCCCGGGAGGTGAACAATCGTGACTGCACCGGTGGCTGCAACGATCCGTCGGCACCAGTCTCGCGCCATCGATCCGTGGACGTCCAGGGCGGAGGGCGTGGGATTCGAACCCACGAAGCCGGGGCTACCGACTTAGCGGTTTTCAAGACCGCCGCACTAGGCCACTATGCGAGCCCTCCCGACCCGCCGGCTTCGTGCGGGACCTCCACAGCCTACCGGGACGGGGCCGGCAAAAAGTTAGCCGGAGGGTCATAAGGCGCAGGCGCGCGGGGCATGGGGACGACAGGCATTCACTCCTACCGGAAGGATCCATCATGCTCAACAAGCTCAGCTTCCTCGCCGGCGTCGGCGCTGGGTACGTCCTGGGTGCACGTGGCGGTCGCGGTCAGTACGACGCCCTGAAGCACCGCTCGACCTCGGCGCTGCAGAACCCGTCCGTCCAGAGCAAGATCGCGGACGCCGCGCAGGCGGTCAAGGCCCAGACCCCGCCGCAGGCGCACGGGCTGGTGGACAAGGCCGTGAGCGCCGTCTCCGGCGGCGCCGCCCCGGCGACGACGTCCACCTCGACGTCCTCCTCCACCTACACCACCGGGGTCACCCCGGCCACGGGCGTCCGCACGGACTACACGGCCGACCCCGTCGGCATGCCCAACACCCCGTCCAGCACGGGCCTCGGCACCGACGGCCGTCTCGCCTGAGATCCTGTCGTCGACGACCGCTGCTGCGGTCACCCCCCTCACCTAGGAGATACACATGCAGAAGCGACTGATGTTCATCGCCGGCGCCGGCCTCGGCTACGTCCTCGGCGCCCGCGCTGGCCAGGGCCGCTACCAGCAGATCAAGTCCCAGGCGGACTCGGTCTGGAACGACCCCCGTGTCCAGGAGAAGGTCTCCCTGGCCACGGAGGCCGTCAAGGAGAAGGCCCCCGTCGTGCAGGCCAAGGCCCAGGAGGCCGCCGCGGCCGCCCAGGCCAAGGCGCAGGACGCCGCCGGTGCCGCCCAGGTCAAGGCGCAGGGTGCTGCGGCCGCCGCCAAGGCCAAGGTGACCGGCGACCACTCCGGCAACCAGATCGGCGTCGAGAGCTCGAGCGACGTGGAGCCCCAGACCGTCAAGTACGAGTCGGGCCGCTGACCCAGCTGCCCCCAGCACGACGAGGCGCCGCATCCCAGAAGGGGTGCGGCGCCTCGTCGTGCAGCGGGCGTCGGGCAGCAGCCGTCGGGCGGTCGCTGCCGTGCTGCGGCCCGAGCGGACCTAGATCCAGACGGCGGGGTCGTCGTACATCGCGTCCGTGGGGCTCTGGTCCGGCCCCGGGATGCGGACCTGCGCCGGGATCCCGACGGCGACGGCGTTGGCCGGGACGTCCTTGACCACCACGGCGTTGGCGCCGACCTGCGCGCCGTCGCCGAGGGTGATCGCCCCGAGCACGCGAGCGCCGGACCCGATCGTGACGCCATTGCCGAGGGTGGGGTGCCGCTTGCCCTTGGCGAGCGAGCGGCCGCCCAGGTTGACGCTGTTGTAGAGCATGCAGTCGTCACCGATCTCCGCGGTCTCGCCGATGACGACACCCATCCCGTGGTCGATGAAGAAGCGCCGACCGATCGAGGCGCCCGGGTGGATCTCGACGCCCGTCACGGCTCGAGCCACGTTGGACAGCAGCCGCGCCGGGAGCCGCAGCGAGGGCCGCTGCCACAGCTGGTGCGTCAGGCGGTGGGACCAGATGGCGTGCAGGCCCGGCGAGACGAGGGCCATCTGCAGGCGCCCCGTCGCCGCCGGGTCCCGCTCGATCGCCGCGTCGAGGTCCTCGAGGACCCCGGCGACGAAGCCGACCCGACCCTGTCGCTGCGTCACGAGCGGGGCGAGGTTGACGCCGGCCTTGGCGCGATAGGCCTCGGCGGTGGAGAAGGTCGTCATGTCATCAGCTCATCTCGTGTCGCGAGTGGGACGGCGGGCGGTTCGGCATACGGCCGATCAGGAGCTGATGCCCTCGAACAGCACGGTGGACAGGTAGCGCTCCCCGAAGGACGGGATGATGACCACGATGGTCTTGCCGGCGTTCTCGGGACGGGCGGCGACCTGCGACGCGGCGTAGAGCGCGGCGCCGGAGGACAGACCGACGAGCAGCCCCTCCTGCGTGGCGGCCTTGCGGGCCCACTCCACCGACTGGTCGATGTTGACGTCGATGACCTCGTCGTAGATCTCCGTGTCGAGGACGTCGGGGACGAAGTTGGCGCCGATGCCCTGGATCTTGTGCGGACCGGCCTGGCCACCGTTGAGGATGGCGGACTCGGCGGGCTCCACGGCGACCATCTGCACGCCCGGCTTGCGCTCCTTGAGCACCTGGCCGACGCCCGTGATGGTGCCGCCGGTGCCGATGCCGGCCACGACGATGTCGACCGTGCCGTCGGTGTCGGCCCAGATCTCCTCGGCCGTCGTGGTGCGGTGGATCTCGGGGTTCGCGGCGTTGGCGAACTGGCGGGCCAGCACCCCGTCACGCTCCTTGGCGATCTCCTCGGCCTTGTTGACGGCGCCCTTCATGCCCTCGGAGCCGGGGGTGAGGACCAGCTCGGCGCCGTACGCCTTGAGCAGGGCCTTGCGCTCGGAGCTCATCGTCTCGGGCATGGTCAGCACGACCTTGTAGCCGCGGGCCGCACCGACCATGGCCAGCGCGATCCCGGTGTTGCCGGAGGTCGCCTCGACGATGGTGCCGCCCGGCATGAGCTCGCCGGCCTGCTCGGCGGCGTCGACGATGGCGACTCCGATGCGGTCCTTGACCGAGCTGGCGGGGTTGTAGAACTCGAGCTTGGCCGCGACGGTGGTGCCGCGGTCCTTGGTGTCGATGATCCGGTTGATGCGCACGAGGGGCGTGCGGCCGACGATCGCAGTGACGTCGTTGTGGATGGGCATGGGTGCGTGCTCCGCTCTGTCGATGGCTGACGGCCTGATGGCTGTGTGGGCCTGCCGAGGTCTCGTCCGAGGCAACGTCCGAGGGTCGCAGGTGATTCCCACGTTATCGCTTGTCCAACATTGTGTTATGAGAACGACCTCAACGCAGCCTCATCCCACCGACCGGACCCGTCCGGGCTAGCGATCCCCGTCACACATCACTCGTCAGGCATGCCCTCATGTCACTACCCGACCGTAGGATCACCGCATGTCAGCACTGCAGATCACGGCCCTCGTGCTGTGCTTCGTGATCCCGAGCATCGGATGGCTCCTGCTCTTCCGGCAGGTCTTCCGCTTCACCCGGGTGTTCCGCTCAGGTCAGCCCGACCCCACGCGGACCGACCAGCCGGCCAGGCGCACCATGACGCTCGTCCGGGAGTTCCTCGGTCACACCCGGATGGCGCGCCTGCCCTGGGTCTCGATCGCCCACTGGTTCACGGCCCTGTCCTTCTTCGTCCTCTTCTCGACGCTGGTCAACGCCTTCTTCCAGCTCGTGTGGGCCGACTTCCGACTGCCGCTGATCGGCCACTTCCCGCCCTTCGAGTGGCTCGTCGAGCTCCTCGCCTGGGGCGGCCTGCTCGGCATCATCTTCCTGATCGTCGTCCGGCAGCGGCAGCACCCCCGCAGCGCCGCGGGCTCCGACGGACGCCGCTCGCGGTTCTTCGGCTCCACCTGGTGGCAGGCCTACTACGTCGAGTTCACGATCCTCGCCGTCACGATCTGCATCCTGTCGCTGCGCTCCCAGGAGGCGGCGCTGCTCAAGCTCACCTCGCCCGAGGAGAGCATCGGCCTGCACTTCCCGCTGACCGGCTGGATGTCCGGGCTCTGGGGCAACCTGTCCGAGCCGTGGCTGCGCGAGTCGATCTACCTCGTCGCGATGATCAAGATCCTCGTGTCCTTCGCCTGGATGATCACCATCGCCCTCCAGCCCACGATGGGTGTGGCCTGGCACCGCTTCCTCGCGTTCTTCAACATCTGGTTCAAGCGCAACGCCGACGGGCGCACCAGCCTCGGCGCGCTGCAGCCGATGTCCATCGACGGCAAGCCGTTCTCGATGGACGCCATGGAGGACCTGGACGAGGACTCCTCGATGGGCGTCGCCAAGGCCGAGGACCTCACGTGGAAGCAGCTCCTCGACGTCACCACCTGCACCGAGTGCGGCCGCTGCCAGTCGCAGTGTCCCGCGTGGAACACCGACAAGCCCCTCTCCCCCAAGCTGCTCGTCATGACGCTGCGCGACCACGCGCACGCCAAGGCGCCGTGGATGACCGCGTCCGAGGAGGCCCGCGCGGGCCTGCCGGAGCACACCAAGGCGCTCGCGCACATGCCTCTCGTCGGCCAGACCGGGTATGACGAGGCGCACCCCCTCACGGCATACGACGCACTCGGTCCCGACGCCGTCATCGACGAGGACGTGCTGTGGTCCTGCACGACCTGCGGCGCGTGCGTCGAGCAGTGCCCCGTCGACATCGAGCACGTCGACGCCATCGTCGACATGCGCCGCAACCAGGTGCTGATCGAGTCGGCGTTCCCGGCCGAGCTCGGCGGGCTCTTCAAGAACATGGAGTCCAAGGGCAACCCGTGGGGCATGGCGCAGCGCGCCCGCCTCGACTGGGCCAAGGACCTGCCGTTCCCGGTCAAGCAGGTCGGCAAGGACGTCGAGGACCTGTCCGAGGTCGACTACCTCTTCTGGGTCGGCTGCGCCGGCGCCTTCGAGGACCGCGCCAAGAAGACCTCGCGCGCCGTCGCCGAGCTGCTCGACACCGCCGGCGTCTCGTTCGCCGTCCTCGGCGACGGCGAGACCTGCACCGGCGACTCCGCGCGCCGCGCCGGCAACGAGGTCCTCTTCCAGATGCTCGCCCAGCAGAACGTCGAGCAGCTCAACGAGGCCGGCGCCACCAAGATCGTCGTGACCTGCGCGCACTGCTTCAACACCATCAAGAACGAGTACCCGCAGGTGGGTGGCGACTACGAGGTGCTGCACCACACGCAGCTGCTCAACCGCCTGGTGCGCGAGAAGCGCCTGGTCCCCGTCTCGCGCCCGGCCGAGGTGCCCGCGAAGTCCACCAACAAGAACCCCGCCTCGAGCGCACCCGTCGTGACCTACCACGACCCCTGCTACCTCGGACGGCACAACAACGTGTATGCCCCGCCGCGCGAGCTCATCGGGTCGCTGCCCGGCGTCGAGCTGCGCGAGATGCCCCGCCACGGCGAGACGTCCTTCTGCTGCGGCGCCGGCGGCGCGCGCATGTGGATGGAGGAGAAGCTCGGCACCCGCATCAACATGAACCGCACCGAGGAGGCGCTCGCCACGGGCGCCGACCGGATCGCGGTGGGCTGCCCCTTCTGCCGCGTCATGCTGTCCGATGGCGTCACCGCCAAGGAGGCCGACGACTCCGCGGTCGAGTCGGTCGAGGTCGTCGACGTCGCCCAGATGCTCCTGGCCGCCGTGCGGCGCGCCGACGAGGTCGAGGCGCCGGTCGAACCGGCTGCCGAGGCCGCGTCGACGGGTGCAGCCGACGATGCCGCAGCTGCGGCGGCGTCCGGCACGGCCGGGGTCGCCGCCGCCGGCGCACCCGAGGGCATCAAGCCCGACGACGACGACCGGCAGACCAGCACCACCCCTGCCGAGGAGGCCAAGGCGGAGGAGCAGGAGGCGGTGCGCGTCCCGGAGGAGAACGACGAGCAGGCCGTCCACGCCGCCAACGACGCCGACCCCTGGGACGAGGACGACACCGCCACCCCGGCACCCGTCGCCCCGACCCAGCCGGAGTCGAAGCCCACGCCTGCACCGGCCCCCGATGCTGCCACCGACGACGCCAAGGACCCCTGGGACGA
>NZ_AUFG01000057.1 GCF_000426385.1 Arsenicicoccus bolidensis DSM 15745
GCTGCCGCCTTCAGAATCACGTTGTCTTCCTCGAGGCGGCGCACCTTGGCCTTCAGCTCTTTGATCTCGGTGCGTTCGTCACTGGTGACCCCAACGGCCTGGCCGGCATCGATCTCGGACTGCTTGCACCAGTTACGGATCGTTTCCCGCGACATCCCCAACCGGGTCGCCACCGCCCCAGCGGCAGCCGTCACTGACCCGAACTCGGGCACCTGCTCACGGACCATCCGCACGGCACGGTCCCGCTCCTCGGCGGTGTACTTCTTGGGCATGGACCCCATCCTTCCTGAACCAGAAACGATGCGGCAGGAGACCGGGGCCGATTCAACGAGCAGGAGAATGCCGCCGCACAACAGTCCAGGCAGGGCGGTGGGGCGCGACCGCACCAGCGCGCCCGCCAGCGCGCCAAGTACGAGGGCCACGGCCAGGGCGAGCGTCACGAGGCAAGTCTGCCGGGCGGGCGGTGCCGCCCCCGGTATCGCGGAGACCGGCCCCCTGCCGCGGAGGCACGGGCTCCATCGCCTGTGAGGAGCACCTCCTCGCGCCGGGAGGCCGCGGCGTAAGAGATCATCCAGCCGGCCAACGTGAAGCCAGAGGACACCAACATCGCGGTTCCGATGGGGTCGTGCCAGGGGACCCATCGCGAACCAGCCACCGGGAGGCTGACGCCGACACAGGCGATCAGCACCACGAATCTGATGAAAGCACCGAACTTCTGGTAGCCCAACGCCAGCGATGCAGCCAGGAACGGGGTGGTCGTCGCGGTCATGATCCCGTGAGCAGCGACGATGATCGCGATCCGCGCGAGGTGTGGATCACTCAGGTGCGTTATGGCGATCATGATGGGCAGACCCGCGCCGGCGCAGACAGCCGAGAGGCCGAAAAGGCCACCGAACAGCAGACTTACCTTGCGTTTGAGTGCTCTGAGGCCGGCGATGGTGGTGGTCTGCCAGGCGTCGAGCCCGAACACAGTCACCACCGTGGTCTGGATGATGTTCAAGGGGCCCAGAGCGGTCTGCAGCACTCGATATGTGCCCGCCGCGTTGTTCCCCACGTACAGGGTGGCCATGAACATCGGCAGGAGGTAGGCGATGGCAGCGAACACCGCGTCCAGGGTGGCCCAACGTCCGAGCTTCCACGCAGATGCCAGCGACTGGCGGGTGTAGCCGCCTCGAGACCTCCGCAGGCCAACCAGGGCAACCACCACTCCCCCGGAGACGGTCGCGGCCCAGACGCAAAGCACCGCGAGCGCCGACTCCGGCATCAGGCCAGCAATGATCGGAACCATGATCGTCACGAAGGTCAGCACGTCGCCGGCGAGCGCCCAACCCGGAAGCTCTCGGGACAGGAGCGCAGAGCGAAGCCCGTCCTGGGCCAGCACCACTGCTGCTACGGCCGACATGCCGGCAAAGGTAGGGAGAATGTCTGAGCCCAGTCCAGGCACCAGGAGAACCAACCCAGCGCTCATGATCACCCCGATGGGGGCTGAGATGCTAACGGCCCAGTCGGCGGGCACCACGGCACGACCGGTGGATCGCTGGGCAGCCATGGCTGGCCCGTAGACGGCGCTGCGCAGGATGCCGATCATGGTCGTCACCATCAGCTGAGCCAGCGAGAACGCGGCGAGCTGTCGGGGGTCCAGATGTCGGGCAGCCCCTGCCACGAGAAAGACACCGGTCAAGGCATTGACCGCGGTGTCCGCGAACATCAAGCCGTTACGGCGCGAGCCCGACAGCCTTTGACGAACATCGAGGATCCGCATCTTCCTCCTCGACGTGACAGACGGTATGGGTTGGGCGTTCATCGCGTCTCGCCCTGAGGCGGGCTCAGCCACCGGAACCGGTGACGACGGAGCCGATTGTGCGCACGATGATCTTGATGTCCAGCCAGAGTGACCAGTTCTGGATGTAGTAGTTGTCGAAACGCGCGCGCTCGGCGATCGACGTGTCGCCGCGCAGCCCGTTGATGGCTGCCCAGCCGGTCAGGCCGCAGGGCACGCGGTGGCGGGCACCGTACGCGGGGTACATCTGCTGGAACTGCTCCACGAAGTATGGGCGCTCGGGGCGTGGGCCGACGACGCTCATGTCGCCGCGCAGGATGTTGATCAGCTGCGGGAGCTCGTCGAGGGAGGTCTTGCGGATGAACTTGCCGAACGCGCTCAACCGGTTGTCTTTGGCGATGTTCCAGTTGGTCTGCGACTCGGCCTCGTTGACGGGGCGCATGGAGCGAAACTTCATGACGGTGACGGGACGACCGTCGACCCCCACCCGCTCCTGCCTGAAGATGATCCCCGGCCCGCCGTCGAGCCGGACACCGAGCGCGACCAGCGCCATGGGGATGGACAGTACGACCAACGCGAGGCCGGACAGCACGATGTCGCCCAGCCGCTTCACGCGCCACATGGGCGAGCGGTAGGCCGCGCGACGGAGGCGGACCAGCGGCACGCCCCAGACGGTGTCCATGTCTCCCTCGACGTGGTGCAGCTCGTAGAGGCGGGGGACGACGAAGAGCTCGGACTCCAGGCGGTCGCAAGTGCGGATCAGCGGCACCATCTCCGACTCCTTCATCGAGGAGAAGGCGACGATCACGACGTGGATCCGGTTGTCGGTCAAGGTGCGCTCGAGCTCCTCGGGCCCGCCGAGGACCGGGAGGACATCCATGGAGTCGACGACCTTGGGGTCGCTGTCCAGGAAGCAGTAGGGGCGCAGGCCGTACTGCGGGTGGTCCTGCAGCAGCTGGGCGATCTCGTGACCGACCACACCGGCGCCGAGGATCAGGGCTCGGTGCCCCACGCGTCCCGTGCGGCGAGCCCAGCGGATGGCGGCGTAGACGAGGGCGCGACCGATCAGCACGAGGGCGAGCAGGGCGAGGGGGAAGGCCAGGACGTGCAGCTCCTCGACGACGTTGGCCATCGGGCGGCTCTCCACCCCGGCCCCCACGATGGCGACGGCGGCGCACGCGATGATCCAGCGGCCGGCGATGGCGGGCAGGTCGTCCAGGGCGGAGAGGTTGAGCCGCGAGTCATAGAGCTTGCTGCCCGCAAAGAGCGCCACGACGATCGCCGTCATCAGCAGCGCGGGACGGGCGTCGATGCCCGTCAGCAGCCAGGCGAGCAGGCAGGCGGTCACGTCGGCGATCACCGTCGCCGCCGCGACGCTGCGCACCCTGGTCCACAGCGAGGGCGTGTAGGCGTGGAGCTCGGGGTCCGTGAGCAGACGAGGGCGCGGACGAGTAGAGCCGCTCACGGTGCGATGCTTGCCGCGCGAGTCGATCACGTCTGTCATGCCCGTCTTCTTCAGGATGAGGTGCGGCTGCGCCGGTGAGCCGAGACGCCCGCACGAGGACCGACCGGCCCACCCGCACAGGGTCTCGCACCGAGGTGACCGGCGCGTATCGATCGGGCCAACTGCGAAGCGGTACTCACCCCATCGGCCCTGGACCGACACGTAGGGTGTGGCTCTCTAGCGGGTCTCCATACGCCCGGTTACGCCCATCTGTCACGTCAGTGACGAAGGACACCCTCCATCTGAGCGGCGCGTGCGACCGATCGGGTGACCGACTCGACCACCGCAGGGTCGAACGGACTGGGAACCACACGATCGGGCGTGGGGTGAGGGACACAGGCTGCGATGGCCTCGGCGGCGGCCAGCTTCATGCCTTCAGTGATGCGGGAAGCACCAACGCTCAGGGCCCCCTTGAAGATCCCGGGGAAGGCGAGGACGTTGTTGATCTGGTTCGGGTAGTCGCTGCGGCCCGTCGCCACGATGGCCGCGTGACGGGCCGCGATGTCGGGGTGGACCTCGGGGTCGGGGTTGGCGAGCGCAAAGATCATGGCGTCCTCGGCCATCCGGCTCACCGCTGCCTCCGGCACGGTGCCCCCGGCCACGCCGATCAGCACGTCGGCGCCGCGCAGTGCCCGCGAGATGTCGCCGGACAGGTCCCGGTGGTTGGTGGTGGCGGCAAGCTGCCTCTTGTGGGGCGGCAGGTCACCGCGGTGCGAGCCGATGATGCCCTGGCGGTCGCAGACCACGATGTCGCGCACCCCTGCGCGCTGCAGCACCTTGGTGATGGCGACGCCCGCCGCCCCGGCCCCGGTGATGGCGATGCGCAGGGACGCCAGCTCGCGACCGAGGACCGTCGCGCCGTTCATGAGCCCGGCCAGGGTGACGATCGCCGTGCCGTGCTGGTCGTCGTGAAAGACGGGGATGTCGAGCCGATCCTTGAGCCGCTGCTCGATCTCGAAGCACCGCGGGGCGCTGATGTCCTCGAGGTTGATGCCGCCGAAGGTCGGCGCGAGCGCCACCACCGTCTCGACGATCTGGTCGGCGTCGGTCGTGGCGAGGCAGATCGGGACGGCGTTGAGGCCACCGAAGTGCTTGAAGAGCATCGCCTTGCCCTCCATCACCGGCATCGCGGCGTGCGGCCCGATGTCCCCCAGCCCGAGGACCGCGGTCCCGTCGCTGACGACCGCGATCGTCGAGGCCCGTGAGGTGTAGGTGTCGGCGAGGGACAGGTTCTCGGCGATCGCCGTGCACACCTGGGCGACGCCGGGGCTGTAGGCGCGGGACAGGTCGGTGGCATCGCGCACCTCGCACCGCAGCGCGGTCTCGATCTTGCCGCCGAGGTGCATGGCAAAGATCGGGTCGGTCGGATCGGGAACGATCGGATCCGGCGTGGTGGTCAGGCGGGACGCGTGGGCATAGGACATGGCAGACCCCAAAGGACGGCGTGGCAGCGCTGGGCGCGTGGTCGTCGCGACGGGATGGGTCGCCGTTCGAGCCGATGGTCTCGGTGCGTCACCCCCGGCATACGGCTCGGTGGTGGGAGCCGAGCCGCCGACGGGCGATCACGGTCCCCACAGGCTACCGACCGGTATGCCGCCCGTCATCGTGCCCTCGGTCACAGGACCGGGACGGCTGGTCGTCAGCCCTGACGCGGGTACTCCCGGTCACCCTCCACGTCCGGGTCGCCGTCGATCACGTGGACCGCGGCCTCCTCGGCCGAGGCGGCGCCGCCGCTGAAGCCCTCGTCGTTGGCCAGGAGGTCGGACTCACGGTCCTCGTGCGCCCCCTCGTCGGGTGCCACCAGACGCCCGGCGCGGCGATCGCCGACCTCGGGGTCACCCAGGAAGTCGTCCTCGACCGAGATCGCGTCGGGGTCGTCCCCGCCCACCCGGTCGTCGCCGTGGCGCACGTGGGCCCGCGGGTCGTGCTCGTCCTGCGGGTCGTCCGGCAGCTCCTCCTCGAGGCGCATGTCGATCGACTCCCCGTCGTGCTGCTCCTGCGCCGTGATGCCATAGCTCTCGACCTCACGGGGACGCTCCGGCGGGGAGTAGCCCTCGTCCAGCAGGTCGTCCACGCCCCGGTCGAGCAGCTGGTCCTCGCCGCTCAGCTGGGTCTCGTCGTCGATGCTGAAGGAGTCCTGGTCGCCGCTGTCGCCGGGCTCGAGGTCGTACTGGTCGCTCATGCCCACACTCTGCCACGCGGACGTCCCGGATCGGGCGGCAGGCACCAGGACGAGTCGACGCAAGCCCCCGCGCGGGTTGGACCGTTCAACTATCCTGATCGGCGTGCCCGACACGGACGCCGACCCCAGCGCCGACCCCAGCGCCGACCCCAGCGCCGGCCGCACCCTCCCCCCTCGTCTCCCTCTCGTCCCCGCCCAGCGGGGCATGCTGCAGGGACACCTGGCCGACCCCGGCTCCCCCGCCTGGAGCGTCGCGCTCCTGACGGAGCTCGCCGGGCCCGTGGACGCCGACGCGCTGGCCGATGCCGTGCGCCGCGTCTCGGTCGAGATGCCGACCCTGCGGCTGAGGGTGGACGTGAGCACCGAGCCTGCGCGCCAGTACGTCGGGGGCCTGACCGACGACGTCGTCACCGTCTCCCGGCTCGACGTCGTCTCCCGCCTCGACGTCCCCGATGCCACTGCTGCCCCTGACGCCCCTGATGCCACTGACTTCCAGGACATCGACGACATCGACGACGAGCGCACGGCGGCGCGGGAGCTGGCCGAGCGCCTCTGCACCGAGCCCTGGGACGTCGACGCCGGCGGCCCGCTGGTCCGGCACGTGCTGATCGTCGGACGCACCGGGGTCTGGTGGCTGCAGCGAGCCCTGCACGCCATGGTCGACGGCTATGGCGCCTGGCTGGTGCGCAACCGCGTCGTCGAGCAGTACAACCACCTGGTCTCCGGCGCAGAGCTGCCGGAGCGCAGCTATCCCTCGCTGGAGCAGCTCGTCGAGCAGGAGCGGCCCGACCGGGACCAGCAGGCCTTCTGGCGGGACTACCTCGAGGGGACGCCCGACCGGGTGTCGCCGGCCGACCGGGCCCACCACGTCGTGGCCGCCCCGCACCGCCACGACGTCGTGCTCCCCTCGGCCGCGCGTGAGGCGCTCGGCGCCACCCTGGGCAACCGCGTCTGGACGTACCCGCTGATCGCGGCGGGAGCGGCATACAGCGCCCGCGTCAGCGAGGAGCGCACCGCGGTGATCGGCCTGCCCGTGGTCGCGCGCGACACCGTCGTCGACCGCGCCGTGACCGTCAACATGATGAATGTCGTCCCCCTGCGGGTCGGCCTCGAGGACGACGACGACCTGGCCGCCCTGACCCGGCGCGTCGTCGAGAGCGCCCGCGCGACCCGGCCCTACCACCAGACGCCGACGGAGAAGATCTTCGAGGCACTTCCGTCGGCCTGGCGGGCCGGGCGCCTGCACGGGCCCACGATCAACGTCATGCCGTATGACGACGACCCCGTCGTCCCTGGCGTCACCGTCACGACGCAGGCCCTGCAACGCGGACCTGTCTACGACCTGCTGCTGACCATCCACCCGCTCGCCGACGGCTCCCTCGCGATCGAGTGCGAGGCCCATCGCGAGGTCTACACGGCCGAGCAGACCCGTTGGCACGCCGAGCGGTTCGCCACGTTCGTCGCGCGCCTCGCAAGCCACGCCACGCTGGCCACGCCGCTGAGAGAGATCGACCACCTGCTGCCGGAGGAGGCCGAGGCGGCCGCGCTCCTGGCTCGCCCGCGCACCAGCAGCGCGCCGGACGCCCCGGCGCCGCGCTGGGGCGACGTCCTCTCTCCTGACCAGCTGACGGTGCCAGGGCTCGACGCCTCCGAGCCCCGTGGCTACGCGATCCGTGACGCCCTCGGTCGGGCGACGGGCTTCACCCAGGTCGGCGAGCTCGTCGCCCACACCGCGTCAGGGACCGTCGCCACCGGGCAGCTCGCGGCGCTCCTCCCGGACGGCCGCGTGGTGGCGCACGGCCCCGTGGAGGGACGGCGGCAGGTCTACGGCCGGCACGTCGAGGCCGACGGTGTGGCCCACGACGTGGCCCACGACGTGGCCCTGCTCGACGGGGTCGAGTCGTGCACCGCCACGTGGGAGGGCCGCCGCCTGGCCCTCACCGTCACGCTCACCCCCGGCGCGTCCGAGGCCGACGTCGCCCGCGCCGCCAAGCAGACCGCGCCCTCGGGCACCCGACCCGTCGTGCACCTGAGCGCCCTCGTCTGAGGTCAGTGGTGCATGCCGGGCATCATCGTGCCGCCCGGCATCTCGTGCTGCCCGCCGCCCTGGGTCCACCCCATGACGGCGGGGTCGAGCATCCCGGCGATCATGGCGACGTGGGCGACGACGAGGAACACCGCCACGAAGGCCACGTGCAGCTTGCGGGCATGGCGCGCGTCACGTCCGAGCAGGCCCGCAGCGACGAGGCTGATGCCGACCATCGGCACGGCGCCGAGCAGGTAGGCCAGGACCGCGATGACATCGGCCGGCCCTCGCCAGCCACCGTCCAGGGTGAGCGGGAGGACGGCATACCGGAGCAGGTGCACGAGGATCGCGACCATCACCGGCCCCGCGAGCAGCCCCGCCCAGCGGCTGAGCCCGTGCACCCACGACGGCGCGGGGCGAGCGAACAGGACGACCAGCTCCGTGATCGCCAGGGTCTCGGCGAGGATCACGGGAATCGCCATGAACAGCAAGAGGTTCCAGGGCTGCTGGACCGCGAGCAGGCCCATGTAATGCGTCATCGACATCCCGTCCATGCCGCTGCCCTGGGTGCGGTCGGGTGTCAGCAGGCCGACGACCACGGCCAGCGCCGTGAGGACCGCGAGGGTGGTGGCGGCACCGCGCCGCGGTGCGTGATCGGTCGCGGCGGGGGTGGCCGCGGTCAGCGTGCTCATGGTGGTCTCCCGGGTTCGGTGGAGCTCGACGGGGACCACGCTGCGCCCCACGTGCGAAGAGCTGCCGCAGGAACTGTGAAGGTTCGATGAAGGTCAGGCCGGGGGCAGGGCGATGGTGAAGGTCGCTCCCCTGCCCGGGCCGTCGCTGCGGACGTCGAGGGTGCCGCCGTGGGCCGAGACGATGGCCCGCGAGATGGACAGTCCCACACCGGTCCCCGTGACGGACTCGGGTTCGCGCCGCCGTCCCGGGTCAGCGCGGTAGAAGCGCTCGAACACGTGCGGGAGGTGCTCAGCCGCGATGCCCGACCCGGTGTCGCTGACCGCGACCGTGGTGCCCGTCGCGCGGCTGCGCACCTCGATCCGGACCGAGTCCCCCGCCGTGCAGTGCTGCAGCGCGTTGCGCAGGAGGTTGTCGACCACCTGTCCCAGCCGTGAGGGGTCGGCGAGCACCCGCGCAGGAGGGTCCTCGCCGATGTCGAGCTCCAGGCGCACCCCCTGACGGGCGTATGCCGCAGCCGCCGCACCGGTGGCCGCCCGGACCACATCGGCCGGGTCCACCGCCTCTCTCCGCAGGTCGAGCCGCCCCTCCTCGGCAGCAGACACGTCCTTGAGGTCGGTGGCGAGGCGCTCGAGGCGCCTGGTCTGGGCGCGCAGCGTGGCGAGCGTCGCGTCGTCGAGGGGTGTCACGCCGTCCTCGACCGCCTCGAGGGTGACCTGGATCGCCGCGATCGGGGTGCGCATCTCGTGCGAGAGATCGGTGAGCAGGCGGCGACGGGTGGCCTCCGTGCCGGCGATCTGCCCGGCCATGGCGTTGAACGTCCGTGCCACGGCGTCCAGCTCGCGCCCCGTCGGCTGCATCACCACGGGTTGGTCGTAGTGGCCCTGGGCGACCTCGTCTGCGCCCCTGGCGAGCGCGTCCAGGGCACGGCCGATCCGGCGGGTCACGAAGGCGCTGGCCCCGACCGCCGCCAGGACCGCGAGCGCGAAACCGGCTCCCATCGACGCCAGCCCCGCCGACCGGAACGCCTCCTGGGCGTGCGCGAGGAGCTGCGGCTGCTCGCCGTGGCCCGCCTCGTGCATGTGCTGGTCGAACACCGCCGGTCCGATGACGAGCGCGGCGACGACCATGGTGACGGTCATCGCGGCGATCACCGCCACCTGGGCGAGCACCAGCCGGTGGGTCAACGACCCGTTCACCCGTCGGGACGTCATCGCCCCGTCCCCATCCGGTAGCCGACACCACGCACGGTGCAGATGTAGCGCGGGCTGGCGGGATCGTCGGCCAGCTTGCGGCGGACATGGGCGACGTGCACGTCGACCAGGCGGTCGTCGCCGACCCAGTCAGGCCCCCAGACGGCGTCCACGAGCTGGCGCCTCGAGTAGGCGAACCGCGGCTGGCTGGACAGGGCGTCGAGCACGTCGAACTCGGTGCGCGTCAGGTCGACCAGAACCCCTCCCAGCTCGACCTCCCGCGCGTCGGGGTCGATCACCAGGTCACCGAAGATCCGGCGGGCTGAGCCCTGGACCAGCCCACCCGCCCTCGGACGACGAAGCAGGACCTGGACCCTGGCGACGAGCTCGCGCGCGCTGAACGGCTTGGTCATGTAGTCGTCGGCACCCACGGACAGCCCCACCAGCAGGTCGACCTCGTCGGCGCGCGCGGTCAGCATCAGGACGTAGCAGTCGGAGAAGGTGCGGATCTGGCGACACACCTCGACGCCGTCCAGCCCGGGCAGGCCCAGGTCGAGCACCACCACCTCGGGCGCCCACCCACGGGCGACCTCCACCGCCTCGCGACCGTCCGCGACCATGCGCGTCTGGAAGCCGGCCCGGTCCAGGTAGCTGGCAACCGTGCCCGCGAGCACGGGCTCGTCGTCGACGACCAGGGCACGGACCGGTGCGGGCTGCATGGCCCCAGTGTCACGCACCCGACGGTGTTCCCACGTCCTTTCACCCACGGACTCGGTGGAATACCCGGTGGGGCGAGCATGTTCCGGCCTATACCCCCTAGGGGTATACGTCATCGAGAGGACCCGGACCATGAGTCACGACCACGCCCAGCACAGGAGCCACGGCGGCCACGGCGGCCACGAGCACGCGGACCACGTCGCGGTCTTTCGCCGCCTCTTCTGGGTGATGCTGGTCCTTGCCGTACCGGTCGTCGGCCTCAGCGAGATGTTCGCGATGCTCGTCGGCTACTCGTTGCCCGAGAGCTCCTGGCTGCCATGGGTCTCGCCGGCCCTCGGCACGGTGATGTACCTCTGGGGCGGGCGACCCTTCCTCGAGGGCGGCTGGTCAGAGGCACGCTCGCGCAGGCCCGGCATGATGCTGCTCGTCGCGCTCGCCCTCACCGTTGCGTTCGGGGCCTCCTGGGGCGCGAGCCTGGGGCTGGTCGACCACACCCTCGACTTCTGGTGGGAGCTGGCGCTGCTGGTGGTGATCATGCTCCTCGGGCACTGGATCGAGATGCGGTCTCTGGCCCAGACCACCTCCGCGCTCGACTCGCTCGCCGCCCTTCTCCCGGACGAGGCCGAGAAGGTCGTCGGCGACGACGTGGTCGCCGTCGACCCCTCCGAGCTGGTGGTCGGTGACGTCGTCGTCGTCCGTCCGGGGGCCTCGGTCCCGGTGGATGGCCGGATCGTCGCCGGGTCCGCCAGCATGGACGAGTCCATGGTCACCGGCGAGTCGCGGACCGTCCGCCGGGCAGCCGGCGACACCGTGGTCGCGGGCACCGTCGCCACCGACTCCGGCCTACGGGTCCAGGTGACGGCCGTCGGTGACGACACCACGCTCGCCGGGATCCGCGCCCTGGTCGCCGACGCCCAGTCGTCCACCTCGCGAGCCCAGCGGATCGCCGACCGGGCTGCGGCCTGGCTGTTCTGGTTCGCCCTCGCGGCCGCGATCGTGACCGCGGTCGTCTGGACCAGTGCGGGTATGCCGGACTCGGCCGTCATCCGTACCATCACGGTGCTCGTCATCGCCTGCCCCCACGCCCTGGGCCTGGCCATCCCGCTGGTCGTCCAGATCGCCACCGAGCGAGCCGCCCGCGGAGGAGTCCTCGTCAAGGACCGACTGGCGCTGGAGTCCATGCGCACCGTGGACACCGTGCTCTTCGACAAGACGGGCACGCTCACCAAGGGCGAGCCCACCGTCACCGGCGTGGAGCCCACCCGGGGTCGTTCGGCCGACGAGCTGCTCGCGCTGGCCGCCGCCGCGGAGACCGACAGCGAGCACCCTCTCGCACGCGCCATCGTCGGCGCCTCCCAGGCGAGGGCGATCTCGGTGGCGCGCGCCACCGACTTCTCGTCGTCGCCCGCCGTGGGCGTCCGAGCAACGGTCGACGGGTCCGTGGTCGAGGTCGGTGGTCCGCAGCTCCTCGAGCAGCGGTCCCAGCGCGAGCTGCCCGTGTCGGATGCCTG
Source organism: Arsenicicoccus bolidensis DSM 15745 (assembly GCF_000426385.1). Classification (GTDB taxonomy): domain Bacteria; phylum Actinomycetota; class Actinomycetes; order Actinomycetales; family Dermatophilaceae; genus Arsenicicoccus; species Arsenicicoccus bolidensis. The sequence continues at coordinate 11,604 of NZ_AUFG01000057.1, forward strand.
GCGCGCCGAGGGCGCGATCATCCTGCACGTCCTGGTCGACGGCGAGGTGGCCGGGGCCGTGAGGCTCGCCGACGAGGTCCGTCCCGAGTCGCGCGAGACGGTCGACGCCCTGCACGACCTCGGCATACAGGTGGTCATGATCACGGGCGACGCGCAGACCGTGGCCGACACCGTCGGCCACGAGCTCGGCATCGACCGCGTCTTTGCGGGCGTCCGACCGGAGGACAAGTCCGCCAAGGTCGCGGAGCTGCAGGCTGAGGGCCGCCGGGTCGCGATGGTCGGCGACGGCGTCAACGACGCTCCCGCCCTCGCCCAGGCGGACGTCGGCATCGCGATCGGGGCCGGCACGGACGTCGCGATCGGCTCGGCCGGCGTCGTCCTCGCCTCCTCCGACCCGCGGTCGGTCCTGTCGGTGGTCGAGCTGTCCCGGGCGACCTACGCCAAGATGCGCCAGAACCTCTGGTGGGCCGCCGGCTACAACCTCGTCTCGGTTCCCCTCGCCGCGGGGGTGCTCGCACCCGTGGGCTTCGTCCTCCCCATGAGCGTCGGCGCCGTCCTGATGTCCCTGTCCACCGTGGTCGTGGCCGTCAACGCGCAGCTCCTGCGCCGTCTCGACCTCGCCCCGGGGCAGAGCGCACGCCGCCTCCGGACCGTCTGACCGCTGCCCGCCGCGGCGGCATACCGCGCGCTCAGTCGTTGCTGTCGGCATCGGTCGCGGTCGCTCTGCTCGATCGGGTCTCGGCGACGCGAGTGAGAGCGGCGTGCACCAGCTGCGCGTTTCCGTCAGCGGTCGCGCCGCCCGGCAGCCGGGTGGTGTCTTCGAGGCCGACCCGGGTGTCCAGCCCCAGGCGGGCGGCGAGGTCGATGGCTGCCCAGGTGCTGCCCTCGGCGCCGTGCAGCAGGACCGGGAGGTCCGGCTCGAGGCGGTGGACGCCGTCGATGAGTGGTGTCGCCTGACGGGCCACCCAGGCGGCGGCGTCCTCGTCCGGGACGTCGGCCAGCTCGACCAAGGCTCGCAGGCAGCTCCCCCGCCACGGCGAGGCTTGCCATCGGGCCAGCCCTTCCCCGGGCCAGATCCCGGCCTCGACGCCGATGCCGCGGTCGATCAGGGCGGCGGCGACGTCATCTGCTCCGTCCTCGTGCCAGTTGACCGAGGCGAAGTCGGGCAGTGCCGTCCACGACCGGACCGACCGGACCCGTGACGCCGGGTCGGGTGACGCCCAGGCGCCGGTGGTCACCCCCACGGGAACGCCTGGGCAGGTCTGTCGAACGGCCAGCACGAACCTCGCCACGTCGTCGGCGTCCAGGGTGTCCACGCCGGCGGCGTCCTTGGGGTGGACGTGGACGGCCGAGGCGCCGGCATCGACAGCCGCCCGGGCCTCCACCGCGACCTCGCGCTCGTCGGCGGACAACCGGGGATGCTCCGCCAGCGGGCGCGGACCGTTGACGAAGACCTTGATCATCATGAGCAGCAACCTAGGCATCGATCAGGCGACTCGGCCAGTCTCGGCGAGACTCGGCCCGATCGAGCTGGCTGACGCCGCGCTGCGGGCCTCGCGGCTCGGCGCCAGCGCGGCCCACAGGGACCCTGGGGGCATGCGAAGGGCCCCGACCAGCGTCTCCGCCGGCCGGGGCCCTTGCTTCTGTCTCAACACAGAGCGCACCCGAAGGGATTCGAACCCCTAACCTTCTGATCCGTAGTCAGATGCTCTATCCGTTGAGCTACGGGTGCAGTCGCCGCGACGTCCGTGAGGGCGTTGCAACGAGGTACGACATTACAGCAGAGGGGGCCTCCGCACGAAATCGGACGTCAGTAGCGGCGGCGCGGCTGCGAGTGGGTGACCAGGCGGGCCAGCGAGGGCGGGCCCTGCAGGAGATAGCGGCGGGCCAGGCGCTTGGGCTCGCGCGACAGGCGGTAGGCCCACTCGAGGTGGTTGTCCTGGTAGAACTGCGGCGCCCGCTGCACGGTCCCGGCGATGAAGTCGGCGGCGGCGCCGTACGCCAGCAGGGCACGTGCCCCGGACGCGACGCCGTGGTCGCGGATCCAGTCCTCCTGGCGCGGCTTGCCCAGCCCCACGACGACGACGTCGGTGCCGGCCTCGCGCACCGTCTCGGCCCACCGGGCCGCGCCCTCGGGCGAGGTGATGTCGGCGCGCTCCGGCGCCCAGGTCCCCGCGATGCGGAGGTCGGGCAGACGGCGGCCGAGCTCCTCGCGCAGCCGCACGTGCATGTCCGGCATACCGCCGAGGAACCCGACCGAGGCACCCTCCTCGGCCGCGACGCGGAGCTGGGGCTCCAGCAGACCCGCGCCGGTGAGCCGCGGATAGGTCACCCCGGTGAGCTGCTTGGCCGTGATCACGAAGGGGGCACCGTCCATGAGGGTCAGCCACCGCAGGCCGCCCTCGACCGGGCCGGCGGCCGAGCCGGTGGCGGAGCCGGTGGCCGCGCTGGTGGCGGAGCGGTCGTGCGAGCCCGTGGGATACCAGTGGAGGTGGTCGAGGTTGGCGGACTCGATCGCGAGCGGCCCGCCCTCGCCCCGCAGAGCACCGCGATAGAGGTCGAGGACCTCCTGCTCGCTCCCGGCGTCGACCTGGACCCCACCCATCAGCAGCTGCTGCACCTGCCCGCACTCCCTCGCTTCTCGTCATACATATCTCGACTCAACTATGTCAGGGAAGGCGAGCCTCAGTGTGACCTTCCCCGCAGATCGACCCCCTCGGTGGCCCGCCCTGTGGCCAGCGGTTACCGTGACAAGCACAGCCTTGCCAATGACGGCAACCAGAAGGGATGGCCGGATCCATATGTCCACCACGCACAAGAAGCTCGCGGCCTGGGTCGATGAGATCGCCGCTCTGACGACGCCGGACCAGATCCACTGGATCACCGGCACGGACGAGGAGGCCGCGCAGCTCAACCAGGCGCTGGTCGACTCCGGGACCTTCATCAAGCTCGACGAGGACAAGAAGCCCAACAGCTACTACGCGGCGTCCGATCCAAACGACGTGGCCCGGGTCGAGGACCGCACCTACATCTGCTCCAAGGAGGAGAAGGACGCGGGCTTCACCAACAACTGGATGGCCCCCGACGAGATGAAGCCGATCATGCGCGACCTCTACCAGGGGTGCATGAAGGGCCGCACGATGTACGTCATCCCCTTCGTCATGGGCCACCTCGAGGCCGACCAGCCGATGTACGGCGTCGAGATCACCGACTCCGCCTACGTCGTCGCCTCGATGCGCGTCATGGCCCGCGTCGGCTCCGACGTGCTCAAGCAGATGGAGGAGACGCAGGCCGACTTCGTCGAGTGCCTCCACTCCGTCGGCGCGCCGCTGGCCGAGGGCGAGCAGGACGTCCCGTGGCCCTGCAACGACACCAAGTACATCGTGCACTTCCCCGAGGAGCGCGCGATCTGGTCCTTCGGCTCCGGCTACGGCGGCAACGCCCTGCTCGGCAAGAAGTGCTACGCGCTGCGCATCGCCTCCGCCATCGCCCACGACGAGGGCTGGATGGCCGAGCACATGCTGATCCTCAAGCTCACCAACCCCGAGGGCAAGACGCACTACATCGCCGCGGCCTTCCCGTCGGCCTGCGGCAAGACCAACCTCGCGATGCTCGCCCCCACCATCCCCGGCTGGGAGGCCGAGATGGTCGGCGACGACATCGCCTGGATGCGCTTCGGCGAGGACGGCCGGCTGTATGCCGTCAACCCCGAGTTCGGCCTGTTCGGCGTGGCCCCCGGCACGGGGTGGAGCACCAACAAGTCCGCGATGGAGACCATCGAGGCCGGCAACTCGGTGTTCACCAACGTCGCGCGCACCAAGGACGGCGACGTCTGGTGGGAGGGCATGACGGACGACAAGCCCGCCGAGCTCATCGACTGGAAGGGCAACGAGTGGACGCCTGACTCCGGCACCAAGGCCGCCCACCCCAACGCCCGCTTCTGCACCCCGATCAGCCAGTGCCCGATGGCCGCGGCGGAGTACGACTCCCCCAACGGCGTGCCGATCTCGGCGATCCTGTTCGGCGGCCGCCGCGCCACGACCATCCCGCTGGTCGCCCAGTCCCGCGACTGGAAGCACGGCACCTACATGGGCGCCACGCTCTCCTCCGAGACCACGGCTGCTGCGACCGGCGCCGTCGGCGTCGTGCGCCGTGACCCGATGGCCATGCTGCCCTTCATCGGCTACAACGCCGGTGACTACGTGCAGCACTGGCTGACCATCGGCAACAAGGGTGACGCGGACAAGCTGCCCAAGATCTTCCAGGTCAACTGGTTCCGCAAGGACGACGACGGCAAGTTCGTGTGGCCCGGCTTCGGTGAGAACTCCCGCGTCCTCGCGTGGGTCGTCGACCGCCTCGAGGGCAAGGCCGAGGGCGTCGAGTCGCCGATCGGTCTGCTGCCCAAGCCCGAGGAGATCAACACCGACGGCCTCGACCTCACGGACGAGCAGCTCGCCACGGCCCTCGCGTTCGACAAGGCCGGGTGGGAGCAGGAGCTCCCGATGGTCGAGGAGTGGTTCGGCAAGTTCGGCGACGAGCTGCCGGCCGAGCTGCGCGCCGAGCTCGACGGTCTCAAGGAGCGCGTCTCCAACGCCTGACCCGCCGGGGGTAGGGGCATCGACCGGCCTTCGTCCGCCAGGCTGATGATCCCGCCGGGGGTAGGGGCATCGACCGGCCTTCGTCCGCCAGGCTGATGATCCCGCCGGGGGTAGGGGCATCGACCGGCCTTCGTCCGCCAGGTCGAGGATCCCGCCCCCGGTAGGGGCATCGACCGGCCTTCGTCCGCCAGGCTGATGAGACCAAGGCCGGTCGATCTTTTTCCCCCCGGTATGCCGAAGCCCGGCGCGTGACCTCGTGCAGGCCACGCGCCGGGCTTCGGCATACGACCACTCGGCGGGAGGTGCCCGGCCGCTCGCACCCCGGTCCGGCAGGTCCGCGTCAGCCCGTCGTCACGGCGATCTCGTCGCCGAGACGCCACCCCGGTGCCAGCGGCAGCTGGTCGCCC
>NZ_AUFG01000058.1 GCF_000426385.1 Arsenicicoccus bolidensis DSM 15745
AGCAACCGGATCCGCTTCTTCGCCTCGCGCAGTTGCTCATGCTCGGCCTGTGTGACACCGGGGCGGGTGCCGTCCTCGATCGCAGCGGCGGACATCCAGTTCGTCAGGCAGGACTCGCTGATCCCGAAATCCACCGCGATCGACCTCAACGTCACACCAGGCTCACGGTTGCGAGCCACGCGCACGACGTCCTCGCGGAACTCCTTGGGGTGGGGCTTGGGCATGAAGCACATCCTCTCCCGTGGCACCAGACGGCACCACAGATCGGCTGTCACCTACCCCTGCAGCAGTCCCTCACCAGCGAAGACCAGGCCCGGCTCGACGCCGCTCGCTACGCCCAGGACCTCACCTTCGGCACCGCCGAGCACACCAACACCTACAACGCGCTGCGCCAGTCACAGGAGGGCCTGCACGGGTTCGCCAAGGACGACGCCTACGAAGCACTCGGCACCCCCGGCAAGCGCCGCATCAAGGGCCGCGCCGCCCAGTCCGTGTTCGCCGCCTTCCTGCTCGCCGCCGCCGGTATCCGCAAGGTCCGCGTCTTCCTCCGCAACGCACTGCGAGACAGCAACGGCGACCTCTACGTGCCCCGCCGCGCACGCAAGGGCGAACACGCCACCAGCCACCTTCCGCCCGGCACCAAGGGCACACGCGGCGACCCCGACTACGACCAGTCGGACCCCGACACCGCCGACGAAGAAGCCGCTTGACCCGCACCGGTCACACTCACCCGCAGGACCCGCCCGAACTGGCCTACCCAGATTCGGGCGGGTCCTCGCCATTTCCGGCGACGCGTACCGGCTGTCTAGCCACCCCCGGCCGCGCAGTCAGCGAACAGCCACCCAGAACACAACAACGCCGCCCCCTCACCCGGTTTCCCGGTGCTGGGGCGGCGTTGCTGCGACTTTCGTCTTCTTGGCTACAGATTTTGGTCTGTAGCCCGTTGGCGGTGGCGGTGGGATTTGAACCCACGGAGGGCGTAAACCCTCATACGCTTTCGAGGCGTACTCCTTCGGCCGCTCGGACACGCCACCGCCGGAGACTTTACACGGAGCGGCGCCGCGCGAAGAAATCGGAAAGTACGCGTGAACACTCCTGCTCGCGCACGCCGCCCACCACCTCGACCTGGTGCAGGACACGGGGGTCGCGCAGCAGGTCCCACACCGATCCGACCGCCCCGGCCTTGGCGTCCCAGGCCCCCATGACCACCCGCGAGACCCGGCTCGCCGCGATCGCACCGGCGCACATGACGCAGGGCTCGAGCGTCACCACGAGGGTGCAGCCGTCCAGGCGCCAGGAGCCCCGCGTGGCGGCGGCTTCGCGCAACGCCTCCACCTCCGCGTGGGCGGTCGGGTCGTGCCGTCGCTCGCGCTCGTTGCGGCCGCGACCGACCAGGGCGCCGCTCTCGTCATACAGGCAGGCCCCGACGGGCACGTCCTCGCCGCAACCGGCCGCGAGCTCGAGCGCCTCGCCCATCCACCCGGCCCAGCGCGGGTCGACCGCGAAGCCGTCGTCCGGCTCGCTGCGGGCCGCCGGTGGGGCGCTGGGGTCGGTCACGGGATAAGTTTCCCCCATGCAGGTTCACGTGGCCGACCACCCGCTCATCAACCACAAGCTCACCTACCTGCGCGACCGGCGCACGGACAGCCCGACCTTCCGGCGGCTGGCCGAGGAGCTCGTGACGCTGCTGGCCTACGAGGCGACGCGCGAGGTCCGCACCGAGCCGATCGACCTCGAGACGCCCGTCGGGCCCACGACCGGCATCAAGCTCGCCAACCCCAAGCCGGTCATCGTCCCCATCCTGCGCGCCGGGCTCGGCATGCTCGAGGGCATGGTGCGGCTGCTGCCGAGCGCCGAGGTCGGCTTCCTCGGCATGGTGCGCGACGAGGAGACGCTCGAGGTCAGCGCCTACGCCAACCGCCTGCCCGACTCCCTGCACGGCCGCCAGGTCTACGTCATCGACCCGATGCTCGCGACCGGCCACACGCTGATCATGGCCTTCGAGTTCCTGCGCGACCTCGGCGCCGACGACATCACCGCCGTCTGCCTGATCGCCGCGCCCGAGGGCATCGAGACGGTCCGCGAGGCGGTCAAGGACATCGGCATCCCGGTCACCCTCGTCGTCGGCGCGATCGACGACCACCTCAACGAGCAGGGCTACATCGTCCCCGGGCTCGGCGACGCAGGCGACCGCCTCTACGGCGTGGTCTGACCCAGCCGTATGCCGGCGGCCCCGGCCCACGGCGCCGCCGTGATCGCGCCGTGGCCGCCCCGTTATCCAACCTCAACCGCGCGTCGCGGCGAGCCGCCCTGCCCCGCACGGGTGCCCGCTGCTTCACTGGACGCTGATCCGTGCCCCCGCGCCACCCCTCAGCAAGGAGCCACGCACCGTGAACCCCAAGGTCAAGAAGATCTTTCTGTGGCTGCTCGTCGCCTTCCTGATCTACGCGATCATCGTCTCCCCCGACCGTGCCGCCGACATCGTGCGCACCGTGTGGGACATCCTCGTTCAGGCCGTCCAGTCGCTCGGCCGCTTCTTCGACGTGCTGATCAACAGCTGACCCCAGGGCCTGACGATGGACGCGTCCGAGGAGCCGCACCTGCCGCCGTCGGTGCGCAGGCGCTACGTCCTCGACGGTGAGCAGCTGGTCGTGGCCATCCACCAGCACCCCGTCGTGGTGGCCGAGCCCGTCCTGACCGCCATCGCCATCCTGGTGCTCGTGATCCTGGTCGACGCCAACGTGTCGGCCGGGCTCGGGGGCGTCGTCAACGTCCTGTGGTGGGTGTGGTTCGCCGCCGTGGCACGCGCCGTGTGGATGGTCTTCGAGTGGCGTCAGCAGTGGGTGGTGGCGACCAACAAGCGCCTGATGCTGACCTACGGCTTCATCGTGCGCAAGGTCGCGATGATGCCCCTCACCAAGGTCACCGACATGTCCTACCACCGCACGATCATGGGGCGGATCTTCGGCTGGGGGACCTTCGTCATGGAGTCGGCCGGTCAGCAGCAGGCGCTGTCGGAGATCCGGTTCGTGCCCAACCCCGACCACAACTACCGCGCGCTGTGCGCCGAGATCTTCGCCGTCGAGGACCGCGAGCGCGTGACCGCGGTCGACGACGACGTCGACGAGGCCCACGCCTGGCCCGACGAGCACGACGACGACCCCTATCGCGGGGTCGTCCAGGTCGAGCCCGGGCCGATGCGGATGCAGCGCGTGGCGCCTCCGACCCGCCGCGACCGCGACCGGTGGGACGAGGACTGGCAGCAGGACCGCGACGCCGAGCGTGACCGGGCCCGTGCTGCGGGGCGTGACGCCGAACGCGGTCGTGAGGGCGGGCGTGGCGCTGGTGGCCGCACTGCTGGTGTCAGGGCGCCCCGCGACGGTCACGACACCGCCGATCTGCCCATCGTCGACGCCCGCGTCTCGCAGGACGCCGAGGCCCGTGAGCTGCTGAGCAGCTGGGAGCGGTTCGCCAAGCGCTACGACAACGAGCCGGAGCGCGGCCCCGACAGCGGTACCAGCATCTACCGCAGCGGCGACGACACCCTCTCCTGACCCACACCACCTCGTCCTGCCCTCATCGGTGCAGGTCCGGTGTCAGATCTGACCAGCAACCTGCACCGGTCCCGCAGGAGGACACTCGGGGCACCGCCCAAGCGCACCCTGGCCGCCGCGAGCACGGTGCACGGCCATCACGCGTCGAGCGGTCGCGCACGCCTGGTCGAACACCATCGGATAGGTGATCCGGATCGTCGTCCACCCCTCGACGAGATGGGCGGCGTCCAGCTCGGCATCCCTCAGGCGCTGGGCCCCTGAGTGGAAGGCCGTGCCGTCGAGCTCGAGCAGCACTCGCGAGTCCGGATAGGCACCGTCGCTGCGGTGCCCGGTCGCAGGCACGACGACCTGACGAACTGACGCGGGCAGACGGTGGGCTCGCTCCACCCGTCGCAGATATCCGACCTCGAGGTAGCTTGTCGACCCAGACGCCACGTCCGCCAGGAGCCCCTGCAGGAGCGCGCGTCGAGGGTGCCGGGTCCGCGCGGCGAGACGATCGGCGAGGCGGCAAGGATGCGTCAGGCGCCGTTGGCAGGCCGTGGCCACGAGACCGATCGCTCTGTCCCGGGGTGCTGTGGCCGCGAGGTCGAGCACCACGTCCTCGATCCTCAGCGTGGGCAGGTCACGCGGGAGTGGGGTCGCGTGCACCCCGGGTCGCACCCGCACGAACCGATAGCCGGGCTGTGGAGCCGGCCGCCGCCGTCGAGGCAGGACGATGTCGATGACGGCGGGTGGGTCGTCCACCAGCCCCAGCAGACAGGCCGCCGCCATGCCCCCGACCACCGCGCCACCACCGGCGAGCACCACGCCGGCCTGGGCCCGCTGGGCGAACGAGATGCTGTCCTCCGGCGCCTCGGGCCTGAGGTCCAGGCAGTAGACCCCCGGGAGGAGACGTCGCCAGGCTCGCGTCATGCGTGCCACGACCGTGGGGGTCAGGCCCGCCGCCAGGAGCTCACGTCGGGAGACGACACCGGAACGGTCCGCAGCGCGCGCGAGGATCTCGGCGGGGACGTCGCATCTCGGGGGCATGGCAGCAGGATGCGGGTCCGCCGTGGCCGAGCCGGTTCCATGGCGTGAGCCTGTGGACGGGGACGCGGAATGCCGAGCCCGCTCCACGAACCTGTGGACGACGGCAGGCGCGCGCTCACGAGACCGGTGCAGGTCTGGTGTCAGATCTGACCAGGAAGCTGCACCGATCTCGCTGGGCGTGAGGTCAGAGGGCCTTCAGGATGTCGTCGACGCGCTCCTTGGCGTCGCCGAACAGCATGCGGGTGTTGTCCTTGAAGAACAGGGGGTTCTGGACGCCGGCATAGCCCGTCGACATGGATCGCTTGAACACGATCACGTCGTGCGCGTGCCACACCTCGAGCACCGGCATCCCGGCGATGGGGCTGGACGGGTCGTCGAGGGCGGCGGGGTTGACCGTGTCGTTGGCGCCGATCACGAGCACCACGTCGGTGGTCGCCAGGTCCTCGTTGATCTCGTCCATCTCGAGCACGATGTCGTAGGGGACCTTGGCCTCGGCGAGCAGGACGTTCATGTGCCCGGGGAGGCGTCCGGCGACCGGGTGGATGCCGAACCGCACCTGCACCCCGCGCTCGCGCAGCCGCGCGGCGAGGTCGGCGACGCCGTACTGCGCCTGCGCGACCGCCATGCCGTAGCCGGGCGTGATCACGACCGAGCGGGCCTCGACCAGCAGCGAGGCCACCTCGTCGGCGCTCGTCTCGCGGTGGTCGCCGTAGTCGCGCTCCTCCCCCGTCACCGCGCCGTCCGAGCCGAAGCCACCGGCGATGACCGACACGAACGACCGGTTCATGGCGCGGCACATGATGTAGGACAGGTAGGCACCGGACGAGCCGACGAGCGCACCGGTGATGATCAGCAGGTCATTGCTGAGCATGAATCCCGCTGCAGCAGCGGCCCATCCGCTGTAGCTGTTGAGCATCGACACGACCACCGGCATGTCGCCACCACCGATCGAGGCGACCAGGTGCCACCCCAGCGCGAGCGCGATCACCGTCATCAGCACGAGCGGGACGGCGTGGCCGGTCGGCACGAACCACACCATCAGCCCGAGCGACACCACGAGCGCGGCGAGGTTGACGAGGTTGTGGTGCGGCAGCATCAACGGTGCGGACTTCATCTTGGCCGACAGCTTGAGGAAGGCCACGATCGAGCCGGTGAGCGTCACCGCACCGATGAAGATCCCGAGGAAGACCTCGCCGTTGTGGATGCGCTCGAGGGCGTCGAGGTGCCCCGGACGCCCCGACGTCGGGATCCACGAGTTGAAGCCGACGAGCACGGCCGCCAGCCCCACGAAGCTGTGCAGCAGCGCGATGAGCTCGGGCATGCCGGTCATCTCGACCCGCTGCGCGCGGTGCACGCCGATGGCGCCACCGATCAGCATGGCGACGAGCAGCATGAGCAGCGCGTCGAGCCCGTTGAGCGTGATGACGAGGCCGATCGTGGCGACGAGGGCGAGCGCCATACCGAGGATGCCGAAGGCGTTGCCGCGGCGGGCCGACTCGTGCTTGGACAGGCCCGCGAGGGCGAGGATGAACAGCAGGCCGGCGACGATCTGCGCGGCGTAGGACAGGGCGGCGGTCATCGGCGGGTCAGCCCTTCCGGAACATGGCGAGCATGCGCTGGGTCACCGTGAAGCCGCCGAAGATGTTGATGCTGGCGACGAGGACGGCGGCGAACGCGAGGACGTCGACGGCGAGATGACCGCGCCCGAGCTGGGCGAGCGCGCCGACGATGATGATGCCGCTGATGGCGTTGGTGACCGACATCAGCGGGGTGTGCAGGGCGTGGTGGACGTTGCCGATGACGTAGTAGCCGACCACGCACGCCAGCATGAACACCATGAAGTGGCCGAGGAACGCGGGCGGCGAGAACGCGGCCAGCAGCAGGAAGGCCACGACCCCGAGCGGGAGCAGCAGACCCCGGCCGTATGCCGACCGCCCGCCGCGATGGCCCGTCACCGGCTCGGCGTCGGTCACCCCGGACCCGGCCCCGGCGACCGTCGCGCCTCCAGCGGCAGCGGCGGGTGGGGGCGCCGCCGAGACCTGGATCGGTGGTGGGGGCCAGAGCGTCTCGCCCTGGAGCACGACGGTCATGCCGCGCTGCACGACGTCCTCCATGTCGAGGACGACCTGCCCGTCCTTGCCGGGGGTGATGAGCTTGGTGAGGTTGACGAGGTTGGTGGAGTAGAGCTGCGAGGCCTGGCCCGGCAGGCGGGCGGGCAGGTCGGTGTATCCGAGGATGACGACACCGTTGTCGGTGACGACGCGCTGGTCGGGGAGGCTGCCCTCGACGTTGCCGCCGGTGGCGGCGGCCATGTCGACGATGACGGAGCCGGGGCGCATGGCGGCGACCATCGAGGCGGTGATCAGCCTCGGCGCGGGCCGGCCCGGGATGAGGGCGGTGGTGATGACGATGTCGCTGCGGGGGACGTTCTCGGCATACATCCGAGCGGCGGCCTCGTCGTAGGCCGAGGTCGTGCCGTGCGCGTAGCCGTCGGTGGAGACCTGCTGCTCGACGTCGACGGCGAGGAACTGCGCGCCCATCGACTCGACCTGCTCGGCGACCTCGGGGCGGGCGTCGGTGGCCTTGACCACGGCGCCGAGCGCGTTGGCCGTGCCGATGGCGGCGAGGCCGGCGACCCCGGCACCGGCGACCATGACGGTGGCCGGCGGGACCTTGCCGGCCGCCGTGACCTGCCCGGTGAAGAACCGGCCGAACTCGTGGGCGGCCTCCACCACCGCGCGATAGCCCGCGATGTTGGCCATCGAGCTCAGCACGTCCAGCGACTGCGCCCGCGAGATGCGCGGCACGGCGTCGGTGGCGAGGACCGTCAGGCGGTGGGCCGCGAGGCGTTCGACCAGCTCGGGCCGCAGCGCCGGCTGCACCAGGCTGACGAGGGTCGCGCCCTCCCGCAGCTGCTGGATCTCGTCGTCGCTCGGCGGGTTGACCTTGTAGACCATGTCGGCGGCCCAGGCCGTCTCGCGGTCGACGACAATGGCGCCGGCCTCGGCATACGCCTCGTCGTGCAGGCTGGCCGCGGCCCCGGCACCGGACTCGACGACGACGTCGTAGCCGAGCGTGACGAGCTGCACGACGCTGGTGGGCGTGGCGGCGACGCGGGTCTCGCCGGGGAGCGTCTCGAGAGGGACACCGATCTGCATGGGTGGAGCCTTCCGACGTGGGTGGCATCACTGTATGGCCATGCCGGTTCCCCGCTGCCACCGACCCCCGGTCGCGACCGCCACAGCCGGCGCGAGCGTCGCGGTGAGCAACTGTTCACCACCCTGGGTGCAGAACTGTGCCGAGTGGTGAAACGTCTCTGGGTCGAGCCCTCCCCTCGTTGATACCGTCGACGACGGAGGCCCCCCGCGTGAGATCAGGGGGCTCGTGGCACTTCGGGGGCGTCACGAGCGATTGCGGGGGGCCTCCTCAGGCGCCCGGCACCGACAGCGGGTCGAAGCCGTAGGGCAGCTCGAGGCGGTGGGCCCGCATGAGGCTGTCGTCGGCGAGCAGGTCTCGGGTGCGGCCGTCCGCCACGATGCGGCCCTCGTCGAGCAGCACCGACCGGGAGCACAGCTGCAGGGCATAGGGCAGGTCGTGGGTGACCATAAGGATCGCCACGTCCAGGGACGTGAGGATGTCCGCGAGCTCGCGGCGGCTCGCGGGGTCCAGGTTGGACGACGGCTCGTCCAGCACGAGCACGTCCGGCTCCATGGCGAGGACGGTCGCGACGGCCACGCGACGGCGCTGCCCGAAGGACAGGTGGTGGGGCGGGCGGTCGATGACGTCCCCCATCCCGACCAGGTCCAGGGACCGCCGGACCCGCTCGTCGAGGGCGGCTCCGCGCAGGCCGAGGTTGTGCGGACCGAAGGCCACGTCGTCGCCGACCGTGGGCATGAACAGCTGGTCGTCGGGGTCCTGGAAGACGATGCCGACCCGTCGCCGCACGTCGCCGAGGGTGTCGCGGCGCAGCGGGATCCCGGCCACGGCGACGCTGCCCGTGCCCGTGCCGCCGCTGACGGAGCCGAGGATGCCGTTGAGGTGCAGCAGGAGCGTGGTCTTGCCGGCGCCGTTGGGGCCGAGGACGGCGACCCGCTCGCCCGCCGCGACCTGCAGATCCACGCCGTAGAGCACCTGGCGACCGTCCGGGTAGGCGAACGCCAGCCGCTGGACGTCGAGCGCCGGTGGCGCAGCAGGTGCCGGGTATGGCGCGGGCGCCGGGGGTGGGGTCACGGGAGCAGGTGCCATCCGGCCAAGAGTACGGCGGCGGCGAGCGGCAGGGACGCGCCCGTCAGCCACTCGGCCGGCGACGCGGGTCGAGACGACGAGGCCGCGGGCAGCCGCCCGGTGTAGCCCCGCGCGAGCATCGCCTGGTGCACGCGCTCCCCCCGCTCGTAGGACCGCACGAACAACGCCCCCGCCCCGCCCGCGACCGCGGCGAGGTGCCCCGCCCGGCCACCGGAGTAGCCCCTGGACTCCCGCGCCACCCGCATGCGGTGCAGGTCGGCGGTGATGACGCCGAGGTAACGGACCATGAAGGTCAGGATGGCGACGAACGCCGCCGGCAGCCGCAGCCGCTCCAGACCCGCGACCAGCTCGCGGGGAGCCGTGCTCGACGCGAGGACCACGGCCGCGAGCACGCCCAGCGTGGCCTTGGCGAGCATCGTGCCCGCCGCCACGAGGCCCGGCTGCGACACCGACAGCCCCAGCACCTCGACGCGGGGGCCGGTCGCCACGAACGGCGTCACGACCGCGAACACCACGAACGGCGCCTCGACCGCGAGCCGCCGCAGCACGTGCGCCCACGGCAGCCGGGCCACCAGCACCACCGCGACGAGCAGCAGCGCGTCGAGCCCCAGCAGGCCCCAGGCGCCGGTGGGCGCGGCGACCACGACGATCATGAAGGCCAGCAGGCAGACCAGCTTGACCTGCGGCGGGAGGTGGTGTACGACGCTGTCGCGAGGTATGACGAGCCCCTCCTCGGGGGCCCCGCCACCATGCTCGTGACCGTGCAGCGGCGGCGCCGGAGCGAGGTCAGCCATCGCGGCGGGTGGCGCCCACACCGACCGGGCTGCGGTCGTCGTCGCCCTCCTCGGGGGCTCCGCCACGATGCGCCAGGGACGACAGCAGGATCCCGAGGGCGAGGGTCAGGAGCACGCCGATGACGCCGGCGGCCATCGTGGCACCCGCGCCCCCTCCGAGCCAGGCGAGGGAGTAGTCGGCCAGCGGGGAGGAGGCCGTGGCGGACTCGACCGCGGTGGAGCCGAAGCCGAGGCGCTCGCCGACGTACTCCAGACCGTCGGGGTGGTTGCTGGCGAGCAGGCTCAGCCCGCCGCCGACCAGCAGGGACGTGGCGAGCAGCCCCCCGGCGAACCGCGGGGTGACGCGCGCCCGGCGGCGACCCGCGGGTGCATCCGCCCGCACCGTCGTGCGACGGCCGTCCGCGTCCACCAGCTCCAGGTCCGGCACGAGGTGGCGGGCGACGTGCACCAGGTCGGGGCGCGACGCCACGACGGCCGACACGACGGCCGCGGTGATGACGGCCTCGCCGATGCCGATGACGAGGTGCCACCCGATCATGGCGGCGGCGAGGGACCCGAGCGGGATGGGGGCCGCCCCGCCCACGGCATACATCGCGGTGAAGGCGAGCGCCGCGGCCGGCACGGAGACCAGACCACCGAGGGCCGCGGCCGGCACGACCGACGCGGGCCGGCGGGGCAGCACCGCGAGGACCCCCCGGGCGACGAGGTAGCCGACCAGCACCCCGACGATCCCCATGTCGGTGATGTTGGCGCCGAGGGCCGTCAGGCCACCGTCGGCAAAGACGAGGCCCTGCACGAGCAGCACCGTCGTCATGACGAGCACGCCCGTCCATGGGCCGACGAGGACCGCGGCGAGCGCTCCGCCGAGGAGGTGACCGCTCGTGCCCGCCCCGACCGGGAAGTTGACCATCTGCACGGCGAAGATGAAGCACGCGACGAGGCCCGCCAGCACGGGCCCGGTCTCGCCGAGCTCGCGCCGGGCCTGGCGCAGGGCCAGCGCCGTGGCGCCCACCGCCAGCAGGCCGGTGCCGATGGAGGTGGGGGCGTCCAGGAACCCGTCGGGGATGTGCATGCCGTCATCATTTCCCTGTTGCGAAGGCATTGCAATACGGGCTCGACCTGCGGCGCTGACGTACTTCCCAGTATGCGGACAGGACGCGGCACGATCCGGTCACGGTCCACCCTGGTTCCCTTCCCAGCGGCCTTCGTGCGGGTGCACGCTATGGCGCGCAATGTTATTCACGGCCCACCAGACGTGCCACGCCCACACCTACGAGGAGTTGACCGGATGAGCCTGTTCCGCACGAAGTCGATCGAGGCGTCCATCGCCGAGACCGTCGAGGAGGAGTACCAGCTCAAGAAGAACCTGACGGCGGTCGACCTCACGGTCTTCGGCATCGGCGTCATCATCGGAGCCGGCATCTTCACCCTCACCGGACGCGCCGCCGCGCAGTACGCCGGCCCCGCCATCGTCATCTCCTTCGTGATCGCGGCCTTCTCCTGCGGGCTCGCCGCCCTCTGCTACGCCGAGTTCGCCTCGACCGTCCCCGTGTCCGGGTCGGCCTACACCTTCTCCTACGCGACGCTCGGTGAGCTCGTCGCCTGGATCATCGGCTGGGACCTGCTCCTGGAGATGATGCTGGGCGCCGCCGTCGTCGCCCAGGGCTGGTCGCAGTACTTCGTCGTGCTCCTCGGCCACCTCGGCCTCACGTTCCCCGCCTCCGTGGCCCCCGGCTCGCGCTTCGACCTGCCGGCCTTCCTCCTCGTCGCCGTCATCACGGCCCTGATCGCCTACGGCATCAAGGAGTCGATGCGGGTCAACCTCGTCTTCGTCGCGATCAAGCTGTTCATCGTGCTGTTCGTGATCATCGCCGGCATCCGCTTCATCAAGCCGGAGAACTACTCGCCGTTCATCCCGGAGGCGATCGCCCCGCAGGCCGCCGAGGCCGGCGTCATGCACCAGCCCCTCGTGCAGCTGATCTTCGGCCTCAACCCGACGACCTACGGCTGGGGTGGCATCCTCGCCGGCGCCTCGCTCGTGTTCTTCGCCTACATCGGCTTCGACGTGGTCGCGACGACGGCCGAGGAGGCCCGCAACCCGCAGAAGGACCTGCCGATCGGCATCATCGCCTCGCTGATCATCTGCACGATCCTCTACGTCGCCGTCTCGCTCGTGATCACCGGCATGGTGCGCTACGACCAGATCAACCCCAAGGCCGCGCTGGCCTCGGCGTTCGAGAGCGTCGGTCAGGGGTGGGCGTCGACGCTCATCTCCGCCGGCGCCGTCGCCGGTCTGTTCACCGTCGTCATGACGCTGATGATCGGTGGCACGCGCGTGGTCTTCGCGATGTCCCGCGACTGGCTGCTCCCCCGCTGGCTGGGCCGCACCAACCACCGCACCGGCACCCCGGTCCGCATCACCATCATCATCGGCCTGCTCGTCGCCCTCGTCGCCTCGCTGACCCCCATCGGCAAGCTCGAGGAGATGGTCAACATCGGCACCCTGTCGGCCTTCGTCCTCGTGTCGGTCGCCGTCCCGGTGCTGCGCAAGAGCCGCCCCGACCTGGAGCGCTCCTTCCAGGTGCCCGGATCGCCGATCCTGCCCTGGCTCGCCGCGCTGGTCTCCTTCTACCTGATGCTCAACCTGCCGCTTGACACCTGGCTGCGGTTCCTCGTGTGGATGGCGCTCGGCTTCCTGATCTACTTCGCGTACTCGCGGACCCACTCGCGCCTGCACCTCAAGGGCGAGGCCGCGACGCCCCACGAGCACATCGGCAACCCCGCCGCCGGGGGTCGCTACGACGCCAACGGGTCGACCCGGCAGGACGACTGACCCCGACCCGCGTCCCGCTTCCTGCGCGAGACGCGGACCACCTCTCACGCCGAGTGGTCACATCCCGACGGTCGGGATGTGACCACTCGGCGTCTGAGGCCCCTCAGCTGCCGGAGCTGCGGCCCAGGGCGGGGCCTTGACCGGGCACCAGACCCTGCTGGTCCTGCTGGTCGAGCTGGCCTTGCGACCGACCGGGTATGCCGGGCAGCTGCTGCACGCCACCTTGCTGCTGGAGCTGTTGGGGCTGCACCTGCTGGGCGGTCTGAGGCTGCTGCCCGGACGCGGCAGCCGCCCCACCCTGCGCGGCGACGATGCCGCCGACGGCGGCCGCGACGCCCACGCCGGTGCCGGCGAGGACCGCGGTGGCGGTGCGGATCGACTGCGAACCGCGAGACCTGGTGCTCATGAGAGGTTCTCCTGGGGGGTGCTGGTGACGGCGCTGGTGAGGGTGCCGGGGGCGGGGTTGTGGGTCGCGGGGTCGGCCTTGGCGCAGACGAGCCGGCCGTCAGGCGTCCGGGGCTCCGGGATCTCGACGAGCCTCGGCGCGGTCCGACGCACCGCCCTGGACGACGGCGCCCGGCCCACGAGCCGGTAGCCGAGGGCTCCCCCGACGGCCGCGCAGCAGACGATGGCGGTGAGCCGCAGCCACCAGGTGGCGGAGTCGGTGCCCCCGCCCACGGAGTGCAGCACCGCGACCGGCCACATCGCGTAGGCGAGCCAGTGCAGCCCCCGCCATACGGCGTAGGACAGGTGCTTGCGGACCAGGCTGCTCACGACGACCACGAGCAGCAGGTCGACGGCGAGCGTCCCGAGGCCCCACCACAGGGGGTTGGCCGCGTTGAGGAAGGGGACGAGCAGGTCCACGGCATTGAGCTGGGCCTCGGAGTCCAGCCACAGCGAGAGGACGTGCAGGACCAGGAATCCCGTGGCGGCCAGCGAGGCCCGCCGGTGGATCTCGGTGAGCGCGAACCTCGGCAGCTCGCGGTGCCGGAAGCCGCCGCTGGTCAGGATCCCCAGCACCATCGACACGGTGAGCAGCACGAGGGTGCTGACGCCGGTGCCGCGGCCGAGTGCCCAGAGTGCTTCGTTCATGACGCGACCGCCGCACCGGACGTGCGGGCCTGCTGCTCGGTCACACCCTCGGCGTCCGCGGGCCAGCCCCCGACGTAGGTCACGTCACCCTGCAGGTCGAGCAGCCGGGCCTGCACCTGGGCGCCGGCCAGCAGCCCGGGGGCGGTCGGGCCTGCGACCAGGGCGGCGGTCGACCAGGCGTTGGCGAGGACGCAGCTCGGGGCGGCGACGCTGGCCGAGGACCAGTGCGGCACGACAGGGAGCGACGTGGCGGGGTCGAGGATGTGGTTGAGCTCGCGGCCCTCGACCTGCCAGCGGCGTCGGCGCGTCGAGGAGGTGGCCATCGACCAGCCGGACGGCAGGCTGACCAGGGCGGCGGGGTCGTCGGGCAGGTCCTGCACGGACACCGTCCAGCCAGGGGCGGGAGCGGGTCCGGCCGTGGCGATATCACCACCGAGCGCCACCAGCACGCCGGTGCCGAGCTGCTCGGCGACGATGCGGGCGCACCGGTCCGCGGCCCAGGCCTTGGCGGTCGCGCCGAGGTCGAGCGTGACGTCGGCGGGGACGGTGACGGTGCCGGCCGCGCGGTCGATCCGCACCCGACGCCACCCGGGTGCCGGACGCTCGACGAGGCGGATCGTGCCGTGCGCGGTCGGGATCACCCGGCCGACGCCCTCCAGGTCGCGGCCGTAGCCCAGCCGCTCCAGCGCGGTGCCCACCGTCGGGTCGCAGGCGCCGTGCGTGACGACGGCCGCGGCGACGGCGGCCTCGGTCAGCGCGAGCATGGTCGGGCTCACCCGGACGGGTCGGCCGCCGGACCGGGCCAGCCGCGCGACCTCGGAGTCGTGGCGGAACCTGCTGGCTGCCAGCTCGACCCCCTGCAGCTCGTGGTCCACGAGGCGCTTGGCGGCGGGCAGCGCGCGCTCCTCGGACGTGACGAGGCGCATGGTGGTCGACCACAGGGCCCACTCGAGGGCGGGTCCGCGGGGGTGGGAGATCGTCTGCATGGCAGGGCCTTTCGAGGTCTGGTGGGTATGCCGTCAGCTGCCCGACGAGTGGGCCGCCGGTGCCCCCTGAGCCGCGGTCAGGCCCGAGGACGACGCGCCGTCCGTGCTGCTAGCGCTGTCAGCGGCGTCAGCGACGTCAGCGGCGTCAGCGACGTCAGCGGTGTCAGCGGTGGATGTCGAGCTGGAGGAGGAGATGGAGCCGGTCGTCTGGCCGGCCACCTGCGAGGAGGCCGCGACGGTCGAGGCGGGCGCGGACGAGTCGTCAGGGATCGTCGTCAGGCCGATGGCCGCTGCGGCGACGGCCACTCCCACGCCGGTCAGGGTCGCGGTGGCCTGGCGGATGCGGCGGGCACCGGTCCGCCGGACGGCGTTCACGACACCACCTGGCGGATGTCGTCGAGGCTCGTGACGGTCCCCGCGAACCGGCGGTTGGTCCCTCCGCCATACGACGCCGTCTCCGGGGCCTGCGTGGTGACCGCGACGGTGCGGTGGCCGGCCCGCGGGCCGGGCGCAGCCTGTGCTGCGGCCGCACCGCCGACGAGCATCATGGCGGCGAGGGCGGGCGCGGCGGCCAGCCTCGATCGACCGAGTGCGCTGAATCCCATGGCGTGCTCCTTGATCTCGTGGGTTCCGTGCTGCGTTGTCCTCACTTCATCGCGCGGCTCTGTGGCGGTCGTTGGTCGTCTCTGTGCCCTTCCTGTGAGGGCTTCGCGTGGGAGAGTGAGCCGTATGCCGAACCGTCCCCGCGTCTTCGCGACCGACTTCGACGGGACGCTGCTGCGCACCGACGGCACGCTGTCGCCGCGCACCGCGTCCGCCATCGCCGCCGCCGAGGCCGCGGGCTGCACGGTGATCGTGGTGACGGCCCGACCACCGCGGTGGATGAAGGCCTTTCGCGAGCAGGTGGGCGCGCACGGCGTGGTGCTCTGCAGCAACGGGGCATTCGTCTACGACGCTCACGTCGACGCCGTGGTGGCGGAGCAGACCATCCCCGCCGAAGTCACGCTGGACGTGGCGTCACGGCTGCGAGCTTCCTTGCCGGGCATCGGCTTCGGCGTCGAGGGGCGGTCCGGGCTCGGCATCGAGCCGGCGCTGCGGGACCTGCGGGCTCCGGACGGCACCGTGGTCGACGACGCCCGCCGGGTGGCCGTCCTGGAGGAGCTGCTCGAGGACGAGCTCCCGGGCAAGCTCATCGCCCGGCACCCCCGGCTCGGGCCCGAGGAGTTCGTCGAGCGGGCGACGGCGCTCGTGGGCGAGGACGTGCACCTGGCCTACTCCGGCGCTCCGGGACTGGCCGAGATGACCGCCCTCGGCGTCACGAAGGCCACTGCCCTGCAACGCTGGTGCGCCGACCACGACGTGTCGTCGGCCGAGGTCTGGACCTTCGGCGACATGCCCAACGACGTGCCGATGCTGAGCTGGGCCGGTCGCAGCTTTGCCGTCGCGGGGGCGCATCCCGCTGCGGTGGAGGCGGCGTCGGACGGGTGCGCGGCCAACGACGAGGACGGGGTCGCCCGCATCATCGAGGCCGCACTCACCCCCTGACCCCTGCTCCCAAGATCGTGAGTGTTTGCTCCAAGAATGTTGGACGAAACGTGGGGTTGACCCCGTTCGGCGGACACCGGCTTAAGCGGCTTCTGCCGCCGCGTTGAACCCGCGCTCGAAGGCTACCGGGCTGATGTTGCCGAGCGCGCTGTGGCGTCGACGGCGGTTGTACACGGTCTCGATCCATTCGGTGACGCTGCGGATCGCCGCGGCCCGGGTGGCGAATTCGTAGCGGTTGTAGTGCTCGGTCTTGAGCGTTGACCAGAAGCTCTCCTGCTGGGCGTTGTCCCAACAGACTCCCGTGCGCCCCACGGACAGACGCACCTTCAGGTCGCGGGCGGCACGGTCCAGCTGGTCCGAGGTGTACTGGCAGCCG
>NZ_AUFG01000059.1 GCF_000426385.1 Arsenicicoccus bolidensis DSM 15745
CGCCGGAGTTCTCCCGACGCAAAGTGACCCGTCAGGGCACGCCGGTACCGCGAGACCCCCGCCATCCGACGCAAAGTGACCCGTCGGGGCACGCCCGCACCGCGAAACCCCCACTACTCGACGCAACGTGACCCGTCGGGGCACGCCGTCGACCTGGTCGGGCACACCGGTGTCGGCGACCTCGGCCAGCGGCGGCTCGTGATGGCTGCGGCGGCGCGTCCGGTCGATGTAGGCGTTGGTGAGGGCGGCGCGGGCGTAGCCGGCCGGGCTCTCGACGTGGTCGATGTGCCGCCAGCGGACGTACCTGCGGGCGAGCGTCTCCTGCACCAGGTCCTCGGCGAGGTGGTGGTCGTGGCAGAGCAGGTAGGCGCGGCCGGAGAGCGACCGGGCGCTGGCCCGCGCGAACTCCTCGAAGCCCGCCGGGGAGCGGCTCATGGTGAGGCCTGGGAGGTGGTCATGCCTGGTGAGACGCATCGGGCCGGGTCGGAGGTGACAGCCGTATGCCGTCCGCCAGCCGTCCCTCGTCGGCCAGGGCGTGGAGGCGGGTGACCACCCGGTCGCGGAGCGCCAACGGGTCGATGGTGTTGACGTAGATCTTGGTGCCGCCCTCGAACCCCGCCAGCGTGGACACCCGCCACTTGAGGACGATCCGCCAGGGGAGGGGCAGGTCGACGCCGGTGGGGGTGTGGTGCCACTCCTCGTTGCAGGGGACGTGGACGCCGGTGGCGGCGTGGAGGGCGTGCAGCAGGTCCGCGACGGCGTCGACCTCGTGGCGCTGCTGGCGCCAGGGCTCGCGCTGCGGCGAGAGGGAGTGGACCTCGAGGGTGGGGTAGCGGTGCCCGAACCCGGCGTAGGCGACGGCGTGCTCCGTGCGGGCGACCACGAGCCCGGCGCGCTCGGCGAGGGCGGGTCCCGCGTCGGCATACAGCGTGGGGTGGCGGCGCAGCCGTTCCTGCTCCTGCTCGGCCTGGGTGCCGAGCTCGTCGATGGCGACGAGCTGCTTGTGCAGGTGGTCGAAGGACGCGCCGGCGGGCTTCAGCCAGTTCTGGAACGCCGCGACGTAGCGCACGTGCGGGTTGCTCGCGTAGAGGTCGGCCATGGCGTCGATGGTGAATCCCACGTAGGCGCGGTGCTCCTCGGGGGTGAGCGTGCCCGACGAGGCGAGGGCGCTGGTGTCGGTGGCGCCGTCGACCAGGTGACGGCGCGCGACGATCACGTCGTGCCCGCCACCGAAGAACGCCTCGGTCCCGGCGAGCCGCTGCCCCTCGTCGAGCAGCTCCCACGCCTCGGCCGTGGCCCCGCCGGCGAGGGCCTTGGCGCGGGCGACGGCGAGCACGTGGGCGCGTCCGGCCGGGTCGGCGAGGTAGGCGTCGCGTCGTGCGCGTGCCGCAGCGGGCAGCGTGACGCCGTGGTTGAGCCGCCAGTAGTCGTAGCTGAGGATCTCGAACAGGTTCGGCACCCGGCGGAACTCGGCGACCGAGTCGTGGAGCTCGGTGCGGGACAGGCCGGTCAGCGTCGCCCACCCCGGATCTGCCTGGCCGGCGCGGGTTCTCACGAGGCGCGACTTCTCCGGCGGCGTCTCGGCGTAGCGCTCCGGGCAGAACGCGCACAACCGGTCCCGCTCGTCCTCGGCCACGGGAGCGGCGGCCAGGGCGGGTGCGCCGAGCGGCCGGTTGCCGCGCCCCGGCACCGTCCACACCTGCGTGCCGGTGAACGGGTTGACCTGCTTGACCGTCCCGTCCGGCAGCCGCGCGAGGTAGTGGTCGTCGGGGCGGCGGGCGGTCGTCATACGGCCCATCCTGCTCCTGCCCGGCGGCGGTGGCGACGGTGGCGACGGTGGCGACGGTGGCGACGCTGGGGAGAGGCGGGGCGAGGACCTAGGCTGTCCCGGTGAACCTGCGCTCCGTCGTCGCCGACACCCGGCCCCTGCAGCACGGCGACTTCCGGCGGCTGTGGACCGCCAACATCATCACCGTCATCGGCGCCCAGCTGACCATCGTGAGCGTCCCGGCGCAGATCTACGCCGACACCGGCTCCTCCGCCTATGTCGGTCTGACCGGGATCTTCGGGCTCGTCCCGCTCGTGGTGTTCGGGCTGTGGGGCGGGGCGCTCGCGGACCACGTCGACAAGCGCAGGCTGCTGACCTTCACGACCGTCGGGCTGATCGTCTCGACGCTCGGCTTCTGGCTGCAGGCGGCGCTCGGGTCGACGAACGTCTGGCTGCTGCTGGGCCTGTTCGCCGTGCAGCAGGCCTTCTTCGCGGTCAACCAGCCGACGCGGACCGCGGTGCTGCCGTCGATCCTGCCGATGAACCTGCTGCCCGCGGCCAACGCGCTCAACATGACGCTGTTCATGGCCGGCGCGATCGCCGGGCCGCTGGTGGCGGGTGCGCTGATCCCGCTCGTCGGCTTCTCGTGGCTCTATCTCACCGATGCGATCTGCCTGCTCGCCACGCTGTATGCCGTCCGCCGCCTGCCCCCGCTGCCCGCGGAGCGTCACGACGGGGCGCCCTCATCCGCGCCCGGGCTGCGCTCGGTGATCGACGGGATCCGATATCTCGGAGGGCATCCCGTCCTGATGATGAGCTTCGTGGTGGACCTGATCGCCATGGTCTTCGGGATGCCGCGGGCGCTGTTCCCTGAGATCGCGCACGTCAACCTGGGCGGCGAGGCCGGGGGAGGGCTGGCCTTCGCGGTGCTCTTCGCCGCGATCCCGGTCGGCGCGGTGCTCGGCGGGGTGTTCTCCGGGTGGGTGTCGCGCGTGCAGCTGCACGGCCGCGCGGTGGTGCTGTGCATCGTGGCGTGGGGCGTGGCGGTCGCGCTGGCGGGTGCGGCGGTGCTGCCGGCCGACGGGCGGTTGCATCCGTGGATCTGGCTGGCGGCGGTCGCCCTGGCCATGGCCGGGGCGGCGGACATGGTGTCGGCGGCGTTCCGGCAGTCGATGCTGCAGTCGGCGGCGTCGCCGGAGGTGCGTGGTCGGCTGCAGGGGATCTTCATCGTGGTGGTGGCCGGTGGGCCCCGCATCGCGGACGTGGCGCACGGCTATGCGGCGGGCCTGGTGGGGGCGGCGTGGGCGACGCTGGCCGGTGGCGTGCTCGTGGTCCTCCTGGTGCTGGCGGCGTCGGCGCTCGTGCCGTCCTTCGCGCGCTACCGCGCAGACCTGCCCCCGGCGGAGGCATCGACCGGCCGTCGTTCCCCAGGCTGATGCCTTTGCCCCCGGCGGGTATGGCGACGTCCGGGTCCACGCGCTCAGGTTGACGCGAGGCCGCGCACGATCTCGTCGAGCGCCTCGAGGTGGGCCGCCAGCGCCGCGCGGCCCGCGCGCGTGAGCCGGAAGTGCGTCTGGGGCGTCTTGCCCCGAAAGGTCTTCTCCGACACGAGATATCCGGCGTCCTCGAGGATCGCCGCGTGCTTCGACAGCAGCGCATAGCTCACGTCGAGGGCGTCCTTGAGCGTCTGGTAGTCGGCCGAGTCCACGCTGGCCAGCGCGCACATGATCGTGAGGCGGACCGGCGAGTGAACGGCGTCGTCCAAGGACTGCCGTGCGGCGGCGAGGGTCACCGGGCGGCCCGGACGAGTCGGGCGCCGACGAGGGCGAGGGGGAGCGCCCCGGCCACGGCGACGAGCGAGGTCCACGCCCATCCGACGTCGTGCCCCTTCGCCGGGACGATCCAGAACCACCCGGCCACGAGGACCAGCGCGAGCATCCAGGCGATCCCGGCCACCATGGCCGCCCGGTGCCCGCGGGGATGCACCTGGCGGTGGGCGTGGGTCTGCCGCAGCAGCCAGGTCGTCCCCGCGGCCGTCACGAAAAGGGCGGCGAAGCGGATGATCCCTCCCCACTCCATCGCGTGCGTCTGGTAGACGAGCGCGTGGCAGGCGCCGAAGACGGCGGCCACGCTGACGACATACCAGCCCGCGGTGCTCGACACGCGCTGGGGGACCCGGCTCTTGGACTCGGCGGCGGCGTTGCTGAACCGACCGCCCTGGCTGCTGCTCGTTGACATGTATCCAGCATGGCGAGCACTTAACGATGCGTCAAGTGAGCCAGGCGATGAGGGCGCCTCATCGGGCGGCCGGGGGCGCCATACCTCCGGGCCAGTCCTAGGCACCTCCCCGGGGTGACCCGGTGCCGCCCCGGCTAGCGTGGTCGCGGCCATTGCCGGGCGCTCCCGGTGCCCCCGCTCCGAGAGGTCCGCGTGACCACCGCAACCCGCACCCGTCCTGACCTGCGCCGCGACGCCAGCCTGTCCGCCGTCCTCGCCGGGTTCGTCGCCGTGGCGATCTCGTATGCCGGCCCGCTGCTCGTCGTGCTCGAGGCGGCGCGGGCGGGCGGGCTGTCACCGCAGCTCACCGCCTCGTGGGTGTGGGCGATCTCGGTGGGCTCGGGGCTCGTCTGCCTCGTCACGTCTTGGTGGACGAAGCAGCCGGTCATGGTCGCCTGGTCGATCCCGGGTGCGGCGCTGCTGATCACGTCGCTCGGCGACTACCGGTCCTCGGACGCGATCGGGGCCTATGTCGTGTGCGGCGTCGTGTCCGTGCTGCTGGGGGCGACCGGCCTGGTGGGGCGCCTCCTGCAGGCGGTGCCGCGACCGATCACGGCGGCGGTGCTGGCGGGCGTGCTGTTCCCGTTCGCCCTCAAGGTGGCGGCCGCGGTCGTCGGACAGCCCGTCGTGGCGGGCGGGCTCGTGCTCGGCTACCTCGTGGGGAGGCGGTGGCAGCCGCGCTACGCGGTGTTCCTGGCGCTCGCGACCGGCGGCGTGCTCGCGGTGGTGACGGGGCAGGCGCAGGCCATGGCGGTGCGGCTCACGCTGACGACGCCCACGTGGACGACGCCGACGTGGTCCTGGGACGCGATCCTCGGCATCGCCCTGCCGCTGCTCATCGTGACCGCGGTCGGGCAGAACGCCCCCGGCCTGATCGTCATGCACAACAGCGGGTATGACGCCGACGACCGCCTCCTGCTCGGCGCGAGCGGGGTGGCGTCGGTGCTGGCGGCGCCGTTCGGGTCGCACGCGCTCAACATGGCCGCCGTCACCGCCGCCATCGCCACCTCCGAGGAGTCCCACCCCGACCACGACCGCCGCTACGTGGCAGGCATGGCGTGCGGATTCTTCTACGTGCTCGGCGGGTTTGCGGCGGACACGATCGTGTCGCTGTTCTCCGCCATACCGGCGGGCATGCTCACGGCCCTCGCGGGGGTGGCGCTGCTGTCGCCGCTGCAGGCCTCGATCTACGACACCATGCACGAGGGCGACCACCACCGCAGCGTCACCGAGGCGGCGCTCATCACCTTCGCCGTCACGGCGTCCGGGGTGCAGGCGCTCGGCATCGTGTCGGCCTTCTGGGGGCTCCTGGCGGGGGTGGTGGCCTATGCCGTCCTGCGTCCGCGCCCCCGGTAGGGTCTGGGCATGAGTGAGCAGCACGATGCCGTCGACGTCATCCGCGCCAAGCGCGACCACCAGCCGCTGAGCGACAGCCAGATCGACTGGGTGATCGACGCCTACACGCGCGGCGCGGTCGCGGACGAGCAGATGTCGGCCCTGGCCATGGCGATCCTGCTCAACGGGATGAGCCGCGAGGAGATCTCGCGGTGGACCGCGGCCATGATCGCGAGCGGCGAGCGGCTGGACTTCTCCTCGCTGTCGCGCCCCACCGCCGACAAGCACTCGACCGGCGGCGTGGGCGACAAGATCACCCTGCCGCTCGCGCCCCTCGTCGCGGCCTGCGGCGTCGCGGTGCCACAGCTGTCCGGGCGCGGGCTCGGCCACACCGGAGGCACGCTCGACAAGCTCGAGTCCATCCCCGGCTGGCAGGCGAGCCTCGCCAACGACGCGATGATGCGTCAGCTCGAGGACGTCGGCGCCGTGATCTGCGCGGCGGGTTCCGGCCTGGCCCCCGCCGACAAGAAGCTCTATGCCCTGCGTGACGTGACCGGCACCGTGGAGGCCATCCCGCTGATCGCGAGCTCGATCATGTCCAAGAAGATCGCCGAGGGCACCGGCGCGCTCGTCCTGGACGTCAAGGTCGGGTCCGGCGCGTTCATGAAGACCGTGGACGACGCCCGCGAGCTCGCCCGCACCATGGTCGATCTCGGGACGGACGCCGGCGTCACCACGGTCGCGCTGCTCACCGACATGACCACCCCGCTGGGACTGACGGCCGGCAATGCGCTCGAGGTCCGCGAGTCGGTCGAGGTCCTCGCCGGCGGCGGGCCCGCGGACGTCGTCGAGCTGACGGTCGCGCTGGCGCGCGAGATGCTCTCTGCCGCGGGGGTTTCGGATGTGGACCCCGCGGACGCGCTGGCCGATGGCCGCGCGATGGACGTATGGCGCCGCATGGTCGCCGCCCAGGGTGGCGACCCCGACGCCGAGCTGCCCACGAGCACGGAGCAGCACGTGATCAACGCCCCCGCGAGCGGGGTGCTGCGGTCGCTCGACGCCTATGCGGTGGGGGTCGCCGCGTGGCGCCTGGGCGCCGGACGGGCGCGCAAGGAGGACCCCGTGCAGGCGGGTGCGGGCGTCGAGATGCACGCCAAGCCAGGCGATTCCGTCACCGCCGGGCAGCCCCTGCTGACCCTGCACACGGACACGCCCGAGCGGTTCGACCGGGCCGTCGCCTCCCTCGAGGGTGCGTGGACGATCGGCGAGGACCGGCCCGAGCGCCCCGACGTCGTGATGGAGCGGATCGCATGAGCGGCGTTGCGGCACACGTGGAGTGGCTCGACCTGCCGCACCTGCGCGCGCGACGCAGCGCGAAGTGGACGCTCTACGACCCCGACGTGCTGCCCATGCCGGTCGCCGAGATGGACTGCCTGCTGGCGCCGCCCGTCGCCGAGGCGCTGAATCGCGCTGTGGCGCTGGGCGACACGGGCTACCCGAGCTTCGGGCGAGGCCTGCACGAGGCGTTCGCCGGCTTCGCGGGGCGCCGGTGGGGCTGGGACGTCGACCCGGACCAGGTGACCCTGTGCGGCGACGTGTCCGTGGGGATGATGGCGGCGATCTCGGCGCTGCTGTCGCCCGGGGACGCCTTCATCATCATGCCGCCGGTCTATCCGCCGTTCTTCCGCTGGGGTGGCGAGACGGGCATGCGCACGGTGGAGGTCCCTCTGCGGCAGTCGGACTCAGGCTACGCGCTGGACCTCGACGGCATCGAGCGCGAGCTGCGGGCCGGTGCCAAGGCCGTGCTCCTGTGCAACCCGCACAACCCCGTCGGATGGGTCCACTCGCGCGAGTCCCTCACGGCCCTGGCGGATCTCGTGTCCGGCTACGACGCCGTCGTGCTGAGCGACGAGATCCACGCGCCGCTGACCCTGCCCGGGCACACGTTCACGCCATACCTCACCGTCTCCGACGCGGCCCGGCAGCAGGGGATCGCGGTGCACGCGGCCTCCAAGGCGTGGAACCTCGCCGGGCTCAAGGCCGCCCTGATCGTCTCGGCGTCGGATGTCATGCGGGACAGTCTGTCTCGTGGTCTTCCGTACGAGACGCCCTGGCACGCTGGGCAGTTCGGCTATCTCGCGTCTGAGGCCGCCTATCGCGACGGAGACCCGTGGCTCGACGCGCTGGTGACCGACCTCGCCGCCCACCACCAGCAGGTGCGAGACGGGCTCCCCGCCGGGTCGCGGGTCGCGGTGCCGGCGCAGGCGACCTTCCTGTCCTGGATCGACGCGAGCGGCCTCGACCTGGGCGACAACCCGGCGGCGAAGCTCCTGGCGGAGGCCAGGCTGGCCGTCGGGATCGGCAGCGAGTTCGGCGCCCGGTGGGGCGATCACATCCGCCTCAACGTCGGCACCGGCCCCGAGATCGTCGCCGAGGGGCTGCGGCGCCTCGGCTCGGTCCTCTCCTGACCCGCCGTATGACGCCTGTGGGTCGTCATCACGTCGTCTCGCTGCGGCAGCTGTCCGTGGCCGACGCCCCGGTCCTCGCGTCCTGGGGCGCCGACGACGAGTTCTGCCGGGCTGCGGAGTGGAGCCGTGGGCTCACGGTTGAGCAGCATGAGAACCGTTGGCTCTCAAGGCTGTCCGATGGGTTCGGGCCCGGTCTGCTCCGTCTCGGCGCCGAGCTCGACGGCGGTCTGGTCGGCTATGTCGACCTCCACGGGACCGACGAGCATCGGCACGAGCTCGGCTACCTCGTCGGCGGTCGAGAGCGGTGGGGGAGAGGCCTCGGCGCGGCGGTCGCGCGGGCCGGACTGGAGCATGCTTTCCTCGCGCTGGGGCTCGCCGAGGTGTGGGCGGAGGCGGTCGGCGCCAACCCTGCCTCCGTGCGGATCCTCCAGGGCCTCGGGATGAACGAGACGGGCACGGGAGAGGATCATGTCTACCGCGGGATCCCCTCCCATTACCGGCGGTTCGCCATCACCGCGGACCGTTGGCGCACCCTCCACCACGACAAGGAGACCTCATGAGCAACCAGACGACCGGCAAGGTGCTGGCGGTGCTGATCTGCCTGATCGTCCTGGTGCCCCTGGCGATCATGAGCGTGTGGCAGCCGGTCCGGATCGGCCTGCCCGCCCTGGTCTTCGTGCTGACGGGCGTGGTCGTCCTGGTGATGAACGCCCGCAAGTCCAAGCGCTGACGCTCTCGGGCAGGCCGCCTCGGGCTCAACGGGCGAGCAGGTCGGGGTAGGGGTCGGCGAGAGGGGGGGGCGGGCATCGCGCCAGCGGGGATGAGCCCTCCCGTTCGCGCATGCTGGTCCTCCTCAAGCTGTCGGCCCCACGCCAGCGGGGATCGAGTTGACCTCGCGCACGAGACGAAGCGCTCACATCTGCTCGTGCACTCGCCCACAAGGGTGTGTCCTTATGTCTCTATCCAAAGGACATCGCGGGTGTCCTTTGGATAGAGACATAGAGACACGGGCTCGTGTGCCGCGGATGGGTAGGCTCCTGGCATGCCCGAGCTCATCACGGACCCCGTCCGCATCCCCGTCCCCGGCGGCAAGATCATCGACGAGCACGTCGGAGCCGCCTCGACGGGCGACCGCGGTGTGTCCGTCGCCCGCATGGAGGCGCCCGCCGGCTGGACCGAGCCCTACCAGACGCCGGACTTCGACGAGGTCACGGTGGTGCTGGGCGGTGAGGTCGTCGTGGACCACGACGGTGGCCCCACCAGCGTCCTCGCAGGTCAGAGCATCGTGACCCGCGCCGGCGAGCGGATCCGCTATCGGGTGGGGCCGGAGGGTGCGACATACCTCGCGATCTGCACCCCGGCGTTCACCCCGGAGGGCGTCCACCGCGACGAGGACTGACGCGCTGGCGTCCCGGGTCCGGGATCCTCGCTGCCGGGCGAGCTGGCCCAGGACCCGCCGCGGGCCGAGGCATCAGCCTGGCGAACGAGGGCTGGTCGATGCCTCTACCCCCGGCGAAGGCATCGGCCTGGCGAACGAGGGCCGGTCGATGCCTCTACCCCCGGTAGGGTCGTGAGGGTGACCAGTCGAGACAGCAGCTCCCCGGCATACGACGTCGACCCGCAGGTCGCCCGAGCACCCAAGGTGCTCCTGCACGAGCACCTCGACGGCGGGCTGCGGCCCGCCACCGTCCTCGAGCTCGCCCGCGAGACGGGGTATGACGCCCTGCCCGCCGACGACGCGACCGACCTCGGGCGCTGGTTCCGCGAGAGCGCGGACTCCGGCTCCCTGGTGCGCTACCTCGAGACCTTTGCGCACACCGTCGGGGTGATGCAGACGCCGGACGCGCTGCGGCGGGTCGCCCGCGAGGAGGTCCTGGACCTGGCGCGCGACGGCGTCGCCTACGCCGAGATCCGTTATGCGCCAGAGCTGCACCTCGAGCGGGACCTCACCCTCGAGGAGGTCGTCGAGGCCGTCAACGAGGGATTCCGCGAGGGCGAGGTGCTGGCTCGTGAGGAGGGGCGGCAGATCCGCGTCACCGCGCTGCTCACCGCCATGCGTCACGCCGCGATGAGCCGCGAGATCGCCGAGCTGGCCGTCCGCTACCGGGAGCAGGAGGTCAGCGGCTTCGACATCGCGGGGGCCGAGGCGGGCTACCCGCCCACCCGGCACCTCGACGCGTTCCAGTACCTCGCCCGCGAGAACGCCCACTTCACGATCCACGCGGGGGAGGCCTTCGGGCTGCCGTCGATCCAGGAGGCGCTGACCTGGTGCGGCGCCGACCGGCTCGGCCACGGCGTGCGCATCGTCGACGACCTCACGGTGGACGGCGTCGCCTATCCGCAGTGGGCGGCCGAGCACGACCAGCTGCCCGACGTGCGGGACGTGCGGCTGGGGCTGCTGGCGGCCTACGTCCGCGACAAGCGCGTCCCCCTCGAGATGTGCCCGAGCAGCAACGTCCAGACCGGCGCCTCGCCGAGCATCGCGCTGCACCCGATCACGCTGCTCAAGGACCTGCGCTTCCGCGTGACCGTCAACACCGACAACCGCCTGATGAGCGACACGAGCATGGGCAAGGAGATGACCCTGCTCGTGCGCGACGCCGGCTGGACGATGACGGACCTGCGCTGGGTGACGATCAACGCGATGAAATCCGCGTTCATCGCCTTCGACCAGCGGCTCGCCCTGATCGACGAGGTCATCAAGCCGGGGTATGCCGAGCTGACCTGATCGCGGCTGCCGCCTGTCGCAGCTGCGGCGATCGGAGCTGCGGCGATCGAGCCGGCGGAGGTGTCTCGGGGCAGGCGCTCAGACGTGGGGCAGGACGCGGTGCCGGGTGGCGGCGTCGCGGGCCAGCCGCTGGGCGTCGCGGCGACCTCGCTCGGCGACGACGGTCTGCAGCAGGGCCTCGGGGTGGGTGCCGGCCGGGGGTGGCGGCATGACGTGCTGCGCGACGGTCGCGGCGAGCTCCTGGGCGA
Organism: Arsenicicoccus bolidensis DSM 15745; assembly: GCF_000426385.1. GTDB lineage: Bacteria > Actinomycetota > Actinomycetes > Actinomycetales > Dermatophilaceae > Arsenicicoccus > Arsenicicoccus bolidensis. The sequence goes on from NZ_AUFG01000059.1 coordinate 10,825, forward strand.
TGCGGGCCCGGGCCACGGGCTCGAGGCCGTCGCGGCGGTGCAGGAACTGGCGGGTGGCCAGCGACAACGCGTCCGGCAGCGGCGCGATGTCGGCGCTCGCGGCCCACGCGGACAGCTCGGGGGCGGGCGGCACGGGCGGTGGCAGCTGCAGCCGGAGGCGGTCCCGGACGGCATACGTGCCTGCCGCGAGGTCACCGAGCCGCTTGCCGCGCGCGGTGAGCACCACCGCGCAGAAGGCCACGGCGCCGCTCGTGCTCCAGATCTCCAGGAAGCCGATGAGCGAGCGCGTCAGGCACTGGCGGAAGGCCACCGGGCCGCCGTCGTCGCGCACGATGCAGGTGCCGGTGGCGAGCCTGCCCACCGACCGTCCGCGGGTCAGCGTCTCGATGACCGCGGGCAGGATCACCAACGTCGTCACGACCGTGGTGAGGACCAGCGCCGCGCCGGCCGCGTCGTCGAGGTTGCCCAGCACGCCGCCGAAGGCCAGGGACAGCCCGAACAGCAGCAGGGCCCCGCACACGACGTCGATCGCGCCCGACGCGACGCGCAACCCCGGCCCGGCGGCGGGCACGCGCAGCGCCACCGCGTCTCCGGTGACGAGATCGTCCTCGCCCACACCGATCGTGGGGCGTGCTGACCTGGGCGGCTGCATGTCTGGCAGCCTAGCGGGCGGGGCCGGCCCGGTCCGCGAGGGGCGCGGGCTAGGGTGGGGTCGTGGACCTGGACGCCTACGTCGCGGCCCACCGGGGGGAGTGGGACGAGCTCGACGCTCTGACGCGTCGGTCGCGGCTCTCCGCGGAGGAGGCCGACCGCCTGCTCGACCTCTATCAACGGGTCGGCACGCACCTCGCCGTCGTGCGCACCAGTGCGCCGGATCCCGCTGTCGTGCAATGGCTCTCGGGCGTCCTGGCGCGAGCGCGGCGACGTGCCTCGGGGACGCGGACCGGGTCGGTGCGGGACATCGCCCGGTTCTTCACCGAGACCTTCCCGGCCACGCTCTACCACCTGCGCTGGTGGTGGCTGACGACGACGGCGCTCAGCCTGCTCGTGGCGTTCGCGGCGGGCTGGTGGTTCTATCACAACCCCACCGTCGAGAACTCCCTGATGAGCCCGTCCGAGGTCGCGCAGTACGTCAACACCGACTTCGAGAGCTACTACTCCGAGCACGCGGCCACCAGCTTCGCCGCGCGCGTGTGGACCAACAACGCCTGGGTCGCCGCGCAGTGCATCGCGATGGGCGTGCTCGGAGCACCCGTCGTCTACGTCCTGCTGCAGAACGTCATCAGCGTCGGCGTCATCGGCGCCCTGATGGTCCGCCACGGACGGGGCGCGCTGTTCTTCGGCCTGATCCTGCCGCACGGGCTGCTCGAGCTGACCGCGGTGTTCGTGGCGGCGGGGGTGGGTCTGCGGCTGTTCTGGTCGTGGGTCGAGCCCGGCCCGAGGACTCGTATGGCGTCCCTGGCCGCCGCCGGCCGCACCACGGTCGGGGTGGCGATGGGGCTGGTGGTGGTGCTCCTCGTGTCGGGCGTCCTCGAGGCGTTCGTGACGCCGTCGGGCCTGCCGACGTGGGCGCGCATCGCGATCGGCGTGCTGGCCGAGGTGGCGTTCTTCGCCTATGTGTTCGTGGTCGGTCGTCGTGCGGCGGCCCGAGGCGTGACGGGTGACGTGGACGACGCCGACCGCGAGGACGAGGCCGTCGCGTCCCTCTGACCTCGACTCGCCCGCCCACGCCCGCTGCCCTCACCCGGCGCCCTCACCCGGCGCCCTCACCCGGCGCCCTCACCCGGCGCCCTCACCCGGCGCCCTCACCCGGCGCCCTCACCCGGCGCCC
>NZ_AUFG01000060.1 GCF_000426385.1 Arsenicicoccus bolidensis DSM 15745
GGCCTTCGTTCGCCAGGCTGATGCATCCGCCCCCGGTAAAGGCATCGACCGGCCTTCGTTCACCCCGCTCGCGCGCCCTGCTGGCGCCATTGGTCACCAATGAACGGATCGCACCGTTTTGGAACGATCCAAAACGTCACTGGTGACCAATGGCGCGGGGTGAGCGTGGCCGTATGCCGGAGGCGGCCCGTCATGGCGGGCCCGGCGCCTGGGCCTACCCGCCGTGGGTGCCCAGGCTGCGCAGGAACGCCGCCTCGTCCACCGGGATCTCCTGCGCCTCGGCGGCGTCGCGCTCGGGCACGGTCGTCGTGACCCGATAGATGCCCGAGTCCCGGTGCAGGTAGCGGTAGTTCACGAGCTCGCGCCGCAGCCAGGCGTGGTCCTCGTGCGCCGCGCCGAGGATCGCGGTGACCTCGCTCTCGGCATACGACCGCCCGATCTCGAGCCGGCTGAGCAGGTGCAGCAGCACGGCCACCCGCCGGCGCCTCTTGACGGGGATCGACACGATCCGCTCCCCGTCGACGAACGGCCGCACCAGCCGGGCGATCTCGTCGACGGCGCGGGTCACCTCGGGGGGCGGGAGGGCGAGCACGGCCGCCTGCGCCGCGGTGTAGGTCTCACCGGTGCGCTCCATGCGCGCGCGGATGACGGTCTTGAGGTCTGCGTCCTGGGTCATCGTGGGTCCTCGACGCTGCGCGTGCCCCCAGCCCACGAGCGCAGCGGGGTCGCCGACGATGTGGTGGATGCTCGCCCGAGGATCTGCTCCCCTTGGCCCGGTGCTGCACGGGCTGGGGACCGATGCGCGGGCTGGGCGTCGGGCGACGCCGCTGGGGCCCAGCCTGCCCAACCCGTATGCCGACCGTCAACCCGCCTTGCGGGGTCAGCGCACGTCGACGCCGAGCAGCGCGTCGAGCGCAGCCGCGACCTCGTCACCCGCTCCCGCATCCGTCCCGCTCGCGGCGGCCCAGGCGTCGACGGCCCGCAGCGCGGCCGGGGTGTCGAGGTCCTGGCACAGGGCGGCGCGGACCTGGGCGACGACCTCGCCCGCAGCCGGAGCACCCGCTCGCGCCACGGCGGCGCGCCAGCGGTCGAGGCGGTCCTGGGCGCGGGCCAGCAGGTCGTCGGTCCAGTCCCAGTCGGTGCGGTAGTGCTGGTCGAGCAGCACCAGCCGCACGGCCATCGGGTCGACGCCGCTCTCGCGGAGCCGGGACACGAGCACGAGGTTGCCCTTGGACTTGCTCATCTTGGCGCCGTCGAGGCCGACCATCGCCTGGTGGAGGTAGGCCGTGGCGAACTCGGGCTCCCCCGTCAGCCCGACGGCCTGCACCGCGGACATCTCGTGGTGGGGAAAGATCAGGTCGGTGCCGCCGCCCTGCACGTCGAAGCGCATGCCGAGGGTGTCGAGGGCGATCGTCGTGCACTCGATGTGCCAGCCCGGGCGGCCGCAGCCGAGGATGCCTCCGGCCCACGCGGGCTCGCCGCGCCGCTCTGCGCGCCACAGCAGCGGGTCGAGGGGGTCGCGCTTGCCGGCCCGGTCGGGGTCGCCGCCGCGGTCGGCATACACGTCCAGCATCTGCTCGCGGGTCCACCCCGACACCTCGCCGAAGGTCCGCTGCTGCGCGAGGTCCAGGTAGTAGTCCTTGGCACCCTCAGCCACCAGGTCGTGCTCGTCGTCCGGCACCGGCACGGGATAGGCGGCGCCCGCCCGCACGAGCTGGGCCACCTGGTCGGCGATCGCCTCGACCGACTCGACGACGCCGACGTAGTGGTCCGGCGGGAGCACCCGCAGCGCGGTCATGTCGTCGCGAAAGAGCTGGATCTCCTTGGTGGCCAAGGCAGTCCAGTCGACGCCGTCGCGGGCGGCGCGCTCGAGCAGCGGGTCGTCGACGTCGGTGATGTTCTGGGTGTAGTGCACCTCGTGACCGGCCTGGCGCAGCGCGCGACCGAGCAGGTCGAAGGTCACGTAGGTCGCCGCGTGCCCCATGTGGGTCGCGTCGTAGGGCGTGATGCCGCAGCAGTAGATGCGGGCCGTCGGGCCGGGTGACAGCTCGACGACCTCGCCGCGCGCGGTGTCGTGGATGCGCACGGGCAGCGGGCTGCCGGGGACGGACGGGACGGCGGGGGCGGGCCAGGACTTCACGCGCAGAGCCTAGCGGCGGTCACGGACAACCCCTGTCCACGTCCAGGACCTACCCCCGGCGGGATCATCAGCCTGGGGAACGAAGCGCGGCTGATGCCTCTACCCGCGGCGGGTCAGAGCGGGGGCCAGGGGATCGGGTAGTGGCCGGGGTTCGGCTCCGGATAGGTCCCGGCGGCCAGCAGCGCCGACACGCGCGCCGTCAGGGCGTCGATCTCGTCCGAGCTCAGCAGCCCCACCAGCCCCTGCACCAGCGCGGACCCGGGGTCGCCGAGCAGCGACTCCAGCAGCGCCAGGCGCGCGACCTCCGCCGCGGGCAGCGGGTCCCCGACCCACCCCCACAGCACGGTCCGCAGCTTGGGCTCGGCGTGCAGGGTGATCCCGTGGTCGATCCCCCACTCGCGGCCGGTCGGGTCGACCAGGACGTGGGAGCCCTTGCGGTCGGCGTTGTTGACCACGCAGTCGTATGCCGCGAACCGCGCCGCCGCCTCCGTGTCGCGGTGGACGACGACCACCTGCTCGCCGGTGGGGGTCTCCCCCGTGAACACCGGGATCACGCCTTCCTCGATCGCGTCGGGCGCGACCAGGTCGACCATCGGAGCAGCCGCCTCGTCGTGGTCGATCCACAGCTGCACCGACCCCGGACCGAGCGGCCCCTCGCGCAGGACGGTGGGCGGCACGACGGCATACCCGCCCTCGTGCGACACCAGGAACGCCGCCGTCTCGCGCTGCGCCAGCGTCGCGGGCGGGAAGTCGTGCAGCGGCCGTTCGCCGCGCGTCGGCTTGTAGATCACGCGGAGGGGCTCGTCGCCGCCCAGGACCCCGAGGAAGACGCCGTTCGACGCCTCCACGAGCTGCCCGACCAGGCGCAGCTCCTCCCCCGCCAGCCGGCCGAGCATCGCCTCGACAGCAGGCCGGTCCGTGGGGTCGACCAGCGGGTTCGGCACGATCAGCTCGGCGGGGACGTCGTCGGGGGTCACGTCACCGCTTGTAGCCGTTGGCGCGCGGACAGATGTGCCCCTCGGGGTCAAGCGGCTCCCCGCAGAAGGGGCATGGCGCGCGCCCCGCCGCCACCAGCGCCAGCGAGCGCCGGGCGAAGGCACGCGCCTCCGCCGGCGTCAGGACGACGCGCACGACCTGCGGATCTGTCGGCACGGCGCCCTCGAGACCCAGCGCGGCCACGTCCTCGGGGTCGGGCTGCTCCTCCAGGTCGCCGTCGGAGCAGTCGATGACCACGACGTCGCGGCGGTCGTCATACGCGAGCCCGATGCTCTGCACGCGGAACTCGTCCTCGATGGGGGTGCCCAGCGGCTCGTTGTCGACCAGTCGCGCGGCGGCGGCGTCCGAGCCGGTGAGGGGGGCGTGCATGTCGAGCAGGTCGTTGCAGCGGTCGGCGAGGACCTCGACCTGCTGCTTCTCCAGGGACATGCTCGTGAGCCGCCCGCTCCCCGCGGCCTGGAGGAAGAACGTGCGCTGCCCGGGCGGCCCGACGGTCCCGGAGACGAACCTCTCGGGCGGGTCGAAGATCTGCTGCGGCATGTCCCGACCCTAAGCCGTTCCGCCCCCCACGGCGGCGTCACCGCGCGGTGTCTCGTCCTTTGGCCGGGCGGGGGCCAGGCCCGAGAGGTCGTTGCCTCCGTCGTTGATCCGTATGACGAAAGGCCGCGCCTCCGTGTAGCGGATCACCGACAGCGACGCCGGCCCCACGACGAACCGCTGGAACAGGTCGAGGTGCGACCCGGCGGCGTCGGCCAGGATCGCCTTGATGACGTCGCCGTGGCTGACGAGCAGCCACAGGGCGTCGGGGCCGTGCTCGGCCTCGACGAGCCGGTCCAGGTCGCGGACCGCCGCGACGGCGCGGTGCTGCAGGTCGGCGATCGACTCGCTCGCGTGGTCCGGCGACGCCGGGAAGCGCGCCCGCGACGGGTGGTCCTGCACCGTGCGCCACAGGTCCTCCTGGGCGAGCTCGGACAGCGGACGCCCGGTCCAGGCGCCGTAGTGGCACTCCCCGATCGCGTCCACGGTCACCCGGCGCGCCTCGCCCCAGCCGGCGTCGTGCGCCTGCGCGGCGGCATACAGCTCGTCGGCGGTCTCCTGGCAGCGCTGCAGCGGGCTGACGGCCGCCAGCCGGACGGGCAGCCCGGCGATGCGGGTCGCGAGGTCGCGGGCCTGGGTCCGTCCCTGCTCGTCGAGCCCCACCCCCTCGGTCCACCCGGCGAGCAGGCCGGTCGCGTTGGCGTCGGTGCGTCCGTGGCGGACGAGCAGCAGCGTGGGCACCGCACCACTGTGCCACGCGCCCCCGCCCGCGCGCGCCGGTGGGGCTCGTCGGCCGTGGCGGGGTCGCGGCAGCCCCACCAGGACGTACGCTTGCTGGTTGTGATCGTCGACCAAGCTCTCTACCGCCACGGCCGCCGCATGCCCTGCGGGGATCTGAGCGAGGAGCTCGCCGCGCTGCGGGACCGCGCCGACGACGGATTCCTGTGGATCGGGCTCAAGGACCCGACCGACGAGGAGTTCGCCCTCGTCAACGACGAGCTCGGCCTGCACCCCCTCGCCGTCGAGGACGCCCTCACCGGCGAGCAGCGCGCCAAGCTCGACATCTACGACGACACGATCTTCATGGTGGTCAAGACGCTGCGCTACGTGGAGCGCACGAGCGACGTCGAGACCGGTGAAGTCATGCTCTTCGTCGGCGACAAGTTCGCCCTCACCGTCCGCAACGGCGACGCCAACCCCCTCGCCGGCGTCCGCGCCCGCCTCGAGCTCGCGCCCGACCAGCTCGCGCACGGCCCCGCGTCGGTCCTCTACTCCGTGCTCGACTCCATCGTCGACAACTACGTCCTGATCGACTCCGAGCTCGAGGACGACCTGGACCGCATCGAGCGCAACATCTTCGGCGGCACCAAGGGCGACTACGCCTCCGAGATCTACGAGCTCAAGCGCGAGGTGCTGGAGTTCAAGCGCGCCTCCGTCCCCCTCGCCGAGCCGGTCCGCCGCCTCGCCAAGGACCGCTCGGTTCCCGTGGTGCACAAGGCGGCTCGCCCGTTCTTCGCCGACGTCCTGGACCACCTGCTCAAGGTCAACGACCACGTCGAGTCCTACGACCGGCTGCTCACCGACGTGCTCAACGCGCACCTCGCGCAGATCGGCGTCAAGCAGAACGAGGACATGCGCAAGATCTCCGCGTGGGCCGCGATGGGCGTCCTCCCCACGATGATCGCCGGCATCTACGGCCAGAACTTCGAGTACATGCCCGAGGTCAAGGCCAGCGTCAACGTCGGCGGCAGCGAGTTCTACTACGGCTACTTCGTGGTCATGGCGCTCATGGTCGCCGGCGTCACCTTCCTCTACCGCCTGTTCAAACGCTCCGGCTGGCTCTGACCCACCCCCGCTCGCTGAGGTCCTCCACGCCCGACGTGCCAAACCTGCGGTCTGGACGCACCTTTCGGCCGCTGGGGACCCTCACACGTGCCAAAACTGCGGTCTGACCGCACCTTCGCGCTCGGAGCGCGGAGCGTGCACGGTGCCGGGGCTGGTGGCGTGCGTTCCTCGCGCTCGGGGCGCGGACCGTGCCCGCACCTGGGCCCAGGCCGTATGCCGGAAGCCGGCCACCTCGTCGTGAGGTGACCGGCTTCCGGCATACGGCGCCCCTGTCTCGACCGAGGCCGCCGAAGAGCAGTCCCCGGCGCGGCGACGTCCAGCACCCGGATGGCCTGCCATCCCCCGTGGCAGGTTCCAGCGCCGGTGGCGTGCTGCAGAGCGCCACCACCGACACCCATCGCCACGCAGGCGACAACCCGCGACCGACGCGACGACCGCGCCTCCCCCAGCCCTCAAGTGGGCGCAAACGGGTCCCCCGCGCAGGCCGCAACACCCACCTTCGCCCTCTCGCGCGGCGTGACCAGCTTCCACGCAACGGCCGTCCGCTATCTCGCCCGGGGACCCAGAGCGGGTCGTCCGGGGCCGGACGAGGTGCCGGCCAGGCGCTCGGCCGTCGCCAGTAGCCCGGCCGGCCCGATCGGGCTCACTCGGCCAGCTCACGTTCCTCCCTGCTCGCCGGCCCCTCGGGCTCGGCGATGTCGGCCTCCGGTGCCTCGTCGGTCGTCACCAGGGCCAGCGTGCGCCCGGGGAGGGCGTGATGGGTCCGCGCCGCAAACATGTCGAAGGCGTCCACCGCCGCGCGCCGCGTGTCGAGCGATGCCCGGCTGCCCCAGGTCCGACCGACGGGGCGGGGGAGGTAGAGGCGCAACCGCCACGCTTCCTCGTCGAAGGCGTCGGTCTCGGTGAAGACCTCCACCCGTTTGGGCTTGAGCTCGAGAGGGGATCGCGCAAGTTGCTCCTGCACCTCATCGGCAGCGACCACGATCCATTGCTGGTCCGCAAGGGGAAGCGACATGTCGACTCCTTTCGCTCTACCGACAGAGGAGCCACAGCCGTGCCACTGCAACGCGCCCTACGGGGTGAGGCTCGGCGATCAGGTCGCGGACATCCAGCCGGCCGCCAGGGCGACGAGCACGGCCGCGCCGACGAGCACGCGCCACGACACGAAGAACATCAGGCTGTTGTTCTTGACGAACTTCAGGAGCCACGCGATCGAGGCGTAGGCGACGATGAAGGACACGATCGTGCCGACCGCGAGCTGGCCGAGGCCGACGACGGAGGTGTTGACGTCCTTGAGCTCGTAGAGGCCGGCGCCGACGAGCGCGGGGATGGCCATGAAGAAGGAGAGCTCGGTGGCGGTGACGCGGTCGAGGCCGCGGAACAGGCCGGCGGTGATCGTGGTGCCGGAGCGCGACACGCCGGGGACCAGAGAGAAGCACTGCATGAGGCCGATGATCACGCCGTCCTTGACGGTGACGCGGCTGCCCTCGGGGCGGTCCTGGCCGGCGGCGACGAGCCGCGCGTGATAGCGCTCCCCCGCCCAGATCACGATGCTCCACAGGACCAGCGCGCCGGCGACGACCCACAGGCTGCGCAGCGGCCCCTTGATCAGGTCCTTGAAGAGCAGGGCGGCGACGACCACGGGGATCGAGCCGACGATGACGGCCCAGGCGAGCGAGTAGTTCTCGTGCTCGCGGGCCTTCGGGTCGCGCAGCCCGGCGACCCAGGCGAGGAACATCGTCTTGATCTTGTCCCAGAAGTAGATGAGCGTCGCGAGGATCGCCCCGAGCTGGATGACGGCGGTGAACGACGTGATGGCCGGGTCGTCGATCGGGAGTCCGAGCATCTTCTCGGCGATGGTGAGGTGGCCGGTCGAGGAGACGGGGAGGTACTCGGTGACGCCCTCGACGATGCCGAGGATGATCGAGTCCAGATAGCTCAGGGCAGACACGTAGTTCGCTTTCGCAGTGGTGAGGTGGGGGCTGACGACGAGCCGCGCGATGGGCGCCGTCGACCATTGTGACGGGTCTCGGCTCCACGAACGCTGACAACGCCGAGATCCGGGTGGATCTCGGCGTCGTCAGGCGCGCGGGTGGCCGGTGCGGTGGTGGGCGACCGGCCGGTATGGCGAGAAGCCCTCAGCGGCGGGGGCGGCGATCGTCGCCGTCCTCCTCCTCGTCGTCCTCGTCATCGTCGTCGTCGTCGTCGTCCTCGTACTCCTCGTCGTCGAGACCGACGTAGGGGCCGTCCTCGTCGTCGTCATCGTCGTCGTCGGTGTAGATGCCGAGCGGCGTGACCTCGCCGAAGGCGTCGTCGAGGGCCTCGTCGTAGGCCTCGAACGCGTCGGCGAGCTCCTGGTAGGCGTTGACCACGGCGGGGTCGTCGTCGCCACGGCGCGAGGCCGCAGCCTCGAAGTGACGTTCGATCGCGGAGATGAAGGTGGCGAGGGCGGCGCGCGGCTCGGTGCTCATGGGAGAGACGTTACCCCGTCGGCACGGACGGGGGCCATGGCATCTGGGGGTTCATGGCATGGTGGTGCTGCGGGCCTGGTCGGAGCCAGGATCGGGCCTGATGGACGTGGAGGGAGCCGAGCCGTATGCCGGAGTACGAGTACCGCACCGTGACCTTCCGTCGGGACGCCAGCCGCGGCGAGATCCGGCAGGCGTTGACCGACGAGGCGGAGTACGGCCACTGGGAGCTGACCAAGATGTCGCTCTACTGGGGAGGCGTGCGACGGGCCGAGATCCGGCGGCGCGTCATCCGGGTGTCGCGCACCGCCTGAGCCGTATGCCGCGGCCCCCGCCCGTCGCGCGGGTCGCCGTGATCCGGGCGGGGGCTGCTCGGCATACGGCTCAGCAGGTCGCGAGGAGGCGCTGCAGCACGCGCGTCCCGAACTCCAGCGAGTCGACCGGGATCCGCTCGTCGATGCCGTGGAACATCCCGACGAAGTCGAGCTCGGCGGGCAGCCGCAGCGGCGCGAACCCGTAGCCCGTGATCCCGAGGCGGGACAGCGCCTTGTTGTCGGTGCCGCCGGACAGGCAGTAGGGCAGGATCAGCGAGCCCGGGTCGTCGGCCTGGAGGGCGTCGCGCATCGTGTCGACGAGGTCGCCGGAGAACGGCGCCTCGAGCGCGGTGTCGCGGTGGTGGACCGAGACCTCGACCCGGTCACCGGCGAGGACGCGGACGGTGTCCATGAGCTCGTCCTCGTGGCCGGGCAGGAAGCGGCAGTCCAGGGTCGCGGAGGCGGTCTGCGGGATGACGTTGTGCTTGTAGCCGCTGTCGAGCATCGTGAAGCTGCTCGTGTCCTGCAGCGTGCCGAGCACGAATCCCCGTGCGCCGCCGATGTGCTCGAGCAGCTCGCTCGCGTCCTCGTCGGTGTAGCCCGTGCCCGTCACGGAGGACAGCCCGTCGAGCAGCTCGCGGACGCTGGCGATGTAGGTGCGTGGCCACTTGTGGGCGTTGATGCGCTCGATCGCCTGGGCGAGGTGCACGATCGCGTTGTCGTCGTTGGGGACCGAGCCGTGGCCGGCGCGACCGTGGGCGGTCAGGCGCAGCCAGGCGATGCCCTTCTCGGCGGTCTGCAGGAGATAGGCGCGCACCTGCTCGCCGGTGTCCTTGCGCGGGATGGTGACGGAGTAGCCGCCGACCTCGCTGATCGCCTCGCTGGCGCCCTCGAACAGCTCGGGGTGGTGGTCGACCATCCAGCTGGACCCCTTGACGCCGCCCGCCTCCTCGTCGGCGAAGAAGGTGAAGACCACGTCGCGCGGCGGCTTGGTGCCGGTGCGGGCGAGGTGGCGCAGGTTGGCCAGGATCATAGCGTCCATGTCCTTCATGTCCACGGCGCCGCGTCCCCAGATGCAGCCGTCCTTGACCTCGGCGCTGAACGGGTCCACCGACCAGTCCCCCGCGTCGGCGGGCACGACGTCGAGGTGGCCGTGCACGACCAGCGCGGGCCGTGAGGAGTCCGTCCCCTCGACGCGCACGGACACGTTGGCCCGCTTGTCCTCCGACTCGGCGTAGAAGGGGTCCAGCCCCACCTCGGTGAGCTGCTCCATGACGTACTCCGCGCACGCCCGCTCCCCCGGCCCCGACCCGTCGCCGTAGTTGGAGGAGTCGATCCGGATGAGATCGCGGCAGATGCGCTCGACCTCCTGCGTCGGGTCCGTCACGGTCGTCTGGGCGCTCGAGTCGGTCATGCCCCCGACCCTATCCCTCCCGTATGACGCACCCCGCCCCGATCGCCCGTCGCCTGGACCCTAGGCTGGGGGCACCAGCCGTGCGCGACGGCACCTACCTCGTCGGCACGTGCGCGATCGTGACGGACCTCGACTCGCGCATCGTTCACCAGAGTCACATTCTCAACTTCAAGGTGCACGATAGCGATGTGATCGAGTCACACTTGCTTCTTGCGCTGCTGTCCACGCCGCTCGTGAAGTCGCAGATTTTCGCCAAGCGATTCACTCAGGACATCATCGACACCCTCGGAGGCCGTTGGCGGGAACTGGTCCTGCCGGTTCCGAAGGACCCCAAGCTAAGGCAAGAGATCACGGACAACGTCACCCAGACGATCGCGTTGCGCCGGGCGGCCCCTGAGCTGACCTGGCAGACGGTTCAGAAGATCGTCCCGGTTGCTGCCAACGACGTGGCTCTGCTCGACGATGAAGCCGAGTACGGCTTTGGCATCCTGAATCAATAGGCGCGGCACAGCCGCGACCGGGAGCCTCCCGAGGACCTGGCCGCGCCCGCAAGCGCCGCATTCACCCAGCACGGCTGCGAGTGTGTGTGCCGGCTCCTCCCCGATACAGGGTGCCGCTAGCTTCCGGGTGGCTTGAGCGGTACGACGTTGCTGGGCGTTGAGAAAAGCATCTCCTGAACGGGAATCGCCCACGGCAGGCTGACCTTCGGGTCCTCCAGCTGCAGGCGGCGGAAGATCTGCAACCCGTCAACGTCCGGGAAATCGGCGTCGAAGGTCACGAGCCAATCGCACCGGTTGAGGACCGCTGTTGCCAAGTGGATCGCGTCCGGCAAATCCTTGGGCTTACGGTTCCGTCTGTACTCTGTGGCCACCTTGACGATCGGCTTTGTCACGTCGAGCAGCATCACCTCACGGGACTCCAACAGCCGACGAATGTTGCCGAGCTTGCCGTCCTGCCGTCGCCGTTCAGACTCGTCGGCGGCATCCGACTGCTTGAACACCTCGCCCAGGATGAGGACGGATCCGACGAGTTCGACACCGCCCCGTCCGACCATCTCCAGCAGCCCGTCGAGGCGCTCCGCGCCCGGTTCGTTCTTGATGACCCCGATGAGGGCGGATGAGTCGAGCAGGACGCGGGGCTTGTCACTTTTCGCCACGGATGCCCTCCAGGTACTTGGCGATGGGAAGCCCATCGGTGATCTCGGGCATGTATCCGCGCAGGTCTTGCCACGTGATCGTCGGTTCCACCACGACGCTGACCTTTTCGGCGGTGACGTAGTACGTCCGACCGTCCTCGTTCTGGCGGATCATGCCCTCGACCTCCACGAACTGGAGCAGGCCGTCTCGCATGGCCTCGGCCAAGGGAGTTGGAAACCCGACGTGTACTACCCGTCCGCCGCCCTGGGGCTTGATGGACGCCCGGTTGCCACGAGTCACATTTACGCCGGTCATCTCCCCACGCATGGACCCGTAGAACTCGCGCACCCACGGCGCGATGGACTCCAGTTCCGCGCGCAGCGTCTGGTCGAGCCACACAACGTTCCCGTTGCTCTCCAACTTCGCGTGCTCGCCTGCTCGGCGCACCATGTCTTTGGCGTGACCGACGGCGTTGGGCGTCCAGTCCGGCGGCAAGCCCTTGCCCGCCCGGATGTGTTCGAGCCCGACCATGGCGGAGCGGACAGCAACCACTCCGGCCTGCCGATGATCCCCTGCAGACACGAGTTCCGCCACCGCCGATGCGCGGCGGAGCTCCGCCACGGTCCATTCGACGTCGGCCGTCTCGGCGAGGTCGTCGAGCAGGTCGAGAAGATGCGTCCCGGCAGCGAAGAATCGTGCCGCGTCGGCAGGACGACCGTCATCCACGGTCAGCGCGATGTCGCTCATGCTCGCCCTCCTCTCACCTGTACGCCTCCATGCTGCCAGCTGGTGGTGACGCCGTCACCATTGTAATCGAATCCATCTGTCTAGCTCCTACAGCTCGAGCCCGTCACCGCCTCCCTTCTCATTTTCTGCGGGAGACCAGATCGAAGAGTAGGCGGCAGGCCAGAGCGGCGAACTGTGAACGCCTAGTCGAAATAATCAGGAAAGCGTCTTGACAAATCGAGTCGGTGAAATGAGCGGTGCTGATGCGCTCTGTCGCTCCCGAGGAAGGGATGAGTTGAAGTCTGCCGAGGAGATGATGAAGATTCTGGATGCCTACGACTTGACCGGGTCGTTGCGTGATGCCGGGGAGTTGGCGGGGTGTTCCCCGAACACGGTCGAGCACTGCGTCGAGCGGCGTGCCGGTGCCGGTGTGCTGGACCAGGCCGCGCTGCGGCCGGAGTTGATCGATGAGTACCTCGCGAAGGTCGAGGAGTGGGTCGAGCGCAGCAAGGGCAAGGCCCGCGCGGATGTCGCGCGAGAAGCTCGTCGCACTCGGCTACGCCGGGTCTGAACCGCCCCGGAGTGTCCGGAGACTTCGAACCTTGGGAGGGTTGGAGTCATGCCAGGAGACAGGCACAGGCGGTACGCGTCTGAGTTGAAGGAACGGGCGGTCCGGATGGTCGCTGAGAACGTCGGGGAGCATGAGTCGCAGTGGGCGGCGATGACCCGGGTTGCGGAGCTGCTCGGGGTCGGCACCCCGGAGACGGGGTCTGCAAGTGGGTCCGTCAGGCACAGGTCGACGCGGGCGCCCGGCCAGGGGCCAC
>NZ_AUFG01000061.1 GCF_000426385.1 Arsenicicoccus bolidensis DSM 15745
CGGCTGGTGGCCTGGTCCGCGCACGACAGCACCAGGCCCCGCGCCGCGGCCAGCAGCGCCCCGGCGTGGGCGGCGACCTCGGCCAGGTCGTCGGTCTGCACGTGCCCCATCCCCTCCACCAGGGTGCGCACCACCTCGACCAGGCCCGGCAGGGCCTGGGACGCGGCGGTCACCTCGAGGTAGGACATGCCCTGATTCTATCGAACGCGTGTTGGGAACAACAGATCTAGTCACCTGGCTGCGCGGACTTTCACCCCCCGCACCCAGGCGACCCCGCACCGCACCCCCGCCCGTCCAACTCCGTTGACCGACAGTCACATTCAGGCCACGCCGTCTCGCGCCGCCGCACCCGTCTCGCGTCGCCGCACCCGTCTCGCGTCGCCGCACCCGTCTCACCCTGCAGCACGAGACACCCTCGCCAGCCCGAGCACACCCCAACCACCCACCCGCCACGCCTCACGTCACCACACCCGTCTCACCCTGCAGCACGAGACACCCACGGCACCCTGAGCGCAGCCGCACGCCGGGGCCGCACCCGCCGCGAGCGCGAACGGCGGGGTGAATCAGGACGAGACGAGGCGAGAGACACGACCCGGCTCGAAGTACGCGTCCGCCGCCAGCCGCACGGCGCCGGCCAGGCCGGACCGCCCGCCGAGAAGCGTCGTCCGCAGGCTGAGGGTCTGCAGGGCATACTCCCCCGCCCCCTCGTCGAGCGCCCGGCGCAGCGGTGCCATCAGGACGCCCCCCGCCCCGGAGAGTGCGCCACCCACGACGACGGTCGTCGGGTTGAGCAGCCGCACGACCTCGGCGAGGGAGCGCCCGAGCGCCTCGCCCACCTCGCCGACCAGCTGGCAGGCCAGCGGGTGACCGTCCTCGACGAGCGACACGAGGTCGAAGCTCGTCCTGGCCTCAACCCCGTGCGATGCCAGCCGGTCTCGCACGACATACCCGCTGGCGACGTCCTCGAGGCGACGCAGGCGACCGTCCGGCCCGGGCAGCGTCAGCACGCCCACTCCGCCACGCTCGCCGCGATAGACCCGCCCGTCGAGGACGAACGCGCAGCTGATGCCCATGCCGACCCGCAGGACCACGGTGTGGTCGCCGGCCCCGAGCGCGGCGTGCTCGGCGACCGCCATGGTGTTGACGTCCCGGTCGACGACCTGGACGTCGCCGCGGATCGTCAGCAGGTCCGTGAACCTGACTCCCTCCCAGGCGCTCTCGCGCAGCGGCGCCCCGATGAGGCCGGTTCGCACGTCGACCGGCCCGGGCACGCCGACCCCCACCGCCCGCACGTCCGCGGGCGAGCGGCCGATGCCTGCCAGGAGGGAGGCGATCCGACCGTCGGCCCACGCCGCCACCCCCGCGGGGCCGGTGGGCAGCCCGATGTCGGCGCCGTCCTCGGCGAGGAAGCGACCAGCCATGTCGGTGATCCCGACGCGGGTATAGGCACCACCGACGTCGAGGCCCACGACCAGCCCGAGGTCGTCGTCGACCGCGAAGGTCTCGGCGGGCCGACCACCCTCGCTGGCCCCGAGCCCTCGGCTCACGACGAACCCGGCGGCGAGCAGCTCGTCGAGCCGCTTGCCGACCGTCATGCGTGCCCAGCCGAGTCCGTCGACGAGCCCGCGCCGGGTCGCCGGTCCGTGCTCGCGCAGGTGCGCGAGCACCTCGCCGGCACCGGTCTCGGTCGCAGCCATCGGCGCACCTCCTCGCCCGCGGTCCGCCGGGAGCCTTCGATGCGCCAGGCGTCGACGCGGCACCACGACACGGACTCGATCGCGTCAGACCAGGTCGGCCGGACCTTTTGAGCATAGCTGCACCAAAGCCCCTGGCGCCGGAGGTCGCTGCCGGAGGTCGGTGGCGCAGGTCAGCGCCGGCGAGGTCAGCGGCGGCGAGGTCAGCGGCGGAGGTAGTGACCGACAGGCCGGCCGTGCACGCGGTCGACCGTGATCGGCACGGCGAAGATCTCCTCCAGCAGGCCCTCGCGCATCACCTCGTCCGGGCTGCCCGCGGCGACGACCCGGCCGTCGCGCATGGCGACGATCCGGTCGGCGAAGGCGGCGGCGGCGTTGAGGTCGTGCACGACCACCACGACGGTCTTGCCCAGCTCGTCCACGGCGCGCCGCAGCAGCCGCAGGATCCCCAGGGCGTGCCGCATGTCGAGGTTGTTGAGCGGCTCGTCGAGCAGGACGTAGTCGGTGTCCTGGGCGATGACCATGGCGATGAGCACCCGCTGCCGCTGGCCGCCGGACAGCTCGTCGACGAACCGGTCGGCGAGGTCCTCCAGGTCCAGGTAGTGCAGCGCCCGGTCCACGTGCTCCACGTCGATCGGCCGCAGCCGCCCGCCGCAGTGCGGGAACCGCCCGAAGCCCACCAGGTCCCGCACCCGCAGGCGCACCGCGAGGTGATGCTCCTGACGCAGGATCGCGAGTCTCCTTGCCAGCACCGAGGACTCGCAGCTCGTGACATCGAGGTCGTCGACGTGCACCTCGCCGCCGTCGGCGGGCAGCAGGCGGGCGACGATCGACAGCAGGGTCGACTTCCCCGCGCCGTTGGGGCCGACGAGGCAGGTCAGGCCCCCGCTGGGCAGGTCGAGGGTGACCCGGTCGACCACGGTGGTGCCGTCATACGACTTGGTCACGTCTCGTATGGCGATCCCCGACGTGGACGCGGTGCCGGGGAGGGCGGTGGTGGAGGTCATGCGCGGGCCCTTCGCAGGAGGAGGACGAGGAAGGCGATGCCGCCGAGGAGCTCCACGACGAGGGACAGGGAGCCCTCGAGGCCGAGGAGCTGCTCGAAGACGAGCTGGCCGCCGACGAGGGTGGCCACGGCCGCACCGCAGGCGGCGGGCAGGACATGGCGGTGCCGGTGCGTGCCCATGGTCTGGTAGGCGAGGTGGGCGACGAGCAGCCCGAAGAAGCTGGTGGGGCCCACCAGGGCCGTGGCCGAGGCGACGAGCAGGGCCACGACCGCGAGGACGACGAGCTGGCTACGGCGGTGGTCGACGCCGAGGGACGTGGCGAGCTCGCGACCCAGGGCGAGGACGTCGAGGCGCTCGGAGCGGTGCAGCGTCCACAGCAGGGCGAGCCCGACGATCCCGGCGCTGGTCGCGACCAGGCGGGGGTCGGCTCCGTGGAAGTCGGCGAAGAACCGGTCCTGCAGCACGATGAACTCGGTCGGGTCCATCGCGCGCTGCAGCAGGGTCGACAGGGCGCGGAAGAAACCGCCCGCGACGACGCCGACCAGCACCACGAGGTGCAGGCTGCGGCCGAGGCCCACGATCAGCCAGCGATAGAGCCCGACAGCGAGCAGCGTCATGGCCGTGGCCTCGGCGGCGAACCGCAGCACCGGGTCGATGGTCACGCTGCCGGTGACCCCGAGGGCCACCATGGCGGCGGTCTGCACGAGCAGGTAGAGCGCGTCGAAGCCCATGATCGACGGGGTCAGGATGCGGTTGGCGGTGACGGTGTGGAAGAGCACGGTGGCGATCGCCACGGCCGCTCCCACCACGGTCATGGTGGCGAGAGTGAGCAGGCGCCGCGGCAGGATGAAGCCGATCGCCCCCTCGAGGCCGATCAGCAGGTATGCCGCAGCGGCCACCACTGCGAGCACCCACCAGGCGGCGACCCGCACCCGTGACGACGAGGTCGGGCGGGCTCGAGCGGCCCGGCCCGCACCCCTCTCCTCGCTCCGCGATGGCGCGGCGGCGTCGACGGCCGAGGCAGAGGCCGCCGCCACGGTGGTGGGCTCAGCGGACACCGCGAACTCCCTTGATCAGCATGGCGAGGAAGGCGCCCGCTCCCACGACGCCGAGGATGGTGCCGATCGGCAGCTCGTGCGGCGCGACGAGCGATCGGGCCAGCAGGTCGCACAGGAGCACGAGGCCAGCGCCGCCGAGCGCCACCCAGGGGACGCTGCTGCGGGCGTTGCCACCCATGGCAAGGACGACGAGGTTGGGGACGACGAGGCCGATGAAGCCGAGCATCCCGACGGTGACGACGACGGTCGCCGTCACGACCGCGACGATGCTCATGCCGATCGCCATCGTCCGGCGGTAGTTCAGCCCGAGGTTGGTCGCGACGTCCTCCCCGAGCCCGGCGACCGTGAACCGGTCGGCCACCACGATGGAGGCCACCGTCAGCACCCCCGCGACCCACAGCAGCTCGTACCGCCCCTGGATGGTCGCCGAGAAGTCGCCCGTCATCCACGCGTTGAGGCTCTGGAGGAGGTCATAGCGATAGGCCACGAAGGTGCCGACGGCGCCGACGATCCCGGACAGCACCAGCCCGATCAGGGGGACCACGAGCACGTCCCGGATGGTGACGGAGCGGATGAGGCGCAGGAACACGGCCGTGCCGACGAGCGCGCAGAGGGCGGCGATCGCCATACGGGCCACGACCGGCGCGTCCGGCCAGCCGATCGCGACGGCCAGCAGGCCGAGGCCGGCGAACTCCATCGTCCCGGTGGTCGACGGCTCGACGAAGGGGTTGCGGGTCAGCAGCTGCATGATCAGCCCGCTGACCGCCAGACCTGCGCCGGCGAGGATCAGCGCGACGGTGCGCGGGACGCGGCTGACCCCGAGCAGGTCGACCGCATCGGGGCGGCGATCGGCATCGAGCAGCGCGCCCGGTGTCACGTCCACGACCCCCACGAAGAGCGACCACACGGCGAGGGCCAGGACGACGGCGGCCCCGCCGAGCAGCAGCGCTGCCTGGCGGGGTCGCCGACGTGCGACGGCGGTGGCTGACGCCGTCACAGGCCCGCGGCGACCTCGTCGACCATGGTCGACAAGTTGTCCAGCCCGGCACCGACGACGTACCAGCGCTGACCGTCGAGGTAGGTCATCTGCTTCTTGGCCCCGGCCGGCGTGGCGTCGACGAGCGGGTTGGCGAGGATCTCCTTGGCGGCCTTGCCGTTCTGGCCGATGGCCGCGTCGCGGTCGACGACGAACAGGCGGTCCGGCTTGGCGTCGCGGATGAACTCGAAGCTCACGGCTTGGCCGTGGCGGTCCTCGCTGATCGTGGCGGAGGTCGGCTTGACGCCGAGCGTCTGGTGGATCAGGCCGAAGCGGGACTGCGGGCCGAAGGCGGAGACCTTGCCGCCGCTGGTCATGAGGATCAGGCCGGTCCCGGCGTTAGCGGCCTTCGCCTTGGCCGCGGTCACCTTGGCGTCGAGCGCGGCGTGCTTGGCCGTGACCTGCTCCTGCTTGCCGAAGATCTCGCCGAGCTGGGTGTTGACCTTCTTGGCCGAGCCCAGCAGGTCCTTGGACCCCACCGTCAGGTCGATCGTCGGGGCGATCTTGGACAGCTCCTTGTACTTCGCCGCCCCGCGGGCACCCACGATGATCAGGTCCGGGCCGGCGGCGGCCAGCTTCTCGACGTCCGGCTCCTTCATGCTGCCGAGGTCGGTGTACCTGGTGTCCTGGTAGGCCTTGAGGAAGGTCGGCATGCCCTGCTTGGTCACGGCCGCGACCGAGTCGACACCCATGGACTGCAGGCTGTCCAGGACCCCCATGTCGAGGACGGCGACCTTCTTGGGCTGCACGGGGACCTGGGTGGTGCCCTGGGCATGGGTGATGCTGACGGTCTTGGCGCTGTCGGAGGAGGCTGCCGACCCCGACGAGCCGGAGCCGGCGCTGGCCGAGCCGCACGCGGCCGTCGACAGGGCGACCGTGGCGAGGATCGCGGTGCGGGCGGGGGTGAGCAGGCGGGACGACATGGTGCTCCGATCGACCGAACCGATGAGAAGGATAGGCAAACCTTAGTTAGGTCTTCCTTCCCTGCACAACCCGGCCCCGCCGTCGCGCCACGAGACCTGCCTCACACCCGCCCCCGGCAAAGGCATCGACCGGCCTTCGTTCCCCAGGTCGATGCCTTTACCCCCGGCGGGTCCGTCAGCGAGCGGCGTTTTCGACCCCGGCCCGGCGCCCTGGCTCGGCCGATGCCTCCTCGGACATGCCCGGATCGCCCACGACGGTCGTGTCGTCAGCAGCGTTGAGACGCTCGAGCTCGGCCTTGCTCAGGCCGAAGAAGTAGGTCGCCAGGAAGCCCACGACGTACCCGACGACCAGGCCCCCGGCATACACGGCGATCGCCGGACCGATCCCCCGGCTGCCGTTGGTCAGCGGGAACAACGCCCACCCGCTCGGGCCGATCGCCGTCGAGCCGACCGTGGTGCCGAGCTGGTTGAGCAGCCCGACGAACATCCCGCCGAAGGCACCGCCGACGCACGCGGTGATGAACGGCCGCCCCAGCGGCAGGGTCACGCCGTAGATCAGCGGCTCCCCGACGCCCAGGAACCCGGCCGGCAGCGCCGACCTGATGGTCGATCGGATGCCGGCGTTGCGCTTGAGCCGCACGTAGAGCGCGATCGCGGCACCCACCTGTCCGGCGCCGGCCATGGCCAGGATCGGCAGCAGCACCGTGTAGCCCGCCTGCTCGATCAGGGTGGTGTGGATCGGGATGAGCGCCTGGTGCAGCCCGAGCATCACCAGCGGCAGGAACAGCCCGGCCAGGACGAGCCCGGCCAGCGCCCCACCGTGCTGCAGCAGGCCGTTGGCGAGGTCGCCGATGCCCTGCGCGAGCCACCCGGACACCGTCATGAGCGGGAAGATCGTGAGCACGCCGGCCACGAGCACCACGAAGGTCGGCACCACGAGCATGCTCACCGAGCGAGGCGCCCAGCGTCGGGCCCACCGCTCGAGGTAGGCCGCCAGGATCGCGGCCAGGAGCGCGCCGATCACGCCACCCTGCCCGGGCGCGAGCTTCTCGCCCGCGATGGTGACCTTGGCGACGCCGGCGAACGGGATGATCGCCGCGACCGCCCCGCCGAGGATCGGCGTGCCCCCGAACTCCTTGGCGGCGTTCATGCCGACGAAGACGGCGATCAGCGTCATGAAACCGCTGGCCACGGCCGCGAGCACCGGCGTGACCGGCGCCGCCCAGGGCGCCCACCCGCGCGTCACGAAGTTCGTCAGCACGCCGTTGAGCCCCGCGATGATGCCGCACGCGATCAGCGCCGGGATCAGCGGGAGGAAGATGTTGGCGATCCGCCGCAGGAAGGCCTTGACCGGTGTCTGGTTGCGCCGCTTGCGGTCGCCCCGGATCTGCTCGCCCCGCTCGTGCAGCCCGGCTGCGTCGGTGCGTTCGGGAGATCCAGGCCGTATGCCGTCCGCCCCCGCCTCCGCCTCCGCCTCCTCGGCCATGGCGTCGGCCACCTCGTTGACCAGGCCCGGCCCGAGGACGATCTGCACGGTGTCGTCCATGACCACGCCGAGGACCCCGTCGATGGCGCGCAGCCCCGACTCGTCGACCCGGTCCAGGCTGCGGACCGTGACACGGAGGCGGGTGATGCAGTTCTCGACGTCCGTGATGTTGGCGCGGCCGCCGAGCGCGTCGACCGCCTGCCTCGCGATGGTGCGTGGGTCGGCCATCATGACTCCTTCGTCAGTGCGGTGAGGGTGGCCCGCAGGTCCCCGTGGTGCTGGGTGAGGGCGGCGTCGACCTGGGCCGGCGCGAGCCCGGTGAGCAGCGCGAGGGCGGCCGGCTTGGCCCGCCCGCCGTGCTCGTCGAGGGCGCGCTCGACGTCCTGCGGGGGCGCGCCGGTGATGGTGGTGACGATGCGGTGGGCGCGGGCACGCAGCTTGTCGTTGGTGGCGCGCACGTCGACCATGAGGTTGCCGTAGGTCTTGCCCAGCCGGACCATCACCATCGTCGAGATCATGTTGAGCACGAGCTTCTGCGCCGTCCCGGACTTGAGCCTCGTCGAGCCGGCGACCAGCTCGGGGCCGACGACGACCTCGATGGCCAGGTCTCCCGCGGCGGCCAGGGGCGAGCCCTGGTTGCAGGCGAACCCGACGGCCAGCGCTCCCCGGCGGCGCGCCTCGGCCACGGCCTCGACCGTGTATGGCGTCCGCCCCGACGCCGACAGGCCGACCAGCGTGTCCGCGTCGGTCAGCCCGATGCGGTCCAGGTCCCGGATCGCGAGGTCCCGGTCGTCCTCCGCGCCCTCGACGGCGGTGGTCAGCGCCACCTCGCCGCCCGCGATGAGGCCGACGACCAGCGAGGGGTCGGTGTCGAACGTGGGCGGGCACTCCGAGGCGTCCAGCACGCCGAGACGCCCGGCGGTCCCGGCCCCGGCATACACGAGTCGTCCTCCCCGCCGCAGGCGCTCGGTGACCCCCTCGACCACAGCGACGATGGCGTCGAGCTGGGCCTCGACGGCGTCCGTCACGGCGGCGTCGGCGGCGTTCATCGCGACTGCCAGCTCGAGCGTGGACAGGGTGTCCAGGTCGGCGTGACGGTCGTCGACGCTCTCGGTGGTGAGCGCCGACAGGTCGGGGCCGTGGGGCTGGTCGGGCATCGTCATGACTCCTGCTGGAGGCGGGGCCGGCTCGGATCAGCCGGCGTCGTGCGGGCGGCGGGGGCGCTTGGGGCGGCGGGTCCCGCTGGGGCACTGGGCGGTTCGCCGTGGCGGTGTCGTAGGGCGTGGTACGAGTCGGCGATGGCCTCGCTCGCCCGGTCGAAGCAGCGTTGGGCGACGAGGGTGAAGAGGACGTCGACGACGAACAGCTGACCGGTGCGCGAGCTCATCGCGGCCGGGCGCACGGGGTGCTCGCGGCCGGGGGCGCTCATGAGGACGTGGTCGGCGACGGCGACGGCGCTGCGCGGGTGGCAGGTGAGGGCGACGGTGCGGGCGCCTCGCTCCTGGGCGATCCGCAACGGCTCGAGCACGTCGACGGTGGAGCCGGAGGCGGACACGACGACGAGCACGTCGCCGGGGCGGAGCAGCACGGCGGCGGTGACGGCCTGGTGCACCTCCGTCAGCCCGCGGGAGTGCAGGCCGATCCGCTCGAGCTTGGCCGACAGGTCGAGCGCCACGAGCCCGGAGGCTCCGACGCCCACGACGACCACGCGCCCGGCGGCCACCACCGCGTCGGCCATCGCGGCCAGGACCTGCGGGTCGAGGCAGGCGGCGGTGTCGGCGATGACGGACCGTTCCTCCTCCGCCAGCGCGGCCAGGACGTCGACGGGCGAGTCGTCGCGGGTGATGTCGGCGGTGACTCGCCCGTCGCGGCCGGCGGAGGACATGGATCCCACCGCCTCGGCGAGACCCAGCCGCAGGTCGCGGTAGCCCCCGACCCCGGCCGCCTGGACCAGGCGCAGGACCGTGGCGTCGCTGGTGCTGGTCGCGGTCGCCAGCTCGCGCAGCGTCATCCGCGAGACACCAGCCGGGTCGTCGAGGATCGCGCGCCCGACGCGAGCCGGGCCGGCGGGCAACGACGGGACGACGCCGCGGACCCGGGCGAGCAGGCCGGAGGCGCCGTTGGAGTTTTCCTCCGTCATTGGAGTCATGCCTTGAAGGATTGCACCAACTCCTCGAGGGGTCAAGGCCACGGTTCGCCGCCCACCCCGTGGGTATGCGCGCCGATGACACCGACGGGCCACCCCGCGTGAAGGCGCCGCGCGACCCGACCTGAGGAGACCACGATGACCAACCGCACCGACGTCACCCGCACCGACCGCACCCTCGACTTCCTCCGTCGCGGATATGCCTTCTCGGACGCCTGGCGGCGCGAGCTGGGCGCCGTCGACCCGCGGTCTGTCGCGCGGATCCCGTTGCGCCTCCTGGGCGGTCGGGCCCTGCTCGTCCGCGGGGACGAGGGCGTGCGCCTGTTCTACGACACCTCTCGTGTCAAGCGGCACGGCGCCATGCCGCTGCCGGTGCGTGGCCCGTTGTTCGGCGCGGGCGCCGTGCACGGGCTGGACGACGACGAGCACCGGCACCGCAAGGCGATGTTCGTGTCCCTGGCCTATGACGACTCCCAGGTCGCACGACTCCTCCCCCTGGTCGAGGAGCAGTGGCGCCTGGCCGTCGACCGCTGGCAGCGCGAAGGCTCCGGCGACGTCTACGACACGGCGGTCCTGGCCTACGGTCGAGCCGTCATGACCTGGGCGGGGATCGACGTCGCCGAGACCGAGCAGGACGTGTGGGCGCGGCGGCTCGCCCAGATCGTCGACGGGTTCGGGGCGCTCGGCCCCCAGCACCTGCTGGCGTGGGTCAACCGCGCCCGCTGCGACCGCTGGGCCGCGTCCCTGGTCCGGCGAACTCGCGCCGGCGAGCTGCAGCCGCCCGAGGGGACGGCGCTGCGGGTCGTCAGCGAGCACCGCGACCTCCAGGGCCGGCTGCTCGACGAGCACACCGCCGGCGTGGAGCTGCAGAACGTCGTCCGCCCCACCATCGCCGTGTCACGGTTCGCGGCCTTCGCTGCACTGGCCCTGCGCGAGAACGCCTGGTGGGCGCCCCGACTCGCCGCCGAGGCCGAGGAGCGCGGCACCCTCGCCGGGGGGCGCGAGGCGACCGCCTTCGCCGAGGAGGTGCGCCGCGTCTACCCCTTCGTGCCGATGCTGCCGTCGATCGCCCGCGAGGACTTCACCTGGGAGGATCAGCAGATCAAGGCCGGCGACCGCATCCTCATCGACGTCGTGGGCACCAATCTTGACGAACGCCACTGGGACTCGCCGCGCACCTTCGACCCGCGCCGCTTCCTCGACGTCGACCGCGAGTCGGTCGAGCACTTCGTCCCGCAGGGCGGCGGCGATGTCCGCACCGGCCATCGCTGCCCGGGAGAGAAGATCGCGGTCGGCGTCCTCGCCATCACCGTCGCCGCGCTGAGTCGCCCTGACCTGCAGGTGGATCCACGCAACCTCTCCTTCGACGTCACGCGGCTTCCCACCAAGCCGCACCGCGCCCGCGTCCTGGCCGGGCACTGACGTCATGGCCGAGCTTGCGATCACGCTGCGCCTGCCCCTCCCGCGGGACGTCGTCTGGCGCCGCCTGTGGTCGGCCTCTCGGCATACCGCCTCGATCCCCCTCACCGTGGTCACGTCGTCCGTCCCCGAGGGCCGGCTGGACGTCGAGGGCGCGCTCGTCCGCGCCCGGACCGCGGTGGGGCCGTGGGGCTTCGACGACGACATGGAAACCGTCTCGGTGACCACCCCCGAGGGCGACGGACCGTGGGAGTGCCGGATCGACAAGCGGGGCAAAGTGGTTCATGGCGCGATCGACGCGGTGGCCCGCACCGTGGAGCTGCCCGGCGGCCGGTCGGGGACCGAGCTGCGATGGCGGCAGCGCATCACGGTGACCGGGATGCCGCGGGTCGCGGATCCGCTGACCGCGGCCGTGGCGTGGGTGGCCTATCGGACCGCGATCAGTCGGATCGTCAGCGGGGAGCCGGACGCCCGGCACCGACGCTGACGCTGCCGCCCGCCGCTGACGTCACGAGGCGAGACCGCTCACGCGGTCCGGGGGCGGCGCAGGTAACGCCAGAGCAGGAGGGCGAACGCCGGCAGACCGCCGAGGAGCATCAGGATCGGACCGCCCCAGGCCATCCACTCCTGGTGCTCGGGCATCGCCAGCTGCTCGGACTCGAGCTCGTGCCGGAGCCAGAACGCGTAGACCCAGATCACCAGGCCGAGCAGCGCGAGCGCGATGAAGGCCCAGGGCAGCAGCCGGCCGACCAGGCTCGGGCCGCGGGGGGTCTGGTCGTCCGGCACGCCGTCGTCGACCAGGTCGTGCTCCCGCTCGGGACCGTCGACCGTCTCGACGCGGTCCGGCTCGGCGCTGGCTGCGGTGCTCGGCATGGGTCCTCCTGGACGGTCACGGCGATCTCTGACAGTAGTGAACCACCAGCCCCGTCGGTGCGCGCAGGCACCCCTCCGGTTTTCTCCTTCTTTCTGCGGGTGGCTCAGCGGACGACATAGCGCAGCAGCGGCGTCACCCGCTCGGGGTCCAGGACTCCCTCGTCCGACAGGCAGGCTCGTATGTCGTAAGAGTCCCGTGGAGTGGTGGGGTTTGGGGAGTGGGTGTGGCTCCCTGACGTAGAGGGGTCATCGGCGAGATGCTCGGTGTGTACCGCCAAGTACTCACCAGAGGAGATCTCACCGATGACCCTTCCCCAGTCTGCCGTGTCCGACCTGCTGGACGCACTTCGCGCCGGCGAGGGCGTGGACCTGGTGCGCGAGTCCGTGCGCATGGTCCTGCAAGAGCTGATCGAGACCGAGGCCGCGCAGGTGATCGGCGCCGCCCGGTACGAGCGCGCACCGGGGCGGACCACCGAGCGCAACGGCAGCCGCCCGAAGCTGCTGACGACCAAAGGCGGCGACGTCACCGTGGCGATCCCCAAGCT
>NZ_AUFG01000062.1 GCF_000426385.1 Arsenicicoccus bolidensis DSM 15745
GCTCGCAGCGCTGACCCGGCACGCTCACGCACCCCCAACCGTGCATTCCCCGCGCTCGCAGCGCTGACCTGCGTGGGACCCGACGCGCGATGTGAGCTCGGAGCTCACAAAGGTCCGAAAAGGGCAGCTCCGCTCGGCGGTTCGTGCGCTGGCAGCTCACAAACGCCGATGGAGGCGGCCCCGGACGACACGAAGTGAGCCGCGAGCTCACCAACGGTCGCCAGGGAGGTCAATCCCGGCCCCCGGACGACACGAAGTGAGCCGCGAGCTCACGAACGGTCGCCCACGCGGCGAATCCCGCCCGTGGACGGCACAAAGTGAGCCCCGAGCTCACCAACGGTCGCCAGCGCGGCGAATCCCGCCCGTGGACGGCACAAAGTGAGCCGCGAGCTCAGCAACGGTCGGCTAGACGAGCTCGAGGTCGACCTGGACGGAGTCGCCGGCGCCCAGCCTCGACTCCTCGCGCCGGGCCTTGGAGAACGCGATCAGGTAGCGACCGCCCCGGCTCGCGACGGTGGTCTCGAAGGTGTAGCTGCCGTTCAACGTGACCCTGACCTTGGGCCGCTTGCTCTCGCCGAGGGCGGTGAGGACGTCGGGCGGCACCTCGATGCCCGTGTTGCTGCCGCCCATGGGCAGGATGATCTCGGTGGTGTAGCTCGTGGCCATGCGCTCGCCCTCCGGTCCGGATCACGCGGCTGCCTCGTCGCAGCGCGCGGGCTACTTCAGGAACTTCGAGGTACGTCGGTCCGCGAGGGGCTTGCCGCCGGTCTGGCAGGTGGCGCAGTACTGCAGCGAGGAGTCGGCGAAGGACACCTCACGCACGGTGTCGCCGCACTCGGGGCAGGGCTCGCCGGTGCGCCCGTGCACCCGCATCCCCGCGCGCTTGGCGTCCTTGAGCTCGGCGGCGGGCTTGCCGGACGCGGCGATCACCGCGGACGCGAGGGTCTCGCGCAGCGCCTCGTAGAGCGTGGCGACCTGGTCCTCCCCGAGCGCCGCAGCCTTGGCGAACGGCGACAGGCGCGCGACGTGCAGGATCTCGTCGCTGTAGGCGTTGCCGATCCCCGCGATGACGGACTGGTCGCGCAGGACGCCCTTGATCTGGGCGTTGCGGGCGCCGAGCAGCGCGGCGAAGGCGTCGAGGGTGAACGCGTCGGCGAGCGGGTCGGGCCCGAGCCGCGCGATCCCGGGCACCTCGGGCGGGTCGGCCACGATGTATGCCGCCAGGCTCTTGCGGGTCCCCGCCTCGGTCAGGTCGAAGCCGCCACCGGACGCCAGGCGGACCCGCACGGCGACAGGAGACTTGTTGGGGCGCAGCGCGGTACGCGGCATCTCGTCATACCAGCGAAGCCAGCCGGCCTTGGCGAGGTGAAAGATCAGGTGCAGCCCGTCGCAGTCGATGTCGACGAACTTGCCGTGCCGCCCGACCCCGGAGACCACCAGGCCGTCGAAGGCCTGCGGGGCGGGGGCGTAGGTCTTGAGCACGGAGAACGATCCGAGCTCGACGGCGGTGATGGCGTCGTCGACGATCCGCTCGGTCAGGAAGTCGACGAGCGCCTGGACCTCGGGCAGCTCCGGCATGGGCTCATCCTGCCCCACCCTCGCCGGACCGACAACGGGTCCGGCGAGGGTTCCGGCGAGGGGGCCCACAACAGGTCCGGCGGGGCCAGCAGGGGATCCGGCCAGAGCGAGAGGCAGACGTCAGAGCGGGTTCTGGTCGTCCCGGTCGGGCTGCGCGGCGGCCGCCTCGGCGTGGGCGGCCGACTCCTCGACCTCGGGGTGGTGGTGCGCCCCGGCGTCGCCCGCGTGGAACGCCGACCGCAGCCGCTGCGCCAGGCCGTAGCCGTCGGGCGCGCGGTAGACGGGCGTCGTCGCGTTGATCCGCTCGATCGGCTGCAGCTCCTCGTTGGACACGGGCAGGCCGTGCGACAGGACCTGCTCGGCAGGCGTGAGCTCGCGGATCGCGATGAGCTCCACCACGTCGGGGTGGTCCTCGGCGAAGTCGGAGTAGAGCTTCGGGTCGTGCTGGCCGTCGTCCCCGACGAGTAGCCAGTGGATGTCCGGGAAGTCCTGCCACAGCCGGCGCAGGTTGGCGCGCTTGTGCTCCTGCCCGGACCGGAACCACCCGGTGTTGGTGGGGCCCCAGTCGGTGAGCAGCAGCGGCCCGAGCGGGAACCCGTGACGGGAGAGGAACTGCGTGAGCGTCTGGAAGGTGTTCCACGCGCCGGTGGACAGGTAGATCACGGGGGCGCCGGGATAGCGCTCCTGCAGCTCGCGGTAGAGCGGTGCCATGCCGGGGACCGCGCGGCGGGTGTTGGAGTGGACGACGAAGGTGTTCCACGCGGCGATCATGGCGCGCGGCAGCATCGTGGAGATGACGGTGTCGTCGATGTCGGAGACGATGCCGTACTTCGTCTCCGGGCCGATGATCAGGACGGGGGCGTCGGCGGGGTCCGAGTCGGGCGACTCGATGGTGGCGGTGTGCCAGCCGGCGTCGAGCCCGGGCTGCTCGACCCACACGTCGACGTAGCCGCCGCGGTCCGTGCGCGCCTCGACCGCCTTGTCCCCCAACCGGATCGTGACGGGGGCGTTGGCGGCGGGCGGCGGCGTCGCGAACGACCGCCAGCCGCGGTCGCGCTCCTCGCCGCGCAGGGCGCGCACCGCGTCGTCACGGTGCGGGCTCGCCTGCGTGGACTCGTCGCCGGGGCGTGCCATCTTGATGCGGCCGAGCACACGCACGCGCTCGGGGGTGCCGTAGCCGGTGTGTCCGATCGCCTGGGTGCGCCAGCCTCGCTCGTGCAGGAGCGAGGTGATGCGGCGGTGCCAGGCGTCCTCGATCAGTGACGCGGTGTGGGGTCGTGAAGCCATGGTGCAGACCTTATGGGGCGGTGCCCCCCGGCGGGGGTGATGCGGCGAACCTCGCCCGGATCACTGTCGGGCGCCGCCGAGCCCGAGCAGCGCCGCGATCCCCAGGGCGCTACGCGGGTCGTAGGCCACGCGCCACAGCCCGCCGTGCGCCGCCGCCCGCGCCTCGGCCTGCCACGGCAGCGTGGGTCCGGCCTGGCCCGGGGCGCGGCGCAGGTCGTCGACCAGCAGTGCGGCCATGAGCGTGTTGCTCGTCGCCGGCTCGAACACCTCGATGCCGAAGAAGTGGGCGCCGGCATACGCCGCGGCCAGGGCGCGGTTCTTGGTGACCGAGCGGGTGCGCGTGGGAGGGGCGACGTTCATCGAGACGAGGTACCCGTCGTCGGCGGCGACCGACGCGCGCCAGCGGTGCACGCGCTTGGCGAGCAGGTAGTTGGGGCCCTGCTGCTCGACGATGCTGTCGGAGATCGCGAGCTGCTCGCCGGGGGCGTACTGGCGGCGCAGCAGCCGGCCGCCGCTGGCGACGCGCAGCGGGGTCCGGACGAGGCGTCCGAGCGAGCGTTCGCCGTAGTTGCGGGTCGCCTGGGCCACCGCGTCCGCCGGCACCACGAAGGCATCGGTCGGCGTCGCGAGGAAGCCCAGCGCCAGGTCCTCGCGTCGGGCGGCCAGGTGCGTCGTGAGGGCGTCGACCGCCGTCGTGACGCGGACGTTGGTGGCGCCGTCGGCATACACGTAGTTGCCGAGCACGAGCCGGCCCTCGAGCCCGTCGATCCACCGCGCGACGGCCCCGAGGTCGTGGAGCAGGTCGGCTCCCGCGCGCTCGGCCAGCCTCGCGTCGCTCGCCTCGGGGTCGGGGGTCGGTATGACGAGCCGCCCGGCGCCCTCGCGGGCCGCCGTCAGGACGCGGCGCCACAGGTCTGGGCGGGGCAGGTCGATCCCGACGACCTCGCCGCCCCAGCGCAAGATCGACCGCAGCGGGCCCATCTCGGCGCCGGCTCCGAGCACGACGACGCGCTGGTCGCGCAGGTCGAGCCACTCGGGGTGGTCCAGGACACGCTCGACCGCCTGCTGCACGCCCGGCTCCACGACGCCGTCGCGCACCCACTGGTCCAGGCGCCGGCGCAGCTCGTCGCCGCGCAGCCGCCGCCCGCGATAGGGCAGGGTCAGCTCGCGCTCCGGCTCGGCCGTGCCCTCGACCGTGGCGCTGTGCAGCGGGGTGCCCACCTCGTCGAGACCCGCCTGCTGGGGCTGGTCC
Source organism: Arsenicicoccus bolidensis DSM 15745 (assembly GCF_000426385.1). GTDB lineage: Bacteria > Actinomycetota > Actinomycetes > Actinomycetales > Dermatophilaceae > Arsenicicoccus > Arsenicicoccus bolidensis. The sequence goes on from NZ_AUFG01000062.1 coordinate 4,118, forward strand.
ACGCCGCTCGCGCCGACCCAGCGCATCTGCCCGTGCAGCGCCTCGAGGCCCTGCCGCGCCACGGTCAGCGCGGCGTCGCGGTCCTCCATGCCGACCTCGACGAGGCGGCGGAAGTGCACGGCGTACTCCTTGCGCCACGCCGTCTCGCGCCGTGCCGCAGCGGAGCCGACGGGGTCCACGCCGCCGAGCGCGCCGGCCACGATCTCGCGACCGACCGCGCTGGTGCTGCGGCGGCCCTCGGTCTGGGGAAAGACGACTCCGGTCATGTCGGCCACGACGTGCTCCTAGGGGTGGGGAGGCAGTGCCTGCAGCCAACCACAGGGCCCGGTCGGGCGCGAGGACCGATCGTGTCGTATGCCGTTCTCTGCATCTCTTGCTAGACGCAGCTAGAGGGTTCGAGAGGACGTGCTGTCGCCGCCCGAGGTCACCCCTAGACTGGCGCCATGATCACGCCGGACGGGGGACGACTGCGCCTGCTGCGCGCGAGCACCCTCGCCGTGGTCACGATCTCCCTCGCCGCGCTCGCCCACGTGCTGGGTGGCGGCGCGCTGCCGGGCGGCGGCGTCCTGACCGTCCTGCTCGGGCTCGTCCTGATGGCCTGCCTGGTCGCGAGCGGCCGCCGCCTCGGGGCCCTCTCGATCGGCGCGATCCTCGGGGGCGGTCAGCTGGCGCTGCACGAGGCGTTCGCGCTGCTGGGGACGACCGGGGCCGACGCCGCGTCGCTCGGGCACGTCGTCGGCAGCGGGCACCACGCCGTCCTCGTCACCCACGCGGGCCAGGCGGGGTCGGACGTAGGTGCAGCCCACGCGGTGGGGGTCGACGCCCTCGGGATGCACGCGATGGGGTCGGGGCACCACCTGTCCCTGTCGATGGTCCTCGCGCACGTCCTCGCCACCGTCGTGACGGCGGCCGTGCTCGCCCGCGGCGAGCGCGCCCTGTGGCTGCTCGCGGGCTGGCTGGCGCCCGTCATACGGCTCCTGCTCGAACGCCCTGCCCACTGGCCCCGCCCCGCTGCCATCACCGTCGCCGTGCCGCGCCTGCGGTCGGCCGAGCTCGTCCTCGCGGCCCCGCGCCGTGGTCCTCCGCTGGTCGTCTGCGCCCGCTGACCCCGCGTCAGCCCACTTCGACCTGCCCAGACACCAGACCGACTCCGGTCAGACCAAGGACCACACCCATGCTCAAGCGCATCGCGCTGCCCTGCGCCGTCGCCTCGTTCGCCCTCGTCACCGCCGCGTGCGGGTCGGGCACGTCGACCACGGCCGCCGGCTCCAGCACCGCACCCACGTCCACCGCCTCCGCCTCGGCATCCCTGTCCCCCACCAGCGCAACCACCTCCCCAGCCACGACCGCCACCTCGGTCAACCACCGCTCCCTCATCGTCAAGGACCCCTGGGTCAAGGCGGTCAAGGGCGGCATGACCGGGCTCTTCGCGACCCTCGTCAACGAGACCGACCAGCCCGTCAGGGTCGTCTCCGCCGAGAGCGACGTCGCCGCCATGGTGCAGCTGCACATCACCGAGAAGGACGCCTCCGGCGCCATGGTCATGAAGGAGACCAAGGACGGGTTCACGGTGCCGCCGCACGGCACCTTCGAGCTCCGGCCGGGCGGCAACCACGTCATGCTCATGGGCCTCAAGAAGCCCATCCTGTCCGGCACCGAGACGGTCGTGACTCTGCAGGACGCCAACGGCGGCCACGTCCACATCCACGCTCCCGCACGGGAGTTCAACGGGGCCAAGGAGACCTACGGCGGCATGTCGATGACGCCCAACGCCACGCCGACCGCCCCCGCGTCAGTCTCCGCGTCCGCCTCCGCGACGACGCACGCGCACCGATGACGGCGAACCAGCGCGGTGCCGACGGGCATCGGCTCGACCGGCGTGACGTGCTCGTCGGCGGGCTGTCGGCGCTCGGTGGACTGGCCGCTGGCGCCGCGGGTGGGATGGGGGTGGCGCGATCCGGCGCCGCCCCCGCCCCCGCCGCGACCGGCGAGGGCCCGACCACGGTGCAGCTGGCCGGGCACCAGCGGCGGGCCTTCCACGGCGAGCACCAGCCCGGGATCATGGACCCGCCCCAGGCGCACGGCGTGTGGGTGGCGATGGACCTCGTGCCCGGCGCCGACGTCACGACGCTGCAGCGGCTCATGCGGATCTGGACGCAGGACATCGCCCAGCTCATGGCTGGTCAGGCGCCGTATGCCGACTTCGAGCCCGAGATGACCGCGACGACGGCATCGCTGACGGTGACGGTCGGGATCGGCCCCCGCGTTCTCGGGCTGCGCGGCGTGACGGCGCCGCGGCCGCCGTGGCTGGAACCGCTGCCGGCGTTCCCGCAGATCGACCGCCTCGAGCCGCACTGGTCCGGAGGTGACCTGCTGCTGCAGATCTGTGCGGACTCCCCCATCACGGTGTCGCACGCCCAGTGGGTCCTGACCAAGGAGGCCCGCACCATCGCCACCGTCCGCTGGGTGCAGCGCGGCTTCCGGCAGGGGCACGGCGTGACGAACCCCGGCGAGACGATGCGCAACCTCTTCGGCCAGGCCGACGGGACGGTCAACCCCGTGCGCGGCCAGGACGACGCGGTCGTGTGGTGCGGGTCGTCCGCGCCGCGGTGGCTGCAGGGCGGCACCACGATGGTGCTGCGCCGCATCGCCATGAACCTCGAGACCTGGGAGGAGGCCGACCCGCTGACCCGCGACACCTCCCTCGGCCGCCGCCAGACGGACGGGTCGCCCCTCACCGGTCGCGCCGAGACGGACGCACCCGACCTGGCGGCGACGAACGGGCTCGGGCTGCCCGTGATCGACGAGTTCTCGCACGTGCGTCGCTCCATGCCGCACGAGAAGGGGCTGCGTGACCGCTTCCTGCGTCGTCCCTACAACTACGACGACCCGCCCGCCCCCGGCCGACTGACCAACGCCGGGTTGCTGTTCGTCGCCTACCAGGCGGAGCTCGAGCAGTTCCTGGCGGTGCAGCGGCGGCTCGCCGAGGCGGACCTCCTCAACACCTGGACCACCCCGATCGGGTCGGCGGTGTTCGCCATACCGCGGGGGTGTCGTGAGGGTGAGGTGCTGGCGCAGGACCTCTGGGCGTGAGCGGCCGTCACGGCCGGTGAGCGCAGGATGCTCGCATCGGCCGGCGCATCGTCAGCTGCCGTGACGGTCCACGTCAGGGCAGCTGACGCGCCGCCCGCCGGGTGCGGACTCAGCGCTCCCAGCGTTGACCAGGCCCGCCACACGCGCTCCGGGGCGGCGCCGTAGCCTGGCGGCATGAGCAGCGACGCGACGCGCGACCCGCAGCACGAGACGGACGCTGACCAGACCGACGGTGGACCCACGGCGCTGGGGCAGGAGGACGACCTCGGCGACGTCCCCGCTGCCGCCGGCGGCCAGGACACGTCCGAGCCGGCGCAGGGCGAGGGCGAGCAGAGCTCCTACTGAGGGCGACGCCCGGCGCAGCCTGCACAAAGTGACCCGTCGGGGCGGCTGGAACGATCAACGGTCCGAACCGGAACGATCCGCCTGCCCCGTCGGGTCACCTCAGCACCGACGCCTGCCGATGTCTGTCCGAGGGCTGTCTGAGGTCCGCCTGGGGCCTGTTCGAGGGCCTGTCCGAGGTCACCGCTAGCGTGCGGGCCATGACACCGACCACGAGCGGCGGACGCGACGCGACCACCGAGCTGCGGCAGGCCCACGACGTGCTGGCCGAGCCGTATGCCGAACGCCTGGCGACCCTGCTCGACGAGATGCCGCTCGAGCGCGGGATCCTCGCGGCGTTCTGCGATCTCGTGCGGGCAGCCGCGGATGCGCGCGGCGCGGGCGCCCCCACCGTCGGCGACATCGGTTGTGGGACAGGGAGGTTGGCGGCATACGTGCTGAACCGCGGGATCGGGGTGCGCGGGCTCGACCTCTCCCCCGAGATGGTGCGGGTCGCGCGGCGGGAGCAGCCGGGGCTGGACGTGCAGGTGGGTGACGTGCGGGCGCTGCCGTTCGGGGACGGCGAGCTCGACGGGGCGATCTGCTGGTACTCCCTGATGTATCTGCCGCCGCAGGATCGGCCGGCCGCGTTCGCCGAGCTGGCCCGGGTGGTGCGGCCCGGTGGCTATGTCGCGACCGCGTGGAAGGTCGGCGACGACAGCGTGCGCCGCGGGGGCGAATCCCTCGGACTGGGCATCGGGTTCGACATCTGGTGGCTGTCGCAGGGGGAGCTGACGCGCAGGTTCGAGGAGGCCGGGTTCGCGGTGGCGTTCTGGGGCGGGAGGCCCGCCGACCCGGACGAGCAGCAGCCCCAGGGCTACCTGATCGCCCGGCGTAGCAGTATCTGAGCGACTATTGACTTTGCCTTAGACATCCCTAGCGGAGGTGATCGACCGACCCCCAGCGCCGACTGGTGAAGGCCGTGCGCACCTCGTGTGCTCCCGGGCCTCGAGCCGCGGCGACTCGCGTCAGCCCGGCTGGGCGTCGCCCCACTCCAGCTTGCGGGCCTGCTTGTAGTCCGCGCCCTGCCGCTTGGACACGAGGCGCTGCGCGGCGGTGCCGTCGGCCTGGCACAGCGGCAGCCCGACGAGGCCCTTGCGGATCATCGGGTGGCGGATCACGCGGGCGGCATACGGCTCGACGGGCAGGCGCGTGGCCAGGACATAGCTGAACTTCTCGTCCTCGTAGGACAGCTCACCTCCCTTGACCGCCCGGTGCAGCGCGGATCGCTCGACGTGGGCGGGCAGGTGGCACCAGTCGTCCCCGACCAGCGGGCAGTCGAGCTGGTGAGGACAGGGCGCGGCCACCCGAAAACCCCCGCTCAGCAACAGGCCCCGCGCCTCGAGCACCCGGCGATAGCCCGCAGGCGTCCCCGGCTCCACCACCAGCACCGTGCTCGCCGTCGACATGGCGGTGGCGACGGCCTCGTGCCGCAGCGCGTCCGGCAGCTCGCCGACGACATACGACAGGGTGGCGAGGTCGGCGACGTCGCCGAGCGCACCAGGCCGCGCGCTGTGCCCCAGCGTCCAGGCGTGCCAACGGGACTCGCGCAGTCCCGCCACCGACGACCCCCTCGCCAACCGAGCCCCCAGCGTCCGCGCGGGCTCTGACTGCTCGAGCACGTCGACCTGCTCCAGCTCGGGAGCCCAGGCCGCCACGGCCCAGCCCGCCGCGCCCGTGCCGCCACCGAGGTCCACCAGCCGGCGCACGCGCAACGAGGGCACCGCCACCGACGCCTGCTCGAGCACCGACCGCAGCGCCGCGACGGTCGCGGGCATGCGATAGGCGGCATAGGCGGCCACGGTCACCGGGTCGTCGAGGATGACCGAGGCAGGGACCGAGCCCGAACGATAGGCCTCGATGAGCCGGGCCACACGCCCAGCGAGCGCCTCGACCCGGTGGCCGGCCAGCGTCTCGGCGAGCAGGTCTCGCAACTCCTCCGCCACCACGCGGGAGTCGTGGTCCGGGCGGGCGGGGTCGTTCGGCATACCCACCAGTGTGGGCCATCACGACCGCTCGCCGAGCCCGCCAACCCGGTCGTCGACCGGCGTGCAACGGGTCGGGAACGGCCCTTGTGCCCCAGCCCGGCAGCCCCTACGGTCAACCCACTGACCGCATACCGGTCCACGAGTCCGATATGCGAACACCCACAGACCCCACCATCTCAAGGACGAGCATGGCCAAGCACACCGCACGCCCGGACGAGCCGGACATCATCCACGACTCCGACGCTCCCACGACCTCCCCCACGGAGTATCGCCGCGTCGCCCTGGCCACCATGGTCGGCACGACCATCGAGTGGTACGACTTCTTCATCTACGCCAACGTGGCGGCCCTCCTCTTCGGCAAGCTGTTCTTCAGCGGGCTCGGCGACTGGAAGGAGCTCGTCTCCTTCGCCACCATCGGCGTCTCGTTCTTCTTCCGTCCCGCCGGGGCGATGGCGATGGGCTACGTGGGCGACCGCTACGGCCGGCGCATGGTCCTCGTCTTCACGCTGATCCTCATGGGCATCGCCACCGCCTGCGTCGGCCTGCTGCCCACGACCCAGTCCATCGGCATGGCCGCGCCGATCCTGCTGATCGTCCTGCGCTGCCTGCAGGGCTTCTCGGCCGGCGGCGAGTGGGGCGGCGCCGCGATGCTCGCCGTCGAGCACGCGCCGCACGGCCAGCGCGGCAGGTTCGGGGCCTACCCGCAGATCGGGGTGCCGCTCGGCATGATGCTGGCCACGGCCTTCCTCACCGTGCTGTCCGCGACCCTGTCCAAGGACCAGTTCGAGTCGTGGGGCTGGCGCATCCCGTTCCTGTTCTCCATCGTGCTCGTCCTCGTCGGCCACTACATCCGGTCCAAGGTCGAGGAGTCGCCCGTCTTCGAGGAGCTCAAGGAGGCCCGCGCGCACAGCGCCGTCCCCCAGACCACCCTGGTCAAGAACCACCTCGGCGACGTCATCAAGGCCGCGGCGTCCTTCATGGGCAACAACGCCCTCGGCTACATGCTCGTCGGCGGGTTCGTCCTGGCCTACGCCACCAAGACCGCCAAGCCGCCGCTGGCCCGCACCGACGTGCTGCTGTGGGTCATGGCCGCCGCGGCGCTGTGGCTCGTCACCACGATGTGGGGCGCGATCCTGTCCGACAAGATCGGCCGCAAGAAGGTCTACATCATCGGTTACGTACTCATGATCGTCGGCATGGTCCCGATGTTCATGGCCGTCCGGGAGGGCACCCTCTTCTGGGTCGCCGTCGCGCTGCTGTGGATCGCGATCCCCGAGGGCCTCACCTACGGCCCGCAGTCGGCGATGTTCGCCGAGGCCTTCCCCGCGCACATCCGCCTGTCGGCCGTCTCCTTCGCCTACGCGATCGGCGCGGTCTTCGGCGGGGCGTTCGCGCCCCTTATCGCTGAGGCCATCACCAAGTCGACCGGCAGCGTCGTCAACGTCGCGTGGTACCTCATGGGCGTCGCCGTGATCTCGCTCGTCGCGGTGCTGCTGCTCAAGGACCGCACCAACGAGCCGCTCCACACGATGTCCGGCCACTGATCGCCTGGTCGGCCATCCAGCAGCGAGGCCGTATGACGGTGGGGCCCACCGTCATACGGCCTCGTCGTCATCGGGCCCCGGCTCAGCGCCGCGGGGGACCGCCACGCGATTGACACGCGTTTGACCGTGCTAATCCGGCGGGAGGACGATGGACCCATGTGTTCCTACTGCGGGTGCAAGGACATCGAGATGATCGGGCGCTACATGGAGGAGCACGACCAGCTCATCAACGAGCTCGGGGTGCTGCGCCGGGCGTGCGACCAGCAGGACCTCGCCGCCGTGCAGGCCGCCTGCCAGCACCTCGCCGGGCTGATGCAGCCCCACTTCGACTCCGAGGAGCGCAGCCTGTTCGCCGTGCTCCGCGAGGACGAGGACTTCACCGAGCACGTCGACGACCTGTGCTCCGAGCACGAAGATCTGTGGGTGCTGTTCGACGCGGTCAAGGCGGGCGACTTCGGGGGCTACAAGGCGTTCGAGGACCGGCTGCGCGTGCACATGGACCGCGAGGACAACGGCCTGTTCCCCGCCGCGGCCGTGTCGCTCGACGGCCCGTCCTGGGACCGCATCATGGAGCTTGCCTGACGCCTGCCGGATTTTTGTGAGCTCCCAGCTCACGAAGCACCGCCCAGACGCCCGCCAGACAGCAGTTTGTGAGCTCCCAGTTCACGAAGCACCGCCCAGACGCCCGCCAGACAGCAGTTTGTGAGCTCCCAGCTCACGAAGTGCTGCCCAGACGCCCGCCAGACAGCAGTTTGTGAGCTCCCAGCTCACGAACGGCAGCGCGATGGCTGCGGATGGTCGCGGCGATGAGCGTCAGCCCCGGAAGGGTCGGCGCGACGGCATACCGCCGGTGGAGTCGGTCGGCTTTGTCGCGGCACGAGCAGTGATCGGGTCGTGATCCCGTATGTCGAGCGTGGCCCTCGCCCAGGTTGCGCGCGTAACGTCAAGGTATGCCCGCCGTCGCTG
>NZ_AUFG01000063.1 GCF_000426385.1 Arsenicicoccus bolidensis DSM 15745
CTGCCGCCTTCAGAATCACGTTGTCTTCCTCGAGGCGGCGCACCTTGGCCTTCAGCTCTTTGATCTCGGTGCGTTCGTCACTGGTGACCCCAACGGCCTGGCCGGCATCGATCTCGGACTGCTTGCACCAGTTACGGATCGTTTCCCGCGACATCCCCAACCGGGTCGCCACCGCCCCAGCGGCAGCCGTCACTGACCCGAACTCGGGCACCTGCTCACGGACCATCCGCACGGCACGGTCCCGCTCCTCGGCGGTGTACTTCTTGGGCATGGACCCCATCCTTCCTGAACCAGAAACGATGCGGCAGGAGACCGGGGCCGATTCAGACCCCCACGCCACCTCACCTTCACCACCACCCTCGGCCACACCACCACCACCAGCCCCTACCCCTACCCACCCGGCCACCCCCACCACGACGAACACCACGAGCACGACGATCACCACGACGACGATCACGACCAGACGCCCCACGGCGAACCATCCCTCGCCGAAACCGCCATCACCGCCGCCCTCACCCGCACCCACCTGCACACCAACGACCCCACCATCCCCACCCCCGACACCGCAGCCGCACGCCACACCCACACGACCACCCCCGACAGCAACCACGACGACGACCCCCACGACATCGAGATCACCTGGGCCCGCATCACCGCCGAGCTCATCCGCTCCTGCGACGAACCGCAGTACTGAAGCGTCTCGACCAGCAGGTGATCGCAGCCGCGTCAGCGCACCCACTGCGGGAACACGTGCTGCAGCCCGGCGACCACCATCTCGACGGCGATCGCGGCGAGGATCATCCCCATCAGGCGCGTCATGATCACGCGCAACGTCTGCGACATGTGGTGCCCGATGGCAGGGGCGAACCACAGGACCAGCAGCAGCGCCAGCACGACGACCACGAGTGCGGCGGCGACGGCGACATACCCGCTCGCTCCGTCCGCGGAGCCGGTCAGGACGATCAGCGTCGTGATGGTGCGGGCCGACCATCATCGGGAAGGCCATCGGATAGAAGGACACGTCGGACGTGGACGCGTGCTCGGCCTGGTGCTGCTGCTCGCTCGGCGTCCCGGAGTGCGCGGTGCTCCCCTGCCCGCCGAGCATGCCCAGCGCGATCGTCAGCAGGACGATGCCCCCGGCGATCCGGAAGTCGTCCACCGCGACGCCGAAGAACCCCAGGATCGCCTTGCCCGCCACCATGACGACCAGCGACATCACCAGGCTGTACGCCGCCACGCGGATCGCCGTCTTGCGTTGCCGCGCAGCGTCATACCCGGCCGTGAACCAGGCCAGATGATCTCAGAAGAGCGTGGCGGGGACCCTCAGCACCGACTCGAAGATCCCGTCGTGAGCGGGGCGACCGCCGAGGCGGCGGGAGATGCCGGCGGCGGCCGGGCCGAGCTCGGTGAGGTCGCCGCGCAGGTGCGTCAGCCCCTCGGCCGAGGACCACGCGAACACCTCGCGGGCCAGCTGACCGCCGATCCCGCACCGGCGGAAGGTCGGCGTGACGAACATCGTGTGCACCTGGCCCCACCGCGACCGCCGCGGTCCTCCGAGGACGGGGAGCTGCTCGACGAGGGTGACGCCGGCGATGCCGAGGGGACGCTTCTCGATCTCGGCGAGCCAGTAGGCGTGAGAACCGCTGCTGCGCAGCCAGGCGTCGGCGAACCGGTCGATGAACTCGGGGTCGGGCGAGGCGCCGCGCTCTCTGCCCAGCTGCAGCATCATCGCGGCGACGGCGAACGCGTCGTGCGGGCGGGCACGGCGGATGTGGGCGGGGGCGCTCATGGCCACAGTGAACCACCGGTCGAGGGTCTCGGCACCTCCTCGTGACCAAACCGTCACTCCCGGAGACGACGGTCCGTATGCCGGGACGCCACTTCCTCACCCCACGAGACCACTCCTAGAGTCGCCGCAGGTCATGAGCGTCAGCAGCACGGCCCCGGCCAGCTGACCGGCAACCCTCCCACGCGGCGGGGTGCCCCGGGTGAGGACCTGGCCCCGGCGTCACCCGACGCGGCGGCAAGCGCGAGCAAGGAGGGCACGACCCATGAGCGACTGGGCATTCGAGACCAAGCAGATCCACGCCGGGCAGAACCCGGACTCCGAGACGGGCGCGCGGGCGCTGCCGATCTACCAGACCACCTCGTTCGTCTTCGACGACGCGCAGGTCGCGGCGGACCGGTTCGCGCTGACGGACCTGGGCCCGATCTACACCCGCCTCGGCAACCCGACCAACAACGTCATCGAGGAGCGCATCGCGGCGCTCGAGGGCGGCGTGGGCGCTCTCCTTCTGGGGTCGGGCATGGCCGCGACGACCTTCGCGATCCTCAACGTCGCGCAGGCGGGCGACCACGTGGTGGCCTCCCCCGCGCTGTATGGCGGCACCTACAACCTGCTGCGCTACACGCTGCCGAGGCTGGGCATCACGACGACCTTCGTCAGCGACCAGGCCGACCTGGACGAGTGGCGCGCCGCGGTCCGCCCGGAGACCAAGCTCTTCTTCGGCGAGACGATCTCCAACCCCGACCAGAAGGTCCTCGACATCGCCGGGATCGCCGGGGTCGCCCACAACGCGGGCGTGCCGCTGTTCGTCGACAACACCGTCGCGACGCCATACCTCATCCGCCCGATCGAGCACGGGGCGGACGTGGTCATCCACTCGGCCACGAAGTTCCTCGGCGGTCACGGCACCTCGATCGTCGGGGCGCTCGTCGACGCCGGCACCTTCGACTACGCCCAGGACCCCGAGCGCTTCCCGCAGCTCAACACCCCGTCCGAGAGCTACCACGGGCTCGTCTTCGCCCGCGACCTCGGGGTGGGCTCGGCGCTCGGCGCCAACCTGGCGTTCATCCTCAAGGCCCGCGTCGAGCTGCTGCGCGACCTCGGCTCGGCGTGCTCGCCGTTCAACGCCTTCCTCGTGGGGCTCGGCATCGAGACGCTGTCGCTACGCATCGAGCGGCACCTCGCCAACACCCGCCGCGTCGTCGAGCACCTGCAGGCTCACCCGCAGGTCGAGCGGGTCTACTACGCGTCGCTCGACGGCAGCCCCGAGAAGGAGCGCGCGGACCGCTACTGCCCCTTGGGATCCGGTTCGGTGTTCTCGTTCGACATCGCCGGTGGGGTCGAGGCGGGGCGGGCGTTCGTGGACTCCCTCGAGCTGCACAGCCACGTCGCCAACATCGGTGACGTCCGCTCGCTCGTCATCCACCCCGCCTCCACGACGCACTCGCAGGGGTCGGACGAGGACCGTCTCGGCGCCGGCGTCACGCCCGGCCTGGTGCGCCTGTCGGTCGGCCTGGAGCACATCGACGACATCCTGGCCGACCTCGACCGGGGCCTCGAGGCAGCAGCAGCGGCCGGCGCGCAGGCCTGAGCACGCGCGAAGCGCCCACCCCACATCGGGGTGGGCGCCTCGTCATACCTGGCGCGGCTTGCGAGACAGGGCCGTCAGGCGCGGGTGGCCCCGACCGACTCGCGGCCGACGGGACGACCGTCACGAGAGCCCCGCCCGCGACCGAGCAGCCCGTCGAGGCTGATCCGGCCGGCCCCGGCACCGATCAGCGCGAGCGACGCGGCCGCGATCACGGCGACCAGCTCCCAGCCACCGTCGGTGACGAAGACGCCGCCGTCACGGTGCGCGAACCAGAAGGCGCCGGCCATGTCGAGGACGACGAGCAGGGCGACCAGCGGGGTGGCCAGCCCGACGAGGATGAGGGCGCCACCGACGAGCTCGACCAGCGCGGCGAACCACGCAGCCAGCTCGGGGGCGGGGATGCCCATCTTGCCGAAACCGGCAGCGACGCCGTCGATCCCGTTCGTGCCGAGCTTCTGCCAGCCGTGGGCCATCAGGACCACGCCGAGCACGACGCGGGTCAGCAGCAGCGCGAGGTCGCGCAGCGCGGCGGGCGGGTGCAGGAGGGAGCGCATGAGAGTCCTTCGATCGGATACCTGAACGGACCAAAGCATAACGCATGGTTACTTGAAAGATCAACCAATGGCATCCCGCGCTCCTGACACGGCAGCATGAGCGGATGCAGACCACGATCCTCGAGCCGCGCCACCTGGACCAGGCCCGCGCGATCTACCTAGCCGCGTTTCCCCCTGACGAGCGCCTGCCGGCGGCGGACGTCCTCGAGCATCGCCTCCTTGATCGCCAGGTCCTCGTCGCGCGCGAGGACGACGACGACGACACGGTGCTGGCGATCGCGGTGCTCGTCCCCCACCGCGAGCTCGGGGCCGACCTGCTGGAGTACCTCGCGGTCGACCCCCGGCGACGGTCGGGCGGCGTCGGCGGCGCCCTGCTCGAGGACGTCGTGCGGGCCGCTCGCGACCGCGACATCCTGGCCGAGCTCGAGCAACCCGACTCGTCACCGGACGCCGCGCGGCGGGCCGGCTTCTACCGCCGCCACGCCTTCGCGCCGGCCCCGTGGCAGGGCGACTACGTCATGCCCGGGCCCCGCGGCGCCGTCCCCCTGCAGCTGTGGCACCGGTCGGAGCGCCCCTCCCCCGCCGACCCGCGCGCCTTCATGGAGCGTTTCTACACCCGGACCTATGGCGCCCGCGCCGACGCGCACCTGGCCACCGTCCTCGCCGCGGTCAGGCAGGGCTGAGCAGCGCGAGAGGCGCCGACCCCGTGCTGGGGTGGGCGCCTCCCGGCATACGAGATCCGTCGTGGCTCAGGCAGTCTCAGCCGTCTCGGCAGCCTCCGGCGAACCGATCGGCGCGGTCATGACCTGCTCCCGGGACTCGATGGACCGGACGATCTCCTCGATCGCCTGCTCCACGGGGATCCCGTTGCGCTGCGACCCGTCGCGGTAGCGGAAGGACACGGCCCCCGCCTCGACGTCCTCGCCACCCGCGATGAGCACGAACGGCACCTTGGACTTGGAGGCGTTGCGGATCTTCTTGGGGAAGCGGTCGTCGCTGTGGTCGACCTCGACGCGCACCCCACGACGGCGCAGCTGCCGCGCGACGTCCTCGAGGTAGTCCGCGAAGTCCTCGGCCACCGGGATCCCCGTGACCTGCACCGGCGACAGCCACACCGGGAAGGCGCCGGCGTAGTGCTCGACCAGCACGCCCATGAACCGCTCGATCGACCCGAACTTGGCCGAGTGGATCATGACCGGCTGCTTGCGGGTGCCGTCGGCCGCCTGGTACTCCAGCCCGAAGCGCTCCGGCTGGTTGAAGTCGTACTGGATCGTCGACATCTGCCAGGTACGGCCGATGGCGTCGCGCGCCTGGACCGACACCTTGGGGCCGTAGTAGGCGGCGCCGCCCGGGTCGGGCACGAGCTCCAGCCCGGACGCGAGGCACACGTCCTCGAGGACCTTGGTCGCGACCTCCCACTGCTCGTCGGAGCCGATGAACTTGTCGCGCTTGGGCCCCTCGGTCTCGCGCGTCGACAGCTCGAGGTAGAAGTCGGTGAGCCCGAAGTCGCGCAGCAGCCCGAGCACGAAGTCGAGCAGGTGCTTGATCTCGGCCGGCGCCTGCTCCTCGGTGACGTAGGAGTGCGAGTCGTCCTGGGCGAAGCCGCGCACGCGCGTCAGCCCGTGGATGACCCCCGACTTCTCGTAGCGGTAGACCGAGCCGAACTCGAAGAACCGGAGCGGGAGCTCGCGGTAGGAGCGCCCGCGAGAGCGGTAGATGAGATTGTGCATCGGGCAGTTCATCGCCTTGAGGCGGTAGTCCTGGCCCGGCTTGGTCACCTCACCCGCGTCGTTACGCTCCTCGTCGACGTGCAGCGGCGGGAACATCGTGTCCGCGTAGTACGGCAGGTGCCCGGAGGTGTGGAACAGCCCGTCCTTGGCGATGTGCGGCGTGCCGACGTACTCGAAGCCCTCCTCGATGTGCCGGCGGCGGACGTAGTCCTCCATCTCCCGCTTGATGATCCCGCCCTTGGGGTGGAACACCGGCAGGCCGGAGCCGATCTCGTCGGGGAAGGAGAACAGGTCGAGCTCGACGCCGAGCTTGCGGTGGTCGCGCTTCTCGGCCTCGGCGAGCCGCTCCAGGTAGGCGCGCAGCTCGTCCTTGGTCGGCCACGCCGTGCCGTAGAGCCGCTGCAGCTGCTCGTTGGCCTGGTTGCCGCGCCAGTAGGCCGCGGCCGAGCGCATGAGCTTGAAGCCGTTGGCGATGATCTTGGTGCTCGGCAGGTGCGGGCCGCGGCACAGGTCTCCCCAGGCGACCGTCCCGTCCCGGCGCACGTTGTCATAGATGGTGAGCTCGCCCGCACCGACCTCGACACCGGCGCCGGCGTCCTCGTCGTCGTGCGTCATCGAGCCCTTGAGGCCGACCAGCTCGCACTTGAACGGCTCGCCCGCGAGCTCCTCCAGCGCCTCGGTCTCGCTGACCACGCGCCGCTGGAAGGTCTGCCCCTCGTTGACGATCTTCTGCATGACCTTCTCGAGCTGCTTGAGGTCGTCGGGGGTGAACGGCTCGTCCACCTGGAAGTCGTAGTAGAAGCCGTCGCGGACCGGCGGGCCGATGCCCAGCTTGGCGGCGGGGTTGACCTGCTGCACCGCCTGGGCCATGACGTGCGCGCAGGAGTGCCGCAGCACGTCCAGGCCGTCGTCGCTGGCGATGTCGACACCCTCGACGACGTCGCCCTCGCGCAGCTCGGTCGCCAGGTCCTTGAGCTCCCCGCCGATGCGCGCGACCACGATCCGGCGGTCGTCGGCGAACAGATCGGCGGCAGTCGTGCCCGCCGCCACCGTTCGCTCGTCTCCAGCGATGTGCACGGTGATGTCGGCTGACACAGGTGTCTCCAGTTCGTTCTCGTATGACGTCCCGCTGCCTCGCGGGGCCGCCGCCACCCCTGCGGTGGCGTGCTGCCTAGGCTATCGGGCGGGGCAACCCGGTTCGGTCAGCATGACCTCCCGCCGAGTGGTCAGAAGGACGCGCAGCAGCGCACGACGCGCGCCTGGTCCCCCACCAGCAGGTCGCCGCCCGTGACGGTCTCGGCATACAGGCCCTCGCAGGAGCTCGGCTTGCGACCGAGCCGCACCACCACGTCACCGATCCGCAGCTCCTGGCCCTCCAGGGCGGCCAGCTCGTCGTCGGTCATGTCGAGGACGAGGTTGGCCCGCAGGTCGCCGGCGGCCTGCGCGGTGGTGGCGACGAGCAGCGGGCGCCGCTTGGCGCGGTCACCGACGAGGCCGGAGTCGGTGAGCACGGCCTGCCGCAGGGGGCGGCCCGGCTCACCCTTGACGGGATACACGGCGATGTCGGTGAGGGGCCACACGGGCGCGACGCTGGATGCCATGGGTCAAGCGTGCACCCCCAGGACCGACCAGGGCCAATCCGCTCACCAGCCGGATCCGGCCCGGCATCAACAGCGCAAGACTGATGCCCCGGCAACGCACGAGGGACCGGACGCCCATGGCGCCCGGTCCCTCATGATGCTGGTGGACGTGAAGGGACTCGAATCTTTGTCTGACTCGTTTGCCTTACATCCCACCACCCGCGATGATCTTCCAATCACCCGAACTACCAGGGACTTTACCACCTGGCGGCGTGGACGTAAGTGGACATGAATGGCCAACTATCCGATGCATCTCGCGATGCGGCGGCAGTTGCATCGGTAAGAGGGAGTCGGGATGAAGGACCCTAAGCGCCGGTTCGGGCAGGTCACTCGCATGCGGTCCGGGCGCTACCAGGCCCGCTACTCGGACCCCAACGGCGCGACCACAGTGACCCGGGGCGGGCGCACCGTCCCCGTTCTTCATACGGCCTCGCGGACGTTCCTGACTCGCCGCGATGCGGAGGACTGGCTCTCCCAGCAGCACCGACTCATCCGCTCGGGCGAGTGGCGCAGCCCGGCCGAGCAGGCCGCTGAAGCTGAAGCACGCGAGACCTCAAGGCGCAACCGAACGTTTGAAACCTATGCAAGGGCATGGCTCGAAGGTCGTCACGACCTACGCGCCACGACCCGACAGAGCTACGAGACCTCGCTCCGTCGCCACCTCATCCCTGCATTCGGGGATCAACCGATCGACGAGATCACCGTCATGGACGTTCGGACCTGGTTCGCCGCGTACGGCAAGCGAACCCCGGCAGCACGCGCCCACGCCTACCAGGTACTTGGCGCGATCATGCGTCAGGCAGAGGACGACGAAGTCATCCCCCGCTCCCCCGTGAGGGTCAAGGCGGGGGGTAAAGCCAGGGTGAGCCGCGAGCCGCAGGTGCTTTCCCGTGCGGAACTGCTCGCTCTTGCCGATGCCATGCCGCCTCAGCACAAGGCTCTGACCCTCGTTGCCGGCATGTGCGGGCTTCGCTTCGGAGAGTTGGTGGCGCTGCGGCTCAAAGATATCGACCTCGAAAAGCGCCAGTTGCACGTCAACCGGGCTGCCTACCGAGCGGGCGGCAAGAAGGACACGGGCCCGCCCAAGACCGCAGCTGGCAAGCGCAGCGTGACCATGCCGGCAAGCGTCGCCTCCGCTCTCGCCCAGCACCTCAAGGACTATCCCGTCGCAAGTCGCGAGGACCTCATCTTCCCCGGGCGCGACGGCAGGCTGCTGGCCCCCACCAGCCTGTACGGACGAGCTTCACGCACGGAGCGGCGGGGCCGACACACCTACGCGAAAGGTGCGTACGGCTTCTTCGCAGCCCGCGAAACCATCGGTCGACCAGATCTCCACTGGCACGACCTGCGACGCACTGCGGCAACGCTCGGCGCACAGGCCGGCGCAACGGTGCGCGAGATGCAGCATCGTCTAGGGCACGCCACCGGCGACATGGCGCTCTACTACCAGAGCGCAACGGTCGAGAGAGACCGTGCCATCGCAGATGCCCTCGACGCCCCGCAGCCCGGAGAGTCGCCGACCGATCAGCCCTGAGCGGGGCGCGCCCTCCGTAAGCCGTCCAGGAGGATCGACATCTTGGCGCGGCCGATCGTAGGCGACCGTCCTTCCTCCCAATGGGCTGCGAAGTACTCACCCAGGTCGTGCTCATCGACGGACAGCCTCGCCACCGCATCGAAGGCTGTGATGATTACGTCCACCTCAGCCGCACCCGGCGTGTAGCTCGGCCCGTGCTCGATGCGGTGAGATGCCTTCTGGATGACGAAGTCCAAGTTGATCCGGCGATCCGGATCGGGGAATCGACAGGGTGCGCACACCCACTTCTTGACAGTTCCGCGGCGGCTGGGCGGTAGGTGGCAGATCCTCGTTCCCGTGTCGAAGGGGGCGCCGCACAGTCCGCACACACCCGGGAACCTTGCCTCGATACCACGACGTTCCGCATGGGTCACGGAGTTAAGTCCCGCATAGTGGTGTAGCGCGGTAGCTGAGGTCGTCGTCTCCGGCGTGGGGTCATCGCAAGATCTGGGCGTTGGTCCGCCACGACGGCCACGTCGTCAGTGAGGCGACCGTGCTGCGGATCCTGCCTCATCCTGCCCGATGAGTATCAGCGGGAACGGCGCAAGCTCGCCGAGCGTCGCAAGGCTGCGTTCGCCAAGGAGCCCACGGGCACCAACCAGGTCTGGCAGCTGGACTTCTCCGAGTTCGAGACCACCACGGGCGGGACGTGGCGGATCGCGGGGTGCCGGGACTACTGGTCCAAGTACGAGTACCCGTTCCATGTGTCGCCGACGGCGAACCAGCACGACGCGATCGACGCCGTCGAGCTCGCGCTGGCCGACTACGAAGAGCTCTTCGGGCATCCCATGATCGATGACTGCCGGGTCGATGAGCAGACCGGTGAGCTGCTGCCGGTAGTCACGATCGTCACCGACAACGGCGGTCCGTTCCGGTCATTCCGGTTCGAGGCGTTCATCGAGCTCCACCCCGAGCTCGCGCACGTCCGCACCCGCGTGAAGTCGCCCGGGCAGAACGGGTCACGCGAGCGAGGGTTCGGGACGCTGAAGTACGAACGCCTGTTCATCGACGAGATCGACGACGCGATCGTCCTGGCCGAACGCGCCGAGGACTACCGCATCGAGTACAACCAGGTCCGCCCTCACCAGGCCATCGCCTGGAACCGACGCAAGGAGGTGCACCTGGGCCAGGCCGACCCGAACATCCCCAACTTTCAGAACAAGGAAATCCTGCCAACTCCTTGACGCGGGATGAAGTGCCCCAGGTTCTCTGCCGCTCTTATACGGGTTGCGGCTCTCGGGTGAGGGTCGGTTGGTGGAAGCGCATGCGGACGATGACGACCCGGTAGAGCGCTGCGTTGGCCTCGCGACATCTCGAACAGCGCCAATCCGCAACCGGCATGATCAGGAGTCATCGCCCCACTTGGCGGATCATCTAGCAGCCTCCCCTGGCAGAGCTAACAGTGATCCGACGCCTCCCGACTGAACACTCCTCCAGCACCGCTGCAGTCTCAACGCGGTCGAGTACTCCATCAGTGGTGAACGCTCGGAAGGGGCTCGACGGCTTTGGTAAGTAGCGCGGCCCATCCAGGGGTCAGCCACGACGCCGTGAGGACTGTGCGATGGTCGATGACACCGAGTCGATCCCGGACCCCGTCTCGTATGTGCGTGGGCATCTGCTCGAGGTGATGAGACTCATCGACGAGCTGGAGCAGTCGATGCGACCGTGCGGAGCCGGAGGTCGGCGATGAGTGAGCGGGAGCTGACGAAGGCGGATTGGGCGTTGCGTGACGCGCACCGGGAAGTGACCCTGGCCCGTCTCCGTCTGGACGACCTCCACCAGGGGGTGTCGACGGCTTCCACTGCCCTCTCAGAGGCCGAGCTGCACGCGCGTGGCCTGAGCCCTGAGTCATGGATGCAGTCCGTCGCTCCCGAGGACCTGGGTCGCGTCGGCTGGCTCTGTGACTCGGCTGCCCTTGTCGGCGTGGAGATCGCATCGCACCTGAAGACGGCCAGTGAGTCCATCGAGGACGCCCGGCGAGCTTTGGAACGGGTCGACCGAGGAGGGCTCGAAGGGCCAGCAGCCGCCGACCTGGCTGCGCTGGAGGCCCGGACAGCCGCTGTCGGGGAGGTCGTCGACCTTGCCCTGCCGATGGCCACCGCAGCCTCGGAGCACCTCTACTCGGCTGCGCACGGGGTCGGGGCCGGTCGGACTCCTGGCGGGTATGCGACGGGGGTGCAAACGATCCCCGCGGTGACGTTCGGGTCGCTGAGCGTGGTCAGCAACGACCTCGGTCGGGCCGAGGCTGACGAGCGGCACCTCGGCAGGACGGTGGACCGGGCTGAGGCGAGCATCGCCAAGGTCGCAACCGAAGCAGAGTGCATCACCGCTGACGCCCAGGCGCGCCTGGGCCACTCTCAGTCCCAGCAGCAGACTTCCCCGCACGTTGCGGCAGCGTTCTCTTTCGAGGGCCCCTCTCGATGAGCGCCGCCAGTGCCCCGCACGCGGACAGCCGTCTGGCACGAAGCGTTGCCCTGGCCGAACAGCGGCGCGAGCTTCTGGACGCGGGCATCCGCTCCGTCCTCGGTCGGGCGGTCGCCCTGTGGGAACGGGTGGTCGCGGGGATCGGTTTCGACCCCGGCGAAGCCACCGCCATCTACGGGGCCATGACCGTGCTCGACCGCCAGGTCCAGGGGGTCCAGCGGTCCGTGCGAGGGTCTCTCGACCTGGCCGAGTCCGTGCGCCCCTCCCCCGGCCTGCTCGCCACGATCAAACGCCCTCGATATGGCCATCCGCAACCGCCGGCCCGCACCGGGTGGGATCGTCCACGCCGACCACGGAGTCCAGTTCACCTCGTGGGCCTTCGGCGACAAGATCCGCGCCGCGGGCCTGATGCCGTCCTTCGGCAGTGTCGGCGACGGCCTCGACAACGCAATGATGGAATCGTTCTGGTCCTCGATGCAGATCGAGCTGCTGAACCGCAAGAAGTGGAAGACGCGAGTCGAGCTGGCCAACGCGATCTTCGAGTACATCGAGATCTTCTACAACCGCCAACGACGCCACTCCAGCATCGGCTACCGCACCCCGATCGAATACGAACTACGCTCCGAAACCACCACCGTCACCGCCTGAGACTGCAGACGCCAACGGGTAACCAAGCCATAG
>NZ_AUFG01000064.1 GCF_000426385.1 Arsenicicoccus bolidensis DSM 15745
CATTCGACCAAGACCGCTTACCCGTCGGAGTCCGACCCGGCATCCCATCACCCTCCTCGCCCAGAAACTGTCCAAGACGAGGCTGGCAGCCAACGTGCGAACCCAGGTCGATGTGACTACCTGAGGGAGGTCACTCGACGACGACGATCAGGTCCCCGCCCTCGACGGCCTGCGTCGCCCCGATCGCGAGCCGCGACACCCGACCGGCGACCGGCGTGGTGATGGCGGCCTCCATCTTCATCGCCTCGATCGTGGCGACCTGCGCGCCGGCCGCGACCTCGTCGCCCTCGCCGACCGCCAGGGTCACGACCCCCGCGAACGGCGCCGGCACGTGCCCCGGACGGGTCGTGTCGGCACGCTCGGCGGCCGCGACGTTGGACTTCACGGACTCGTCGCGCACCTCGATCGTGCGCATCTGGCCGTTGATGGTGACCATGACGTTGCGCATGCCGCGGGCGTCCGCGTCGCCGATCGCCGTGAGGCCGAGGAGCAGGGTCTTGCCCTTGTCCATCTGCACCTCGTGCTCCTCGCCGACCGCCAGGCCGTGCAGGAACTCGCGCGTGTTGAGCACCGACAGGTCGCTGAACGTGTCGCGTGCCGCCACGAACTCCTTGGTGGGCCCGGGGAAGAGCAGGCGGTTGAGCGTCATCCGAGGCTCGTCGGCGAGGGCCTGCTCGTCCTCGCCGGACAGCTCGGTCTCGACGGGCTTGGTCCGCCGGCCCTCGAGGGCCTTGGTGCGGAACGGCTCGGGCCAGCCGCCGGGCGGGGTGCCGAGGTCGCCGTTGAGGAAGCCGATGACCGAGTCGGGTATGTCGAACTTCTGCGGGTCCGCCTCGAACGCCGCCGGGTCCGCGCCCGCACCCACGAGCGCGAGCGCGAGGTCGCCCACGACCTTGGACGACGGGGTGACCTTGACGATGTTGCCGAGGATCCCGTTGGCGGCGGCGTACATGTCCTCGATGGCCTCGAACCGGTCGCCGAGCCCGAGCGCGATCGCCTGCTGGCGCAGGTTGGACAGCTGCCCGCCGGGGATCTCGTGGGTGTAGACGCGACCGGTCGGGCCGGCGAGCCCGGACTCGAACGGACCGTAGAGCCGGCGGATGGCCTCCCAGTAGGGCTCGAGGTCCATGACGGCGTCGAGGTCGAGCCCGGTGGCCCGGTCGGTGCCGTCGGTGGCCGCGACCAGCGCGGACATCGAGACCTGGGAGGTGGTGCCGGCCATCGAGGCCGCCGCCACGTCCACCGCGTCGACGCCGGCGTCGATCGCCGCGACGAGCGTGGCGAGCTGACCGCCGGCGGTGTCGTGGGTGTGCAGGTGCACCGGCAGGTCGAAGCGCTCGCGCAGCGCCCGCACGAGCTGGGCGGCGGCCGGCGCGCGCAGCAGACCCGCCATGTCCTTGATCGCCAGCACGTGGGCGCCGGCCTCGACCAGCTGCTCGGCGAGGCGCAGGTAGTAGTCGAGGGTGTAGAGCTGCTCGCCCGGCGAGAGCATGTTGCCGGTGTAGCAGAGCGCGGCCTCGGCGACGGCGTGGTCGGTCTCGCGCACGGCCTCGATCGCGGGGCGCATCTGGTCGACGTTGTTGAGGGCGTCGAAGATGCGGAACACGTCGACGCCCGTGCGGGCCGCCTCGGCCACGAAGGCGTTGGTCACCGACAGCGGGTAGGGGGTGTAGCCCACCGTGTTGCGCCCGCGCAGCAGCATCTGGATGGGGAGGTTGGGCATCGCCTCGTGCAGCTTGGCCAGCCGCTCCCAGGGGTCCTCGAGCAGGAAGCGCAGCGCCACGTCGTAGGTCGCGCCGCCCCACGCCTCCACCGAGAGCAGCTGCGGCAGCATGTGCGCGACGTAGGGCCCGACGTGCAGCATGTCCCGCGTCCGGACGCGGGTCGCGAGCAGCGACTGGTGGGCGTCGCGGAAGGTCGTGTCGGTGACGGCGACGGAGGTGCGCTCGCGCAGGGCTCGGGCCCAGCCCTCGGGGCCGAGGTCGAGCAGCTGCTGGCGCGAGCCGGCGGGCGGCTCGGCGCGCAGCACGTCCTCGGGCAGGTGCGGGAGCTTCTCGCGGGCGGAGCGCTCGGTGCGCTGGGGGCCGTGGGGCTGGTTGACGGTGATGCCCGCGAGGTAGGTCAGCAGCTTGGTGCCGCGGTCGGCGGGCATGCGGTTGTCGAACAGCGAGGGCCGCTCCTCGATAAAGCTCGTCGTGATGCGCCCCGCGATGAAGTCGGGGTCGCTGATGAGCGACTCGAGGAAGGTGATGTTGGTGGAGATGCCGCGGATGCGGAACTCCTGCAGCGCCCGCTGGGCCCGCTGCACGGCGGTCGCGAAGTCGCGCCCGCGACAGGTGAGCTTGACCAGCATGGAGTCGAAGTGCGCGCCCACCTCGGCGCCGTCGAACACCGTGCCGCCGTCGAGGCGGACGCCCGCGCCGCCGGGGGAGCGGTAGACCATGATGCGGCCGGTGTCGGGGCGGAAGCCGTTGGACGGGTCCTCGGTCGTGATGCGGCACTGCAGCGCCGCGCCGCGCAGCCGGACCGAGTCCTGGGCGAGGCCCAGCTCGGCGAGCGTCTCGCCGGCGGCGATACGCAGCTGGCTGGACACGAGGTCGACGTCGGTGACCTCCTCGGTGACGGTGTGCTCGACCTGGATGCGGGGGTTCATCTCGATGAAGACGTAGCGCCCGTCCGGTCCGAGGAGAAACTCGACGGTCCCGGCGTTGACGTAGCCGATCTGGCGCGCGAACCGCACCGCGTCCGCGCACATCCGGTCCCGCAGCTCGGGGTCGAGGTTGGGGGCGGGGGCGACCTCGACGACCTTCTGGTGGCGACGCTGCACCGAGCAGTCCCGCTCGAACAGGTGGATCGTCTCGCCGGTCGCGTCGGCCAGGATCTGCACCTCGATGTGGCGCGGGGAGACGACGGCCTCCTCGAGGTACATCCGGTCGTCGCCGAACGCGCTGCCCGCCTCGCGCTGCGCCTCCACGATCGCGGCCTCGAGCGCGTCGGGGGAGTCGACCTTGCGCATGCCGCGTCCGCCGCCGCCGCTCACGGCCTTAACGAACAGCGGGAACCCGATCTCCTCGGAGGCCGCCACGAGGGTGGCGACGTCGTTGCTGGGCTCGCTGTCGTGCAGGATCGGCAGCCCGGCCTCCTCGGCGGCCTTGATGGCGCGGGCCTTGTTGCCGGTGAGCTCGAGCACGGTGTGCGCGGGCCCGACGAACGTGATGCCCTCCTCCTCGCAGCGCTGAGCGAGGTCGGGGTTCTCCGACAGGAAGCCGTAGCCGGGGTAGATCGCGTCGGCTCCAGCCTCCTTGGCCGCCTTGACGATGCCCTTGACGTCGAGGTAGGCCCGGACCGGGTGCCCTTCCTCGCCGATCTGGTAGGCCTCGTCGGCCTTGAGGCGGTACTCCGCCTTGCGGTCCTCGTAGGGGAACACGGCCACGGTCGTGATGCCGAGCTCGGTGGCGGCGCGGAACGCCCGGACGGCGATCTCACCACGGTTGGCGACGAGGACCTTGCGGAACATGGGGTGCTCCCTCGGGGAGTGGCTGGACAGGCAGCCGGCCGGGCGGGCCGGCCGACTCTGCGGCCAGCCTAGGGAGCGGGGGTCGGCCCGTCCTGGTCAGTCCGTATGACGGGAGCGATTGCCCGTCGTGCGCTGCGGCGACGGGCGACGGGCGACGCGCGATGGCCGGGGACAGGAGGGGCATCGCCCGACGCGCGGGCGATGCCACTCCGTGACGCACCCGCCTACCAGGTGTGGGCGACGTCCACCACCAGGCGTTGCCTGGTCGCGTCCTTGACGACGAACGCCCGCATGGGCAGCCGCGCCCGGGTCCCCACGCCGAAGGTGGTCTGCCCCTCGAAGGATCCGCCGAAGGCGATCTGGCGGAAGGTGCTGAAGCCGGAGACGCGGACGGCCTCGAGGCGGTTGGCCGGCCGATAGGTCGGGCGCCCCTCGGGGGTGTAGGCGGGCGCCTGCACCGTGACGACGAGGTCCGCTGCCCCCCGCAGCGGGATCGTGTCGCCCTTGGCGATGTCCGTGAACCGGGACCGGTAGCCGACGTGGTAGCCGACGGTGCGGGTCGAGGCCGGTCCGAGGTCGACGACCAGGCGGTCGAAGCAGGCGTGCCGGCCGGCCCGGGCGCCGAGGACGCGGACGTCGGCGGTGCTGGTGGAGGCCTCGTCCAGCGACCCCCACGTCGTGGCGCAGGCCGAGCGGGTGGTGGGTGCCGCGGTCGCGGGACCGGTGGTGAGGACGGCCAGGCTGGTGGCCGCCGTCAGGACGGCAGCCGCGGCTGCCGCACCCGACGTCAGGTGATGGGTGGTTCTCATGTCTACGTCCCCCATGGATGCAGGTCGCCCGCCGCGAGGTCGCGGGCACGGGCGGCGCCGGCCGGGGCGTTGCGCCGACCGACGGCGAGGGAGGCCGGGGCGTGCTGCCGGGCCTCGGGTGGCGCCAGGGCAGGCAAGCCGGTGTGGCCGGGGGAGACGAGGCGTCGGTCTCGGCCGCCGAGGCGGCCGGTGGGTTGCAGGCACCCGTCGCGTGGCGACGGGTCTACTCCAGGATAGGTCCCAGGGCGTCTCAGGGGAAGGCCTGCAGCCGGTAGGTTCGGGTGGTGACGATCGACGCCGACCGCTACCTCGCCGGGAGCCCGGACCGGGTCGAGCTGCAGCGACGCACCGTGCGGACGCTGGCCGTCACCAACGCCGTCGGCGGGGTCGGCGTCACGACCGGGATCACGGTCGCCTCGCTGCTGGCCGCGGACGTCTCCGGGCGCGAGGAGCTCGCCGGCCTCAGCCAGACCGCGCAGGTGGCGGGGACCGCGGTGGCGGCATACCTGCTGTCCCGCGTGATGACCCGGCGGGGCCGTCGGGTCGGGCTGTCGATCGGCTATCTCGTGGGCGCCACCGGTGCGCTGCTGTGCGTGCTGGCCGGGGTGATCCGCAGCTTCCCGCTCCTGCTGGTGGCGGCGGCGCTGTTCGGCGCAGCCAGCGCGTCCAACTCCCAGTCTCGCTTTGCGGCAACGGATCTGGCCAGCGACCAGCATCGCGGTCGGGACCTGTCGACGGTCGTGTGGGCCACCACGATCGGTGCGGTGCTCGGCCCCAACCTGGCCGACGTCGGCGGGACGCTCGCGACGCGGCTGGGCCTGCCGGCGCTCACCGGAGCGTTCCTGATCACGGCGGTGGCGCTGGGCGTCACCATCGGGCTGCTCTCCCTGTGGCTGCGCCCCGACCCGCTCGCCGTGGCCCGCGCGGTCGCCGACCACGAGGAGCGCGCCGCGGCGGCGGCCGGGGCGACGCGGGTGGAGGTGCCCTCGGCCTGGCGCGTCGTGCGGACCCACCACACGGTCGGCGCGTGCGTCGTGGCGATCGCCCTCGCCCACACGGTCATGGTGTCGGTGATGATCATGACGCCGATCCACATGCGCCACGGCGACGCCAGCATCCGGCTCATCGGGCTGACGATCAGCGGCCACATCCTCGGCATGTACGCCTTCTCCCCCCTCGTCGGTCGCCTCGTGGACCGGTGGGGTGGCTGGCGGGTCGTGCTCGCCGGCGCGGTGATCGAGGGCGCGTCGATCGTGGCCGCCGCGACCACCCACGAAGGCGCGTCCTGGCTGCTCTCGGCCGCGTTGTTCGGCCTCGGGCTCGGCTGGTCGTTCGCGCTGATCGGGGCGTCGTCCGCGCTGGTGGGCGCCACCCCGCTGGGCGCCCGGGCGCCGGTCCAGGGACTCGCCGACCTGGTCATGGGGCTGACCGCCGCCGTGGGCGGCGCCCTGGCCGGGGTGATCGTCGGCTGGCTGGGCTACCCCGCGCTCGCGCTGTCCTGCCTGCCCGCCGCGGCGGTCGTGGGTGGGTGCGGGCTGCTCGTGCGGCGGGCCGCGCGATAGGTTCGTCATGGAGCCATAGCAGGTCAGCGTCGATCCCCGTTGTCAGCAGGAGAGTCCGTATGCCGGAAGAAGCCCCGACCACCGCCACGCCGCGCCCCGGGCACACCGACGAAGTCCTCTACGAGCGCCGTGGGGCGCTGGGCCGGATCCTGCTCAACCGGCCCCGGGCCATCAACTCCCTCACCACCTCGATGGTCGACTCGCTGCTGGCGCAGCTGCACGACTGGGGTGGGGACGACGAGGTCGCCAGCGTCAGCATCGAGGGCGTCGGACCCAAGGGGCTGTGCGCCGGCGGCGACATGCGCGCCGCGCGCGAGGCGACCCTCGAGGGACGTGACGATGCCGTCGTGTTCTGGGACCACGAGTACCAGGTCAACGCCGCCATCGCCACGTACCCCAAGCCCTACGTGGCGTTCATGGACGGCATCGTGATGGGCGGAGGAGTGGGCGTCTCCGCGCACGGCTCCCTGCGCCTCGCCACCGAGCGCACGCGACTGGCCATGCCCGAGACCGCGATCGGCTTCTTCCCCGACGTCGCCGGCTGCTGGTGGCTCGCCAAGGCGCCGGGCGAGCTGGGCCCCTACCTCGCCATGAGCGGAGCGTCCATGACCGGGGCGGACGCTGTGGCAACGGGATTCGCGGACGCGCTGATCCCCTCCGACGAGATCCCCTCTCTGCTCGACAGACTCGCGGACGGGGAGCGGCTCGACCCGTCCGTCGGTGACGTCGACCCGACGAGCCCCCTTGTCGCGCAACGCGGCTGGATCGACGAGTGCTTCGCCGGCGACGACCCAGCGGTGATCCTGGGGCGGCTCGAGGCGCATGGCAGCGAGGAGGCCAGGCAGTGCGCCTCCGACATACGGACCAAGTCCCCGCTGTCCGTCGCCGTCGCGCTGGAGGCGGTGCGCCGGGCCGCCCGCATGCGCAGCATCAAGGAGGTGCTGCAGCAGGACCGGGTCCTCGGCCGGCACTTCTGGGAGCGGTCGGACATGCCCGAGGGGGTGCGCGTGGTGCTCGTCGACAAGGGCAAAGGGGCGCCGCCGCAGTGGCTCTGGGACCGTGTCGAGGACGTACCCCACGACGTCGTGCAGGGCATGTTCGTCCGCTGAGGGCGCTAGGGTGACCACGTGATCCGGACGGTATAGAGGCGCCAGCACCACCCACCCTCGTCGGTGGGTGGATCGCCGTGCCCTCTGCCCTGGCCGCACCGCGGCCCCACCCATCGGAGTCACCCATGTCCGGCACCGCCGTTGCCGGGAGCTATCGCACCCTCCTCGCTGATCCCGTCGTCGCGCGCACCTTCGTGCTCGCCCTGGTCGGTCGACTCGGGTATGCCGTGCTCCCGCTCACCTTCTTGTTCACCGTCCGCCAGTCCACCGACAGCTTCGCCACCGCGGCCGCCGCCATGGCGGTCTTCGGCTCGACGACCCTCGTCATGCCGGTGCAGGCCCGCCTCGCCGACCGGCACGGCCAGCGCGTCGTGCTCACCTGCGTCGCAGCGGGATTCGTGCTCGTCCTCGGCGCCGCGGCACTCGTCGCCCGCGGGTCTGGGGGCGCCCCTGCGGCAGCGTGGCTGGCGATCTCGGTCCTGCTCGGCCTCACGGCGCCGGCCCTCGGGCCCTCGATGCGGGCGCAGTGGCGCTGGTTCGTGCCCGAGGGGCCGGCGCGGGTCAAGGCCTACTCGCTCGACGCTGTCTGCGAGGAGACGCTCTATCTCGTCGGCCCCGTCGTGGCCGCCGCCGTGCTCGCCCGCGGACCCGCCTGGCACGGGCTCGTGCTCGTCGCCGGGCTCATCGCGGTCGGGGCGGCCGGCCTCGTGAGCTCCCCGGCCGCGACCGTCACCGCGGCCGCGGCGGATCTGGACGATCCGAAAGTCCTCGCCGGGCCGGGTGCTTCGCCCGCACCCAGCGACGCACCCCGACCCAGCGACGCACCGGCGTCTGGAGGCGCCGCGGCGCCAGGACGGCGGGGTTCACCCCTCGGACTCGCCGGGATGCGGCGGCTGCTCGCCCTCATGGCGGGCTTCGGGTGCGCGAGCGCGTTGATGTACACCGGGGTCGCCGCCCGCGCCGACGCCGCCGGGCACCCGGGCTGGGCGGGCTACGTCGAGGCAGCCGTGGCCGCCGCCTCCGTGATCGGCGGCCTCGCGTGGGGCGCCCGACGGCACCGGCGTGCCTGGCCGGCGCAGCTCGCGGGAACCCTTGCCCTGCTGGGGATCTCGCTGTGCGTGGCGTCGGCGATGACGTCGTGGTGGTTGCTTGGCGTCGTCCTCGTCGGGGCGGGCCTGGCGGTGTCGCCTAGCTACACCGTGGCCTTCGTGGCGGCCGATGTCGAGACGCCGCCCCACCTGCGCACCGAGGCGAGCACGTGGGTGAGCACCATCACCAACCTCGGCTCGTCCGGCGGCACCGCCCTGGCCGGCGTGGTGGTCGGGGCCTGGGGCGCGGGTGCGCCACTCGCCGTGGCCGGAGTCGTGGCCCTGGTGGCTGCCGCAGCGGCCGGCAGCCTGGCCGCGACCGCCTCCCGCAGCTAGCCCACGCGACAAGAGTGCTGTCTGCCCGCACCTTTGTGCGCTCGCAGCTCACAGACTGCCGGTTTCCAGCCCGGAATCCGTGCGTTCGTGAGCTGCGAGCGTACAAACCTCCGCCTCAGCGCGGGATCGGGTCAGCCGATGGCGGTGACGGGGCCGGTGCCGACGTCGTGGCCGCGGTACATGCCGGGGGAGTTGAACGCCAGCACCACCTCACCCGCCGGGGTCACCGCGATCAGCCCGCCATCGGCGCCACGCGCACCCACGAGCTCGTCGATGGTCTCGCGCACCGCCGTCGCGAGGTCCTGCCCACCCCAGCGCAGCCGCGCGTGGATCTCGTGCGCCACCGCTCCGCGGACGAACAGCTCGCCCTGACCCGTGCACGACACCGCGACCGTCGCGTCGTCCGCCCAGGTCCCGCACCCCACGAGCGGGGTGTCGCCGACCCGGCCGGGGAGCTGCGCGGTGATCCCGCCCGTCGAGGTCGCGGCCGCGACCCGCCCCGACCGGTCCCGCGCGACCGCACCGACCGTTCCGTGCTTGTACTCCAGGAAGGACGACGTCTCCTCCAGCATGCGGCGACGGGCCTCGGTGACGTAGTAGTCCGGCGACACCACCTCGAGACCCCACTGCTCCAGCAACGCGGCAGCGGGGGCTGCCATCAGCACGTGGTCGGTCTGCTCCATGACGGCGCGCGCGGCCATGACGGGGTTGCGGGGGCCGTTCGCGCAGGTCACGGCCCCGGAGCGGGAGTCTCCGGTCATCACGCAGGCGTCGAGCTCGGCGGTGCCCTCGACCGTCAGGGCGGCACCACGACCGGCGTTGAAGCACTCGCTGTCCTCCAGCACCCGCACGCTGGCGCACACCGCGTCAAGCGCAGCCCCGCCCTCGTCGAGCACGGCGCGGCCTGCGGCGACGGCGGCGGACAGCGCAGCCGCCGCGGCCGCGGCCTGCTCGGGCGACAGTGAGGCGGGGTCGACGCCCGCCCCGCCGTGGATCGCGACGGCCGGGCCCTCGCCGGCCGGCAGGTGGGTGAGCTGGACAGGAGGCTGCGGCGTCATACGGCCATTGTCGTATGACGACCCCGCCGCCATGCTCCTGGACGGGGCACTGGCCGGGACCGGACGTCGGGGCGGGCCCACGAGGGCGACCATCTACTCCCGCCTCGAAACGCAGATCGAGGAGCCCCGCACCCGCCTGACGGCGCTCGTCGACACGGGGATGTCGCTCACCGCCCTTCGCGCTGCGGCTCGCCGGGGGCGCCTCGAGGCGACCCAGCGCAGCGACGGACAGTGGCTCTCCACGCGCAGAGCCGTGGAGCAGTACATGGAGTCCCGACCCCGCTCGGGGTGACGCGGGAATCGCGGTGGAGCGCCGCGCGTTGCGACAGGTAGACTCCACGTCTGACCTGGGCCCCGTGCGCAGGTCGTTGATTGACAAGTCCACAGCGTGACGTGCCCGCCCCTCACCGGGACCCCCTTGGGGGTGATCGGTTTCGACGTTGGTCGATCTGTCAGGGGAAGCGGGCCGAGGATGCTGAGTTATCTCGTTAACGCCCTCAGCAAACCAATAGGTGCCAATTCCAAGCGCACCGACTTCGCCCTCGCCGCCTGAGCGAGTCCGAAGTCTGTCAGCCTAGGTGTGATCTCGGCCTAGGGTCTGGCATCAGCTAGAGATCTTGCTGCACGCCGGTGTCGGGACGGCGTGCGGGACTCCTTCTCGACTGGGCCTGTCAGGGGACGTGTGCGTGCGAGCCCTGAGGCCGAGAAAATCCTTAGCGCACTGCGCCCGGAGAAGCCCTGGTGCGTCGTCAGCGGACGCGGGTTCGATTCCCGCCACCTCCACCAGATCGGGCACGTCACGCCGTGGACCTGCAGCACAAGGCCCCCTCGCCTCCACCAGGAGACCGAGGGGGCCTTGTCGTCATACGGGCTCGTATGCCGGAAGGGCTCAGACGGAGGGGATGTCCGCGGGGCCGCTGCCGGGGGTGGCGCTCTGACCGGCGGCACCGGGCTGACCCGGCTGCTGGGCGAGCTGCGCCTCGGCTGCGGCGACCTGCTGGGCGTACTCCCGCTTGACCGTCTCCATGTCGAGCGACTTGATCTGGGTGATCAGGTCCTCGAGGGCGTTGGCCGGCAGGGCGCCGGGCTGCATCAACAGCGGCACGCCCTCGCGGAAGGCCATGATCGTGGGGATCGAGGTGATCTGGAGCATCACGGCGAGGCCCTGCTCCGCCTCGGTGTCGATCTTGCCGAAGACGACGTCCTCGTGCTTGTCCGAGGAGGCCTCGAAGACCGGGGCGAACTGCTTGCAGGGGCCGCACCAGTCGGCCCAGAAGTCGTAGAGGACGATGTCGTTGTCCTGGATGGTCGACTCGAAGGTCGCTTCCGTGATCTGACGGGTGCTCATGGGCCGTGCAACGAGCGACGTCCGGCGTGCATTCCCCGGACGGGCGCCGAGATCACTAGCCTGGCGCCTCATGGACCGCCCTCGTCGCACCCGACCCGTGCTGCTGATCGCCTTCGCGCTGGCGGTGGTGGTGCAGCTGGTCGGCCTCTACTGGCCCAGCCCGCCGGCGGCCGTGTCGGCGCTCGCGGGGTGGGACAAGATCACGCACGCGCTGATGTTCGGCCTGCCGGTGCTCGCCGGCCTGGCTGGCGGCCTGTCGCGGGTGCCTCTGGTGCTGGTCAGCGTCGCGCACGCGCCCGTCTCGGAGTGGCTGCAGGGGTCCGTCCTGCCCCACCGCTCCGCGGACTGGCGCGATGTGCTGGCCGACCTGGCGGGCATCGTCGTCGCGGTGGCCCTGTGGTCGGTCATCGGCGGACAGGACCGGGCACGGTCGGGCGCACGGTCGGGCACCTGATAGACTGGCGTCAGCAGTCTCGCTTGTGCGGCTCGCGTCAACCGGTCCCCGGACCACCTCGACGTGGCCGTGGCGCACCGTCCGGATGGACAGGGCCCCAGCTAGGTCTGGCTAAGCCACAGGGGTGACCAACCCCCGAGATTTTCTTGGCCGCTCAGCAGGAGCGGCCCACGAGAAGCGAGACGCAGCCGGCGGCAGCAAGCCGACCGGCCCGACCGGGCTCCCAGCAGCGGAGCCTGAGGCTCGCCTTCATCGTTGCCCTCGCCAGGTGGCTCGAAGCGTGCCTATCGACCATCCAGCTAGGAAGCTCATGTCCCCTCAGTCCTCTGCCGGCGCGCCCAAGAAGGCCCGCTGGAGCACCTCCAAGAAGCTCGAGGCCCGTCGCGGCCCGAGCAAGCCTCACCGCGGCCAGGGCCCCACCGGCGGCCACGACGAGCGTCGCCCCTACAACCGCGACGAGCGGTCGTATGCCGAGCGCGGCCCCCGCAGCGAGTCCCGCGACGAGCGCGGCCCCCGTCGCGAGTTCACCCGTGACGAGCGCCCGGAGCGCCGCCCCTTCAACCGGGACGAGCGGCCGCAGCGTGGCGGTTTCAACCGCGACGACCGCGGTGACCGTGGTCCGCGTCGTGAGTTCAACCG
>NZ_AUFG01000065.1 GCF_000426385.1 Arsenicicoccus bolidensis DSM 15745
CCCGGATCGTGGCCTCATGCGAGCCCAGCACCGGCGCCGCCCGCTCGGGGACCTTCCTGGTGGGTGGGACTGCGTCGGCCAACGCCGCGCGGACGGTGCGTCGGTGGACCTTGTGCTTGGCCGCGAGCGCGCGAATCGACATGCCTTCATCGCGGGCGTCCCGTCGGATACGTTCGAACTGCTCCACTCTCGATCTCTCCTTCAACCCCATGGCCTCTCGTACTCGTCTTTGGCGGACAAGTACGGAACCTACGGGTCTGGTCGGGTCGAGGGTGGGGCCAAATCAAGCCATCACTACGCCTCCAAGTGGGGCCACTTCAGACTGGCACACTCACACCGTGCCGCTGCTGCTCATCTTCGGTGCGCTGGCGGGGCTCTCGCCGCTCGCGACCGACATGTACCTCGCGGCCTTCCCGCAGATGTCGCGCGACCTGGCGGCGCCCGCCTCGATGATCCAGCTGACGCTGTCGGCGTTCATGGTGGGGCTGGGGGTGGGGCAGCTCGTCATCGGGCCGTTGTCAGACCAGATCGGCCGCAGGAGACCGCTGCTCGTCGGGTCGCTGATCTGCTTCGTCGCCAGCCTCGGCTGCACGCTCGCGCCGACGGTCGAGCTCCTGGTGGCGTGCCGCTTCGTCATGGGGTTCAGCGGCGCGGCCGGGGTCGTCATCGCGCGCTCGATGATCTCCGACCTGAGCGAGGGCGACGAGACCACCCGCTTCATGAACTACATGATGATGATCACGGGGGTGTCGCCGGTGCTCGCGCCGTCCCTCGGCGGCGTCGTGCTGGCGCTGGGCGACTGGCGGCTGGTCTTCACGGTGATCACGGTCGCGACGGCGGTGCTGGCGCTGGCCGTGTTCTTCGTCGTCCCGGAGTCGCTGCCGCCCGCGGCCCGGCACTCGGGAGGTGTGCGCCAGGTCTTCACGGGGATCGCGACGATGGTCCGCCGCCCTCGATACCTCGGCTTCGCGCTGGCCGGTGTCGCCTCCTTCGGCACGCTGTTCGCCTACGTCTCCGGCTCGACCTATGTCCTGCAGAATCGCCTGGGGCTCAGCGAGACCCAGTACGTCATCGCCTTCGCCGTCAACGCCGCCGGCATGCTGCTGGCGACCGCTCTGGCCAACGCCCTGCTGCGCAGGTTCACCTCGGCCCAGATCGTCCTGTGCGCCCAGGCCGTGGTGGCGCTGTCCGCCCTGGCGCTGCTCGCCCTGTCCGTCAGCGGCGTGAGCCTGGTCCCCGTGCTGGTCCTGCTCTTCGTGTGCGTCGCGGGTCAGGGGCTGATCTTTGGCAACACGTCCGCTCTCGCCCTGGACGTCGGCCGCGACCACGCCGGCACGAGCTCGGCGCTGATGGGGGCGGCGCAGTTCGCCGTCGGCGGCTTCGTCTCCCCGCTCGTGGGGCTCGGCGGCGACCAGGCCGTGCTGCCCATGGCTCTGTGCATGGCCGTCTGTGCCCTGCTCTCGCTCCTGATCTTTGCGGCCACCCACCGAGGGACGAGCGCACCGAGCCGTATGACGCCCGCCGCCGCCTCGCGGTGACCCCGCCTGCCGGGGGCGGACGGCATACGGTCGGGGCCCTTGTCGCCGCCGGGCGAGGGCGTCAGGCTGGGTCCATGACCGACACCTGGGCCCTGGTCCACGCCGAGCGCCACGCTCTGGTCGACGACCTGGCCACGCTGGATCCGGTTGCGTGGGAGACGGATTCGGCGGCGGAGGGGTGGACCGTCCACGACGTGGCGGCGCACCTCGTCGACAACGCCAAGGCCACGCCGCTCGGACTCGTGATGGCACTGGTGCGGGCGAGGTTCGACTTCGACCGGCAGAACGCCGACGGCATCGCCGCGGAGCGTGGCGCCACGCCGTCGGAGACGCTCGAACGGTTACGGCACGTCGCCGACCGCACGAGCGGGCCGCCCGTCGCGCTGGCCAGCCGCCTCGTCGAGGAGATCGCGCACGGCGAGGACATCCGACGGCCACTCGGCATCGCTCGCGCCTATCCGCCCGAAGCCGTCTGTGCCGCCATCGACTACCAGATCAGGACGTCCGAGTCCTTCGGCGGCGCAAAGAAGCTCGCCGGCCGCGTGCGCCTCGTGGCAAACGACGCCGACAGCGCCGTGGGCCGGGGGCCAGAGGTGCACGGACCTGCGCTCGAGCTGCTGATGGTCGCGAGCGGTCGCCGCTGGCGCGAGGGCTTGCTCTCCGGCCCGGGGGTACCGCTGATCTGACCCGCGTCAGCTGTTGAACCGCGTCAGCCGTCGGAGCGGGCGCCGTTCCCCACCGCATCGTCAACGGGTGGAGAAGGCCACCGACAGCGGTGGTGTTCTCCACCCGATCGCGCCGGTGCGTGGAGGGAACGGATACTCTCCGGGACCATGAGCCGCATCTTCACCACCAGCGTCGCGTCGGTCTACCCCCACTACGTCACGAAGGTGGAGAAGAAGGGGCGGACCAAGGCCGAGCTCGACCAGGTCATCCGGTGGCTGACGGGGTTCGACGATGCCGAGCTGGCCCAGCACCTGGAGTCGGGCACGACCTTCGAGGACTTCTTCGCCGACGCCCGCCTCAACCCCAGCACGTCGCTGATCAAGGGAGTGGTGTGCGGCGTCCGGGTCGAGGACGTCGAGGACCCGCTCATGCGGCAGATCCGCTACCTCGACAAGCTCGTCGACGAGCTGGCCAAGGGCAAGGCGATGGACAAGGTCCTGCGCGCCTGAGCTCGGCGCCGCTACTGGTCGAGGTTGAGCGCAGGGGTGAGACCGGCCCGCGACGGCGACAGCCCGACCGCTCACTCACCCGCAGTCGTCGCACCGTCCCGAGCTCGGCAGCTGCACGAAGTGCACGGGGCAGATCGATGCCGGCTCGTCTCGTCGGGGGCTGTTAGGCCCTCTGAACTGGGCGTTCGACAGGTCCACCCCTGATCGTCCGCCATCCCACTTCTCCGCCTCGTCCGGCGCGAACGCGTCTCGAAACTCCAGGTATCCGGCGGCGATCTTCATCACTCGACGACCCTGCCCGTCCACGCACCAGATGTATCCCCCCGACGGGGGCGAGACATAGGTGACGACCCCCAGACGGTCGAGGTTCTCTTCGATGACTCGTACGTCCGTGTGGGACCACCTGTCGTTCCACGCGAGCACCTGCTGCCGCGTGTAGGTCTTGACCCGCTGCTCCTCCGACACGTCCGCTCCTCAGCTCGTGAGACTCCTGCTCCTACTCTGCCCTGTGGACCGGCGCCGAGAGCCCGGCTAGCTCGACGCGGACCGACAGGAGCTCGGCCCCGAGGAATCGCACCATCGCGGCGTTGAGCCATCGCACGGGGTTCCAGCCGGCCATCCAGCGCTGACGGGCCAGGGGGTCGTCGGTGGGCTCGAGGTGGGCGATGCCGTCGACCCAGCGGCGCCGCCCCGCCTCTCGGAGCCGCAGCCGTACGCGGGGGTCGGCCGCGATGTTGCGGACGTACCCGGCGCGGCGACCGTGCTCGGCCACGAGCCACACCCGGCCTCCGTCGCGCGCGACGCCCACCGGGGTCGCGCGCGCCTCCCCCGACCGCCGCCCCCGGGTCTCGAGGAGCGTGACGCCGAGCGGGTTGAGACCGAGCCGCAGCAGGCCCCGGACCAGCGGGTTGACGACCCAGCGCTGCAGCCGTCGCACGGCCGCGACCTTGAGGCCGGGGCGCAGGAGGGTCAGGACGACGTTGACGGCGCCGAGGAGGGTGACGCCGACGGGCAACGCCACGCCCGGCCAGGCGCGACGGTCCACGGCATAGATCGCCCAGGTCAGGGCGATGACGATGATCGTTCCGCTCAGGATGGCCCGCGTCATACGACCGTATGAATTCATACAACCGTATGATACGGGGCATGGAGAAGGCGTCAACCAGGACCGAACGGCTGGCCGAGGTGATGGTCGAGCTCGTCGCCGAGGGCGGCCTCGAGGCCCTCAGCGTCCGCGCCGTCGCCCAGCGCGGCGACGTGTCGATCGGGACCGTGCAATACCACTTCCCGACCAAGGAGGCGATGCTCGAGCAGGCCTTCCGGCAGGTGGTGGGTCGGGTGTCGCGGCGAGCGCTGGCGACCCAGGAGCAGGACCCCGTCTCGCGCCTCGTCGCCACGCTGCACCAGCTGCTCCCCCTCGATGACGAACGGCTCGTCGAGGCACGGGTGGTCATGGCCTTCTCCGCGGCGGCTGCCGTCCACCCCGGCCTGGCCGCCGTGCAGGAGGAGGTGCTGCGGGACGTCCTGGCCGCACTCGCGCGATGCTTCGCCCAGGACCGCGGCGCGACCACGACGAACGACCAGGACCGGACCAGGGCACGGGTCGCCCTCGCGACGACCGACGGCCTGGCCCTGCACGCGATCAGCGCACCCGGGACGCTGAGCCGCCGTGAGCTGAGCGCCTGCGTCGACGAGCTGGTGAGCGGCCTGGTCAGCGGGCCGGCCCGCACGCCGACCCCCGCGCCGCTCGGCGACGAGACCGGCCGGACAGGACGTGGCGACGCTCCCGGAGGACAATGACCGCATGATGCGACGGTTCCTCGAGGTCGACGTGTTCAGCTCCGGCCGGCTCACCGGCAACCCGCTCGCCGTGGTCGCCGACGCGGACGAGCTCACCACCGAGCAGATGCAGCGCCTCGCGGCGTGGACGAACTTCTCGGAGACGACCTACCTGCTGGCACCGACGGATCCGGAGGCCGACTACCGCATCCGGATCTTCACCCCCCGGCAGGAGTACCCCTTTGCCGGGCACCCGACGATCGGCTCGGCCCGCGCCTGGCTGGAGCTCGGCGGCGTCCCCAGGACGCCAGGTCGGCTGATCCAGGAGTGTGCGGCGGGGCTGGTGCCGGTGCGGCTGGAGGAGGACCGGCTCGCCTTCGCGACGCCGCCGCGGACGCGCACGGGGCCGCTGCCCGACGACGACGTGGCACGGATGGCAACGATGCTCGCGATCGACCCGGCCGAGATCGTCGCCCACGCCTGGGGCGTCAACGGACCCGAGTGGCGGCTGGTCCAGTTGCGCGACGCCGACGCGGTCCGCGCCCTGCGTCCCTCCGCGGATCGCGCCGGGCTGCACATCGGGGTCGTCGGACTCGAGGCCCCTGGAGGCGAGTGCGCCTACGAGGTGAGGGGTTTCGGGCCGACATACGAGGACCCGGTCACCGGCAGCCTCAACGGCGCGCTCGCGCAGTGGCTCCGCGAGCGCGGGGAGGTGCCGGAGTCGTATGTCGTCGCGCAGGGCAGCCAGATCGGTCGCCGCGGACGGGTGCACGTGCACGACGACGGCGAGCACGTGTGGATCGGCGGCGACACGATCGTCGTCGTCGACGGCCGGCTGGCGATGTGACGCCCTCTCGCACACCGGACTTCGAGCTCACGACGGCCGAGCTGCGAGAGGTGACCAGGTTCGCGGCGACGGCAGCCGAGCGGGCCTTGCCGATCCATGAGGCGGACCGGCCGGACGACCCGCGTCCGCGCGAGGCGCTCGACGCAGCATGGGAGTTCGCGAACGGCGCTCCTCGCTCCAGGGCGCAACGCGTGACCGGCCCGGCCGCCCACCGCTCCGCCAAGGACGCCGGATCGGCGGCCGCAGCGCACGCAGCGATGGCCGCGGGCGATGCCGCCGCCTCTGCCTACCTCCACCCCCTCGCCGACGCCGCCCAGGTGGGGCACATCCTGCGAGCCCCGGCCCACGCCATCTGCGCGTTCGAGCAGCGTGGGGGCACGGCGAGCGACGTCGGCGGCGAACCCGTCACCGTCGAGTCGGTCGTGCGGTCCGCCACTCCCCTGCTCGTCGCGGTGCTGCGTCGCTATCCCAGGACCGGCCCGGAGAGCACCCCCGTCGCGCGGGTCGTGCACCAGCTGGACGCCGCGCTGCGCGAGGACGCCGAGGGCTCAGAGCACGGTGAGAGTCCGTGATCCTCCCCCGAGTTCGCGACCCGAGCATGGTGACGACGCGCCGCGGCGGCACCCTCACCGACGAGGACCACCAGCTCCTCGCCCTGTGGGCGGCGACCTGCGCCGAGCGCGTCCTGCCCCTCTTCGAGCACGAACGGCCCGACGACCGGCGACCGCGTGAGGCCATCGAGGCGGCGCGGCGATGGGCTCGCGGAGAGGTGCCGATGATGCAGGCCCGCGCCGTCGGAGGCCACGCCATGGGGGCCGCCCGCCCGCTCACCGGCGCAGCCCGCTTCGCCGCGTATGCCGCCGGCCAGGCCGCCTGCGTCGGTCACGTCGCCGAGCACGACCTCGGGGCGGCGGCCTACGCCATCAAGGGCGATTCGCGCCGCGGAGCCGCACGACCCGGGCGCCGCCCGCGCCGAGCGGGACTGGCAGCGTGACCAGCTCCCGCCACAGGTGCGGCAGCTCGTCCTCGACGACCAGGTGCGCCGCGACGACATCTGCTGGCACGCCTTCGCCGACTGAGGCCACACGAGGCGCGTCCGGGCTTCGCTGGTCCTTCCTCGTCTCCGTCGATGCGCGGCGGGTCAGGCCTCGGGGATGTCGCGCCCGAAGCTCTCCAGGGTGATGTCCTCCGGCTCGGGGCCACCGCGCCGACCGGTGTCGAGGGCGTCGATGGCGGCGAGCGCGTCCGCGCTCAGCTCGATGTCGAAGACGTCGATGTTCTCGGCGATGCGGTGCGGCTTGGTCGACTTGGGGATGACCGAGCGGCCCTGCTGCAGGTGCCAGCGCAGCATCACCTGTGCCGGGGACTTGTCGTGCGCCTGCGCGATGCGGCCGATGGTGGGGTCGTCGAGGGTGCTGCCCTGGCTGCCGTCGCGATAGAAGGTGATGCCGCCGATCGGTGACCACGCCTGCGTCAGGATGCCGCGCTCGGCACCGAACGCCTGGACCTCGCGCTGCTGGAAGTAGGGGTGCACCTCGATCTGGTTCACGGCCGGCACCACGCCGGCCTGCTCGAGGAGGCGGTCGAGGTGCTCGACCATGAAGTTGCTGACGCCGATGGCGCGGACCTTGCCCTGCTCGAGCATGGTCTCCAGGGCTCGGTACGCCTCGAGGGTCTTGTCGAACTCCGACGGCAGCGCCTGGTGGAGGATGAGCAGGTCGATCTGGTCGATGCCGAGCTTGCCGGCGCTCTTGTCGAAGCCGTGGAGGGTCTGGTCGTAGCCGTAGTCGCTGATCCAGATCTTGGTCTCGACGAACACCTCGCCGCGGTCGACCCCGGAGGCGGCGATGGCCTGGCCGACCTCACGCTCGTTGCCGTAGGCAGCGGCGGTGTCGATGTGCCGGTAGCCGGAGCTCAGGGCTGCCTGGACGGCGTCGCGTGTCTCCTCCGGCGGCGTCTGGAACACCCCGAGCCCCAGGGCGGGCATCTTGACGCCGTTGTTCAGCTTCAGCTGGTCCATGATGTCCTCTTCATGCTCGTGCCTGGGCCGCACGACCCGTGCGGCCGGCGCCGCGCCCGCGCTGCACCCGGTGCGGATCGATCCTGGCGCACCGGCATGACGGAACCACCGCGAGGCCCCTTCGCCGTCAGGGCCGGCGCACGCACCGCTCGAGGGCGGCGTAGCCGGCGGGCTCCCACGTCGGCTTGCCGCCGGGCCGACCGAGACGGCCGTTGACGCCGATCATGATCAGCACCAACGCGCGCAGCACCGCCCATCCCCTCGCGCGCGTCACGGTGGCGTCGTCGACGCGGCCGTACGCCTGGACGAAGCCGCGAGCAGCGTTGTCGGGCAGCAGGACCCAGGCGGCCGCGAGGTCGCAGGCCGGGTCTCCCGTCCGGCCCGGGCGCAGCCGCCGTCAGCTCGCGACGGTTGGGGCGGACGCCGCGGTCACGCTCGTCGGTGAGAGCCACCGCGCACGGCTACGCGATCGCCACCCCTTCGAAGCGGTGAGATCTCACCACCCTGTTTGTCGACGTACGACCAGGTGCCGGTGCGGAGGAAGAGCGACGTGACCTGAGGAGGGCCGATGCGGCGCGCTGTCGCTATCCGAGTCATCCGCTCACGATTCTCACGAAGGCCCGAGCCGCCGGCGTGGGGTTGAAGCCACTCCAGGCGAGGTACTCGACGCGGGTCGGTCCGTCGGTCACGGGGACGGTGACCACGTCGATGCCGACGGGGACGACGGCGGCCGACAGGAGGGCGACAGCCAGGCCCCGCTCGACCAGCCCGCACATGAGGTCGATCGCCATGGCCTCGAAGGCGACCTCGCGCTGGAGGCCGGCTGCTCGAATGGCGAGGTCGGACTGGGCCCGACCTCCCGTGCCTGACGGGAAGTCCACGAACGGGTCATCGACAAGGTCGCGAAGCCGCAGACGTCGGCGGCCCGCCAGTCGGTGCGAGCCTGGCAGGACGGCGACCAGCCGCTCGCGGGACAGCTCACGCGTGACCACCCCGTCGTGCCTCACAGCATCGGGCAGCCCGAGGAAGGCGACGTCCAGCCGTCCGGCGACGATCTCGGTGACGAAGTCGTCGCTGCCCCCGGCATGCAGACGGATCCTCACGGCCGGGTGGATGGCATTAAACGCGGCCAGCACCGCAGGTATGTCGACCGCCGCGACCGTGGGGATGACCCCGATCGTCAGGGCGCCGCGGACCTGCCCGTCTGCCGCCGCGGCGTCCACGACCGCGCGGTCGGCGGCACGCAGGCTCGCCCGGGCAGCGACGATGAAAGCCTCCCCCGCTGCAGTGACCTCGACCCTGCGCGAGGTCCGCGCGAACAGGCTCACGCCGAGCTCTTGCTCGAGCGCCTTGACCTGGTGGCTGAGGGCCGACTGCACGACGAAGCACCTCTCGGCGGCGCGTGTGAAGCTGCGCTCCTCGGCGACGGCCACGACATACCGCATCTGCTGCAGCTCCATCCATCCATCATCCCTGCTCATCACTGGCATGACAACCATGTGTTGGACTCATGGATGGGCAGACCCGCACGCTGGGGACATGCCCACGACGACCCGATCCGCCACACCCACCCGTGCCGCGCCCGTCAACGTCGGTTGGATCGCGCTGACCGCCCTCGCGCCTGCGGTGTGGGGCACGACATACATCGTCACGACCCACCTGCTACCCGCGGGACACCCGTTGTTCGCCGGGCTCGTGCGCACCCTCCCTCCGGGACTCGTCGCCCTCGCACTGGCGCGCCACCTGCCCCGTGGGTCGTGGTGGTGGAAGAGCTTTGTGCTCGGCGGACTGAACATGGCGGCGTTCTTCCCTTTGCTGTTCGTCACAGCCCAGCGCCTGCCTGGTGGTGTCGCGGCCACGCTCGGAGCGATTCAGCCGATCGTCGTTGCGCTGCTCGCCGTGGTGTTCCTGCACGAGGTCCTGTCGGCTCGGCGCGTTGGGTGGGGTCTGGTCGGGATGATCGGCGTCAGCCTCGTCGTCCTCGGACCAGCCGCCTCGCTGGACCCGATCGGCGTCTTCGCGGGCATGGGTGGAGCAGCGTCGATGGCGACCGGCGTCGTCCTGACGAAGAAGTGGGGACGCCCGGACGATGTCTCGGCCCTGGGGCTCGCCGGGTGGCAGCTCACCGCCGCCGGCATCCTCCTGCTCCTGCCTGCCCTACTCATCGACGGCGTCCCACCAGACATCGACGCGCCTGCCCTGGCCGGGTACGCCTGGCTCGGGATCGTTGGTGCGCTGCTGAGCTACAGCATCTGGTTCGCCGGCATCCGGCACCTGCCTGTCACACCCACCGCCCTCCTGGGGCTCCTGTCGCCCCTCGTGGCCGCTCTGCTGGGCGCTGTGGTCGGCGGAGAGTCCCTGACCCCGACCCAGCTCATCGGCTTCGCCGTCGCTCTCACCGCTCTCGTGCTCGGCCAGCTTCCCTCTCCCTCACCACGAAAGGACATGTCATGAGAATCGCCGTCTTCGGTGCCACCGGCATGGCCGGCTCCGCCATCGTCGACGAGGCGTCGTCGCGGGCGCACGACGTCGTGGCCGTGGCCCGCCGAGCGCCGTCCGGGGCGCTGCGCTCCCACGCAGTGCTGCCTCTCGACGTCGCTGACAACTCGGCGCTCATACCAGTGCTGCACGGTGTCGACGCGGCCGTGCTGGCGATCCGGTTCCCACCGGGCGACGAACATCGACTCGCACCGGCTACTGCCCGGTTCCTGGACGCCGCATCTCGGGCGGCCACTTCGGTCCTCGTGGTCGGCGGGTCAGCCCCGTTGTGGTCACCCAGGGCGGCCCACACCCGGGTCATCGACGATCCGGCATACGTTCCGCCGGAATGGCGGGACGTCGCGCAGGCCAGCCTTGACCAGCTCGAGAGCTGTCGGCAGCACCCGTATGACGGGTGGGCCTACCTCAGCCCACCGGCCGTCTTCGAGCGCGGCGACCGCAGCGGCGTGTACCAGCGCGGGACGGCGACCCTGCTGCAGGATGCTCACGGCAGGTCACGCATCACGGCACCGGACCTTGCCATCGCCGTCCTTGACGAGCTCGAGAACCCGCGCGGCGAAAAGCACTTCACGGTCGCGTCCGCCTAGTCTGGACCACTCGTTCAGTGTCGTGCTGCGAGGATCTGCTCGCGGAGGATCTCCGCGTGACCGACGTGCTGCGCCGTCTCGCGGATGCAGTGCGTCAGGATCCAACCCAGGGTCATCGGCCCGAACCGGTGACCCGTGATGACCTCGTCCAGCGCGCGCCCCGAGATCGCTTGCCGGGAGCGGGCGCACGCCTCCGCGTGGGCGTGTCGGACCGACTCCACCGAGTCCCGGTCCTGCAGCAGGAAGCTCTCGGCCGGTGTGGCGGGGAGGCCGAGCTCGGCGCGCGTGGACCCCAGGAGCAGCTCGGTGAACCAGATCGTCTCCACGAGCGTGAGGTGCTTGACCAGCCCGAGGACGGTGGTCGGCGAGAGGACCAGCGATCGCCGTGCCTCCTCGTCGGTCAGACCGTCGAGCACCGCCGTGGCGGCCGCCCGGTGCTCGTCGAGGAAGGTCGTCAGCATGATCCGCTGATCGGCCTGGCCGACGCCGAACGACGGCGGCAGATCGGGACGCGCGGCGTCGGGCATGACGCCACCGTACGCGGATCCGCCGGCACCGCACAGGGCCTGCTAGCCCCGTCGACCGCCGAACGCCCAGCCGTGCACCTCGATCCCGACGTGGACACCGCCACCCAGCACCCCGCGGGCCTCGGCCCGGTCCTTGGCCGCCAGCAGCGCCACGACGCCGAGCTCCTGGCGACCGTCGTCGGAGAGCAGCGGCCCGTAGGCCACGAGATCGCCACCAGGAGCGGCGAGCTCGCTGACGGGACGCGGCGCTCGCGCGAATCCCAGCACCAGGTAGAGGTTCTCGCTGCGGTGGTCACCGACATACGACCGCATCGTCCGCCCGAGCACGTTGTGCCAGCGCCTCACCAGCACGTCGCGAGAGGCGCCCGCCTGGTAGCCGGGCTCCTCGAAGGCGAAGGCCCACGCCGCGGCGGCATCGGGGAGGTCCACGATGTGCACGCTGCCGCTCAACGTGCCCTCCTGGTCGAAGGTCGGACCGCGGGCGACGAAGCGGCCGTCGAACCGGTCCATGTAGGACCAGTGCTCCTCGACCATGCTCACGCGAAGCTGCTCGGCGCCGACCCGGTCGCGATGGAAGCAGAAGAAGTCCATGCGTCCCAGCCTGCCCCTGAGGTCAAGCGGCAGTGGGACGGCGGCGCGGGATCAGGGCGAGCAGGACGCCGACCACGATCCAGGCCGCGAGCACGACCCACGCGCGGGTCGCCCCCGCACCGTCGAAGTACGCCGCAGACCGTACCGCCGTCGCCGCCGCGCCGACGGGGAGGTACTGACCGATCTGGCCCCACTGAACCGCCCCGGGTTCAGTGGAGAGTCGGGCGTTCTTCCTCGACGGTTGTCGGGGAAGGGTTCTGGGCAGCGTAGTAGGTCTGCTCGAGCTCCAGCGGGGTGGCGTCGT
>NZ_AUFG01000066.1 GCF_000426385.1 Arsenicicoccus bolidensis DSM 15745
ACCTCTGACCGCCAGCGCCGCGACGACCTGCACCGGGTGAGGGGGCTGCGTGACCACGACTACCGGGTCGAGGAGCTGACCAGCCGGGACCTCGCCCGCCCCGCGGAGATGGTGGCACGCGTGGCCAACGCGCTGCGCGAGCAAGAGGTCGCGCTGGGGCTCTGACCGAGGCGGTGGGGTTCCGGGGCGCCCGACGGGAAGTGACCCGTCGGGGCGTCGGGGAGCCGATAGCCGGGGGTTGGCGGCAGGAAGTGACCTGCCGGGGCGTCGGGGAGCCGATAGCCGGGGGTTGGCGGCAGGAAGTGACCTGCCGGGGCGTCGGGGAGCCGAGGTGGCGGGGGTCCCGACGGGAAGTGACCCGTGGGGGCGCCCGGGGCGCCGAGGCGGCGGGGGTCCCGACGGGAAGTGACCCGACGGGGCACCTGGAGCGGACACAGCGCGTGCTGGGCCGATCGTGGTGCCCCGCCGGGTCACCTGACTCGTCCGTGCGCGGCGGACGGGGTCAGTCGAGGCGGGTGAACAGCGGGTGGTCGGGCTTGCAGCTGGTGTCGGATGCGGGCACGAGCCGGTTGACGAGGTACTGCGTGCGGAGCTTGTCGACGCAGGTGCTCACGCCGAGCGCCCCGTGGCCGTAGCCGTTGGTCAGGGTGATCAGGCGGGAGGTCTTGAGCTCCTTGCGGTAGGCCACGGCGCCGCTGTAGGGCGTCGCCGGGTCGTGGTGGTTGCCGATGATGAGGACGGGCGTCGAGGTGGCCTTGGTGAACGGTCCGCGGTAGGCGTCGGGGTTCATCCCCGGCCAGCCCGCGCACACGCTCGAGGACCACAGCCATGCCGGACCGAAGCCGGGTGCCTGCCACTTGACGCGGCGGTCGGCGGTGATCCAGGCCTTCGGGTCCTGCGGGTTGAGCGAGTCGGAGCACAGCACGCCGTGGAAGCCGGCCGAGTAGACGGGGGCCTCGGGCTCGCCGGGAGGCTCCTCCGCGGCGGGAGCGGACGAGGACGAGGACGCGGACGTGACCGGGGCCGAGCGCAGCGCGCCGGCCGACATGAGCGGGCCGTTGGTGCGGTGCGCGTCCTTGGGTGCGGTGGAGTCCGACAGGGGCGCGGGCGTCGGGTGCTCCCGGTCGACCTTGGCGGCCAGGGCCTTGAGCCGTGCCACGGCCACCTTGGGC
Source organism: Arsenicicoccus bolidensis DSM 15745 (assembly GCF_000426385.1). GTDB lineage: Bacteria > Actinomycetota > Actinomycetes > Actinomycetales > Dermatophilaceae > Arsenicicoccus > Arsenicicoccus bolidensis. Next base: position 1,173 of record NZ_AUFG01000066.1, read on the forward strand.
GTCGCCGTGGCGCCCGCCGTGCCGTTGCCGTCCGCGGTGGCCGAGCCAGATGCCTTGCGAGCGGGCTTCTTCGGCGTCGTGGGGGCCACCGCCTGGCGCAGCTCGGTGATCAAGGGCATCAGCTGCGGGATGTCGTCGGCGGAGTAGAGCACCTGCAGCGCGAGGCCGATCACGTCGTCGTAGCGCAGGTAGTTGCCATCGCCCATGTCGACCGGGCCCTTGGACAGGGTGGCGAGGATGGCCTCCCAGTCCTTGCGGACCGTCTTGGCCTCCGCACAGAGGCTTGTCCCGCCGCGCTCGCACTCGGTGAACGCCGACATCAGCGCCTCGTGCGCCCCGAGGTGAGACTTGAGCCGCTCGGTGACCGGCTTGGTGCGGTGCTCCCCACCGCGGCCGGTCGCCCACGCGACGGGGTCGAGGACGCCGTCCACGACGAGGGCTCGGATGTTGTTGGGATACAGAGCGGCGTATGTCGCACCGAGGTAGCTGCCGTAGGAGATGCCGTAGTAGCTGATCTGCTTGTCGCCGAGCGCGCGCCTGGCGAGGTCCATGTCGCGAGCGGTGTCGGCGGTCGACATGTGCTTGAGGATGCGCGGCATGGCGGTGGCGCAGGTCTTGCGATAGGCGCGGTCGTAGGCCAGGTGCTGCGCGAACTCCTTGTCCCACAAGGGGAACGCGTGCTCGTCGAGCTGCGGCATCTGCTCGCCCGGCTTGCCGAAGCACATGGCCAGGTCCTGGCCCTCGATGCCGCGCGGGCCCACCCCGACGATGTCGAACCGCTTGCGCACCTGCGCGCCCAGGTCCTTGGCGAAGTAGCCGACGGTCTGCGTGGCGGGGCCACCGGGTCCGCCGGGGTTGGTGAAGAGGGAGCCGATGCGCTGGGACGGGTTGTCGGCGGGGCGACGGCTGATCGAGAGCCTGGTGGTGCCCAGCGTCGGGTCGTCGTAGTCGAGGGGCACCTCGAGGGTGGCGCACTGCAGGCCCGAGCCGCAGCGGGTCCACGTGACCTTGGGCGAGGCCATGGCGCGCAGGGCCGAGGCCGTCTTGGCGTCGTCCTTGGGCGACCGGCCGATGGCGCTGCCGGCCGTGACAGAGGTCGTGACAGTGGTGGTGGCGGCGGTCGTGAGGCCGAGCGCGCTGCGGGAGGCGGCGGGTGCTGCCCCGGACGGTGAGGCGGCGACGAGACCGCCGCCGGCGGTGATCAGGACCGCTGCGGCGGCAGCGGCCGGGCGAGTGAGTGACATGGTCTGCTCCCCGGTGTTCGATGTCGGTCCCCCAGGTGCGTGGAGGCCCCCCGCACCCCATGCCGACGCGGCCATCCTTGCGCCCGAACGGGTGTCGGCGCCAGACCTCCCCGGGAAAATCTTGGGAGGCGGTTACGTGCTGTGACCGCCTCCCGCGATGTCGCCGGGATTGGACCGTTCAGGTCACGCGGCGTGAGGGTGGGCTCCCGGCATACGGACAGGATCAGCCGGTCGCCATGGCGGCGGCCCGGCCGGCTGCCCGTCCGCTGAACAGGCAGCCGCCGAGGAAGGTCCCCTCGAGCGCGCGGTAGCCGTGCATGCCGCCCCCGCCGAAACCGGCGGCCTCGCCCGCGGCATACAGGCCTGGGACCGGCGAGCCGGACGCGCTGAGGACCCGCGCGGACAGGTCCGTCTCGAGGCCGCCGAGCGTCTTGCGCGTGAGGGTGGACAGCCGCACCGCGATCATCGGGCCGTGCTCGGGGTCCTCGAGGCGGTGGGGCGGGACGGTGCGGATCAGCTTGTCCCCGAGGAACCGTCGCGAGCCGTGGATGTGCGTGACCTGGCTGTCCTTGCTGAACGGGTTGACGATCTCGCGGTCGCGGGCGCGCACCTCGCGGCGCACCTGCTCGGGGTCCAGCCCGCCGCCCGGCTCGAGCGCGACCATGCGCGCGATGAGCTCGTCCAGCGTGCTCGCCTGCACGAAGTCCTCGCCGTGGTCGAGGAAGGCCTGCACCGACGGGGGCATGTCGGTGCGCGCCCGGGAGGCGACGCCGCGCCAGGAGCGGCCGGTGAGGTCGAGGTTCTGCTCCTGGCCGGAGAGCGTGAACTCCTTGCCGGCGATGGTCTTGTCGAGCACGAACCAGCTGTGGTCTGCGCCGACCTGCTGCAGGTGCGCGAGCGTCCCCATCGTGTCGAACCCGGGGTAGAGCGGGACCGGCAGGCGGCGCCCGGTCGCGTCGAGCCACAGGGACGAGGGGCCGGGGAGGATCCGGATGCCGTGGCCCGGCCAGATCGGGTCCCAGTTGTGCACGCCCTCGGTGTAGTGCCACATGCGGTCGGGGTGGATGAGGCGACCACCCGCGGCCTGGGCGATGCCGATGCCGCGGCCGTCGACGTGGGCGGGGACGCCGGTCACCATGTGGCGCGGCGGGGTGCCGAGCCGCTCGGGCCAGGCGGCGCGCACGAGGTCGTGGTCGCCGCCGATGCCGCCGGTGGTGATGATGACGGCCTGCGCGCGGATCTCCTTGTCCTGCAGCACGGTCCGGTTGGTCGGGCGGCCGCGGTCCGCGTCGTCGGGAGCGAGGACCGAGGCGCGCACCCCGACGACCTCGCCGCCGCGACCGGGCTCGCCGCCCTCGACGATCAGCGAGTCCACGCGGTGGCGGAAGCCGAACCGCACGAGGCCGCGGTGCGCCAGGTCGCGGATGCGCCGCTCGAACGGCTCCACGATGCCCGGGCCGGTGCCCCAGGTGATGTGGAAGCGGGGGACCGAGTTGCCGGGCCCGAGGGCGTTGTAGCCGCCGCGCTCGGCCCACCCGACGACGGGGAAGAGCCGGTGCCCCATCTGGTGCAGCCACGAACGCTTCTCTCCCGCAGCGAAGCTCACGTAGGCGCGAGCCCACTCCCGCGGCCAGTGGTCCTCCGACCGGTCGAACCCCGCGGTGCCCTCCCAGTCCTGCCAGGCCAGCTCCTCGGTGTCCTTGATCCGCAGCCGCCGCTGCTCGGGGCTGTCCACGAGGAACAGCCCGCCGAAGGACCAGTAGGCCTGCCCGCCGAGCGACTGCTCGCCCTCCTGGTCCAGCAGCAGCACCTGCCGGCCTGCGCCCGCGATCTCGCACGCGGCGACGAGACCGGCGAGGCCGGCTCCCACGACGATGACATCGGTGTCCATCTCGCTCCTTCGGTCGGGCCTACCGGCCAGTTCGGTCCTCACCGTATGCCGGAACCGCCCGCGTCGGGAGCCCCCTCGTCCGTCGGTGCTCCCCCTGGTCGAGCGCGAGCGACCGGTCGAGCCGTCAGGCTGTGACGGACATCTCGGCGCGCAGGGCCTCGGCGAACCCGTCGACGTCGCCCTCCGTCGTGTCCCACGAGCACATCAGGCGCACCTCGCCGGTCGCCTCCTTCCACACGTAGAAGGGGTAGCGCGCCTGCATCCGCAGCGTGACCTGCGGCGGCAGCACCGCGAACACGGCGTTGGCGGCGACCTCCTGGGTGACGGTGACCCCGTCGATGCCGCGCAGGGCCTCGCCGAGGCGCCGGGCCATGGCGTTGGCGTGGCGCCCGGACTCGAGCCACAGGTCCCCGGCGTAGAGCGCGAGCAGCTGGGCCGACATGAAGCGCATCTTGGACGGCAGCTGGGTGGACAGCTTGCGCACGAACTCCAGGCGTCGCACGGCGTCCGGGTTGACGACGACCACGGCCTCGACGCCCATCAGGCCGGCCTTGGTGCCGCCGAGGGAGACGACGTCGACGCCCACGTCCGTGGTGATGTCGGCGAGCGAGCAGCCCAGCGCCGCAGCGGCGTTGGCGATGCGGGCACCGTCGAGGTGGACGAACATGCCCAGGGCGTGGGCGTGCTCGCACACGGCGCGGAGCTGGTCGGGGGTGTAGAGGGTGCCGACCTCGGTCGACTGGGTGACGCTGACGACGCGCGGCTGCGCGTGGTGCTCGAAGCCGAATCCGTAGGCCTCGCGGTCGATCCGCTCCGGGGTGAGGCGCCCGTCGGGGGACTCGACGTCGACGAGCTTGATGCCGGCGACCTTCTCCGGGGCGCCGCACTCGTCGGTGTGGATGTGGGCGTGCGAGGAGCAGATGACCGAGTCCCAGCGGTCCGTCATCGCCGACAGCGCAACGACGTTCGCCCCGGTGCCGTTGAACGTCGGCCAGCACGAGGCGTTCTCGCCGAAGTGACCGCGCACGACGTCCTGCAGCGCCTCGGTGTAGGGGTCCGCGCCGTAGGACCCGACGTGCCCGCCGTTGACGGTGGCGAGGGCCTCGAGGACCTCGGGGTGCACGCCGGCGTAGTTGTCGCTGGAGAAGCCTCGGCGGTCGACGTCGTGCAGGCGGTCGAGGGGCGGGGTGTGGGGCATCGTCACGTCCTTCGGTGGGGTCAACCAAAGGTATGACGCCGCGGCCCCACCCGCGGCCGATGCCCGGCGCCCGGACCGGGTCGACGCTGGTGGTGGCGCCGCACCGGCGCCGCAGACCGAGCGTCCGAGGACCAGATGACCACCCGCACCCAGCGCCATGCCGCCGACCCGAACCCGAGCTCCAAGCCGGGCCCGACCCCGAACCTGTCGCCGGAACCGTCCGCGACGCGTCCGTCGACGCCGACCCCGGGGCGTCGCACCCCGGCGCCCTCGGGCGGATCGAGCCGGGGGCCCTGGCGGCGCCTGGCGGACGCCGTGACCTCCCGCCGTGGTGCCTGGGTCACCCTCGTGCTCGCCGTCCTGGTCACCACGGCCCTCATGGGTGCCCTGCGGGGCGCCGAGATCGGTCGCGCCGACGAGACGCTGCCGCCGGACTCCGAGTCCGCCCGGGCCGCGGCGCTGCTCGCCGGCTTCCCCGGCAGCGAGCTCAGCCCCGTGATGGTGGTGATGACGCGGTATGACGAGCGCCCGCTCGCAGCGGGCGATCTCGCAGCCGCGCAGCGTGTGGGCACTGCCGCGGCGGGCAGCGTCGGGCAGCGGGCGTCGCGCCCGATCCCCTCGCAGGACGGTCGTGCGGTGCTGGTGAGCATCCCGGTGCGCGCGGACCGTCCCAACACCGAGATCGCCACCGACGTCAAGGCGATGCGAGCCGCGATCGCGCGGCCCGGAGCGGCGACGGCGGGGGATGGAGCGGCGACCCCGGGGGACGGACCCGCGACGGCGGGGACCGCTGGGACACCGGGGCTGCGGGCCCAGGTCACCGGCGGGCCGGCGTTCGGTGCGGACGTGGCGGGCGCCTTCGACGGCGCCGACCTGCGCCTGCTCGCCGTCACGATCGGGATCGTCGCGCTGCTGCTCCTGCTGACCTATCGCTCCCCGGTGCTGTGGCTGGTGCCGCTGGCGGTCGTCGCCCTGGCGGACGGCCTGGCGGGCGTGGTGGCCAAGGCGATCGGCCAGGCGTGGAGCCTCAGCTTCGACAGCGGGATCGTCAGCGTCCTCGTCTTCGGCGCCGGGACCAACTATGCGCTGCTGCTGATCTCGCGCTACCGCGAGGAGCTGCGTCGCAGCGACGACCACCGGGTCGCGCTGCGCGACGCCCTCGTGGCGACCGGCCCGGCGGTGCTCGCCTCCAACGTCACCGTCGTCCTGTCCCTGCTCACCCTCGTGCTCGCCGTGCTGCCCGGCACGCGGGGTCTCGGGCCCACGTCGGCGGTGGGTCTCCTGATCGCGGCGGCGTTCGCGCTGGTGGTGCTCCCCGCAGCGCTCGCCGTGTGCGGGCGGACGCTGTTCTGGCCGTTCGTCCCTCGCGTCGGTGACGCCGACGCCTCGACGACCGGGCCGTGGGCCCGCGTGGCGCGCGCCGTCACCTCCCGCCCGGTGCCGGTCCTCGCCGTCAGCCTCGTCGTGGCCGCCGTCATGGCGAGCGGGCTCGTCGGCACGCGCGTCGGGCTGTCGCAGACCGAGCAGTTCCGTGTCGCCTCCGAGTCCTCGGCCGGGCTGCAGACGCTCGCGCGTCACTACCCCCAGGGCGAGAGCGCCCCGATGACGGTGGTCAGCCGCACCGAGGCCGCACCCCGCGTGGCCGAGGCGGCCCGGCATGCGGCCGGGGTGGTCCGCGTCCAGCCCCTCGCGGAGCACGACGGGTGGACCCGCACCATGGTCGTCGGCAGCGCCGAACCCGACTCTGCCGCAGCGCAGGACGTCGTCCGCGAGCTGCGCGACGCGGTGCACGCCGTGCCCGGGTCCGACGCGCTCGTCGGGGGCCAGACCGCCCGCCAGGTTGACGCCGAGGTGGGCGCTCGTCACGACCTCACGCTCGTGGCCCCGCTCATCCTGCTCGTTGTGCTGCTCGTCCTGGTGGCCCTGCTGCGCGCGGTCGTCGCACCGCTGATCCTGCTGGGGGTCAACGTGATCAGCGCGCTGGCCGCCATCGGGCTCGGGACCTGGATCGGCCGGACGGCCTTCGGCTTCCCGGGGCTGGACGTGCTCGTGCCGCTGCTGTCCTTCCTGTTCCTGGTGGCGCTGGGGATCGACTACACGATCTTCCTCGCGCACCGCACCCTGCACGAGGCGCAGGACCACGGCATCCACGAGGGCGTCGTGCGGGCGGTCGGCGCGACCGGAGGCGTGATCACCAGCGCGGGGATCGTGCTGGCGGCAGTGTTCGCGGCGCTCGGGGTGCTGCCGCTCGTCACCCTCGGTCAGCTCGGGCTCATCGTCGGGCTCGGCGTGCTGATCGACACGCTGCTGGTCCGCACGCTGGTCGTGCCCGCCGTCCTCGCGGCCGCCGGTGAGCGGCTGTGGTGGCCGCGACGGCTAGCCTCGAGGCCATGACCTCGGACCCTCACCCGCCGACCGTGCGGCGCCTCCAGGGGGCGCTGCACGGTCTGGTCGTGGTGCTGCTGGCCGTGGCCGCGGTGCGCGGCCTGGTCCTCGGGTCCTCGCCCGCCCTCGTCACCCTCGCCTCGGTGGTCCTGCTCGGCTGGTATGCCGTCGGCGCCGGCCTGGCCCGGCGACCCGCACCCGCGCCGGCGTCCCCGCCTGCGTCCCCGCCTGCCGCTGAGGGCGAGCGAGGCCGACCGCGCTCGTCGGCGCTGGCGTGGATGGGCGTCCTCGTGGCGCTCTGGGCCGTGGTCGTGCTGGTGGTGTCGCCCGAGTTCTCCTGGCTGGCCTTCCCGTTCATCCTGATCGGCGTCCTGGTGCTGCCGCCCCTGGTCGCCCACCCGCTGGCCGCCGCGATGACGGTGGTGGTGGTCGTCGCGCAGCTGCGCGGGGCCGGTCCGGAGTCGCTGCGCGCCGGCATGGTGCTCGGGCCGGTGCTCGGGGCGCTGGTCGCGATCGGGACGGGTGCCGCCTACCTGCGGGTGCTCCGAGAGAGCGAGGACCGCCGGCGCCTCGTCGAGCAGCTCGTCGCCGCCCAGGACGACCTGGTGGCCGTGCACGACGAGCTCGCCGCCACCCAGCGCGAGGCCGGGGTCGCCACCGAGCGCACCCGCATCGCCCGCGACATCCACGACACCCTTGCCCAGGGCCTGAGCTCGATCGTGCTGCTGTCCCGCGCCGCTGCGGCCGACCCCGCCTCACGCGAACCCCTGCTCGCGCAGATCGAGGCCACCGCCGTCGACAACCTCGAGGAGGCCCGCCGCGTCGTCGCCGCCCTCACGCCGTCCGCGCTGGAGCAGGCGCCGTTGCCCGCCGCGATCGGGCGGCTCCTCGAGCGGCTGGGCGCGCAGTCCGGCATACGCACGACCCTGCACGTCGACGGCGACGCCCGGACCATCCCGACCACGGTCGAGGTCGCGCTCCTGCGCGTGGCCCAGTCGGCGCTCGCCAACGTGCGGCTCCACTCCGGCGCCTCCCGGGTCGTCGTCACCATCTCGTATGCCGACACCTCCGTCTCGCTGGACGTCCTCGACGACGGGAGGGGCTTCGACGAGTCCCGGCTGGCGTCGGCGCCGCTGGGAGGCACGGGATTCGGTCTGCGCGCGATGCGCTCGCGCCTCACCGAGCTGGGCGGGCGGCTCGACGTCGAGACCGCCCCTGGCGACGGCACCGCGATCGCGGCTACCGTCCCCCTCTCGACCCCTCACCGGCAGGAGCAGCCATGACCGTGCGCGTCCTGGTCGTCGACGACCACCCGGTCGTGCGGGCCGGGCTGCGCGCCCTGCTGGCGGTCGACGCCCGGGTCGACGTGGTGGGCGAGGCCGCCTCCGGCGAGGAGGCGCTCGTCGTGGCGCGCGCCCGGCGGCCCGACGTCGTCCTCATGGACCTGCAGCTCGGCGCGGGGCTCGACGGGGTCGCCGCCACCCGCGCGCTGCGCGCCGACCCGGACGGTCCGCGTGTGCTGATCCTCACGACCTACGACACCGACGCCGACATCGTCCGCGCGGTCGAGGCGGGGGCGGCGGGCTACCTGCTCAAGGACACGCCGCCCGCCACGCTGGTCGCCGCTGTCGAGCGTGCGGCCCGGGGGGAGACGGTCCTGGCGCCGCGCGCGGCCGAGGTGCTGGTCGGGCACATGCGGGACCCGCGCCCGGCGTTGTCCGACCGCGAGGCGCAGGTGCTCGCGCGCGTCGCGGCGGGCCACAGCAACCGCGAGATCGCGCGCGAGCTGCTGATCAGCGAGGCCACCGTCAAGACCCACCTGGTCCACGTCTTCGACAAGCTCGGGGTGGACTCGCGGACGGCGGCCGTGGCGGTGGCGCGGGAGCAGGGACTCCTGCGCTGACGGCCTCACGGCGCGACGGCCGACGCGACGGGTCAGGCGCCGACGACGAGGCTCACGCCGAGCGCGATCATCACGACGGCGATCACCAGGTCGAGCACCTGCCACGCCCGGGGCTTGGCGAACAGTGGCCGCAGCCAGCGGGCGCCATACCCGAGGGCCGTGAACCACAGCAGCGACCCGGCCATCGCCCCGAGCCCGAACCACCACCGCCCGTCCCGCCCGTGCGTGGCGGACAGCGATCCGAGCATGACGACCGTGTCGAGATAGACGTGCGGGTTGAGCCAGGTGAAGGCCACCGTGGTCATCACCGCGGCGCGCAGGCCGTTCACGCCGCGCTCCTCGGCGGTGAGGCTGCCCGGGTGGCGGGCGGCCAGGGCGGTGCGGATCCCGAACTGCACCAAGAAGATCGCGCCGCCCCAGCGGGCCAGCGTGACGACGGTCGGGTGGGAGGTGATGAGGGCGCCCACGCCTGCGACGCCCGCGAGGATCAGCACGGCGTCGGACAGCGCGCAGATCGCGACGATCACGCCGACGTGCCGGCGGAGCAGCCCCTGCCGCAGGACGAAGGCGTTCTGGGCGCCGATGGCCACGATGAGGCCGAGTCCGGTCAGGAGGCCGACGGCTGCGCTGTGCACGGGAGACATGACGACGACGCTAGGCCCGGTCAGCCGATGCAGTCCAACGACAGTTCCTACGGAATCATTAGCATATCTTCATGCATGCCGACTCCCACCAGCTCGCCGCCCTGCTCGCCGTGGTCGAGGAGGGCAGCTTCGAGGCGGCGGCGGACGAGCTGCGAGTCACACCCTCGGCCGTCAGCCAGCGGATCAAGGCGCTCGAGCGCCGGGTCGGCCAGGTGGTCGTGCAGCGCACCCGGCCCTGCCGCCCCACCTCGACGGGCGAGGTCCTGGTCCGTATGGCGCGGCAGCTGGCGCTCCTCGAGGCCGAGGCAGGCGCCGCGCTCACCGCCCAGTCGACCGCGACCACCATCGCGATCGCCCTCAACGCGGACTCGCTCGCCACGTGGGCGCGGGACGTCCTCGTCGAGGCGGCCGAGGCCGGTGACATCGGCCTCGAGCTGCACGTCGAGGACCAGGACCACAGCCTCGAGCTGCTCCGCGCCGGAAGGGTTCTCGCCGCTCTGACCGCCGACCCCGTTGCGGTGCAGGGCTGCTCGGTCACCGAGCTGCTACCGATGCGCTACGTCCCGGTCGCGACCCGGTGGCTGTGGGAGCGGCACGAGCGAGACCTGTCCCGGATGCCGGTGGTGAGGTTCAACGACAAGGACGACCTGCAGGACGGCGTGCTGCGCGAGCTCGGCGTGACCGCAACGGGACTCGTGCACACCGTGCCGTCGACCGAGGACTTCGCGATGGCGGTGCGGTGCGGGCTGGGGTGGGGCGCGCTGCCGGTCGCGCAGCTGGGGCGACGCGACGACCTGGTGGAGGTGGCGCCCGGGCACGACGTGCTGGTCCCGCTCTACTGGCAGCGGTGGCGGATCGACTCGGCCGTCCTGGACCGCGTCACCGAGTGGGTCGTGTCGGCCTCGCGCACCCCCACCCCCACCCCCGCCCCTCCACGATCGTGAGCGTTTGAGGTTGCCCCCGTTCGACGGACACCCTGACTGGCCCGGCTCTGAGTAGCTGGGCGGGAGAGGATGCCTTCATGGGTGCCAAGAGGAAGAGTTTCACCCCGCAGTACCGCCGTGATGCCGCTCATCTGGTGATCGACTCCGGCCGCACGATCGCGGCGGTCGCCTCAGAGATCGGGATCGGTGAGCAGCTGCTGGGTCGGTGGGTCGCCAGGGAGCGTGCACGGATGGATGAGCCGCCGCCGGCGGGTGATATCAATGAGCGGGCCGAGCTGGAGCGCTTGCGCGCGGAGAACGCTCAGCTGCGGATGGATCGGGAGTTCCTGAAAAAAGCAGCGGCC
>NZ_AUFG01000067.1 GCF_000426385.1 Arsenicicoccus bolidensis DSM 15745
GGCGCCCGGGGCGACCCAACGCGCCCCGACGGGTCACTTCGTGCCGCCAGCTCCGGGTTTGCGAGCCAACGGGTGGAGTTCGCCACCGTCATGGGTGGCCTTCTCCACCCGTTCCCGCGGGGGCCAGAACCCCGCAGACCTGAGCGCCCGCGTGCCCGATGGGCAGCGCATCCGGGCCAGGCCGGCCTAGGCCGGGCTCCGGCATACGGCTGGACGATCGGATCGACCTGGGTTGGTCACATCGACCTGGGTTGGGCACATCAGCCGGGGTTGGTCACATCAGCCTGGGGGACTAAGGCCGGTCGATGTGACTACCTGGGGTAGGTCCGTCGTGGTGGAACTTCTCCTCGAGGAAGCGGCCCTGGTCGGTCAGGGTCTGCGCGTCGCCGGCATAGATCGCGCTCTGCACCGACCCCAGCCGCTGCTCGAGCACCTGCATCTGGTGGGTCAGCTCCTGCGCGGGGGTGCGACCCTCCGCGCCCGGGGCGTCACGGGCATAGCTGCCCGGCAGGTTGAGATAGGCCTGGAGCGAGGTCGGCAGGTAGTCCCGCACCGTGCGCTGCACCACGTGCAGGTCGTCCGGCGAGGTGGCCAGCTGCTCCGCGCGCTGAAGGATGTCGCGCAACACGGCCACGACGCGGTGGAACGCGAGGTAGCCCTCCTCGGGGAGCCGGTTGGAGGACTTGTCGGTCTGGTCGACGAGACGCTGCAGCTCGGTGCGCAGGTCGACGATCAGCGCCTGCGTGGCCTGGGTGCCCGTCGCAAGACCCCCACGTCGGCGCGCTCCGGGGGCGACGGCCGCGCCGACGGCATACAGCCCGACGACCGCGGCGGGCCACCAGTCCCCGGCGAGGTCGGTGGGCACCGTGACGGCCGCGGCCCCGAGCCCGAGCACGGATCCCACGATGTTCTTGGTGGACGCGAGGTAGCGCGTCAGAGCGTTGCCAGCCACGACCCCAGCCTAGTCACCGGCGCCGCTGGTCCAGCGTGCGGCGGGTCTCGTCCTCGGCCGCGGCGCCGCGGATGCGCGTGGCGTCGGCCTCGTCGAGCGCGGCGTAGACCTCGCCGAAGGCGCTCTTGAGGCGCGCGATCGCGTCCGGCGAGCCGGACCCCGCGGTGTCCCGCATGGTCTGGGCCGAGTCGTCCAGCAGCTCCGCCGAGCGGCGGTCCAGGTCCTGCACCCCGTCGACGACCCGGCGCTGCCCCTTGACCGCGCCCGAGACGACCACGGCCGTGCGCAGCGCCGCCAGCGTCGTGGTCGCCGCCCGGTCGATGCCCTGGACGAGCAGCTCGTTGTTGGACCGCACGAGGTCCAGCGCGAGATAGCCCTGGGTGCACACCGCGAGGTGGGTCAGCAGGTCCTGGTGCTTCTGCCGGGCCGCGCGCTGCACCTGGTCGCGCAGCACGTGGGCGCGGGCCGGGTCGGACGCCTCGAGCCCCGGCAGCGCACGCCCGATCTCGTCGTCGATGGCGCCCGCGAGCACGGAGTACTCCTGCAGCTGGCCCATGAGCCGCCACAGGTTGGCCCGCTCGCCCGCGACCGCCGCGTTGTCCTTGCGCAGCTCGTCCTGCTGGGTCCGCAGCGACAGGATCAGCATGTTGATGCGGTCCTGGCTGGCGTAGTAGCGCTCGACGTAGTCCGCGACCCGGTCCCCCATCGGCACCAGCCCGAGGAGCTTGCGCGCCGGCTTGTCGAGGTCGGCGGGGTCCAGCTCCTCGACCTCCTGGCGCAGGCGCACGAGCTGCTCCCCCGCGACCTGCTCCGGACCGCCCTGACGTGCCCCCACCGAGCCCGAGCGGGCGCGACGGTCGAGCATGCGCGAGGACAGCTGCGACGACGCCTTGACCTCGGCATCGCCCATCGTGCTGATGTCGCGGACGCGCTGGTCGAGCACCGGCGAGTGCACGTCGACGGCGAGCAGCTGCTGCACGAAGCCCTCGGCGTTGCGGCGCAGCGCGTCGGCCACGGCCGGGTCGACGGGCACCGCGGTGGCCGCCTGCTGCGGCGTCACCTCGGCGACGGGCCGTGGCGCCGACAGTGGAGACGGCATCGGCGACGGCTCAGGTGCCGCGAGCGGGGTGGGCTCGGTCATGGGCTGCTCCTGTCGTGGCGGGTGGGCTCGGACGTCCACCCCATCATGCCCGTATGCCGGTGGCCCCTCGTGCGGCGCGGCTGCGGCATACGGCCGGTGACCGCCCGGCGACGGGCACCGACCACCCGACGACGACCGTCTCAGGCGCGGCCGGTGGCCTGGCACGGGCGCCCGATGTGAGGTTGGCTGGGGGGCAACCGACCCGACTCGAGGAGGAGCCGACCGTGTCTGACTTGTCTGACCTCTCTGACCACACCGCGCAGGAGTTCCCGCCGGACCCCGCGTTCACCGAGCAGGCGGTCGGGCAGGCCGAGCTGTTCGACCAGGCCGACGCCGACCTCGAGGGCTTCTGGGCCGACCAGGCGAGGACGTACGTCACCTGGAGCAAGGACTTCACGGAGGTCCTCGACTGGAGCGACGCCCCGTTCGCCACATGGTTCGCGGACGGCGAGCTCAACGTCGCCCACAACTGCGTCGACCGGCACGTCGAGGCCGGCAACGGCGAGCGGGTCGCCATCCACTTCGAGGGCGCCGAGGGCGACACCCAGACGATCACGTATGCCGAGCTGCAGCGCCGCGTCTGCCAGGCCGCCAACGCGCTCACCGAGCTGGGCGTGGCCAAGGGCGACCGGGTCGCGATCTACCTGCCCATGATCCCCGAGGCGATCGTGTCGATGCTGGCCTGCGCCCGCCTCGGCGCCCCGCACTCGGTGGTGTTCGGCGGGTTCAGCGCCGACGCCATCCGCTCCCGCATCGCCGACGCCGAGGCCCGCGTCGTCATCACCGCCGACGGGCAGTACCGCAAGGGCAAGCCCGCTCCGCTCAAGGCCGCCGTCGACCAGGCCGTGTCGGGCGAGGACTCCCCGATCGAGCACGTGCTCGTCGTGCGCCGCACCGGCGCCGACGTCGAGTGGTCCGACAAGGACGTGTGGTGGCACGACCTCGTCGACCGGCAGAGCGACCGGCACGAGGCGCAGCCGATGGCGGCCGAGCACCCGCTCTACATCCTCTACACCTCCGGCACGACCGGGAAGCCCAAGGGCATCCTGCACACCTCCGGCGGCTACCTCACGCAGACGGCCTACACCAACGCCGTCGTCCACGACCTGCACCCCGAGACCGACGTCTACTGGTGCACCGCCGACATCGGCTGGGTCACCGGGCACTCCTACCTCGTCTACGGGCCGCTCGCCAACGGCGCGACCCAGGTCGTCTACGAGGGCACCCCGGACTACCCGCACCAGGGCCGCTGGTGGGAGATCATCCAGAAGTACGGCGTCACGATCCTCTACACCGCCCCCACCGCGATCCGCACCTGCATGAAGTGGGGCGCCGAGATCCCCCAGAAGTTCGACCTGTCCTCGCTGCGCGTCCTCGGCTCGGTCGGCGAGCCGATCAACCCCGAGGCGTGGCTGTGGTACCGCAAGAACATCGGCGGAGACCGCTGCCCGATCGTCGACACCTGGTGGCAGACCGAGACGGGCGCGATCATGATCAGCCCGCTGCCGGGCGTCACCTCGCTGGAGCCGGGCTCGGCGCAGCGGCCCATCCCGGGCATCAGCGCCGAGATCCTCGACGACGCGGGCGAGCCCTTCACCGAGGCGGAGAAGGTCGGCTACCTCGTGCTCACCAAGCCGTGGCCCTCGATGCTGCGCGGCATCTGGGGCGACCCGGAGCGCTACAAGGACACCTACTGGAGCCGGTTCGGCGAGAAGTACTACTTCGCCGGCGACGGCGCGAAGTACGACGCGAACGGCAACATCTGGCTGCTCGGCCGGGTCGACGACGTCATGAACGTCTCGGGCCACCGCCTGTCCACCGCCGAGATCGAGTCGGCCCTGGTGTCGCACCCGTCGGTGGCCGAGGCGGCCGTCGTCGGGGCGGCCGATGACACGACCGGTCAGGCCGTGTGCGCGTTCGTGATCCTGCGCGAGGGCGCGCAGCAGAGCGACTCCACGGTCGAGGAGCTGCGGTCCCACGTCGCCAAGGAGATCAGCCCGATCGCCAAGCCCAAGTCGGTCATGATCGTCACCGAGCTGCCCAAGACGCGGTCCGGCAAGATCATGCGGCGCCTGCTCAAGGACGTCGCCGAGGGCCGCGAGATCGGCGACTCGACGACGCTCACGGACGCCTCGGTCATGGACTTCATCAAGCAGGGGATGTCCCAGCGCTGACTACCTCGGGGAGGTGCGGAGGGCGGGCACGAGGACCGTCGGCGGGCCGGGCACCCGCTCGACGGCGTCCGTCTCGACGTCCCAGCGCAGCATGACCGGCGCCCGGCCGTCGCCCGGGCTCACCGCCAGCAGCACGGTGCGCCCGTCCTCCCACCCCGAGATCATCGTCGCCGGCGACCGCATGGCGGGGTTGCTGCCGCCATAGGCCCGCCAGCGCCCGCTGCGCAGGTCCATGACCTGCACGGGTCCCGCGGTCCGGGCCTGGTATCGCCCGTCCGGGCTGGTCGCCGTCGGCGCCATGGCCTCCGTCGGCAGGCACGGGTGCGACGTCGACGTGATGTCGCTGACCGGCACCCGGTAGGTGCACGCGCGTTCGTCGTCCAGGCGCATGACATAGGCCGGGTCCCCTTGCGAGTCCGGCGTGACGACCGCGTCGTCGGGCAGGTCCAGGTGGTGCATCCGCTGCCCCAGCTCCCAGAGGAAGTGGAGCGTGCCCTGCCGGCCCTCCGCCGGCGTCGGGTCGCCGCTCGGGCCGGCCGTGCCGGTCGGCGTGGGTGTCTCGGGCATCACGGTCTGCATGATCAGGACCCCGCGCGTGGTCCAGGACGCCACCCACGCGGAGGTCGGCACCTCCTGACGCGCGACCTCGGTGCCCGTCGCGGCGTCGATCACCCGGACCGTGAACGGCGCCGGACCCCCGTCGGTCGCCCACTCGACGTAGGCCAGCCGGGACCCGTCCGGGGACACGGCGAAGCCACTGATCTCGCCACCCGCCGCCCTGACCGGCGCCCCCTGTCCCTTCCACCACCGCAGCTCCGTCCCCATCTCGCCCTGGCCGCCCTGGTCGGCGAGGACCACGACGGCGCCGCCGTCCGGTCCGAAGGCCACCGGCGTGACCATCGCCAGGTCCGGCCTGCCGGAGGACCGCGCCAGGCGGGTCGTGCCCGAGCCGCGCACCAGCCACAGGTCCGCGCCCTGCTGCTCGACGCGGGGCAGGGCGCTCGTCCGGCGGCCTGCCGCCGTGCCGAGGGCGGCCTCGTAGGCCTCGAGCGGCAGGACGTCCGGCTCCGGGACGGGGGTCGGCTGCGCCGACCCGCTCTGGGTCGGCGTCCACGACGGGGTCGTGGACGAGGGCGGGTATGCCGTGGGCGACGCCGCACCGCCGCTCGAGGTCGGGGACGCGGTGGGTGACTGCGTGGTCGTGGGCGAAGGCGTGCCGTCACGCAGCCGGTCGACGGCGACCCACCCGCCGGCGACCACGAGTGCTCCGGCCAGCGCCAGGGCGGTGACCTGGCGACGACGGTGGGCGGTCGTCATACGGGCCCGCACGTCGTCGGCCGAGACGGGGCACACCCCGTCGCCGGCGAGGCTCGCGGCGCGTCCCCACAGGGCGTCGAGGTCGTCGTGGTCGGGCTGGGGCACGTCCTGCTCGCGGGCGGCCAGCCGGATCCGGCGCTCGGCGACGGCTCGCACCTGGCCGTGGGAGGCCTCACCGCGCCGCCCGGCCAGGGTGACGAGCACGTCCTCGGTCACCTCACGGGCGGCGGGCCGGGGCACGATCGCCTGCGCCCAGCGCCAGACGAGCGGGCCGGCGCGACGCACCAGACCGTCGAGGTCGTCGACCATGCGGGCACCCCCTGGCTCGTCGGCACGTCCCAGCTGCTCGAAGGACTGCTCCTCGGAGGACGCAGCGAGCCTGTCACAGGTTGCCCGGCAGCCCCACCTCGTGCTCGTCGGCGGCCGGAACCGCGCCAGGCATCGGCACCCAGTCGCCGCGGGCGACCAGGACCTCGCGCAGCAGGTCGGGGCGGTCCGAGATGACGCCGTCGACGCCGAGCGACAGCAGGCGGTCCATCGCGACCGGGTCGTTGCACGTCCAGGTGATGACCCGCACCCCGACGGAGTGTGCCAGGTGCACCACCTCCTCGACGAAGATCGGGACGCGCCCCAGCTGGATCGGCACGTGCGCGAACGGCGCCGAGCCGATCCAGCGCGGCACGGGCACGCCGGCGCGCGAGCAGGCGATCAGCGTGGTCAGGGAGCGCCAGCCGAGGGAGGTGGCCACGCCCGGGGCACCCTCGCGGACCCGACGCAGCCAGCCGTCGCACGCGCCGGCGACGCACACCCGCTCGCGATAGCGCCGGATCCGCAGGACCTGCACCAGCGGCTCGAGTGCGGACTCGTCCTTGAGGTCGATCGAGAAGCACGCGTCGGGGAAGGCCTCGAGCGCCTCCACCAGGGTCGGCACCTGCTCCTGCCCGCACACCCGCAGCCGCTGGAGCTCGCGCAGGCTGCCGCCTGCCACTGGGCCGGTGCCGTCGGTGATGCGGTCGAGCGTCTCGTCGTGGAAGCACACGAGCTGTCCGTCGGCGGTGAGCCGCACGTCGGACTCGAGGTAGCGCACCCCGAGCGCCACCGATCGCTCGAACGCCGCCAGGGTGTTCTCGGGGGCCAGCTGCGCGCCACCGCGGTGCGCGAGCGCCAGGGGGGAAGGGACCGTCGCCGTAGGCCATGTCTCCATGGTCAGGGCCTCGCCGGGCTGCTGGGGGCCGTGCCCGGGGTCCACGACGAGGTGTTCACCGGGGCTTCCCGATCCGGCCATGCGTTGCTCGGACGCCGGTGGCCGGGCGACCTCTCGCGCTCCCAGAGCGCCCGAGCGACCGCTCGGACGCGATAGAATGCCCGTTGGTGTGCCGGGAAGTCTGGTCGGCGTCGTCCCTCGCGACCCCTCGACCGGGTCCCCACCTCGTCCGCGAAAGGCATCATGCCAGCGAACTCCCCGCGCCCCTCCGCCACCGGCAGCTCCCGACTCTTCGCCCGCGGCAGCTGGCGCGAGACCCAGCGCATCACCGCGGCGCTGCGCACCGAGACCGTCGGAGGCGCCCTCCTCCTCGTCGCGGCCCTGGCCGCCCTGGTCTGGGCCAACACGCCCTGGCGGGAGTCGTATGCCGCTCTCCGCGACCTGCACGTCGGCCCATCGGCGCTGCACCTCGATCTCTCGGTCGGGCACTGGGCGGCCGACGGCCTGCTCGCGATCTTCTTCTTCGTCGCCGGCATCGAGCTCAAGCACGAGTTCACGCGCGGCGACCTGTCCGACATCCGCAAGGCGACCGTCCCCGTGGCGGCGGCCTGCGCCGGCGTGATCCTGCCCGCCCTGCTCTTCCTGGGTGTCGGGATGCTGCGCGGCGGGGGCGGTGACGTCCTGCGCGGCTGGGCCATCCCCACCGCCACCGACATCGCGTTCGCCCTCGCGGTGCTCGCCGTCATCGGCACCCACCTGCCGTCCGCGCTGCGGTCCTTCCTGCTGACGCTGGCCGTCGTCGACGACCTCATCGCGATCACGATCATCGCCGTCGCCTACACCGAGTCGCTGCAGGCCCTGGCGCTGCTCGCCGCCCTCGTCCCCCTCGCGGCGTTCGCCCTGGCGACGCGGCGCGGCTGGACCTCCCCGTGGCTGCTGATCCCGTTGGCGCTGCTCACCTGGGGCCTGGTCCACGCGTCCGGGATCCACGCGACCGTCGCCGGCGTCCTGCTCGGCCTGGTCACCCCGGTCGACGTCGGCCACCGACTCGAGCACGTCGTGCGCCCCGTGTCGGCGGGCGTGGCGGTGCCGCTGTTCGCGTTCTTCGCGGCCGGCGTCACGGTCGTGGGTGGCGGCTTCGGCGAGGCCGTCAGCGACCCGGCCGCGCAGGGCGTCGTCGCCGGCCTGGTCGTCGGCAAGTTCGTCGGGATCCTCGGTGCGACCTGGCTCCTGGCCCGCTTCACCAAGGCCGAGCTCGACAACGACCTCGCCTGGGCCGACATCGCCGGCCTGTCCCTGCTGGCGGGCATCGGGTTCACGGTGTCGCTGCTGGTCGGCGAGCTGGCCTACGGCGCCGGCTCCGCGCGGGACGACCACGTCAAGCTGGCCGTCCTGCTCGGCTCGCTGATCGCCGCCGTGCTCGCGTCGGTCGTCCTGCGCAGCCGCAACCGGCACTACGCGCAGATCGCGGCGCGCGAGGCCGAGGACCTCGACCTCGACGGCGTCCCGGACGTCTACGAGGCCCACGGCAGCATCACCCCCGACGGCCTCAAGGACGGCCGTCACCGCGGGCGCCAGGACGGGCGTCGCGAGGATGGCACGCTGTCCTCATGACCCGAGGCAGGAAGCGCGCCCCCGGCTGGGTCCCCCAGCAGCACGGTGCCTGGGCCATGCTCGTGGTCCCCGCGGTGACCGGCGCGGTGCTGCTGGTGCGCGACCACGGCTGGCGGTGGGTGGCCCTGCCGGTCCTCGTGATCACGGTCGTCGGCTACTTCCTGCTCAACGCGGTCACGTTGTGGCTCAAGGCTCGTCGCAAGCCCCGATACTGGCCCCCGGTCCGGGCGTATGCCGTCGCCGGAGGCGTCCTCGGGGTCGCCGTCATGGCGCTCGGACCCGGGCTCACGGGCTGGCTCGTCGTGGCCGCCCCGCTCCTGGCGGTGGCCCTGGTGCTCGCGTCGCGCCGTCGGGACCGGGCCACCCTCAGCGGGCTGGTCACCGTCACCGCGGCCTGCCTCGTGACGCCCGTCCTGTGGAGCGCCGGCCTCTCGGCCCGGCTCCCCCTGGGCGCGGTGAGCGCCGTCGCCGACGTCGCCGCGCGCCGACCCGACCAGGTCAGGGGCGTGGCGTTCGTGACGCTGCTGCAGCTGGCCTACTTCTTCGGCACGGTCGTCTATGTCAAGACGATGATCCGCGAGCGCGGGGACCGGCGCTGGTTCGCGGCGTCCGTGGCCTATCACGCAGCGATGACGGCGGTGCTGCTCACGGCGGCGCTGGGCGGCATACCGGCGCTGGCCACCGGTGTCTCGGGGGCCGCTCTCGTCCTGGCCACCGTGGTGCTGGCCCTCGCGACCGCACGCGCCTGGGCGATGCCGACCCTCGGCCCGCTGCGCGGGCGCCAGATCACGCCGCTGCAGGTCGGGCTCGTGGAGATCGGCTTCAGCGTGGCTGTGCTCGTCGCCTGCCTGCTGGCCTGACCCGACCGCGTCGTCCACAAGTCGTCCACCAGATCGTCCGAGGTGCGAGCCGTGCCCGCGTCGCGGAACCTCCCCCGGCGGCCACCGCGATGTAGGTATGGTTTCGGGTGAATGTGTGAATGACATGATCGAACCCTGCCCCGGGATCTCGATCCCACAGTCCACGAGGAGTCGCCCCCATGTCCACGTCCTACACCGAGCAGGAGCACGACGCTCGCCGCGCCGACCGCGACCGCGAGGCGCGCAACTACGGCAGCGACACCACTGCTCGCACCATCGGCCAGCTGGTCGCCGACGCGACGCAGGACGTGTCGAGCATCATGCGCAACGAGATCCAGCTCGCCAAGGCCGAGGTCAAGACCGACGTCGCCAAGGCCGGCAAGGGCATCGGCATGTTCGCCGGCGCGGGCGTCTTCGCCTTCCTTGCCCTGATCCTGCTGCTCATCGCCGCGGCCTACGGCCTGATCGCCCTCGGCCTGGCCCCGTGGCTGTCCTTCCTGATCGTCGCGATCGTGCTGCTGGTCGTGGCCGGCATCCTCGCGATGGTCGGCAAGAAGGCCCTGAGCACCGTCAACGTCAAGCCCGAGCGCACCATCCGCAACGCGCAGGAGACGGTCGAGGCCCTCAAGCCCAACACCTCCCGCCCGGCGGTCACCGAGCAGCGCACCGCGGCCTACGGCTCGGCCCGCGAGACCACGTCCCGCGAGGCCACGTCGACCTACGCGACGACCGACGCGACGGACACCCGCAGCGAGGCCGGCGCCACGCGCGCCTGAGCACCGACCACCTGGTCCGACCAGCGGCCCCCTCCCCACCAGGGAGGGGGCCGCTGTCGTCCCCACCCTCCGTCATGACCCAGCACCATGACCCTGCGTCACGGCCCTGCGTCATGACCCCACCCCGCCGACCCGCGAGCCGTTGGTGCGCCCCGCCCGACCTTTGCCAGGATGGGGCCGATGAACGACGGCACCATGCGTGACGCCGCCAGCACCCTGGTCCCGGGGCCCTGGCGGCACCGGTTCGTGTCCGCGAACGGCGCGAGGTTCCACGTCGCCGAGGCCGGGGACGGCCCGCTCGTGCTGCTGCTGCACGACTTCCCGCAGTTCTGGTGGGCCTGGCGGCACCAGCTGGTCTCGCTGGCCGAGGCCGGCTATCGCGTGGCCGCGATGGACCTGCGGGGCTTCGGCTCGTCGGACAAGCCGCCCGTCGGCTACGACACCTTCACGTCCGCCGCCGACGTCGCGAGCGTGGTGCGCTCCCTCGGCGAGCGCTCGGCCGTGGTCGTCGGCCAGGGGCTCGGCGCCTGGATCGCCTGGTCGATGCCGTCCCTGCAGCCCCCGGCGACCCGAGCGGTGGTCGCGCTCGGCGCCCCGCACCCGCTCGCCCTGCGCACGGCGTCGTTGACCCTGCCCACGCAGATCCAGGCGGGCCGCACGTTCGCCGGGCTGCAGCGGCCGTTCGTGCCGGAGCGCCGCCTCGGCGACCCGGCCTCGGGCTACGTCGCGCGCATCCTCACCGAGTGGTCGGCCCCCGGCGCGACCTGGCTGGACGTCGACATCACCACCCGGTATGCCGAGCAGATGGCCCTGCCGTTCGTGGCGCACTCCGCGGCGGAGTACTACCGCTGGATGGCTCGCTCCCAGCTGTGGATCTCCGGGCGGCAGTGGGCCGCGGCGCTGCGTCGCCCCATGCGGGTGCCCGCCCTGCACCTGCACGGCGCCGAGGACCGCGCCGTGCTGCCGATCACGATGGGCGGTTCGGCGCGCTACGCCGCGGCCGGGCTGGACGCCCACCTCTTGCCGGGCACAGGTCACTTCGTCGCCGAGGAGGCCCCCGAGCGCGTGGACGCCCTGCTCCTCCCCTGGCTCGCCGCCCTGCCGCGCTGACCCGCCCGCACCCCCGGGCCCCGGCGCCCCACACGACCCGAACTGAGCTCCCAGCTCACGACATGTCGCCTGACCCCTCCTTTCGGCGCCCCACACGACCCGAACTGAGCTCCCAG
>NZ_AUFG01000068.1 GCF_000426385.1 Arsenicicoccus bolidensis DSM 15745
AAGGCCGCTGCTTTTTTCAGGAACTCCCGATCCATCCGCAGCTGAGCGTTCTCCGCGCGCAAGCGCTCCAGCTCGGCCCGCTCATTGATATCACCCGCCGGCGGCGGCTCATCCATCCGTGCACGCTCCCTGGCGACCCACCGACCCAGCAGCTGCTCACCGATCCCGATCTCTGAGGCGACCGCCGCGATCGTGCGGCCGGAGTCGATCACCAGATGAGCGGCATCACGGCGGTACTGCGGGGTGAAACTCTTCCTCTTGGCACCCATGAAGGCATCCTCTCCCGCCCAGCTACTCAGAGCCGGGCCAGTCAGGGTGTCCGTCGAACGGGGGCAACCTCAGTTTGAGAACCCCTACTCGGCATTGAAAACGGTGGTGTCCCGCAGGTCGCGTGGCGTATACAAGCGTTCTTGGCGGCCTTTGGAGCCGTCGGTTGTGGACTCGCGGGGTCGGATGGTGCGTGCAGTTGGGATAGCTCAAACCTTTCTGCGCCCGGCGCAGGTCGACGAGCTGGTGGCCCTGTATCGGGAAGGCGCGACCCTCGTTGAGTTGGGCGAGCGGTTCAGTGTTCACCGCCGCACAGTGGCTGCCCATCTTGTCCGCCGGTCGATCCCGATCCGCAGGCGCGGCCTCGATGAGTCCGACGTGACTGAGGCGGTCGAACTCTACGAGGGTGGTTCGACGCTGATAGAGGTCGGCTTGCGGTTCGGGGTGAGTCAACAGGCGGTCCGGCGCGCGCTCGACGTGGAACGAGTCACGATCCGTCCGGGCGGCCGGCGCGCTCGGGTCAGTGCTTGATGCGCCTGACCCGGGAGGAAGATGCGTGGATCGTGGCGATCTGGATATCGAGCAGCGTGGTCGTGTCGCCGAGGGGCTGCGGTTCTCGGTCGGCGGTGTAGATGATCACGCCGGCGTCGTGGAGGTCCGCCATGATCTGCGGAACGACCCGGCTGAGCCGGTCCAGGCTGTAGGTCGCCGCAATTAGTCGCCGCAATTATCGGAGTGCTCCCGCCGATACGGGTTCCTGATTCATCGAGTGGTCGTGGGTGACCTGCTCAGCGCGTGCGCGGCGCCGCGCGACTGCTTCCTGGGTCCGGGCACGGACCAGGAGGGCGAGGCTGACCGGTCCCATGATGACGAACTTCATCGCGTTCCAGATCGCCCAAAATACGACGAGGTGAAGCCAGCCGGGGCCGCCATCATCGATGAGGCGGGTGCAAATGCTCGCGATCAGGAGGTAGGGCGCGGCGATCAGCATTGCCGGGATGCCCCATCTGAGACCGCGTCGCCTGCGGATCGCGTCGAGCAGCCGGTTGCTCGGCATGTAACGGCGCAGGTAGTAGCGGCTGTGGACACTGATCGTCCAGAAAGGCGGAACATGGCGGGCCTCTCGTCACACGTGCTCTCCGTCGAGAAGGCAGTACGTGTATGAGCGCCCGTGGTGGGCCGTCCCGGAGGACCCGCAGATGAGAAGAACCTGCCTCACGCTCTACTATACTCCCGATCATGGGGTACAGGGGGCTTGTCTGCGTTTGGTTGCTGGCGATTTGATCCTTCAGCGCAGGCTGCAATGTCGCGGACCGAGTACGATCAGCCTGCCAGGTCTTCGACGTTCTCGCGGGCGGCCTCCAGGCTGTACTGCTAAACGGCTCTGGTCATTGAGCGTCGTGGGCAGGCTGACTATGAAGGTGGTCCCGAGGCTGGAACCTGCGCTTGCGGCGGTGATGCTGCCGCCGTGGGCGTCGACGATGGCTTTGCTGATGGTGAGGCCGATGCCGGAGCCGGTGCGGTCGCGAGTGCGTGCCGAGTCCCCGCGGTAGAACCGTTCGAAGGCGTGCTCTAGCTGCTCGGGTGTCATGCCTTCGCCGTTGTCGGTGACGTTGATGCCGACTTCCGCCCCGTCGCGTTGGGCGGCGACGGTGACGGTCGCCCCGGGTGGCGTGTGCCGGAGGGCGTTGGTCAGGAGGTTGGTCAGGACCTGCCCGATGCGGTGCCGGTCAACCTTCACGGCGAGGCCTGCTGCCGCCGTGGGGTCGATGACGAGGCTGACGCCCTGGGCGGCGTAGCGCTCTCGCATTCCTTCGTGGGCGGCCCAGAGCAGGTCGGCAACGGCGTGGTCGTGCAGATCGAGGTCGAGGCGGCCTTCTTCGGCTGTGGAGACCTCGTCGATGTCGTCGGCCAACCGAGTGAGTCGCTCGGTCTGCTCGGTCAGGGCGGCGCGGGAGTCGGGTCCGAGGGAGGCGATGCCGTCGTGCAGGCCCTCGTGGTAGGCGCTCAGGGTGGCGATCGGGGTCCGCAGCTCGTGCGCGAGGTCGGAGAGCATCCGCCGGCGGGTGTCCTCGACCCCTTCGAGCCGGGCCGCCATGGTGTTGAACGCGGTTGCGAGGGTCTCCAACTCGGTGCCGGAACCGACCAGTGGGACCCTCGTGGCGTAGTGGCCTCTGCTGAGCTCTCGGGCGGCGTGGGTTACTTGGTCCAGGGGGCGTCGCAGACGCCGGGTGAGGAACCAAGTCACTGCGGTGGCGGCCAGCAGGGAGATGAGCAGCCCCACGCCGACCGAGATGAGTGAGGCGTCCCGGTAGGCCATCTCGATATGGGCCAGCTCGGGCGAGTTCGACGGGTGGCCGGCTTGGAGGAGGTGGTCGTGGAAGATCGGGGGGCCGATGATCGTGGCGACCAGTCCGGCGGTGAGGGCGCCGGCAACGAGGACGATCGACTGCCCGGCCAGCAGTCGGGACGCGAGGCCGTGGGACGCATGGGCGCCGGGTGAGGTGTTCATCCCTTGCCCATCCGGTAGCCGATGCCGCGCACGGTGCTGATGTAGCGGGCCGTGTCCGGGTCATCGCCGAGCTTTCGGCGGAGGTGGGCGATGTGGACATCGACCAGGTGTTCATCACCGACCCAGTCGTCGCCCCAGACCTCGTCGATCAGCTGGCGGCGGGAGAAGGCCATGGTGGGCCGTTCGGCGAGTGTCATCAGCAGGTCTCTTTCCGTGGGGGTGAGCGCCACCGGATCACCGGCGAGGTGGACCTGCTGGCCAACCGAGTCCACGTGAAGTTCCCCGAACACCCACACCGGCTCCTGACGATGGGCACGGGACGTGCCGGTGCGGGGTCGGCGCAGGACGGTCTGAACCCGCGCGACGAGCTCGCGAACACTGAACGGTTTGGTGACGTAGTCGTCGGCGCCGACGGACAGGCCGATGAGGGTGTCGATCTCATCCTTGCGGGCGGTGACGACGATGACGTAGCAGTCCGTGAAAGTGCGGATCTGGCGGCACACCTCGATGCCGTCGAGTCCGGGCAGCCCGAGGTCGAGGATCACCACGTCGGGCGTCTGATCACGCACCGCCTGCACCCCTTCCGGTCCGGTGTGCACGACGCGAGCCTGGTACCCGGCGCGGGACAGGTAGGCGCCGATCATCCCGGCGAGAGTCTTCTCATCCTCGATGACGAGAACACTTGGTCCGGGGGTTGGGTGTGTGGTGCTCACACTCGACATTCTCTCCCACCGTTCTCGCCCACCCGTGCTGTCGACGCCGCCTCGTCGGTAGCGCGTCCCGGATCTTCGTCAAACCTCAACTCAGCGAGAGTCTGATCACGACCTACACCGCACAGGATGGATCGTGTCGACACCACTGGGTTCACGACGACGGCAATGGCAAGGAGCACGCTCATGATGTGGGGCTACGGCATGGAGTGGTGGATGTGGTTGATCATGGGGAGCGGCACTCTCGCGTTCTGGCTCGTCATCGTCCTGGTCATCCGGGCACTGCTTCCCGGACGCGATCGCACGACCGCCGGGGCTGACCGCCCGGACCCGCTGACCCTGCTCAAGGAAGGCCTGGCCCGTGGCGAGGTCACCCCCGAGGAGTACGAACAGCGTCGCCGTCTGATCGCCGACGGCCACTGACTCTCTCTCCCCGACCCGGAAAGGCATCATGACCTCGCCCCTACTGTCCCGCCGCAACGTCCTGCTCGGCGGCCTGGGTGTCGCCGCGACCGCGGCCCTAGCCGCCTGTACATCATCGCCCGGGTCTACCGGTACGCCGTCCCGTACGTTCGGCACGCCGACCCCGATCCCGCCGTCCCCGGGGCAGAAACTGATCGAGAAGACCCTCACAGCGAAACCGGTCACCCTCGACCTGGGCGGACGGCAGGTGTCGACCTGGGCATACGGAGACGTCGCCCCCGGGCCTTTGGTCCGGGCGACCGCGGGTGACTTCCTACGGCTCACGCTGGACAACCAGCTGCCCGCGGACACCACCATCCACTGGCACGGCATCCGATTGCGCAACGCCGCCGATGGGGTCCCTGGCCTGACCCAGGACCCGGTCAAGCCAGGCGCCCAGTACGTGTACGAGTTCACCGTCCCCGACCCCGGCACCTACTTCTTCCACCCGCATGTCGGCGTCCAGCTCGACCGCGGCCTGTACGCACCGATGGTGATCGACGACCCCAACGAACAAGGCGGATATGACGCCGAGTGGATCGTCGTCCTCGATGACTGGATCGACGGGACCGGCACCACCCCCGACGCCGTGCTCAAGAAGCTCATCGCCGACGGCGGCACCGCATCCTCCGGCGACATGGGCGGGATGGACCACGGCTCGATGGGCGGGATGTCGATGGGTGCCGGGCCGTGGGGCGACGCCGGCGATGTCACATACCCGTTCTTCCTGGTCAACGGCAGACCCCCCACCGATCCCGAGGTCCTGACCGCCAAACCCGGCCAGAAGGTCCGGCTGCGGATCATCAACGCTGCCTCCGACACGATCTTCACCGTCGCTTTGGGCGGGCACCGGATGACCATCACGCACACCGACGGGCATGCGGTCCAGCCGAGCGAGGTCGATGCCTTCTACATCGGGATGGGCGAACGCTACGACGCGGTCGTCACCCTCAAGGACGGGGCTTTCCCGCTGGTGGCCAGGCCGTTCGGCAAGACCAGCGGCGGCCAGGCCATGGCCCTGGTCCGCACCGCGGGCGGTGCCGCGCCCGGTGCGGATGTCACCCCACCCGAGTTGTCCGGGCAGGTGCTGATCGGTTCCCAGTTGCAGCCGGCGGAGTCCGCGAAGCTGCCCGCCAAGGCACCGGATGCGACCGTCGACCTGAATCTCCAGGGCTCGATGAAGCCCTACCGGTGGGGCATCAATGGGGCCCAGTTCGGGAAGAACGAACCCCTCACCGTCACGGCCGGGCAACGGCTGCGGATCAACGCCGTCAACATGACGATGATGACCCACCCGCTGCACCTGCACGGTCACACGTTCGCGCTGCCCTCTGGTCTGCGCAAGGACACCGTCCTGATGGCGCCGATGCAGTCCTTCGCGATCGACCTCGATGCCGACAACGCGGGCGACTGGATGATCCACTGCCACAACATCTACCACGCCGAGGCTGGCATGATGATCGCCCTGGAGTATGCCAAGTGAACGGGCCAGTGCTGCGGGCGCTGTCAGCCGGTGCCCTGGTCCTCGCCTTCGGTGGTCTGTCCGCCTGCGTGGCTACGACCGCGCCGGACGCATCCGGCTCCCGACCTGCCGGGACGGCTTCAAGCCCTCCATCGGAAGCGGATGAGTCGAACGCGCCGATCGCCATCACTCACATCCACGCCGTTGCGCGAGACCCGGAGACTGGCGAGCTACTGCTGGCCACCCACGAAGGGCTCTTCCGTCATGTCAAGGGCGAGCTGAGCCAGAACGGGCCGATCATCGACCTGATGGGCTTCGCTGTCGGGCCCAACGGCACCTTCTACGCCTCCGGCCATCCGGGCATCGGGGTCGATCTGCCTCAGCCGGTCGGGCTCATCACCTCCGCCGATGGCGGCCTCAGCTGGCAGGTCACCTCGCGAGGTGGAGAATCCGACTTCCATGCCCTCACCGTCGGACCCAAGGGCGTGACCGGATTCGACGGGACCCTGCGCACCAGCACGGACGGCCGCTCTTGGACAGACCGCAGCATCGCCGCCCCACCCCGGGCACTGGCCGCCTCACCCACCTCCGGGACTCTCCTGGCCACGACCGCTGCAGGCCTGCTCCTCAGCACTGACGACGCAGCGACCTGGCAGAAGCTCACGCCACCGGAGACCGCGGTGCTGGTCGCGTGGGCAGACGAGCAGACCATCGTCACCACCACCAGCGCTGGACGCTTGGCGACAAGTGACGACGCCGGCACGACCTGGACCCTGCACCCCGACACCATCGGCACCGCCGATTCCCTGTTCGCCGAGCGCACCACTGACGGCAAGGTCGAGATCATCGTTGTCGTCGACGGGAAGGTCCTTCGCACCACCGATGCCGGAGCAACCACCGAAGTCGTCGTCCAGTGACCCGGCCGACATCTTGACCCACCCTTCATCAACCCAAGGCCATACCGCCACATCGGGCGACGAGTCTGAAGACACAGGGCAAACGGCCCGGGACGAACATACGAAGGAGACCCACCATGGCCACGCGGCACTCACCGTCCAACGACTACGCACAGTTCACGCAACCTACCCAGACACCCACACCCGAGACCCCGGCTCCCAGCCCCGGGCACGGTCACGGCTGGCTGATGTGGCTCATGTGCGTGCCCATGCTCGTCGTCATCGGAATGCTCATCGCCGCCGGCGGCCTCGGCGCCGGCGGCCTCCTCTACGCCCTGGGCTGCCTCGCCATGATGGGCGCCATGATGCTGTGGATGAACCACGGAAACAGGGGAAACCCATCCTGACGGACCCCCACGACCCGACCTTGCCCTAGTTCTCACCAGGCCACGGCCTCTGCGCCCCGACACAGAAAACAACCCGCTGCTGTGCATATACCCCGGCGGGGTATATGGTATTAAATGGTCCGAGTCCAGGAAGAAGCGGATGATCACCACAAAGACACATATTCGGCTGCCCGCCATGAACCTGCGGCAACTGCGAGGGAACCGTCCGAGGCGGATGTCGCCCAGTTGGCCGGTGTCCACTCATCAAGGTGGAGGCCCAGACGGGCGAACTGGTCCCATCAGCGTCGACAGCCAGAACGAAGGACACCGCATGACCTTCGCGACACCCAGGGCGCTGGCCGCCACGCTCGCCGCCCGGGCATGGACACCGATGGACGCGCTCGCGCAGGAGAGCCAACCGTGATGAACCACGAGCACCACTACGACCAATCCACCGCGACGGAGCCGCTCACAGATCCCGTGTGCGGCATGAACGTAAACGCCTCGACAGCACCCGTCCTCGACCACGACGGTCAGCAGTACCACTTCTGCTCGGAGCATTGCCGTGACCGATTCCACGCGGACGCCGCCGCGTTCATCGGTCCCGCAGCCGAACATGCAACAATGCCCGCCGCCAGCCACGATGCGCCCATCAGCGGCGAGGCGACGGAGTGGACCTGCCCTATGCATCCAGAGATCCGCCGCCCCGGGCCCGGGTCCTGCCCCATCTGTGGGATGGCCCTGGAGCCGGTGACCGTCACCGCCGATACCGGCCCCAGCCCCGAGCTAGCCGACATGACTCGCCGGTTCTGGGTCGCCACCGCGCTGACGATCCCCACCGTCGTCCTTGAGATGGGACGCCACTTCATCCCGTGGCTGCACGACCTCATCCCGGCCCGTACCTCGGTGTGGCTCCAGCTGGCGCTCGGCACACCCGTCGTGCTGTGGGCCGGGTGGCCCTTCTTCGTCCGCGGCTGGGCCTCGGTCCGCACCCGCAACCTCAACATGTTCACCCTGATCGCGATGGGCACCGGAATCGCGTGGCTGTTCAGCGTGATCGCCACCTTCACGCCGGGTGTCTTCCCCGACTCCTTCCGCGGTGACGCGGGCACCGTCGACGTCTACTTCGAAGCCGCCGCCGTCATCACCACCCTGGTCCTGCTGGGGCAGGTCCTGGAGCTGCGCGCCCGCGAGCAGACCTCCGGCGCCATCAAAGCCCTGCTCGATCTCAGCCCCAAGACCGCCCGCCGCATCACCGCCGACGGCGACGACGAAGAGATCCCCCTCGACACCGTCCAGCTCGGTGACCGCCTCCGGGTCCGCCCCGGCGAGGCGGTACCGGTCGACGGAACCGTGGAGGATGGCCGCTCCGCCGTCGATGAGTCCCTGGTCACTGGTGAGTCCATGCCGGTCACCAAGAACAGCGGCGACACCGTCATCGGCGGCACCATCAACGGCAGCGGCGCCCTGGTCATGCGCGCCGAGAAGGTCGGACGCGACACCATGCTCGCCCGAATCGTTGCCATGGTCGCCGACGCGCAACGCTCCCGCGCCCCGATCCAGCGGATGGCCGACAAGGTGGCCGGCATCTTCGTGCCCGCCGTCATCACCATCGCCGTGGTCGCGTTCATCGTCTGGGCACTGGTCGGCCCGGACCCGAAGCTCGCCCACGCCCTCATCGCCGCCGTGGCGGTCCTGATCATCGCCTGCCCCTGCGCGCTCGGGCTGGCCACCCCCATGTCGATCATGGTCGGTGTCGGTCGCGGCGCAGGCCTGGGCGTCCTGATAAAGAACGCCGAAGCCCTCGAACGCATGGAGAAGGTCGACACCCTGGTCGTTGACAAGACCGGCACACTCACCGAAGGACGACCCACCGTCACCGGCATCGTCACCACCGGCAGCGACCGTGATGACAACGAGCTGCTGCGCATCGCCGCCGGCGTCGAACGCGCCTCCGAGCACCCACTCGCCATGGCCATCATCGAAGCCGCCACCCAGCGAGGCCTGCACATTCCAGACGTGACCGACTTCGACTCACCCGTCGGGCGCGGCGTCCTGGGGACCGTCGACGGCCACCGGGTGACCATCGGAAGCGCGACGTTCCTCAACTCTGAGGGCCTCGACACGAGCCCGCTCGCCGCCCGCGCCGACGAGCTCCGCGGCGACGGTGCGACCGTCATCCACATCGGAATCGACGACCACTCCGCTGGTATGTTCGCGATCGCCGACCCCATCAAGGAAACCACCCCCGCCGCCCTGAAGGCTCTGCGCGCGGACGGCATCGACGTCGTCATGCTCACCGGCGATAACCGGGTCACCGCCCAGGCAGTCGCCAAGACGCTCGGCATCGATCACGTCGAGGCCGAAGTGCTGCCCGACCACAAGAGTGACATCGTCACCAAGCTCCGCGGCGAAGGTCACGTCGTCGCGATGGCCGGCGACGGCGTGAACGACGCGCCAGCCCTGGCCTCCGCCGACGTCGGCATCGCCATGGGATCAGGCACGGACGTCGCCATGGAAAGCGCCGGCATCACCCTGCTCAAGGGCGACCTCACCGGGATCGTGCGCGCACGTCTTCTCTCCGAGAAGACCATGGCCAACATCCGGCAGAACCTGTTCTTCGCCTTCGTCTACAACGCCCTCGGCATCCCCATCGCCGCCGGCGTCCTCTACCCCGTCTTCGGGCTCCTGCTCTCACCCATCATCGCCGCCGCCGCCATGGCCCTCTCCAGCGTCAGCGTCATCGCCAACGCCCTACGACTGCGCGCTCAAACCATCGGTGGTGATGAAGACGATCGACGTTGAGCTGCTCGTCGTCCCGGACTGCGCCAGCGAGGCAGCCGCGGTGCGGCTGATCACGGCTGCCGTGAGCCAGTGCGGGACAGACGCGCGAGTACACCGCTCCATCGTCGTCAGCGATGAGCAAGCCCAGCAACGGGGATTCACGGGGTCACCGACAATCCTCATCAACGGCGCCGACCCCTTCGCCCGTCAAGGAGCAGCCCCCGCTCTGGCCTGCCGGCTCTACCCGACCGCAGTCGGGCTGCGTGGTGTACCCGAACTCCGGAACGTGATACAAGCGCTCCAGCGTGCGGCAGGGGTGGCCACCTCAGCTGGCGATCACGGCGGCGATATCGCGAGGGGCGGTGCGCAACGTACGGGTTGAGGCACCTCGGGTGTGAGCGGTGCACGTGTGGCGCGCTGCGTCGACGCTTACGCGCGTCGCCCTCGGGAGGATGCCCGATGCCGCCCGGCACCAGGTGCATCGTGGAGCGTCGCGATCAGGGGCATACGCAACCAGATCGAACTCTTTGAAGGCGCGCACACTATTATCCCGCTCGGAGTCCATTCCACACCCCAATCAACACGTGTCGGCAAGGCACTGTGGGGCAGGCCTAGATCACAGGCTCGGGCCGAGAAAGACTTGCTCGACCGGCGAACGCTCGACATTCGCTGTGTGTTCACGAGAGATGTCCCTTGCCTTGTCGAGTGCTGTTCTGGCACGGGCGGCGTCGATCTTCTGGGCGGTTGACTGAGGGGGCCATCCGAGGGGTGTGTCGTCGGTGATGCGATACCGGTCCCGGTAGGCCGCGACTGTGCGGGCATGTCGCCGCCATGCTGTTGCCTTCCGCGAATCGCGAGGAGGCACGCCGAGCGGTTTCGTCCAGGCTTCCCGGGCGTCGCGTGCGGCGTCGAGTACCGCGTCGGTGCGGGCCTCGATCAGTTCACGCCGCTCATCAAGTGCTCGGCGCATGTCCGTGTACATCGGGCCGTCGGCGTGCGGGACGAGGCCGGCGATCAACCGCGGTGGATAGAGCCCCGTTGAGTGGTGGGCTTTGAGGTGATGCTCGTTGCCTACCGGTCGCTCTTTTCGGCTCTTCCGACCTGAGTGTGGGTTGAGCATGGCGGCCCGGTGGGGGTTGGGGTAGGGGTCGAGGTCCCTGGCAGGATCGGAGGACTCTTACCTCGTCCGATCGCCGAAGGACCTCGACTGTGCCTGACTCTACTTCGCTGTGCTCTGGTGTTGGTTCGTGCTCGTCGTGCGATACGTGGTTGGGCCTGCCCGGGATGCGGGTGCTCGACGTCGTCGACGGGCAGGCTCAGGGTCGGTTGGTGGTGCGGGTCGAGTCGCTGCCGGATGTGGCGGGGTGCCCGGTGTGCGGGGTGGTCGCGCACGCCCACGACCGTCACGACGTGACCCTGGTCGACGTCCCCTCGTTCGGTC
>NZ_AUFG01000069.1 GCF_000426385.1 Arsenicicoccus bolidensis DSM 15745
GGTGAAACCACACAACCGGAAGCGCCCCGGGCTCAACCACCTGGCCTTCCACGCCGGCGACCACGACCGCGTCAATGCCCTCACCGCGGCAGCCGCCGACCACGGCTGGGCACTCATGTTCGCCAACAAGCACCCCCACGCCGACGGTCCACAGACCTACGCCGCCAACCTATCGAACACCGACGGCTACCAAGTCGAGCTCACCGCGAACAACCCGTAGAACTCGCCGATCCACAGGTCTTGACGATTCCTCCCGCGCTGCCACTTCCAGGCCATCGTCAGCAGCGCGTTCGGGTCCATCATCGTGAAGAGGGCCCGCACGAAGTTCTGCTGGAACTCCTCGTAGGTCGAGAACTCCAGGCCCTCGGCGATCGGCGGGATGCCCCTCCAGAACTCCGTCTTCCAGAAGTCCGTCGTCAGCCCCATCGTCGCCCAGATGTCGGCGTGCCGGGTCAGGCCGTCGCGCACATCCTCGTGCGAGGCGTACTCGCCGCCGGCCCAGCCGGGGTCGGAGGTGATGGCGTCCATGAGCGTCTTCGCGAAGAGCGTGTCGTGCGGCGTGTTCTGCGCCGTCCCGGCGATCGGCGCGGCCCGGAGCACCTTGTCGGGGTAGCGGACGGCCCACTCCCACGTCTGCTGGGCGCCCATCGAGCCGCCGACGACGAGCGCGAACCGCTCGACACCGTAGTGCTCGCGCATCAGCTGCTCCTGTGCACGGACGTCGTCCCCGATCCGGACCTGCGGGAAGCGCGACATGGCGATGGACGGGTCATCGGTCGTGTGGGGCGAGGTCGAGAGGCCGTTGCCGATCTGGTTGACGACGGCGATGAACCACTTCGTCGGGTCGAGCGCGCGACCCTCGCCGATGTACACCTGCCACCACGTCGCGTGCGTCCCGGAGAACCACGTCGGTACGAGGATCGCGTTGTCCCTCGCCTCGTTGAGCTCGCCGAAGGTCGCGACGGCCAGCTGGAGGTCGGGGATGACGCCGCCCTCCTCGAGCTCGAAGCGGCCGATCGACCGCAGCTCGTACGGCCCCTGGATCTCGGGCGTGTAGAACGGGTTCTCCAGGGGCATGGCGGGTCCTCTCGTCGCGGCGCTGCTGACCGGCCCGATGCTAGGCGGTGCGCGCCGGCGGAACCCCGCCCGGGATCCGGACGGTCTCAGCGCGGTCCAGGGGGTCAGGGGGCGGGGGTGGTGAGCCGGCGGACGGCGAGGACGCAGAGCGCATGCGTGACCTTGACGAGCTCGCCGAGGTCGACCGACTCCCGCGGCGAGTGCGGGAGCCGGACGTCGCCAGGGCCGTACTGGAGCGTCGGCACCCCGGCCGCGGCGTAGGGGGAGCAGATCCGAGCCGTAAGGCGCGCCGCCCGCCACGGGTCGCACCGCCCCGACGGCCTCGGCGGCGTCCGCCACCTCGTCGGCCAGCGGATGGCCCGCCGGCAGCCGCCCGGACGCGAACGCCCCGCCGGGCCAGGTGACGACGGGAGGATGCTCCCGCAGCCACGGGTCGCCGACTGCCGCCTCGGCCACGCACCGCTCGAACGCGCGTCGCGGGCGGACTGCGGGTCCTCGTCGAGCGCCACGCCGTGGCGACCCTCGGTGTCGAGATGCAGCGAAGAGTGCACCATCGCGTGCGGGGTGCCTTGCACGAATCGGCGCCCGGGGCGAGATCGTGCACTATCTGGGTTGGCTCATCCGTGCCGGTCCCGCCAGCTTGCGTCAAAGCTGGGCCGGTCTCGTACGGTAGACCGGCACCGGCAGTCGCAACTCGTCAACAGCGATCGTCATGTTCGCGTACGCCGCCGCGGCGGCGGCAAGATTCAACGAGGACATCGGGGCGCACATGACATCCGACTCGCCCAGTGTTCCCGCCTCCAAGCGGTCCGCGAAGGTGTCCGCAGCAGCCGCCGCGTCCGCGGCATGCTGCGTAGTCCCCGCAGGAACGGGCTTTCCCGTCCCGGACACGAACGCCTCCCACACGAGCAGGCCCGACTCACCGGACAACCACACCTCGGGCCGGGTCGTGCAGGCCATACCCGGCAGTTCGGAGCCCACGCGCTCCAGAACCCAGGCCATCTGCACCAGCCCCGTGGCCAACGCGCCACTACCTGCCCCGGCCGACCAAGGCCGCGAGCGACCATCGACGGTCTCGCCCTGCCGCGCCTTTCCCAAGGTCCTCCAGCCGTCGATTTCATCGACAGGGCTAACCGGGAGAACCAGAGGGGCCTCGAACCCGAGCGCCACCCGGACGCCCCTGGTGAGCGCAGCGAGTACTGAGACGGCAGCCTCTTCAGGGCTGGTGCCTCCCCCGCCCACGGGCCGACGGCCTGGGAGGTCAAGTCCCGCCCATGCAAAGTTGGTCAGAACGGAGCCAACGTCGACCGCGATCACTCGTGTCTCCATCAACGCATCATCCGTTTCGCGGCTGTGCCTCCGGGACGGGGTGGCCCAGCAGGACGAAGGAGGCGATGCCGGGTTACAGCCAACGCCAGACCCCCTCTCAGGTATCGAGCCCCTCTGATTTCATCTCAAGTTCCACGAGCGATGCGCGCGCGGCCCGAATCTGCGGTGTGGAGGGGGCCGTGGACCACGCGCCCGTGGCTTCTGACCGCACAATCGCTCGAAGGTCAAGGTTCTCGTACGGCAGAACCGGTCGTCCAGACGCAAACAGTCCGTTAGTCGTTCGCACTGCGAAGTGTTCGACGCGGATTGAGCGATAGTCACCGTACCCCCATCATCCCTGGCCGCAAGCGGGGCCGAGTTATCGACCACCTCTGCAAGGCCGCCAAGCAGACACGCCGCGTAGGCGTGTAGTTAAACTATGGACCCATTTGATCAAAGTAGGCGGCATCTCGACACATGTCGAGATGCAGCGAGGATTGCACGACCTCGTGCGGGGCGCATTGCACAACCAGGCCTAGCGATCAGGCCCGCGCAGATTCTCAGGACATAGAGGCTGTTTTGGAATACTCAGTTTGGCTGACAGTCGAGGACCAAATATTCCACCTCATGGCATTCCACCCTCGTCCGTGCGCACAAGGGTGGGGTCAAGCGCCGCGCCCTCGAGCGCAGGCAGCGGCCCATCGAAGGGCGGCGGCCCTTGAACGCCATCGAGCAGAGTCAAGACGCTGTCCTCATCAAGTGCGCTTACACGCACTCCCGCCAGTTGCTCGACAACTTCGCTGGCGACCAGAGACTCCCCGCGACGCGACACCAACCGTGCGAGCAACTGCAACAACGCCTCCGGTTGGACAAACCGCGCCTTCCAACCCCCAGAACCAAGGACGCCGTAGGCGCTGGGACGAATTCGGGACCGCAGGACAACCAAGCAGTTGCGCTCGCGTACATGCCGTACCTCGACCTCACCGATCTCCCCCTTGGGCACGAGCAAGACAACTTGGTGGTCTCCAGCCACAGCTGCTATCTCTACGTGGTGCGTCGTATCACCCAGAGTCACGTCCGCTCCAATCCCCTTCAGAAGCGTGCGCAAGTGACCAGCGTAAGCTTCCGCAGTCGGAGCTTCT
Organism: Arsenicicoccus bolidensis DSM 15745; assembly: GCF_000426385.1. GTDB lineage: Bacteria > Actinomycetota > Actinomycetes > Actinomycetales > Dermatophilaceae > Arsenicicoccus > Arsenicicoccus bolidensis. The sequence goes on from NZ_AUFG01000069.1 coordinate 3,528, forward strand.
TCGAGGGTCACCGACAGCTCATCGAACGTTATTCCTGGCCATCCAGGAACAAATTCCGAAGCCCACTCTTGAGCGACTCGCTGTCGCCGGCGCTCATGCTCCAATTGGCGGTTCTCAAGCTGAGCCTGCGCCGCGTCCCTCTCCTTCGAACTAATCCCCTGATGATCTTTCAGCGGGCCGGTGGCAAGGATTTCATTCCATCCGGAGTCTGGGACTTGCATGTCCCAAAGGAGCGCCAGACGCCCCCTGTGCAGACACTCAATGCGCATCTTAGCCACGGGGGCAAGCCAAGCCGGCAGACCCACCTCCGTCTGCAAGGCCAGCATCCTCACCCTGTTTGACCAGTCCACGCCAGACTCAAAGGACACATCAACAGCGCCCCGGAGCACGCCGGCGACCTGCTCGCAGAGCTGCTCAACGTCGCTGTAGTGCACCTTGAGTTCAACTGGGCGTTCTCTCGGCCGATCCTCTTCTGACCGAATCGCGCTCGAGATACGTGCTCGGATCTCACGAAACGGAATCCCGCGAGACCACTCGAAAGCGACAATCGCTCGGAGCAGCGCTGTAGCGTCGCGATCTTCAACCAATTCACTGTTCGCTTGCAGAGTCCTCAGCAATTCCTCGGAGACTACCTTCTGCCCCTCGCGAACAAAGCGTGCGGGTAGAGGATACTTCTCACCTCTTGATGACAGCCGGGCATTCTGCTCCCGCAGGAAATCAGTCTCAGCCAAATAAGCAAGGGCGTAAGTGATTATCGCTTCCTTCAACGAAGGATAATGGCGGCGGGGCACGCTTGGAAGGCCTACCCATGCAGTGACTGCTTCGATCTCGCTACTCCGGCAGGCATTAAAAAGAAGGTCAATGTCCCCAGCGCCCTTCACCACGAGCCGCGCCAAGCGCTCCAAGACTGCGGAACTCTTCAAGGACAAACCTGACCTTGCCAAGGCCAAACCCAGAATGGATAGTCGATACTTGCCATTTTCCAGCGCGAGCAAGCCTTGACCCTGCAGGCGCGCCAGCACCTCCTCTGGTTGAGGCAGTGCCACCGGTACCGGCTGCTCACTAGCCACAAGGAGTGCCTCGAGGACCGCTTCGATTCGCCCTGTCAGCGACGCGACCGACCGACCGTACCCATCAGCGGCCAGGACCTGCAGCACAAGCAATGAAACGTCCTCTAGGGTCCGGACTTGCCCAGTGACCCTAGCTGTGCGGTCCCTTGATGCGACATATCTCTCGAAGACCCCCTCGACGCTAGACAGATCTTTCTGCCCTTGTGCCGTCAGTCCGGCGACGTCTTCAAGATCCTTTTCCCCCGGAACCAGAAGATAGAACTCCCCGCGCTCCCGACGGGCGAGTCCCCTTCTGCCGGCCCTCCCAGCCTTATTGTCCAACTCTGCCGGGGTTGCCAGCCTTAGACTCCGGTCGCTTCCGTAACTCGCCAAGCTCGTCGCGACAACAGCGTCTGCGGGCAGATTGATCCCTTGGGCAAGAGTGTCCGTTGCGACGAGGACTCGGAGCATCCCGCTTTCACTGCGAAACTCATCCTCGAGCTGCTGACGCAGGCGCGAGGGGAGCCGAGCGGAGTGGAATGCCACTCCATGACGCAGTCCCCGAAGGACGTCCTCCCACTGGGGCAGGTCAGAGTACTTCAGCGACAGATACTTCTCCTTGGCGTCCTCCTCCGCTAGGGCCGCACCGAACCGGGAAGATGCCCAAGGGCTGCCCTCCTTGGGAGCCGCACCCAGCTGAACTTCCAGGCTTCGCTGGATGCTGCTACAGAGCTCTTGCGCTGCCGTACGACCCGACACAAACACGATGATGCGTCTGTGAGGGTCGGTGGTAACCAAGTGCGTGACAAGCTGTACTGCCAGCGGCGCCGTGCCGAGTCCATGGACTTGGATTTTTGATGAATCGAACGCACGGAGCTCTTCTCCGAAAGAATGCTTCTTGGTGCGGGGGTCCGGGACCCTAATGTCTTCCGAGCCAAGGGAAAGCAAATGCGCGTCGGGTTGCATCTTCCACCGAGTCTCGTCCAGCACATAAGCATCCAGAGGCACTGGCCGAGTGGTTGACTGCAGAAAGTAAAAACCATCCACGCCCAGCCAGTGACGAAGCGCTGTGGTTGACCGTTCACTAAGGGTCGCGGAGAGCCCGAGTATGGATGGTCTCTGATCCTTGGGAATAAGTTTGATGAGCGTTAACAGTCTTTCGAGCTTGACCGCTCGCTCCTTGTCCTCCACAAGCGTCTGAAGCTCATCAACCACAAGGAGCCCGGTGTTACTCAGCGTGCTGCGCCCCGAAACCAAATACCCCGCGAGCTTCTCATAAATGGCGAGTGCGACCTCAAACCTTCCTTTTGAAACTGGGGAATCATTCTCGGGGTAGTCCCGCGATGATCCGTAGACGCGGATCTCGCGATCCGCCTGAGACCAGGCTGCGACCCATGGGCCCCATTCGCGAAGTTCCTGGGCGACAAGCGCTTTTGTGGGGAGGAGCATGACTGCGGACGTACTCCTGGCGAGAGCCTGATTCATCAGGACCCGCGCGAGCGTGGTCTTCCCCGTACCGGTCACAGCACTGACCAAGAGGGGCTCGCGTTCGCCAAGTGCCACGGCACCTCGCTCAAGTAGCTCGCGTTGAAAGTTTCCCAACGCATCAACTGCTCCGAATTGCGTCTCGACTTCGTTTCTGACTGGGACCGGAAGACCCTCCAGCAAGTCGCCCGCGCTCGACGCTTGTTCAGGTTGACCATCACGATCAACGCAGGGATCCGCAGGAGAAGTACCCCCTCTTGATAGTGGCACATTGAGGAGATCCGTCAGGAAGGGCAGCAGATCAGAGTGCTCATAACCATACGAGAGGAATGCGACCTTATCCGAGAGGAGGGGACTGGGTAGATCGATTTCGCGAACGAGAACAAAGATTTTGCGGGCGGTTTCACCGTAATTCTCTCGAAACCAATTTAGAAAGGCCGAGAAGTTGGGGTCTGCGATCCCAGATCCATAGCCCATGAGCAACAGAGTATGAGAGTGTGAGATGGTTTCAAGGACCTTTGCCACGGGTCTAGCCATCGCCAGGCGGGTGTAGTCCGACCCAGATAGGATTACGGATTCGGGCGTTTGATAGTGTCCGTGGACGTGAAATACGTGCGTTTCAGGGTGATCGGCGAACTTATCTATCTTTCCGAGATCTGTCCAAGTAAGTGGACGTCTATCGGTGACGTCCTCCAAGAGGCTGTCGTAGTTGGTGGTTAGCACTGGCACCGGAAGGGAGAAGACTCGACCCCACTCGGTGTCGGCCGGGGTCAACTTCCCGACCGTGCGTTCTAGCCAGGCACGATACTCGCCCGCGTTGATGGGGTCCTGAAGCCTTCTTTGAAGCCATTCGGCCACAGTGATAAATGTGTCGGCATCTGGAACCTCCTTAATCATGCTCTTGAAGCGAGTCGCCTTGTCGTAATCGGCCGTCCCCAGCGAGCCCACGAAGTCCAAGCCGTCGAGCAGCAACTCGCTCCAAGTCGCTCCGGGCTGGCCTGAGACTGACGCGCTGATCCCTGTGCCGCATACGAACGCGATCTTGTTGGCGCGCGCTCGATCGCGAATCTCTTGCAGCCATAGCTCCGTGGCATCCACGGTTCGAGCCTACCCAGCCGGGGGGTTCGGTGCCCGCCTTTTGATGGCGACGGCAAGTTGCAGTTGCTGACCCTCGTCGAGGGACTTCTCGAACTGACGGTAGCGGGCGCGGTCCTTGGCGGTCGGCTTCTTGCCATGCCAAGCGGGGGAGAGGTCGAGATGGGCGTGGGCGACGTTGACCCACTGCCAGGTCAGGGCGTGAGGCTGGCTGCTGTCGCGGGTTGACGGGCGGCAGTGGCGGGCCCACTCGTCGAACCAGCGGCTCATCCAGAGCCGGTGGCGGATCTTCGCCGCAGTGGCGCGGTAGTCGCGTCGGGGCGTCTCTTCGATGGCGCGCCTGATCCGGTCTTCCCATTCGTCAGCGGTGACGCGCATGGTTGCCGAGCACGCTCGGGCGCAGCGCACGCCCATCGGTCCGGGCATGCCGAGGGCTTCGGCCGCTGCGGCCCAGGACGTCACGTCTGGGTGCAGCCGCGCTAGTGACAGGGAGGCGAAGAGCCGGACCGTGGCTTCGGTGGAGTCGGAGGCGCCGGCGAGGTGCTCGACGTACTGCTCGTGGGGGGTGACTTGCGGGATGACGAGCAGGTTGATCGGCATGGGGGCTCCATCGGTTCTGGGGGTGTCGAGGTGGTGGGACAGGCGGCGGTGCGGGGCACGGGCGGCCATCACGAGGCGGGTCAGGGCGGGGGTCATGACGGTGCGGTCGGCGAGCCACCCGAGGGGCCCGTCGTTGGTGGTTGGGGTGAGCTCGGTCCACGGCGTCAACAGCCCGGCGGCGGTGTCGACGTCGGCGCCGGCGAGGATCGCGTCCGCGGTTGCTAGGGCTCCAGCGCGGATGCGTGGGTGGTCTGGTGGGCGTAGGCCCCAGCGGGGTCCGCGGTCAGCGGTGCGGTCTGCGGTGACGGCGGCCAGCTGAAGCACCCAAGCGGCGAGGGTCTCGGCGCCCGGTTGTCCGGCCAGGTGCAGCAAGAGCGTGCTCAGGTGCCGCAGGTCGGCCAGGTATGCCGCTGGCCTGGCCGGCCGCCCAAGAACCGGGACGTGCCTTCCTGCGAGGGCGGAGTCGATCCGCGCCTGCGTCGCCAGGACGGCCGGTGACGCCGGCGCCGTGGGGAGGGTGGTGAGGTCGTGTTGGCACTGCTTGACCGGTCCTTTGCCGAGCGGGTTTCCGCACACGGGTGTCGCGCCGACGCGGCGCAGGTAGGAGTGGCGTTGGTCGCGGAACGGCCGGCAACACGACGGGTATTCCGCGACGAGCACGACGCCGTGGTCGGTACAGGTGGTGACCAGAAGCAGCCTCCACGCGGTCTTCCAGATCCCACTGTCCGCGAGGCAGCCCGGACAGAGCTGGGTGCCATGGGCCGGTGCCCAGCCGCGAACGGCGACCTGCCGGTAGGAGTGCCGGTCAGACGGGTCGAGCCCGGTCAAGTCGAGGGCGGTGCCCTCGAACGCGCCGAGGGTCGCGGCATACACGTGCTGTTCGTCGACGCGGGCGAGGGCAGCGAGGCGAGTGATCGTCTCAGGTGCCGGGGCGAGGGTGAGGGAGGAATCGTCAAGACCTGTGGATCGGCGAGTTCTACGGGTTGTTCGCGGTGAGCTCGACTTGGTAGCCGTCGGTGTTCGATAGGTTGGCGGCGTAGGTCTGTGGACCGCCGGCGTGGGGGTGCTTGTTGGCGAACATGAGTGCCCAGCCGTGGTCGGCGGCTGCCGCGGTGAGGGCATTGACGCGGTCGTGGTCGCCGGCGTGGAAGGCCAGGTGGTTGAGCCCGGGGCGCTTCCGGTTGTGTGGTTTCACC
>NZ_AUFG01000070.1 GCF_000426385.1 Arsenicicoccus bolidensis DSM 15745
GCGTGGGCGGCACTTTGTGAGCTGGGAGCTCACGAACGGTCGTCCGGAGCGCGCGTGGGCGGCGCTTTGTGAGCTGGGAGCTCAGTTCGCGTCGTCCGTGGGGGCGTGGCCGGTCGTCAGGGCGGACACCACCCAGTCCACCCAGGCGAGGCGGTGGCGCTCGTAGCCGATGCCCGCCCTCACCCTCGCCAGCGCCGCGAAGCGCGGGTCGTCCCAGGCGATCTCGCCTCCCTCGGCCCGGATCTCGCGCTCGTGCTGGAGGTACTCCTCGAGCCGCGCGGCGTGGCGCTCGCGCAGGCCCCGCAGCATGGCCGCGGCGGCGGCGGGGTCGGCGAGCCAGAGCGAGTACGCCCGCAGCACCAGCACGTCGCGATCCGCCTGCTCGCCGGGGTCGGTGACCACCCAGGCGGCGAGCGCGGATCGCCCGGCCGCGGTCACGGCATACCGCTTGGTCGGTCGCGGTCCCCGCCCGGGGATCTCCTCGTGCGTCACGAGACCGGCCGCCTCGAGGCGCGCCAGCTCGGGATAGACCTGGCTGTGGCTGGCCGTCCAGAAGTAGCCGAGCGGTGCGGCCAGCCGCGCGCTGAGGTCGTAGCCGGTCGCCTCGCGCCGCGCGAGCAGCCCCAGCAGCGCATGCCCGAGGTCGGAGGTCTTGTCCGTACGTCCACTCATATGTCAATGTTGACATATGAGATCACCGAAGATGTTGATCGCCGCGCCCGTCGCCCTGCTGCTCGTCGCCTGCGGCGGGGGTGGCGGCACGCAGGCCGGCAGCGAGTCGACCGCACAGAGCTCGTCGGGCTCGTCGGGTTCCAGCCAGTCCGCCTCGAGCGCGTCGAGCACCGCCAGCACGTCAAGCCCGTCCAGCGCCGCCAGCACGTCCAGCGCTGCGTCGGCCACCCCCACCTCCGAGCCGACCGGTCTGGACCTCACCTGCGCCCGCACCCAGGCGCGCGTGCCGGGCGCCAAGCCGATCACCTACGCCGGTCCGGGCGGGGCCACGCTGAGTGGGGCGGTCGTGGGCTCGGGGACGAACGCGGCGGTGTTCGTGCACCAGTCGGACGAGGGCTTCTGCGGGTTCTGGCCCTGCCTGTCGACACTGCCCACGCCGGGGTTCACGGGCTACCTCGTCAACCTCTGCGGGTATGCCGGCGCCCGCTGCGAGCCGGGGACACCGTTCTACGGCGACCGCCAGGGCCAGCTGCGCGCGGTGGTGCAGGAGGCGCGCAAGCGGGGGCCAAGCGCGTCACGCTGGTCGGCGCGTCCATGGGTGGGTCCATGGCGGCCGGCTTCGCCAAGGCCCTCGGCGCGGACGCCGTGGTCGACCTGTCCGGTCCGGGCCAGTGGCACGAGGCTCCGACAGCCGCCCAGGCCGCCCCCACGCTGACCATGCCGGTGCTCGCGGCGATGTCGGCGCAGGACTCCGGCGACCGCGCCCCCGTGGAGGCGATGGTGCAGGCGGCGCCGTCCCAGCACAAGGCCTTCGTCTGGCTGGAGGCCGGCCACGGGTGGGAGCTGCTGACGGAGCACGCCGACGCCCGGGACACGCTGACCCCGCTGGGGGAGCGGGTGACCCGCTGGATCCGCGGCGACGTCTCCTGAGCAGGCAGGTCGCTCGACGTCGAGAAACTTGACGGGAGTAGCCTGTCCCCATGAGCACCTCTGACGACGTCGACGGCATCGTCGAGGCGTGGGGACGCGAGCGGCCCGACCTCGATCTCGGGCCCCTGCACGTCCTGTCGCGCGTCTCGCGCCTGGCCCGGCACCTCGACCTGGCGCGGGGCGAGGCGTTCGCCCAGCACGGGCTCGACGGGTGGGAGTTCGACGTCCTGGCTGCGCTGCGACGGGCCGGGGCGCCATACGAGCTGTCCCCGGGGGCTCTCGTGCACCAGACGCTGGTGACCAGCGGCACCATGACCAACCGCGTGGACCGGCTCACCGCACGGGGATTCGTGCGTCGCTCGCCCGACCCGCACGACCGCCGCGGGGTGATCGTGGCGCTCACCGACGAGGGGCGCGCGGTGGTCGACGCGGCGTTCGCGGACCTGCTGGGGCGCGAGCGAGCGCTGCTGGCCGAGCTGTCCGCCGCCGACCGCGCCGAGCTGGCGGGGACCCTGCGGCGGCTGCTGCTGTCCTTCGAGGGCTGAGGTCGCCGCTCAGCCCTGCACGCGCAGGTCCTCCTCGATCGCCCGCGCGGTGTCGCGCAGCGCGTCGAGATAGCCCTGCAGCTGCCCGCGCTCGGTCGACATGACCTTGGTCGACACGTTGGCGGCGGCCACGACCTGACCGCGCGGGTCGTGGATCGGCACGGCGAGCGAGCGCAGGCCGAGCTCCAGCTCCTGGTCGAGCACGCACCAGCCGGTCTCGCGCACCTCGTCGAGCGAGCGGCGCAGCGCCTCGACGGACGCGACGGTGTGCGGGGTGAGGCGCTCGAGCCGGACACCCTCGAGGTAGGCCTGCCGCTGGTCGTCGGGCAGCCCCGCGAGCAGCACCCGTCCCATCGAGGTCGCGTATGCCGGGAAGCGCGTGCCCACCCGGATGGACACCGTCATGATGCGGGTGGTGGCGCGGCGGGCGACGTAGACGATGTCGTCGCCGTCGAGGACCGCCACGGACGTCGACTCGTGGATCCGCTCCGAGAGGTCCTGCAGGTGCGGCTGCGCGACGTCGGGCAGGGTCTGGCTGGCGAGGTAGGCGAAGCCCAGCCGCAGCACCTGCGGGGTGAGGCTGAAGGTCCGGCCGTCGCTGCGGACGTAGCCCAGCGCCTCGAGGGTGAGCAGGAACCGGCGGGCCGCGGCGCGGGACAGGTCGGTGCGGCGCGCCACGTCGGACAGCGTCATCTCCGGGTGCTCCTCGTCGAACGCCCGGATCACGGCGAGCCCGCGGGCCAGCGACTGCACGTAGCCGTCACCGGGCACCTGCCCTGCGCCCACACCGAGAGCACCAGACGTGCTGGGGGTGCCAGGCGTGCCGGGTGTGCCGGGGGTGGCAGGGGCGCCGGGGGCGGCGTCGGTGGCGGCATCCGTGCTGGTCATGGCCTCGATCCTAGCGATCCGACCCGGTCGCCTCGCGGAGGGTCCCGTGCAGGCGGGCGTGCTGGGTGGCGAGGCGCACGGGGGCGTTGGGGGCGCCATACCCGTCATATCCTCCCCGCCGCTCGACGACCTCGAAGAACACCGACCCCACGGTCGCGGTGTAGAAGTGCAGGAACTCCCCGCCCTGGTCGTCGCGGTCGTAGAGGAGGTCGAGCTCGCGCAGCGTCGCCAGCAGCTCGGCGTCGAGGTCGAAGCGGGCCGCGAGGTCGTCGTAGTAGTTGGCCGGGATGCGCAGGAACCGCAGCCCCCGGTCCCGTGCCTGGCGGGCGAAGGACACGAGGTCGTCGCACGAGAACGCCACGTGCTGGGCCTGCCTCAGGCGGTCGCGCTCCTGCTCGACGATGGGTGGGGCGACGTTGAGGGCGACCCGGACGCAGCCGTCGCTGGTGCGCATGACCTGGCTGCGGACCAGGCCCTGCGGGCTCGCGACGTCGACCGAGGGTGCGGGGTCCAGCGACAGGACGCTGGCGAGGAAGAGCACGCTCTCGTCGAAGGACTGCCACGGCTGGGCGAGGTTGACGTGGTCGACGACCGTGCCGGTGGACGTCTCGCGCTCCACCCGCCCGTCACCGAACTCCCGCCACCAGCCGCTGCCCGCGTCGGGGCCGTGCGGGGCGGCGCAGAAGAAGATCTCGGTGCCGTCGGGGGCCTCGACGCCCTGCAGGACCTCCTCGCCGGCCTGCGTGCGCCGGGGGACGAGGTGCGTGCCGAGCTGCAGGGCGCGGCTGGCCGCGAGCACGGGATCGGCGACGTCGAAGCCGAGGGCGGCCACGTGCGGGCCTGCGGCATACCCCCTCTCGCGGTTGACCACGACCGCGGCCCGACCGAGGGTCCACAGGTCGACGGCCTTGCTGCGGTGCGTGCCACGGGCCGTGAATCCCAGTGCGGCGAGCAGGGACTCGGTCGCCGCGACCCCGGCGTCGTCCCCGGCGCGGATCTCGGCGAAGTTGAACCCCGTGGGGTCGTCGACGCGGGGGAGGGTCGCGAGCGGCACGGTGGTCGCACCGCCGTCGTGCTCCAGGCGCTGGGCGGTGCGCTCCTCGAGCCAGGTGAGCGAGCGGCGCGCGTCGACCGCCGTGCGCTCCTCGTCGGCCTGGCGGAAGACGTCGTTGAAGATCTCGAGCGACATCGGCCCCGTGTAGCCGGCCCGCAGCACGTGCGCCGCGAATCCCGGCAGGTCCCAGGCGCCCTGACCCGGAAACACGCGGTGGTGCCGGCTCCAGGACAGGACGTCCATGGACAGCGCGGGCGCGTCGGCGAGCTGCACGAAGAAGATCTTGTCGCCCGGGATCTGCTCGATCCCGGCGGGGTCGCTGCCCCGGCTGAGGATGTGGAAGGTGTCCAGGCAGGTCCCGAGGGCTGGGTGGTCGGCCCGGCGCACCAGGTCCCAGGCGTGGTCGTATGTCGACACGAACCGCCCCCACGCGAGGGCCTCGTAGGCGAGGCGGGCGCCGTGCTGCCCCGCTCGCTCGGCGAGGCGGTGCAGCTGCTCGGCGGCGAGGTCGTCGTCGTCGATCGTCGCGGTGCCGACGTTGCTGCACACGAGCAGGGTGTCGGCACCGAGCTCGGCCATGAGGCGGAGCTTGTGCTCGAGCCGGCGCTCCGTGGCGGCGAAGGTCGCCGCGTCGGTCCCCTCGGCGTCGCGGAAGGGCTGGTAGAGGTCGATCGTCAGCCCCAGGTCGGCGCAGCGGGCCCGGATCTCGCGGGGGCCCGACGGGCTGACCACGAGGTCCTGCTCGAAGATCTCGACCCCGTCGAATCCCGCTGCGGCACAGGCGTCGAGCTTGTCCTCGAGGGTGCCGGACAGGCAGACGGTGGCGATGGACGTGCGCATCAGCGACCCGCCTCGACGAGCTCACGGAAGTGGTCGCGCATCCGCTGCTCGTCGGCCTGGCGCCCGGTGAGGATCGTGAAGGCATCGACCGCCTGGCCGACCGCCATCCAGCCGCCCTCCATGACCCGGCAGCCGAGGGCGTCGGCGGCCTCCACCAGCTGGGTCCGCATGGGGCGATAGATGACGTCGGCCACCCACAGGCGTGGGTGCAGGAGGGCGAGGTCGAGCGGCGTGCCGGGGTGCTGGTGCATCCCGACGGGGGTGCAGTTGACCAGCCCGTCGGCGCCGACGATGAGGTCGGGCACGTCCGCCGGCCCGTGGGCCGTGACGGTGGGGGCGTGCTCGTCGGCGTGCGCGTCGCCAGGCTCGCCACCCTGGGCCGTGGTGAGCAGGGCGGCCAGGGCGGCGGCGCGGGCCACGTCCAGGTCGACGAGGTGGAGGTGGCGGACGCCGCTGCGCAGGAGGGCGTGGGCGACGGCCGAGCCGGCGCCACCCGTGCCGATCTGCACGACGTGCTCGCGGGCCACGTCGGGCAGGGCGCGCGTGAACCCCCACGCGAATCCAGTTGCGTCCGTGTTGTGCCCGACGAGGCGACCGTCCTCGGTGACCACGACGGTGTTGACCGCCCCCAGGCGCGCGGCGTCCGGCACGACCTCGTCGAGCTCGGCGATGACGACCTGCTTGCACGGGTGGGTGATGTTGAACCCGTTGAACCCCAGGTCCCGTCCCGCCCGCAGCAGCGGCCCGACCGCGTCGGCGCCCAGGCCGAGGACGTGCAGGTCGACGGGGCGATAGACGCAGCGCAGCCCGTGGTGCTCGGCCTCGCGCTCGTGCATCGGGGGAGTGAGCGACGGCAGGACGCCGTCCCCGATCAGTCCGGCGAGGTAGGACTCCTGGCGTGTGCTCACGGGCTGGCCTTCCGTCACGTGTGGTCTCGGTGGCCCAGCCAGTATGAGTGGTTCGCACACAGGACCGCAGTTCACATCCCGCACGCCCCTCTCCCGCACGCCCAGCCTCCCTCGTCCCACGATCGTGAGGGTCTTCTCCAAGAAAGTTGGACGAAACCCTCACGTTGTTGGGGTGAGGGCTTGGGGGTCTTGACACCGGATATCTTGATGTCAAGATAAGTATGTCGTTCCCCCGATCGCAGGAGGCGCCGCCATGTGGGACCCGACGTTGTACGCCCGCTTCGCCGACGACCGGAGCCGCCCCTTCCGGGACCTCACGGCGCGGATCCAGCCGACGCGCGACCCCGAGCTCATCGTCGACCTCGGTTGTGGCGACGGCCCGCTCACCCTCGAGCTCGCCCGCCGCTGGCCGCGGGCCCGCGTCGTCGGCGTCGACGCCAGCCCCGACATGCTCTCTCGTGCGCGGGAGCTCGACCCCGACGGGCGGGTCGAGTGGGTGCAGGCCCGCGCCGAGGAGTGGGACCCGTCCGCGCTCGGCGCCCCCATCGACGTCCTCGTCACCAATGCCACCCTGCAGTGGGTCCCCACGCACCGAGACCTGGTCCCGCGCTGGCTCGAGCACCTCTCCGCCGCAGGGTGGTTCGCGATGCAGGTGCCCGCCAACTTCGACGCCCCGAGCCATGCGCTGATGCGCGAGGTGGCGGCCGGTCACCCCCGTGCCGCGGAGCTGCGGGCCGTGCTGGACCGCGCCCGGGCGTCGGGGGCGGCCACGGACTACCTGCGGCTGCTGGCGGCGTCCGGGCTCGAGGCGGACGCATGGGAGACGACATACCTGCACGTCCTGGATCCTGCTGGGGCGCAGGAGGATCCGGTCCTCGAGTGGGTGCGCGGCACCGGCCTGCGCCCGGTCCTCGAGGTGCTGGGCGACGACGCCGAGTCCTTCCTCGCGCCTTATCGCGAGCGGCTGCGCCGGGCCTATCCCCGTGAGCCGTATGGCGTTTCGTTCCCTTTCCACCGCGTCTTCGCTGTGGGTCGCCGTCCAGGCCCGCGTGACGACATCGCCCCGCTGGTCGTCGGCCTCGACCACGTCCAGGTGTCCTGCGCACCCGGCGACGAAGCGCTGGCGCGGGCGTTCTACGGGGAGCTGCTCGGCATGGAGGAGCTCCCCAAGCCGCCCGTCCTTGCGGCACGCGGCGGCTGCTGGTTCCGTTCCGGGTCGGCGGTGGTGCACGTCGGGGTCGAGCCGGACTTCGCCCCGGCCCGCAAGGCGCACCCCTGCCTGCTTGCCGGTGACCTTGATGAGGTGGCGCGCCGGCTCGAGGCTGCCGGACACGACGTCACGTGGGACGACGCGATCCCGGGCGTGCGGCGGCTGCACACCCATGACGGCATGGGCAACCGGGTCGAGGTCCAGCAGGCCTGAGCCCCTCCGCTCACCCTCGTGCAACATCTTCGGGTTCCAACCCGAAGATCTGTGACTCCCGTGAGGGGGAGGCTCGTCGGGTGAGCGTGGGTCGGCTGCCGGGCTCCCGGGGAGGAGCGAAGGGGCTCGTCGCAGCCACTCCTGGCGACTGGTCCTGACGGTCGGTGAGGGTCTCGGCGGATGGGTTTTTCTGCTGGTCAAGGGTGGTTTACGGTCATGCTTTTCGCTATCATGTTCGTATGACGACGGCGCCGCTCCGCGAGGCTCACCAGCCCGACGCGGGTCCGGCACGCCGCCACCTGACCCCCCTGTCCGAGGCCGCGACTGGGACGCTGTCGGCGGGTGGGGTGGACGCGGTCGTGGACCGGTTGGTGGTGCTGGACGAGACCCTGACCGACGCGGATCGGACCGCGTTGCTGGCGTCCCTGCAGCGTTTGGAGCGGGCGGCGCAGGCCGCGCAGCAGCGGGTGATGCTGGCCCTGGACGAGGACCGCCACGACCAGCGCGAGCAGGCGTCGGGGCGGGCGTCGGACCGGGGTTCCTGCGCGCCGGGGGTCGCCGCGGAGGTCGGGGCCGCGTTGGGGTGCTCGGCGTCGGCGGCGGGGTTCCGGTTGGGGTTGGCGCGGGTCGCGGACCGGGAGCTGCCCCGCCTGGCGGGTCTGCATCGGCGGGGGCTGGTGTCGGTCGATCACGTGCGGGCGGTCGCGGCGGCCACGATCGGGGTCGGGCAGGATGACCGGTTGACCGTGGACGAGGAGGTCGCCCCGCGCGCGGCGGGGTGGACGGTGCGGGAGCTGGAGGCCCGGGCCCGGGCGATCGCCTACGAGCTGGACCCGGGCGCGGCGACCGCGGCCCATGACCGTGTCGTGGCGGACCGGCACGTGTCGGGTCGCCCGGTCCCGGGCG
>NZ_AUFG01000071.1 GCF_000426385.1 Arsenicicoccus bolidensis DSM 15745
CCCCTACCCCCGGCGGGATCATCAGCCTGGGGGACGAAGCCCGGCTGATTGCCCCTACCCCCGGCGGGATCATCAGCCTGGGGGACGAAGCCCGGTCGATGCCCCTACCCCCGGTAGGTCAGCGGTCGATGGGTTCGCCCGCCAGGCCGTGGGCGTCCAGGGTGCCTTCGCTCGTGTCTGTCCCCCGCGGCGTCGGGTCGGCAACTCGCGGGCCCGCCCCGGCCTCCACGGACCCTGCCTGCAGGGTGACCGCGGGCCGTGCCGCCGTGGCGCCGGCGGGCTGGCCGGTCGCCATACGAGCACTGCCCGGTATGGCGAACCGGTGGTCGTCACGGTCCCGCGCGGAGTCGTAGGCGATGAAGTAGTTGGGTCGCTCCTGGAGCTGCTGGTACATGCGGCCGAGGTACTCGCCGAGGATGCCGAGGCAGAGCAGCTGCAGGCCGCCCACGAGCGCGATCATGCCCACGGTCGAGGCCCAGCCGGCGATGGCATGGCCCGTGAAGCGGCCGATCACGGCATACGCGATCAGGAGCAGCGAGGCGATGAAGCCCCCGAAGCCTAACCACGTGGCCAGCCGCAGCGGCTTGAGGCTGAAGCCGATGATCGAGTCGACCGACAGCATCACCATCTTCATGAAGGGGTACTTCGACTCGCCGGCCGCCCGCTCCTCGCGCTTGTAGGACACGCTCGCTGACGGGAAGTTCAGCGCGGGGACGACGAAGCGCAGCACCCGCCCGTGCTCGGGCAGGGCGTTGACCGCGTCGACGGTGGCGCGCGACATGAGGCGGAAGTCGCCGGCGTTGCCCGCGGTCTCCATCCCGGTCAGGCGGGAGTGGACGGAGTAGAAGGCCTTGGCGGTCTCGCGCTTGAAGAAGGAATCGGTGGAACGGTCCGAGCGGACGCCGTAGACGACGTCGACGCCCTCCTCGTGGGCCGCGCTCAGCATGTCGGCGATCGTCTCGGGCGGGTCCTGCAGGTCGGCGTCCAAGGTGACGACGAAGTCGCCGTGCGCGGACACCAGGCCGGCCGAGATCGCTGCCTGGTGGCCGGAGTTCGCGCGCAGCCGCACCACGCGCAGCTGCTCCCACTCGCGGCGGTAGCGCTGCAGCAGCACGGCGGTCTGGTCCTTGGAGCCGTCGTCGACCGCGACGACCTCGTATCTCGTCCCGAGACCGTCGAGCACCGGGCGCAGCCGCTGCACCAGCAGCGGGAGCACCTGCTCCTCGTTGTACATGGGGATGACGACGGACAGCTCAGGGACCATGCGTGCCAGCCTAGGTCCGCGACGTTGGCAATGGCCGCAGGGGGTGCTGTGCGTCGGCTGTGCCGTTGCACCCCCGACACCGGCATCGGGGGCGGCCCCGCACCGAGCAGGTAGCATGACCGCATGACTTCTGCCGCCTTGATCCTCGCCGAGGGCGAGCACCACTCCGAGCACGCGATGACGCTGCCGTTCGCCGACTTCTGGTTCGGGGTCATCGCGCTCGCCGCGTTCATGCTGCTGCTCGCGATCACGTTCGCGTTCCGCAACACCGCCGCCAAGCTGGCCCCGGCCCAGGGCGCCAACGACGCGTCGCACGGCTCGCACAGCGCGCCCGGGAGCGGGCACTGAGACAGCGGATCGGCGTGATGGGTGGGACCTTCGACCCCATCCACCACGGTCACCTGGTCGCCGCGAGCGAGGTCCAGGCACTGTTCGACCTCGACGAGGTCGTCTTCGTGCCGACCGGGCAGCCGTGGCAGAAGGCCGCCGCGAGCGTGTCGCCGGGGGAGCACCGCTACCTGATGACGGTGATCGCGACGGCCTCCAACCCGCGCTTCTCGGTGTCGCGGGTCGACATCGACCGGGACGGCCCGACCTACACCATCGACACCCTGCGAGACCTGCGCCGGCTCAACCCCGACGCGGAGCTGTTCTTCATCACCGGCGCCGACGCCCTGTCCCGGATCCTGTCGTGGAAGGACGTCGACGAGCTGTGGGGCCTGGCGCACTTCATCGGCGTCACGCGCCCCGGCTATCACCTGTCGGAGTCCGGGCTGCCCGCCGACGGCGTGACCCTCACCGAGGTGCCGGCCATGGCGATCAGCTCCACCGACTGCCGTGAGCGCGTCGCCGAGGGCAAGCCGGTCTGGTACCTCGTGCCCGACGGCGTCGTGCAGCACATCAACAAGTACCGCCTGTATGCCGCGTCCGCGCCCGTCGTCTCGACCGACCCGGCGCTGTCGGGCGTCACCGTCAACGGCGGCCTCGGCGTCATCGACCCCATCGGTGCCGGCCAGGCCACACCCACCTCGTCGGCGTCCCCGCCGTCATCGACCACCACCCCAAAGGATCCTGCGTGACCGCCACCCTGCGTGCCATCGAGCTCGCCAAGGCCGCCGCCCTCGCGGCGGACGACAAGCGAGCCCGCGACATCACCGCGCTCGACGTCAGCGACCAGCTCGCCCTGACCGACATCTTCGTCCTCGCGTCCGCACCCAACGACCGCCAGGTCCGGGCCATCGTGGACGAGGTGGAGGACCGCCTGCGCGACCTCGGCGCCAAGCCCGTGCGTCGCGAGGGCGAGAAGGACGGTCGCTGGGTCCTCATCGACTTCGTCGACATCGTCGTGCACGTCCAGCACAGCGACGAGCGCGAGTTCTACGGCCTCGAGCGGCTCTGGAAGGACTGCCCGACGGTGGACCTGGACCTGCCGGACCCCGCCGGTCGCCAGGACGAGGACGACCCGTATGCCGACGCGCCCGCCCGCACGACCGGGTGGCCGGGTCTGCGCGACTGACCCCCATGGGCAAGCGACTGATCCTGTGGCGGCACGGCGAGACCGCGCACAACGCCGCCGGCATCTGGCAGGGGCAGCTCGACATCGCGCTGTCCGACACCGGGCTGGCGCAGGCCGCAGCGGCCGCCCCGCACCTCGCGGCCCGTCGGCCTGACGTGATCGTCAGCTCCGACCTGCTGCGCGCCGCGGCGACCGCCGACGCGCTCGGGGGCCTGCTGGGCGTCGAGGTGCAGCGCGACGAGCGGTTCCGCGAGATCCACGCGGGGGAGTGGCAGGGCCGCTCGGGCGCCGAGGTGCGCGCGGAGTATCCCGCCGACGCCGAGCGCATGCTGACCGGCGAGGACTTCAAGCGCGGGGGGCACGGGGAGTCGGTGGCCGACGTGGCGACGCGCGCCCTGGCCGGTGCGCTCGACCTGGTGGGCCGTATGCCGCAGGACGGCCTCGCCGTGGTCGTCTCGCACGGGGTCGCCGCACGCGCCCTCGCCGCCGAGCTCGTCGGCCTGCCGCAGAAGCAGGCCTGGCTCGTCCTCGGCGGGCTCCGCAACTGCCACTGGGCCGAGCTCGCGCAGGTGCCCTCGGGCGCCTGGCGCATCGAGACCTGGAACCTCGGCGCCCCCGACGCCGACGAGGGCGCCTCCTGGCCGACGGAGCGCTGAGGCCGGGCGACCGGCACGGCACACGCCGATTTGGTCGCAGCGATGAACTCTGGCTAAAGTAATCCAGTCGCAGCGGGCCACGGTCCGTCACGACAACCCACGGGATCCGTCCCGTGAGGGGCTGTAGCGCAGCTGGTAGCGCACCTCCATGGCATGGAGGGGGTCAGGGGTTCGAGTCCCCTCAGCTCCACCATTTGGTCGAAGTTCCAACCCTGCCCCGCTGATCGTGGGGCAGGGTTTCTTCGTTGTGCTCCAGGTTGATGTCGGGGTGGAGTTGGCCGGTGCGTTGCCAGAACTCGGCGTGGAGTCGGTTGGTGGGGTCGAGGATGGTCTCGTAGATGCCGGTGAACTCCGAGGTCACGTCAAGGTTCTCTTTGAGAGTGATCTTGGTGAAGAACGCCTGGTTACACAGGCGTCGGCGGGCGTCGTCGCAGGCGAGGTAGAACGCGTGCGCGTTGGTCGCCAGGTGCAGGTAGGCGCGTAGCCGGAGCTTGGCGTCCTCGCGCCCAGCCCGGTAGGCAGACAGGCGTTGGTCGATGTCGGTGAGCATGCCTTCTATGCGGTGCTGTTCCTTCTTGAGTACGGGCAGGCTGATCGCGTCGGCGTAGTGGGCTTGCAGGAGCCGGAGTTGTTCGTCTTCGAGGCGTTCTTTCTGCCGGGTCAGGTCGCGGCGCTGGGTCTCGGATTCAGCGTCGATGCGGTCGAAGATGTCCTCGATCATGCCGGTGAGGGCGTCGGCGGCTTCGGGTGAGAGCTCGAAGGTGCGGTAGTGCTCGGCGACCAGGCGCTCCACGGTGGGGACGAGCACGGCCTGTCGTTCGCAGCCGCTGGTGCCCATGTGCCGGCCGAGGCAGATGAAGTAGGGGTAGGTCTCGCCGTGCCGGTTGCGGGCATGGTTGATCGTCATGCGTTTCCCGCACCCGCAGTACAGGGTGCCTTTGAGGTAGTGCTCGTGGGTCTGCGTGCGGTCGCCGGCGACGTTATGGGCGTCGAGGACGTTCTGCACCTTGGTCCACACGGTCGGATGCACGAGCCGGTCGTGGATGCCGAGGTGGCGCGCGCCCTTGTAGACGATGTCGCCCTTGTAATACGGGTTGCGCAGCATCCGTTGCAGCGTGGAGACCCCGATGGGTTTGGCGGGCCGCTTCGGGGTGGGCAGGCTGGTCAGCCCGCGGGCGGCGAGCTCGTCGGCCAGGTCGGACAGGGATCGGTTGCCGACCGCGTATGCCTCGAACGCCCACGCGACCAGCGGTGCACGTTCGGGGTCGACCGTGACGGTGCGGACCTCGCGGCCTTGCGGGTCGCGTTCTCGGACGTTGAGGTAGCCGAGCGGTGCCTTGGTGACGGTGCCGCCGGACGCCGCCTTCTGTTGGAGTCCTTTGGTGACCTCGCCAGCGAGGTTGCGGGAGTAGAACTCCGCGATGGTGGACATGATGCCGTGCAGCAGCATCCCTGTCGGGGTCTCATCAATGTTCTCGGTGACCGACACCAGTGTCACCCCGGCCTGCCGGAGCGCGAGGTGGATCGCAACGTCGTCGGCGCGGTTGCGGGCGAGCCGATCGAGCTTGTGGACGATGCACAGATCGACCTGGTTGCTCTTGATGTAGGAGAGCATGCGTTGCAGGTCGGGCCGCCGGGCGTTGGTGGCGGTCTCTCCGGCGTCGATGAACTCCTCCACGATCATCGCGCCAGCCTCGGCGGCGGCACGTCGGATCGCGTCGCGTTGGGCGGGGATGGAGAACCCTTCCTCGAACCCGCCGCGCTCGGCCTGTTCCTTGGTGGAGACCCGGATGTAGGCGACGGCGCGCTGCGCGTTGTTCAGCCCCTCCTGATCGGCGGGCACGGCGGTGTGGGCTTCGGTGGCGGCGGGCATGGTGCTCTTTCCTCTCAGGCGGCTGCGTGCCCTTCGCGGTGATTCCGCGAGCGCCAGTTGAGAGAAAGAGCATGACCGGCGATGCCGGTCAAGCAAGCCACCGATGCTGCCGGTGGACCCGAAGCGACTGATGCACCCTCGAAGGGCAACATCACTATTCTACGGCCCGTCGTCGTGGCGATCCAGGTAGTCGCTGGCGGTCTCGTCGTCGGTGGGGTGCAGGCCCAGGGGGTCGGTGATCGCCATGTCCACGATGATCCGTGCCAGCAGCTCCAGGTCGGGTTGACGGCGGGGCGTCACCACGACGTGGAGGCCGCGTTCGCTTTCGGGACGTCGGCTAGTGGTTCGTTGGTAGTTGCGGACCATCAGCTCGCACCACCGGCGTAGAACTCGTCCTCGGCCCGCCTGCGTTCAGCGACATCGTCGAGGACGAACTGCACGAAGTCCTGATCGCGGTCCTCGATGACGCGATCCTCAACGGGCTCGGCGGCCTCCTCGCCGGGCCAGCTCGTCTGCCGAGACGGCCGATCACGGTCCAGGCGGGTGCCAGAGGCGGCGACCCAGTCGCGAAGCCGCTGGCGGGCGTCGGCGAAGTCGCGGTGCCATCCCAGCGGTGCGGACCCGTTCTGCTCGGGGTCGTAGGCGCACAGCCAATGCAGGTGCAAGGCGGAAAGTTCCCACACCAGCTCGGGGTGGTGGTGCCAGAACGGTGGGATCACGCTCGCCGGGAGCCCGTAGGTTCTCCGGAGCCAGTTCACCCAGGCGTTGAGCTCCAGCCATTCGGTCTCGGCCTCGTCGCTGGTCAGAAGGTTCCAGTTGACCGGGTGCGGTGGCTCGGGTTGAAGGTATTCGTCCGCCGACGTCACGGGGTCGGGTTCGACGTCTTCGATGTCGGACTCGTCGGGGCCGGGGCGGTGCGGTGGCGTCAGGTTGTCGTCAGTCATGTCAGCGGCCCCGGTCAGATCGACATGCCCGCTTGGCGAGCCGTGGTCGCCGGCGGTGCGGCGGTCGGTGCGGGAGCCTCGGCTGCCCGGCCGGGCGTGCTACGTCGTGAGCGATCCACGTTGTAGGTGGTCCGGGCGAGGTCATGGCCGATCTTGCGGGCGATGAACTCGCTGCCCTGCGCCGCGTTCCCCTCGGCATCGGTGTAGGTGTAGTCGCGCACGTAGCCTTCAGCGACGAAGTTGTCGCCCTTGGCGAATCGCTCGTGCGCGACCTCCGCGGTCCGGCGATAGGCCACCAGGTCGTGGAATGTCGTGTCCTGCTTGGTGAAGGAGCCGTTGTCGTTGCGAGAGAAGTGCTCCTGACCGATCTTGACGTAGAACCGGGCGTCGCCCCGGTCGGTGTACGACAACTGCGGTGCGGACGCGATAAACCCCGACACCGACTGCTGGACATGCAACTGCTCGCTCATGACGGCGACTCCTTCTCGATCAGACTCGGCCGGCAACGGCCTCGTGGTGGTCACCGAGAAGGTGCGCAAGACATCCCAAACCTCATGGACGGCGCTCCAACAGGGCCTCGATGCCCGCGCGGTCGACGCGGAGCTGCGCGGTGTCGGGTCTGTCAGTCCAGGTCCGCATCCGGGTGACGATGGGCGGTGCTGCGCGCAGGAGGACGAGGGCGGTGCCGAATGGGAGGGTGCGGATGGTGTCGGGCGGCATGATCGGCACGCGTCGGATGGAGCGTTGCGCGGAGCGGGAGCCTTGGTCTCCGATGGTGGTGGAGTCGGTCACCTCGTCGCGTTCCCCGATGAGGGTGGTCAGGTCGTGCAGGTCTTTGGAGTCGGATGCTCCGCCGAGGATGACCTTGACGATCGAGGCGTCCCAGATCGCGCCAGGGGCGTTCTCCGACCACTTCTCTCTGGCTTGGGCGAGGGACTGCAAGACGGGCATAGTCGTGATCCCGGTGCCACCGCCTTCGGCCATGAGCGTCGGCAGCGACGGCAGGGGTGCGAGGTTGCCGACCTCATCGAGTGCGAGCAGCAGCGGCGGGTCGAGTCGTGCGCCGGGGCTCCGGGCGGCGATGCGCCGGGCGGCTTCCACGAGGTCTTCCACGAACGCCGCGACCAGCGCGGCGGAGTTGTTGGCTCCGGCTCCGGTCGCCAGCAGGTAGAGGGTGCCCTTGGCGCGGAGGAAGGCTTCGGGGTCGAAACTCTCGCCCTCGCGGGGGTTCACGGCGTCGAGGACGCGTGGGTCCGCGAGCGCGGCCAGAGCCAGGGAGACGCCTTGCCAGATGGAGTCGCGAGTGCGGGGGGCAGAGTCGATCATGGCCTGTAAGGAGTCCGCCCAGCCGACCGCGGCGCGCGGGCTCGCGGTGAGGATCGCCACCGCGTCGGCGGCCGCTGCCGGGTCGAGGGTCCACCGGAACAGCTCGCCCGGCGGGCGGCGGTCCAGCGCGGCGGCGTGCAGCAGTGAACCGCCCCGGGTTCAGTGGAGAGTCGGGCGTTCTTCCTCGACGGTTGTCGGGGAAGGGTTCTGGGCAGCGTAGTAGGTCTGCTCGAGCTCCAGCGGGGTGGCGTCGTCACACCAGGAGTGAAGGCGGCGCTGGTTGTACCAGTCGACCCATCTGAGGACCTCGAACTCCACGTGTTCCAGGGTGCGCCACGGGCCCAGGCGGCGGATGACCTCGGTCTTGAAGAGCCGGTTGAGTGCCTCTGCGGCGGCGTTGTCGTACGAGTCGCCCTTGGATCCGACCGAGGCGGTGATGCCGAGTTCTTCG
>NZ_AUFG01000072.1 GCF_000426385.1 Arsenicicoccus bolidensis DSM 15745
CGGGTGGTATTGGTGGCGTGCTGGTGAGCGCGGGCGATGGTGGAGTCCACCGCGACCTGCCAGTCGATGACCTCTGCCGCGTCTGCCCGAGTCAGCAGCGCGCTCAGGACACGGTCCCAGGTGCCGTCCCCGGCGAAGCGGCGGTGGCGCTTCCACACCGTCTGCCAGGGCCCGAACTCGCCTGGCAGGTCCCGCCACGCGATCCCGGTCCGGTACCGGTAGATGATCCCCTCCACCACCGTGCGGTGATCACGAAAACGCCTACCTCGCTTACCATCCGAGGTCGGCATGAACGGTTCGACCAGTTCCCACTCGGCATCCGAAAGCACCCTCATCCGCGACATGCTGTCCAGAATCGCGGGTCACCCCACACGCCATTGGGAGACACGCCCTAGCGGCGCGCACCTCGGTGTGCGTGGGACGGTCCGACTGCCCGACGGGCACGCGTTCTTTCGTCGCCACCCAGACCGCCGCATCGACGAGGACGATCTCAGGGCCAGGATTCCCGGGCTGGAGGCGTTCATCCGGGTCATGCACGATGACCTTGGCGGTGTCCGGCCGGTCGCCGTGGGGTTCTCCAACGGAGCGATCACGGCGGCAGCCCTGCTGATGTTGCACGCAGATCTGCTCAGCGGCGCGGTGCTCTTCCGGCCGCTGTCTCCCTTCGTCACCCCGCCCCTCTCCAATCTTGACGGCCTCCCGGTGCTGGTCCTCGACGGTGCGCATGACGAGCGGCGGTCGCCCGGTGATGGGTTCCGCTGTGCTCAGGGGCTGGCAGCAATGGGGGCCGACGTGACCCACCACGTGGTGCCCGCGACGCATGCGCTCACGGACCGCGACGAGCGTCTGGCTATTGCGTGGCTGCGTCGGACATCGATCACCCGTCCCGAGGCGGTGTCTCAGTGACCACCCTGTACCGAACGATCAAGCGCGCGAAGGCGCAGGGAGAGGGGTCTCGATGACCACGGGCGGGGACGGCAACGTGATCAAGGCGGAGGATCTCGAGGTGGCCGACACTCAGCTGTCCTCGCTGCTGAACAAGTGCGAGGCCGTCTTGAGCGGGACGTCACTCAGTCCTTCGCGGCAGACCCTGATGACCAACAGGGTGTCAGCGCTGCGCACGGCGCTCGAGCTCGTCCGCCAGGCGAAGGCACGAGGGGTGTCTCAGTGACCACGGGATCTGTTCAGCTGTCCGAAACGTTCGCGCACGTAGCCGCCAAGATGCGGGCTGACTTCGAGCTCAGCCGCCAAGTCAATCACTGGGGGTCCAAGGGATCCTCCCGTGAGGGAATTCTGCGGAAGTTCCTCGTCGCCTTCCTGCCGAGGGTCGCCGAGGTGACCGGAAATGCCGAACTCATCTCCACTGACGGTCAGATATCTGGTCAGTGCGATGTCCTCGTCGTCGACGCGAGCACCCCATCTCTGTGGTCCTCTGATTCGGTGCGCACGGTGCCGATCGAGAGCTGTCACGGCTGGGTCGAAGTCAAGTCTCAACTTTCCGTAGCGGAGTTGACTACGGCGTGGAAGGCCGCCGTCAAGATCAAGAGGATGCCGCGCACGGCCTATCAGACGAACCTGGTGTCTAGTCTTCTTGGTGCTTCCACCAACGGGGCAGCCGAGCAGCTCCATCGCGATATGGCGCCGCAGTGCCATGTCTTCGCCTACTCCGGTGCCTCATTGGAGACGCTGCAAGCTGCGATGGGCAAGCTTGCTGCTGACACCGACATCGGCATGGGACTGGACTCTGTCTGCGTCCTCGACCAAGGCTTCCTCACTTGGGTCACGTTGGAGCCCGACGACGTCCGATTCGGTAAGGAGTTCCCTGGATCTGCCCTCGCCACCTACGCTTCCGACCCGGGCCAGGTGCTCCTCTTCCTCAACGCGTTCCTCCACGCGAAGCTATCTCAGATCGCGCTGTACCCCCTGCTCGACTTCAACCAGTACGTCAGGGAGAGAATCGGGACGCGCGTCGGTGACTTCGTCGCGCCCCAGCGCAGTGGTGTTCCGACTTCGCCCTCCGCGTCGGGGGCGGCGCACGGCACGGACACGTCTAGGTGACCACTACGGATGAGTGGGAGGCGGGCATCCTCGCCAACGCGACGTCGGCCGTGGCTGCCCTAGAGGTCGCCGCCTGCGGCGTGATCCCGAGCTAGATTCCGGGCCCTACGCCCGGCGTTGACGGCGGCTGGTGGCCAGCCCGGTGCGCTGATCGGTTCAGCACGTCCCGGCTCTCGTTGATGTACATCGTGGTGCGCTCCCTGGTTGCGGCCTCGCAGGGGTCTACGCGCGGGGTTTCCTCGGCCTCCTGCGGTGGCGGTGCCGCTTGCGGAGGGTTCGGCGCGTGGCTCATCTTCCGGTCGATCTCTTCCAGCCTGGAACGAGCGGATGTCAGTTCTGCCTCTCGCGGGAAGGGCGCACCGAGCGAGGCTTGAGCAGCGTCCCTCTCCACGACCGCACGGTCCAGGTTCGCCCGGGCGTCAGCGAGGGTCCTGGGCAGCCCGGTGATGGCGTTCTCGAGGCGTGTGATGACTCCGTGGCCGGTGTCGTCGAGGGGGACGTCGACGGCGACCTCGGGGACGTCGGAGAGTCGGAGCTGGACCACGTCCTCGCCGATCCAGGTCAGTCGGAGGTGGGCGTCGAAGGAGTGGCCGCCGAGCTGGAGAGCGTTCTGGACCGCGGTCTCGGGACGAGTGTTCCGGTCGAGGGTGGAGTGGTGCTGGCCCATCAGGTGGCGCAGGTTGGTTGCCGCTGCCGACCGTTCGGAGGTCGGGACGTCGTTCACGACTGCCCGGAAGGCGTCCCCCTTGGTGTCGATGATCTTCTCGATGGCTCGCTCGATCCGCGGTAGCCGGCTCTCGTGGACAGAGATGTCGCGCTCGGCCGCGGTGATCTTGTGTCGAAGGCTCGTCTGCTCGCGGGCGTGGGATCGCTGGAGCCGGGTCAGGGTGGCGACGTCCTGCTCGACCTCTGCTCGCTCGAGGATGAGCGGGTCGCCCGAGGCGATTGCCTTGACCTCGTTGAAGCTCATGGTGCTGTCGCCGATGTCCTCGATGTCACGGCGGTCGAGGCTGCCGCGCATGAGCTGGTCGATGAACTTGGCCTTTCGCTCGACGGTCTGCCACGAGTAGGCGTCGAAGCTGCCCTCGACGACGTACCGGTAGATGCCGACCTCGGCGTTGAGGTTTCCCTGGCGCAGGATGCGCCCCTCTCGCTGCTCGATGTCCGCAGGACGCCAGGGGCAGTCGAGGTGGTGAAGGGCAACCGCTCGGGCCTGAATGTTCGTGCCGACCCCCATCTTGGACGTCGACCCGATGATGACGTCGACTCCCCCGGTGCGGCACTGCTCGAAGAGCGGCGCCTTCTTCCGGTCGTTGCTGGCCTCGTGGATGAACCGGATGCGGCCGGGGTCCATCCCGCGGTCGGTGAGGAGCTCCTTGAGGTGCCCGTAGGCGTTGAAGCCCTCTCCGCTGGGGGTGCCGAGATCGCTGAATACGAGCTGCAGAGCCCCCTTCGCCGGCTGGTCGCCCTCGTCGGAGGGCGAGGGGTAGACGTTGTCGCGGTTGTCGAGCCAGACCTGCACGATGCGGTCGGCGGCGACCTCAAGCTTGGTCGGGACGCTGAAGAGTTCGTCCTCGGGCTGGTCGAGGTCGACCAGGCGCAGGTCGAGCGCGGCGGCGCGGCCGTTGCTGGAGATCTTGAGCATGTTGTCCGTGCTCGGGTCGACAGCGCGGGAGCGGACCCGCTCTGCCCGCTCCCCCAGGTCTGCGACGTAATCGCGCAGGGTCTGGCTGGGGGTGATGAGGATCGTCTCCGGGGATCGCTGCCCGTCGGGGCGTTCCCGCAGGTCTGGCCGCTTGAGGTAGGGCAGGTCTTCGGCGGTCTTGACGTCTGCGGCGACGTGCCAGAGCCGTAGGAGCTCCGGGACGTTCCTGAACCGGGCGAATCGGGTGTTGGTGCGGTAGTTGCCGCCGCCCTCGGGGGCGAGCTCGACCTGGGTGACTGGCTCACCGAAGGTCGCGGCCCAGCTGTCGAAGTCGGTGATCCCGACGTCGTCGAGGAGGTCGGGCCGGATGTACCGCTGCATCACGTAGGCCTCGGCGACGCTGTTGGCGATCGGTGTGGCCGTTGCTCCGGTGAACACGCGGTCGCCGTTGGTGCGGCGCAGGTAGTCCAGCTTCATGTCGAGGTCGATCGCGCGGTCGGCCCCGATGTGCGCGGCGTCGCGGATGCTGGAGACCACGCGCATGTTCTTGTAGTCGTGGAGCTCATCGACCATCAGGTAGTCGATGCCGAGCTGCTCGAAGCTCAGGCCGGTGTCTCGCCGCTGGTCGAGCGCCTTCTTCATCCGCTCCTCCTGGTTCAGGAGAGCGGTCTCCATCCGCTTGACCATGCGCGTGTCCGCGGCGTCGTCGCTGGAGAGCTTGGACATGGACTCGCGGAGCGCGTCCTGCTCGCGGGCCATGTAGGCGCGTTCGGTGTCGGCAGAGACCGCCAGTGCGCTGAATGCGCCGCGGGTCATGATGGACGGCGGATCAGGGCGTGCATCTTCCGCACCCCGTAGACGCCGTAGTTCTCCGCGTGCAGCCGCACGATCTCCGGGACGAGGAGCTCGTCCTTGAGCTGGCGGGCCGAGGGCGGCCTGGTCTTGGCGGCGCGGTAGCCGCGGGAGGTGATGAACCCACGAACTGCCGGGCGCAGCCCCCGGCAGATGGCCTCGACCCCGAACTGATCCTTGTGCTCGTCGATGTAGCGGATCATCTCGTCGTGGGGCGGTCGAGCTCCTTGGCGAAAAACACTGAGGCGGACTTCAAGATCTCGTTCGCGCGACGCAACTCGGCGACCTCGCGCTTAAGGCGCTTGATCTCCTCGGCGTCCTCGCTCGTGGTGCCGGGCCGGGCTCCGGCGTCGACCTGGGCGCGGTGGACCCACAGTCGCAGGGTCTCGACGTTCATCCCCAGCAGTCCCGCGACGTGCCGCAACGCGGCCGTCTCGTGCGGGTGCTCTGGGCGGACCTCGGCGACCATCCGCACTGCCCGCTCACGCATCTCGTTCGTATACCTGGCCATCGTTCCCATCCTGACTGATCAAGCGGAACGAACCCAGTGCGATTCAGGCAGAGCGGTTCTCCTGACCTCGCTGTCAGGGTTTTCCACTTCGAGTTCGGGTCGCGCCGTGAGGGCTGGGTGGTCAGGAAGTGACCGGTGCTGGTGGACCGCAGCCGTGGGTGAACAGGCGGGTCCACGCGGCTTCCCAGGGCCAGGCGGTCGGCAGGTGCAGGGTGACCCGCCGCGCCGAGGACGCCACCCGGGCCGGGACGGTGATCAGCTTCGCGCGGATGGTGGCGGTGGTCGCGCGGGCGAGGTCGCTGCCGGCGATGGCGGCGGCGGTGCGGGTGAGGTTGAACGCGATGACCGCCAGCACCAGCCAGGCGGCGTTGGCGGTGAACTTCCCGGAGGGCAGGTGGGCCAGGGCGGAGCTCTTCAGGTCGGCGTGGACCTGCTCGATGATCGCGTGCCCGCGGTGGGTCTTGTCCGCCGCGACGGTGTCCAGGTCGGCGGGGTCGGTGGTGGTGAAGAAGGCGTGGAAGCGCCACGTGTCGAACAGGGTGCCCTGTCCAGCGGCCTTCTTCTTCTCGGCGTTGAGGTCGGGGATGCGGCGCACCACCAGGCGCCCGGTCACCTGGTCGGTGGCCTTCTTGGAGGTGAACGCGGTGAAGGGCACCTCGGCGACCTCAGCCCGCGACACCCACGTGTTGCTGACCTCGTCGAAGATGGCGTCGGTGTACTCGATGGGCGTCCACGCTTCTTGGCTGATGGTGGCGATCGCGGCCTTGACCTTGGGGTCCAGGCGCACGGTGATCGACACCTGGGCCCCACCACGGAGCGCGGCACCGACGGTGGGCGCCCCATAGAACGCGGAGTCCGCCCGCAGCAACGGCTTCACATCTGAACGGCCGCGCAGGGTGCTGACCGTCTTCAGCGCGTCGGCGACCAGCCGTTTGGCTCCGCGTGGGGACCCGCACGAGCCCTTGCGCAGCCGCTGCGTCACCACCACCGGCGCTGACCCGGAGGTGGTGACCGTGGCCAGCAGCGCGTTCAGGCCACGGACCCCGGAGTAGCCGAACCCGGCGCCCTGCTTGGCGTGGCCGTGGACCTCGATGATCGTGTCATCGATGTCGACCAGCACCCGTGTGCTCGTGCCGTCGCGCCGGACCTGCGCGCCCTGGCCGCCCGCAGCTGTGAGGTTGGCCAGGAACCTGGAGGCGACCGCGTCGAGCTGGCGCACGTGACCGAACGTGAACGCCCGCAGGAACGACCCCAACGTCGACGGCGCGTACGCCCGGGCGAAGACCCGGCCCATCCCGCCGTGCCGCAGCAGCGCCATGTCATCGATGCTGTCGGCGCCGGCGACCATCCCCGCGACCAGGGAGGCCACCTTCAACCCGGCGTTGGCGCCCTTGTCACCCGGCACGCTCAAGTGCTCACCGGCCAGGCGTGCGAGCCCTGCCGAGTCCGCCAGTGCAAGGACCGGGACCAGCCCGGCCGCCGACACCAGGTTCGGGTCATCGAACACCGCCGACGTCGCCGCGCGGGTGTGGCAGAGTTTCATCCCAGAGATGCCCTTCCGGGTGGGTGGTTTGGAACTGTCGCGAGAACCAATCTCCCAGCACGGCAGGGCATCTCGTCGTTACGGCACGCTCAAAGGCCCGAGCTCATCGGTGGATCGAGGCTTAACTGTGACTGCCAGTTCGCTCGCCTGGGTCGGGGCCTGGTCCAAAGGGCCAGGCCGGAACTTCCGTCGTCGCGGCGGCCCTCCCATGGCCCACGACAGGCCCCACCGGCCACTCCTGGACGCGACTGTGTCCTACTGACCCCCTGAGTACGCGCACTATCTCTGGTCCTGCTTGTCGGGTCGTCGAGCCAAGGTGTCGCTCAGAGTCTCCCTGCTCCTGATCCACCGCCCGGCCACCGGGTCGATGCAGTCCGCGACGTAGATGGCGCGATTCAGGTCTGAGAGCAGGTCCCGTCGATGGATGGGCTCATGATGGGCGGCTCGGTTCCTCAGGAAGTTGATCTGCTCGACGTGTCCCTCCAAGACGCGCTGGTTGGTACGAGCGTCTCCTTCCGCACCAGGGAAGGCCTTGTCGAGGGCAGGGACCCATAAGTGGGTGAGGTACCGCCGACTCATCAGGAAGCGCCAGAAGCCGAGGTTCAGCTCGGCCACGACATGACCTCGTGTTGCGACCTTCCGCCCTCGTCGGGCACGAGCCCGTGCCTGCCTGACGTCCTTGCGCCCCCGTTCACCCAGCGGAGCCGTGTCCAGCCAGTCGGACCACCCCTTCTTACTCGCAAGGATGGCCATCTCTCGGTCGAGGGCGTTCCGGAGGACGACCTCCACCATCGCGGACAACGAGACGGCAGCGGCCGACGCTTCGATGTTCCACTCATAGAGGGCGAACGCGGCCGTGCGGTCTCCATCAGCTGCGCGGAAGTAGGAGCCGAGCCGCTCCTCAGTCAGAAGCGATTCCAGGCGCTGATAGTCGACGTCATGGTCAGCTCGGTCTGGCAATCCTCCGACTCCCTCGGGTACAGTCGTCTCTCGAAGACCCCGGAACGATCCCTGGCTCAGCCACATCGCCGGGGTTTCGTCTTGCGCGCGTGACTAGGCTGACGGCCCTTCGGATAGAGCCCCGTTGAGTGGTGGGCTTTGAGGTGATGCTCGTTGCCTACCGGTCGCTCTTTTCGAGGGCGACGGTCTCAGTATCGCGGGTTGGGTAGAGCTTGGCCATGGAGCCTTCGCAGAGGTAGCGGCGGTCATCGACCTGCCATTCGTCGTGGGTGTCGGCCAGGACGGCTCCGATGAGGCGGATGACGGCGGCTTCGTTCGGGAAGATGCCTACGACGCGGGAGCGTCGCTTGATCTCCTTGTTCAGCCGCTCAAGGGGGTTGGTGGACCAGATCTTGCGTCAGTGCTCGCGCGGGAACGCCGCGAAGGCGAGCACTTCCGCCTTGGCGCCGTCC
>NZ_AUFG01000073.1 GCF_000426385.1 Arsenicicoccus bolidensis DSM 15745
GGGCTCTTCAACCTTGAGGTGGGGGTGAGCGCGACACGCTAGAGCACGGGGTGAGGGTGGTTGGGGGTCGAGGCCTTCAGGATCGGAAGCGTCTCTTCAACCTGACCGGAAGGCCTCGACGTGTCCGAGCCTACGGGGTGCTGCTGCGCTTCCACGACCCCTTCGTACTGTGACCATTGCGACCTGCTGGTCGGCCTGGACGGCTTGCACGTGGTCGACGTCGACAAGACCGGCCATGGCGTGCTCGTGGTCACGATGGAGTCCGCGCCGACGGTGATGGGCTGCCCGACGTGTGGGGTGGTCGCTGAGAGTCGCGGCCGACGCACGACCACGCTGGTGGACATCCCGTGTTTCGCCCGGCCGACCCGGCTGCGGTGGCGCAAACGCACGTGGCGGTGCCTGGAGCCGGCGTGCCCGACCAGGGTGTTCACCGAGCAGGACGAGCAGATAGCCCGCCCGCGCGGGCTGTTGACCACCCGGGCGTGCCGGTGGGTGATCGAGCAGGTCCGCCGCGAGCACGCCTCCATCCACGGACTCGCGCGGCAGCTGGGGGTGGCGTGGAAGACGGTATGGGGCTCGATCCAACCCATCCTGGCGACGCTGGCCGACGACGAGGCCCGGTTCGCCGGCGTGACCACCCTCGGGGTGGACGAACACCTGTGGCACCACGTGAGTCCCCGCAAGCGCGGCCCGAAGGAACTCACCGGCATGGTCGACCTGACCCGTGACAAGGACGGACGCGTCCGAGCCCGGCTGCTCGACCTCGTACCCGGCCGCTCCGGGACCGTGTACAAGACATGGCTCGACCAACGCGGCACGGCGTTCAAGGCTGGGGTCGAGGTCGCCACCCTGGACCCGTTCCACGGCTACAAGAACGCCATCGACGACAAACTCGCCGACGCCACCGCTGTCCTGGATGCTTTCCATGTGGTCGCCCTGGCCGGCCGGGCGGTCGATGAGGTTCGCCGCCGCGTGCAGCAGGAGATCCACGGTCACCGTGGCCGTGCCGGCGACCCGCTGTACGGGATCCGGAACATCCTGCGCTGCGCGGCCGAGCGGCTCACCGAGAAGCAACAGGCCCGCCTGGCCGCTGCCATCGCCGCCGACGAGCGCCACGACGCCGTCCACATCGCCTGGCAGTGCGCCCAACGTGTTCGCGCCGCGTACGCCCACCCCGACCCCGCTCGAGGCCGCCAACTCGCTGAACAAGTCGTCGCCAGCTTCCCCACGTGTCCCATCCCCGAGATCGCCAAGCTGGGCCGCACCCTCAAGCAGTGGAGGGACGCCTTCCTGGCCTACTTCGACACCGGCCGCGCCAGCAACGGCGGCACCGAGAGCATCAACGGGCTCATCGAACTCCACCGCCGCATCGCCCGCGGCTTCCGCAACCGAGACAACTACCGGCTACGCATGCTCCTCATCGGCGGCGGACTCACCCCGCCACCCCCACCGGAAGTGTGAAGAGCCCCATATCGGCGGCGAACCTGGGTTGCTGGACGCCCTTCCGCTCCCCCTGTTCAGCTATCAATACTGTCGACAGCGGGTGGCCTTCGGTGCGCGGTGATCAGGCGAACCGGGCCGACCGGGTGGCCCGAGCCGTATTGACAGGCGGCTCGGGCCACAGTCACCTCTGGCTGAGGGTTGCCCACATCAGCGGCGAGCCGGGGCTGCCGTCCACATCGACGGCGATGTCGTGGGTCGACTGCGCCAACTACGACCCGTCCTGCTGCAGGAGTTCGTCCATCAGGTCGCGATAGAAGGCGCTGTAGGCATCGCGCCAGTTCGGCTCGGTCGGAGCCACCTCTTCCGCGAAGCGACGGATCTTCCCTGACCACAAACCTCGTTGTTCGAGGCCCGACTGGGCCAGGGTCATCAACGCGCTGCGCGGATAGGTTGTCCGACGTGCCGCAATCCGGTCCCACACAAACCGCTGCAAGTTCAAGGCTGAATCCACGGCCGCTTGAGCCTCGCGGGGGCTGGGCATGTAGCCCGCATGAACCACTCGGTGTCGCAGGCGGTAGCAGTTGGTGTACCAGTCGCCGATTGCGCCGGACTTGGTCGACCACGTGCCTTGGAGACGCGACGGGTATTCACGGGTGACACGCCGCAGCACCTTTCCGTGTTCGAAGATCGGGGCCGCTGCTTGTGGGTCAGCACCTTCTTCCCAGAGGAGCAGCGCAAGCACTGTGTCGAGCAGGACTTCGCAGGACGTGTTCGACTGGATTACGGCGTTCGCCATCTCCCCGGTGACTCGTAGCGCTCGGTTCGCCTCGATGAACCGCTCACGCCACAGGTTGGTGGGGTTCCCCCGTTCCTGCTCCCGCAGCCAGTAGTCGAAGCGCTCCGCAACGTCGCCGTCCCATTCCTTCCCAGCAAACGGGTCCGCGAGGTTCGTGTGGTCGAGCATGATGACCGACGGGTCGCCCCAGTCGCCGACCGGCTCTGTGAAGACGTGTGTCTCGCCGTCCAACAGCACGGTCTCGCGGATGCCATGCGCCGAGTAGACGAGTACCGGATTTGGCAGACGCACGTATGTCAGCGCCCCGTACGTCGACTCGGTTGCCTGTCGATGCGCCCTCAACACTCGGTCCGTCAGTGTTATGCACCGCGTCAACGCGTCGGCGCGAGGCGACCACAGTCGAGGATCGTGGGCGTCGTCGTCAGGAATGGTGTCGGGTGAATCACGAGTGGTCACCGCTTCGACCACAGTGTGCTGGACTGTGACACCGACTGCAGTGTCCGCGCCCCCAGTGTGCTTGGGCAGTGAAGGCGCGCGTGCGGTGACAGACATCAGGGCTCGCAGTGAGGACTCCATGCGACCGCCAGGCACGTCGGCCTGATAGAAGGTCAAGCCGACGAGCGGGTCGTCAAGGCGCTTCTCGTGGGGCTGCCCGTCGCCGACTGTCCCGGCGAACTGAAACCCATCTGGAAGAGCAATGGGCTCGGGCAGCACCATAAAAAACCGTAGGAGTTCTACCTCCTCCCGCTGCTGCCCCATTGCATGGGTAGACGAATCACGCTTCGGCGCGCGCGGCCACCGCTTGAACCACTTGAGAGCCTTCAACTGATAAGCCTCGCGATTCAGGATGACGTGTCGCGTGAGTCGACGAAGCGGGCGCGGAGCGTCGCGAGTGTGGTCTTCCCTGCGGCGTCTTCGACCGCCCAGAAGTCCCATCCGTTCGCGGCTCCGCCCTTCACTGCTCCAGCGGCAGCCGACGGTGTGGGATGACTGGTGCCGTTGACTGTGATGCTGCCGTCCGCGTTGATGACCCCAGTGGCGGGCCACACCGAGTTGGTTGAGACGACGGACGCACCTGGGGTCAGGTAGCCCGCGTCGAGGACATTCTTGAGGGTGATGCCGTAGAAGCGGCTCGTGCGGGAGGACTTGGTGGTTGTGCTGACCGTGCCGCTGTCATCAGCGGTCGCCGGGTCGTAGCCGATGAGTCGCAGGATGCGGGAGATCGGTAGGACAGCGTTCTCCAGTGAGGCCCGCTCGAACGGCGGGAGGGTTTCGTCCGAGGGTCGGTTGCCGTTGTGTGGCCGGGCGTCTTCAGCGGCGTCGAGAAGGTCGTAGAGCCGACCTTCGAGCCAGGCAACCTGTGCGGAGTTGAAGCCGAACGTGGTGTCGCGTTGGACGAGTACGGCCCGCCGCCAGTGATCCTTGTTTCGGAGGTGATCCCGTAGACGTGTACGGATACCTGCGGGTGCCTTCCCGACATAGCAACCCCACGAGCCGTCGCCCGAGGGCGGGTCGAGCAGGATGTAGACCCCTGGGCGGTCCCACTCCTCAGCACTGATGCGCAGAGCGTGGTCCCTTTCGACGATGGCAAACCGAAGCGCAGCATGCTGGTCGAACAACACCACCGGCTCTGCAGCCGAATCCGGTAGCAGGGTGGTGATGGGTAGGGCTGTGTCGTGGGTGGTCATGTTCAGGTCCCTGCCTGGTCCTCGTCTGATGTGGGCTCTTCAAGGAGAGTCCCGACGAGGCTGAGTCGTGGGTTGCGGATCGGGTCCCGGTCGCCCTTGGGCCACTGAACGTCGTCGTCTTCGAGTTGGTCACGGCTGAGGAGTGGTCCGGCGAGGATGTCGCCCAGGAGTTCGCCCATGTCTTCTTCCAGGACGGCGATCTGGTTGAGGATGGCGAGCAGGTTGCTCAGTTCTGCTGACCATTCGGGAAACCACTGGGGGGCGTTGATGTGGTCAAGATCGGAGCCGTACCGCTTCTTGGGTGTGGCGAGCCGGAAGTCGAGCCAGGATTCAAGAACTTGGCTGCCTCCAACGGTGTATTCGGCTGCCTCTGCCCGCAGGCCGGTCCACGTGCCCGCTCCAACATGAAGGGTTTCGGTGGTGGCGTCGTAGCGCCATTCGGTGGGCATGGTGGAGCCGACAGGGGTCGCATAGGTGGGGTGGCCGCCCAGGTTCGGGTCCCGAACGTCGGTATAGCCATCAGGGTGTGCCCCAGCCTCACCAAAGGTGTGGAGCCATTGCATGTGACGGCCGTGCTCACATGCTCGTGCCCAGAGGTCGCGGTCGAGGGTGATTGGGGTCCGGATACCTGGGGTTCGGAGTTGCTCGTCGAACTGAGCGAGGTATCCGCTGTGTGCGGCCACACCGGCGACGTAGTCGAAGAGGTCGCCACCGGAGACTTTTTGGCCGAGGTGGCGGGAGAGGGCTTCGAGCAGTCCGGGGGCGGTGTTCGGGGTCCCGTCCGGGTGCAGTTTCGGGAGCGCTCGACCGCCACCGCTACCCCTGAAGTGATGCACGTCGGGAATCAGGTTCGTGTAGACGACTCCCGGGCCGCTGCGGGGGTGTTCGGAGTGGAGTTCAACGGCGAACATCTGTCCGGGGATGCGCCCATGCCAGAGCGTCGGGGATGGACGATTCAGGAGCCGGGAATCTGCGAGCACCCATTGACGGTCGAGCACTCGGAAGCCCGTGCGGACGGCTTTGACGTCCGTGACCATGGTGATGCTGGTGACGGGGCGCGTGGTGTTCTGCTCGGTGTCGTCGCCAGGGAGGGGTGCCTTCGCCCAGCGGACTCGTGTTCCCTTCTCTTTCTTGCCTTCGCCGAAGAGGTCGGATCGTGTGGTCTCATCGGTCTCGTTGATGAGTTCGCGGAATCGCTCTTCCAGTGTGGCGGGATGCGGCGCGTAGACCCATCCGCGGCCAGCCATGATGCCGTTGGCTCGCCAGGGGAACAGATCGTCCAGCGCAGGGTAGGAGTCCCAGTCGTCGGTTGGTGCCGGGGTGAAGGGGGCGGTCCAGTCGCTCCGGGTTGCTTGCCAGCGTGGGTCGTCGAACGTGAGTTCCGCGAGTTGTTTGAACTTCTCTTCGCGGCGACCGTGCAGTTCGAGGTATTTGATGTCGGCCGGTGTGGCGGCGTCCGTGTCCTCCCGCCGAAGGAAGATGCCGATCGCAACCGGGGTTTCGATGTTGAAGACGGCGTTTTCTTGAGGCGGCTGTTTGCCCTCGGGGGTGAGGTTGATGATCCAGCCGTTGGAACAGGTTTTGCGTAGGTATTCGCGCATCCCACGGAATCCGGGTCCAACGAGGTACCCGGTAGCGGTGATGAACGAAATGATCCCGTTGCCGCCGTCGGTGATGTCGGGGTCGTGGGTGGATTCGAAGACTTTCCACGTGGCCCAGCGCCAGAAGTAGGCGTACAGGTTCGACAGGTGACGTTCGTGTCCGCCGTTGCCTTCGAGTTTGAACGCGTCGAGTGGGTGCTCGTTGGTGTTGGGGTCTGTTCCGTTCTCGATCCAGCCGCCCATGCCTCCGGCGTGGTCCTTGTAGGGCGGGTTTCCGATGCAGACCTGGATGTTCTTCTCGCGCTTCATCTTGTTGGCCTGTTGACGTTGCCGGGCGATGAGTTGCGCTGTGTAGGGGAGGTCTTGGTCGGAGGCCGTGTAGGGGTCTTCGAGTGTGTCGGCAACGAACAGGTTCAGCCCGTTGGAGGGGTGGCTGGCCCCTGCTTCGTGTATCGCGGCGCTGATGCGTAGTTCAGCGACCGAGTAGGGACCAGACTGGATTTCGATGCCGTAGAGCCGCTGGACGGCGCTGCTGACGGCTTCGGAGGCAGCCCCCGGCCCGTATTGCTTTCCTGCCTCGGCGGCAACGTGCCGGAGCACGGACAGTGGGTAGGTGCCGGTTCCCATTGCGGGGTCGATGATGGCGACGTTGGGGTTACGGAGGCCGTCCGGTTTCCCGAGGTGTGTTCTGAGTGCGCGGTCGGTGAGGCCGACCATCGCGTCCACGACCTCGACCGGCGTGTAGTAGGAGCCTGACTTGCGACGCTTCTCGGGGTCGTACTGTGCGAGGAAGTCTTCGTACAGGTGAAGGTAGAGCGATTCACCCTTACGTTCGAGGCGCTCCCAGTCCGTCGCTGACAGCACGCGGATGATGATCTCGATAGCCGACCAGGTTGGTGTGCCGCTGACATGTTCGGTGAGCAGGTTCAGGGCGCGGCCCATGATGGTGTGCTTGTTCTCCAGCGCGCGTGCGATGTCGAAGACGTTGCCGCTCGCGATCTCGATGTCTTCGCTGAGCGCGAGGAGGAGGGCGAAGACCACGGTCTGGGAGAAGCCGTCGGCGAACTCTTCGTCCTTGGCTTGCGGGAAGAGCAGTTTGCGCCAGTCTTTGGAGATGCCGGTGAACGGCATGGTGCTGGGGTCGGCTCCGCCCTTGATGGCACGCCGCTCGGCCTTGACCGCGTCGAGGACTTCCTCTCGGAGGAGCCGGGCGAGGGGGGCGAGGGTGTCGACGAGTTTTGCGACCGACACGATCGTGGTGGGCTGCCATTGGAGGAAGTTGTTGACGATGAGTTCGAGACGGCCGGGCGCGGTGAGCGCACCGACGTGCGTCTTGAGGTCTCCGGTGTGGACGTTGACGGGGACGTCGACGAGTTCGCCGTACCTCCAGAGTCGGAACTCGGTTCCGTTGGTGTGCAGGAGGTTCGGCAACTCTCGCAGCCGCTGCCACTGCCGGTAGTTGTGCGTGGTGGATCCGTATGTGCTCGGGTCCAGTGATGTGCCGGGAGCCTTGAGTTCGATGTGTCCGACCAGCACACCGTTGACGCGAACTCCGAAATCGGGGCGGACGCTTCCTTCGAGTTCGGAGACCTCGTTGTGGGTCACCACGGTCAGGTCGACGAGGGCTCCGGCTCTCTCGATCAGGTTGGTGATGGGCGTGACCAGGAGCGCCTCTCGTTCCCCTGGCCCCGAGAGACGCCGCTTGGCGTCCTTGCCGTAGTCGGCGACGAGGTCGGCAAAACTCATGTGACTCCTTCGAGATGGCTCACGCACAGGTGTCGACATCGGCAGGTTCGCCTGCTAGCCGTACTCCAAGGAGGAGGCCGCGCGGCATACACCCCGTCAATCGCGCTTTCTCACCTTAGGCAACCGGGAAGGTTCCGTCAGGGTTTGGAGCGGTGACCGTCGCGCGCAGTCAGACGTTGCGGAACTTCAAGGTCACGTAGTCGAGTTGCTGGCGGAGCATCTTGAGACCGTCAGTGACGTCGTCGGAGAGACCGACCATCGTCCGGACGGTCTCCGCTGCCGCGATGGTCTGGGGGTCGTCGCGGTGTCGGGTGACGTGCTGAGCAATGATCAGAACCTGTGGATGGTCCTCGGCGGGGTGAACGCGATGGAGCGCACCTTCCCGAGGAAGATCTCGTAGTCACAGAACTCTGATCTGGACCGGCGTTGGCGCGCTGGTTCGGGAAGGTGCGCTCATGCTCAAGGTAGTCCACGACGTCGAGGTGTCCAACGAGTCGGCCGGTGGGTCGCTGCTTGATGAGATCGTCCGGGACGGCGCTCGGCAGATGCTTGCCGTCGCGTTGCAGGCCGAGGTCGCCGCCTACATCGACGCGTTCGTCGACGAGCTCGACGAGGCGGGTCGGCGGCTGGTGGTCCGAAACGGCCATCACGAGCCTCGAGAGGTCACCACGGCGGCG
>NZ_AUFG01000074.1 GCF_000426385.1 Arsenicicoccus bolidensis DSM 15745
GGACCGGGAGCCCGCACGTCGTGGCCTTCCTGCCGGTGCCGGACGGCACCTCCGCCGCAGACCTCGGCGCCAGCATCACGGCCCTGGGCGAGGCCGGCGCGACGGTCGTGGCCGCCTTCGCCACCGATCCCGCCGGACCACCGGCCGGAGACGAGCGGGTCCTGGCCCTGGCCGAGCTCCTCGGGGCGACCGGCTCCCCAGCTCCCCCACGTTGAGAGGCGCTCCCCCACGTTGAGAGGCGCTCCCCCACGTTGAGAGGCGCTCCCCCACGTTGAGAGGCGACAGATGGGGGTTCTCGCAGCCCCATGACCCCCATCTGTCGCCTCTCAACGACCTACCTCGCCCATTCAGACCCCCTGGCCCGGACGCGCGCCGCCCGCCGTCTCGGTCGAGGCGGCGGGCGGGCGGCATACGGGATGGTCAGAGGTTGCCGCGCAGCTCCTGCTCGCGCTCGATGGCGGTGAACAGGGCCTGGAAGTTGCCCTTGCCGAAGCCCAGCGAGCCGTGGCGCTCGATCAGCTCGAAGAACACCGTCGGCCGGTCGCCGAGCGGGCGGGTGAAGATCTGCAGGAGATAGCCGTCCTCGTCGCGGTCGACCAGGATGCCGCGACGCTGCAGCTCCTCGATCGGGACGCGGACCTGGCCGATGCGCTCGCGCAGCTCGGGGTCCTCGTAGTACGAGTCGGGGGTCGACAGGAACTCGACGCCGTTGGCGAGCAGCTCGTCGTAGGTGCGGAGGATGTCGTTGGTCGCGAGCGCGAGGTGCTGGGCGCCGGGGCCGCCGTAGAAGTCGAGATACTCATCGATCTGCGAGCGCTTCTTGCCGATCGCCGGCTCGTTGAGGGGGAACTTCACGCGGTGGTTGCCGTTGGCGACGACCTTGGACATGAGGGCGGAGTAGTCGGTGGCGATGTCGTCACCGATGAACTCCGCCATGTTCACGAAACCCATGACCTTGTTGTAGAAGCCGACCCACTCGTCCATCTTGCCGAGCTCGACGTTGCCGACGATGTGGTCCAGCGCCTGGAAGAGGCGCTTCGGGGCGCCCTCACGCTTCTGGTAGGTCGAGGTGCGCTCGACGTAGCCGGGCCAGTACGGACCGGAGTAGCCCGAGCGGTCGACGAGGGTGTGACGGGTCTCGCCGTAGGTCGCGATCGACGCGAAGCGCAGCGTGCCGTGCTCGTCCGTGACGTCCTGCGGCTCGTCGATGACGGTGGCGCCCATCCGGCGGGCCTGGGCCACGCAGCGGTCCACGTCCGGGACCTCGAGGGCGATGTCGACGACGCCGTCGCCGTGCTTGGCGTGGTGCTCGATCAGCGGGCTGGCCGGGCTGACGGCACCCTTGATGACGAAACGGATCGAGCCCGATCGCAGGACGAAGGACTTGTGGTCGCGGTTGCCGTGCTCCGGCCCGGAGTAGGCCTCCAGCGTCATGCCCCAGGCGGACTGGTAGTAGTGCGCGGTCTGGGTGGCGTTGCCCACCACGAAGACGATGGCGTCCCACCCGGTGACGGGGAAGGGGTCGCTCGCCTCGTCGTACTCGACGAGGCCGACCAGCTGCTTGAGCTGGTTGAGGTCCAGGTCGGCGTCCCGCTCTTGCGGCGTCAGGTCCAAGGTGGTGTCGGTCATGAGGCCCAACTGTGAGGGCCGCCGGGCACCCGGGCAAGCATGTCCTTCCCACCTGGTCAAAGTGGTCAGGAATGATGCCGTCGGCCAGGAACGGGTGGACAATGTGTCCCATGGCCATCGACGACCTGGACCGCAGGCTCATCCACGCCTTCACGCGGGACCCGCACATCGGGGTGCTCGGCGCGTCGAGGGAGCTCGGCGTCGCGCGCGGCACCGTCCAGGCCCGGCTCGACCGCCTGCAGCGGCGGGGCGTCATCGCGTCCTTCGAGCCTCACGTCGACCCAGCCGCGCTGGGCTATCCCGTGATGGCCTTCGCCACGCTCGAGATCCGCCAGGACCACGGGCACGAGCGCGTCGTGCAGCATCTCGAGCAGATCCCCGAGGTGCTCGAGGCCCACACCATCACCGGGTCGGGGGACATCTGGATCCGCATCGTCGGCCGGGACAACGCGGACCTGCAGCGCGTGATCGACGACGTGGCGGCGGGCGGTTCCGTCATACGGACCTCGACGGTGATCTCCCTGGCCACCCGGCTGGCGCACCGGACCACTCCCCTGGTCGACGCCGCGGTCCAGTGACCTGGCGAGCCCGACGACCTAGCGGCGGCCGACGAACCAGTTGCGGATCTTGTCGATGCGCTCGGTGACCTGGTCGCCGGACGCCTGGTCCAGCGCCGGACCCCCACAGACCTGCCGCAGCTCGGAGTGCACGATGGCGTGCTTGGTCCCGGTCTTGCGGGCATAGGCCGAGACCAGCTTGTTGAGCTCCTTGCGCTGGGCCTGCAGCGCGCGGTGGGCCGAGACCTCCTCGTGCCGCTCCTTGGCGCGGGCGTTGGGCTTCTGCCGGTCCTGGCGCTCGCGCAGCAGGTGCGCCATCTGGTCGGGCTCGAGCAGGCCGGGGAGCCCGAGGTAGCCCTCCTCCTCCTCCGAGCCCACGTCCGCCACGAGGCCGAACTGCTGGGCGTCGAACAGGACGTGGTCGAACTCCGCGTCCGACTCCAGGGCCTCGAACTTCAGGTCCAGCTCGTCGCTCGCCTGCTCGGACCGGTTGGCCTCCTCGAGCAGCCCGTCCTCCTCGGACCACAGCGGCTCCTCCTCGCCCGGCCTCTTGGGCCGGTCGAGGGCGTGGTCGCGCTCGTCCTCGAGGCGGGAGGCGTGCTCGAGCAGGAGCGGCACGGACGGGAGGAAGACCGAGGCCACCTCGCCGCGCTTGCGGGCGCGCACGAACCGGCCGACGGCCTGGGCGAAGAACAGCGGGGTCGAGGTCGAGGTGGCGTAGACGCCGACCGCCAGCCGCGGGACGTCCACCCCCTCGGACACCATGCGGACCGCGACGAGCCAGCGATCGGTCGACTGGGAGTAGGTCTCGATGCGCTTGGAGGCGCCAGCGTCGTCGGACAGCACGACCGTGGGTTTCTCGCCGGTCAGCTCGTGCAGGATCTTGGCGTAGGCGCGCGCGTTGGTCTGGTTGGTCGCGATGACCAGGCCACCGGCGTCGGGCACGTGCCGGCGCACCTCGGTGAGGCGCTTGTCGGCGGCCCGCAGCACGGACGGGATCCACTCTCCCGCGGGCGACAGCGCGGTGCGCCAGGCGTGGGCCGTGAGGTCCTTGGTCAGCGGCTCGCCCAGCCGGGCGGCCAGCTCGTCACCGGCGCGGGTGCGCCAGCGCATCGCCCCGCCGTAGGCCATGAACAGCACCGGCCGCACCACGCCGTCGCGCAGGGCCTCGGCGTAGCCGTAGGAGTAGTCCGACGCGGAGCGACGGATCCCGTCCGGGCCCTCCTCGTAGCGCACGAACGGGATGGGGCTCGTGTCCGAGCGGAAGGGCGTGCCGGTCAGGGCGAGGCGCCGCGCCGCGGGCTCGAAGGCCTCACGGATGGCGTCGCCCCAGGACTTGTTGTCGCCGCCGTGGTGGATCTCGTCGAGGATGACCAGGGTCGGCGCGGCCTCGGTGCGGGCCCGGTGCAGCAGCGGCTTGGACGCCACCTGCGCATAGGTGAGGGCGACGCCGTCGAAGGCCTTGTTGTGGGTGCCGGCGGCGTTGGTGAAGGTCGGGTCGAGCTGGATCCCGACGCGCGCGGCGGCATCCGCCCACTGCACCTTGAGGTGCTCGGTCGGTGCGACGACGGTGATGCGGCGCACCACCCCGCGTCGGAGCAGCTCGGTCGCGACCCGGAGCGCGTATGTCGTCTTGCCGGCCCCAGGCGTGGCCACCGCCAGGAAGTCACGGGGGCGTTCGGTGAGGTAGGCCTCGAGGGCCTCGGCCTGCCAGGCGCGCAGCTTGCCAGCCGTTCCCCATGCTGCACGCTCGGGAAAGGCTGGGGACAGGTGTTCGGCAGCAGAGGTACTCATCGCGTCCTGCAGGGTAGACGTTTTCGCCGGGCAACATGCCGGGCGACGGGTGCTTGACAGCCGTGGGTGGCACGAGATCGGCCCGCCACCCCGGTTCGGGGTGGCGGGCCGACGAGGTCGTGGTGGTCAGCCCAGCTTGAGCGTGACGCGGTCGGCCGAGCCGACCGTGGTGGCGCCGGAGGGCGCGGAGCCGATCTTGATGGTGTCGGCCGGCTGGGAGCCGAGCTTGAGGGTGACGGCGTTGGCGGAGCCCCCGGCGAGGGTGGCGACGGCAGCGACGGTGACGACGGCAGCGGTGCGGGCGAGGTTACGCATGGTGATTTCCCTTCGACGACGGCAGGGCGCCCCGTGACACCCCGCAACCAGAGTAGCGCCTTGCGCGAGCAAATATCACTAGCAGTGATCTAAACCCGTCAAAAGGGTGAAATCACTCGCCGCCGTCCTGAGGCTTGCGCAACCCGTCGTAGATCTCCTGGCAGATCGGGCACACCGGGAACTTCTTGGGATCGCGCCCGGGGACCCAGATCTTGCCGCACAGGGCGATGACCGGCTCCCCCGTCATCGCGCTCTCCAGGATCTTCTCCTTGCGCACGTAGTGGGCGAAGCGCTCGCGGTCGCCCGGCTCCTGCAGCTGCTCCTCGACCTCCTCGCGCTCCAGCACGGCGGTCTGCGTCGAGGGTCCGCCCGGGTCCGCGAACGGGTCCGGCGGCATGTCGGGGTATCCCTGGCTCATGCGGGACATCCTAGGCCGCGGCTCAGTTGTAGTCCTCGTCGTCCGGGTAGAGGCCGACGAAGGCCAGCCGCCCCGGCTGGCGACGCAGGACCTGGCGCCACAGGGTGCCCGGCTCGTCGCTGAACACGTCGCCGGGGAGGCGGTCCACGACGTACCACGAGCCGTTGCGGATCTCGCCCTCGAGCTGGCCGGCGACCCATCCGGCATACCCGGCAAAGATCCGGACCCCGGTCAGGTGCGGCATGACCTGCTCGGCGGGCGTGTCGAGGTCGACGACCCCCACGCCGGGAAAGAGCTGCTGGACCCCGTCGACGTCGAGGGCCGGGTTGACGACCCCGACCACGCCGAGGGCCGAGTCGAGCTGCACGGGGCCGCCTTGAAAGAGCACCTGGGGCTCGCGGACGTGCTCCTGCCAGCCGTCCAGGACCGTGTCGATGGTCGCGTCGACCGGCTTGTTGAGCACGACGGCCTGCGCACCCTCGTCGCCGTGGTGCAGCACGAGCATCACGCACCGCTCGAACACCCCCTCCCCCAGCCCAGGGGTGGCGACGAGCAGTCGTCCGGTCAGGTCCTCGGTACGCACCGTCCCATTGTGCCCGCCAGGACCGGCCGTATGCCGCAGCGGGCGCCACCCCTCGTGAGGGTGACGCCCGCTGCCGGGGTCAGGCGCTGGGCCTGGCGGCGTGCTCAGCCGTCGTAGCGACGGGCCGAACGGTCACGGCCACCACGGTCGTCACGACCGCCGCGGGCATCGCGACCGCCGCGGTCCCCACGGTCGTCGCGGCCACGGAACGAGCGCTCGTTGCGACGACCGTGCGGCTGGTAGCGCGCGCCGCCACGGCTGTGGCCGCGCTGCGGACGGGGCTCACCCTCGACGAGGCGACGGTAGCGACCCTCCTCGATGGCCTCCCCGGACGGGGTGCGGGCACCCACGCCGTCGTAGAGCAGCGGGTCGCCGGGGGCCGTGCGGACCGGCTTGACGTCCACGCCGGCCTGCTCGACGAGGCGCTCCATCTGGCGACGCTGGTGCGGGAGCGCCAGGGTCACGACGGTGCCGCGCTCGCCGGCGCGCGCGGTGCGGCCGGAGCGGTGCAGGTAGTCCTTGTGGTCGGCCGGGGGGTCGACCTGCAGGACCACGGAGACGTCGTCGACGTGGATGCCGCGGGCCGCGACGTCGGTGGCGACGAGGACGGGCAGCGTGCCCTCCTTGAAGCCGGTGAGCACGCGGTTGCGCTGGACCTGCGAGAGGCCACCGTGCAAAGCCGCCGCGAACACGCCCTGCTCGCGCAGCTGCAGGGCGACGCGGTCGGCGCCCAGCTTGGTGCGCACGAAGACCACGGTGCGGCCGGTGCGGTTGGCGACCTCGGCCGTGATGACCTTCTTGTGCATCGGGTCGATGAGCAGGACGTGGTGGTCCATGGTCTCGACCGAGGCGGTCTCGGGGTCGGTCTCGTGGGTCACGGGGTCGGTGAGGTAGCGCTCGACCACCGTGTCGATCCCGCGGTCCAGCGTCGCGGAGAACAGCAGTCGCTGACCGCCGGCCGGGACCAGGTCGAGGATCTCGCTGATCGCCTCCAGGAAGCCCATCTCGGCCATGTGGTCGGCCTCGTCGAGGACAGCCACCTCGACCTGGGACAGGTCGGCCGCGCCGCGGTCGATGAGGTCCTTGAGGCGTCCCGGGGTCGCGACGAGGACGTCGAGGCCCTTCTCCAGCGCCATGATCTGCGGCGGGTAGGGCATGCCGCCCGCGACGAGCTTGTGGCGCAGGCCCATCACGTGGACCAGCGGCTGCAGCGCGTCGCTGACCTGCTGGGCCAGCTCGCGGGTCGGCACGAGGATCACCGAGCGGACGACGCCCGGCTTGGCCTTGCCACCGGCCGCGAGGGTCGCGATGAGCGGCAGACCGAAGCCCAGCGTCTTGCCCGAGCCGGTCTGGCCGCGGCCGAGGACGTCGCGCCCGGCGAGGGCGTCGGGGATGGTCGCCTGCTGGATCGGGAACGGCGTGGTGATGCCGTCGCGAGCCAGGCGCTCGACGAGCGGGGCCGGCAGACCGAGGGCGGCGAAGCCGTTGTCGGTGTCCACCGTGACGGGCGCAGCCTCGGCCGGCA
Organism: Arsenicicoccus bolidensis DSM 15745; assembly: GCF_000426385.1. Classification (GTDB taxonomy): domain Bacteria; phylum Actinomycetota; class Actinomycetes; order Actinomycetales; family Dermatophilaceae; genus Arsenicicoccus; species Arsenicicoccus bolidensis. The sequence goes on from NZ_AUFG01000074.1 coordinate 6,822, forward strand.
CGTCGACGGACAGGCCCATCGCCTCGCGCTCCTCGCGGTCGGTCCAGGTGCGGCTGCGGTCGTCGCGCTCGAAGCGACGGGGGCCGCGGTCGTCACGGTTGAAACCGCCACGCTGGGGCCGGTCGTCGCGGTTGAACTCACGACGGGGACCACGGTCACCGCGGTCGTC
>NZ_AUFG01000075.1 GCF_000426385.1 Arsenicicoccus bolidensis DSM 15745
GTCGATGCCTTTACCGGGGGCGGATGCATCAGCCTGGCGAACGGAGGCCGGTCGATGCCTTTACCCGGGGGTAGGTCAGTGGCCGAGGTCCTTGCCGGGCGGGCCGCCGGGGCCGGGGCCAGGGCCAGGACCGGGGCCGTCCGAGTCGCGGCGGCGCAGGAACTTCTCGAACTCGCGCGCGATCGCCTCGCCGCTCGCCTCCGGCAGCTCGGCCGTGTCCTGCGCCTCCTCGAGGGACGAGATGTACTCCGCGACGTCCTCGTCGCCCGACGCCAGCTCGTCGACGCCGTGCTGCCAGGCCACCGCGTCCTCGGGAAAGTCGCCCCGCGGGATCGTGATGTCCAGCAGCTCCTCGAGGCGTCCGAGCAGCGCCAGCGAGGCCTTGGGGGAGGGCGCCGACCCGGCGTAGTGCGGGATCGCGGCCCACGCGCTGACCGCCGGCATACCGATCTGCTCGGCCGCCAGCGCGATCACCCCGACGATCCCGGTCGGGCCCTCGTAGCTCGACGGCACGATGTCGAAGCGGTGCGCGAGCTCGGAGCTCTCGGACGAGACGTCGGTGCCGATCGGGCGGGTGTGGGGGATGGGCGCGAGGTAGGCGCCGAGCGTGATCAGCAGCTCCACGCCCGCCTGCTCGGCCAGGTCCAGCAGCTCCTCGGTGAACGCGCGCCACCGCACGGACGGCTCGATGCCCTCCACGAGGAGCACGTCGCGGTCCTCGCCGTGCAGCGTCGCGTGCAGGATCCGCGTGGTCGGCCAGGTCACGAGCCGCTCTCCGCCCTGGCTGACGACGCGCGGACGGGTCACCTGGAAGTCGTAGTACTCCTCCGGGTCGATCGCCGCGACGGGCTCGGCGTCCCAGGCCTCGGACAGGTGGGACACGAGGTCGGTGGCGGCCTCGCCGGCGTCGTTCCACCCCTCGAAGGCGGCGATCATGACCGGTCGACGCAGGGGCGGAAGGTCGTCGAACTGGATCACGCGCACTCCTCGTGGGCTGACGGCTGGACTGACGGCTGGGCTGACGCACCCCGGACGCGTCCACGCCAGGGCTTCGACCCAGCCTAGACTTCGGCAGGTCCCCGACTGCAAAGGCAGGCCAACCGTGAGCGCACGCTCGGACGAGCTCCGCACCGCACTGACCCGACGAGTCCTGGTCGCCGACGGCGCCATGGGCACGATGCTCCAGGCGGCCGACCCGAGCATGGACGACTTCCAGGGGCACGAGGGCTGCAACGAGATCCTCAACGTGACCCGCCCCGACGTCGTCCGCTCGGTGCACGACGCCTACTTCGAGGCCGGCTCGGACCTCGTCGAGACCAACACCTTCGGCGCCAACCACGCCAACCTCGGCGAGTACGACATCGTCGACCGCATCTACGAGCTGGCCCGCGCGGGCGCCGAGATCGCCCGCCAGTCCGCCGACCACTGGTCGACGCCGGACAAGCCCCGCTATGTCATCGGCTCGATGGGCCCCGGCACCAAGCTGCCCTCGCTCGGGCACATCGACTACGCCACCCTGCGGGACGCGTATGCCGAGAACGCCCGCGGCCTCATCGACGGCGGCGCCGACGCGCTGCTGGTCGAGACCGTGCAGGACCTGCTGCAGGCCAAGGCCGCGGTGGTGGGTGCCAAGCGCGCGCTGACGGCGGCCGGCGAGACGCTGCCCGTCATCGTGCAGGTCACGGTCGAGACGACGGGCACGATGCTGCTCGGCTCCGAGATCGGCGCGGCGCTGACCGCCCTCGAGGCGCTCGGCATCGACGCGATCGGGCTCAACTGCGCGACCGGCCCCGCCGAGATGAGCGAGCACCTGCGGGTCCTGTCGCAGCAGTCGCGCATCCCGGTGACCTGCATGCCCAACGCCGGTCTGCCGCAGCTGGGCAAGGACGGCGCCACCTACCCGCTGCAGCCGGACGAGCTGGCCGCCGCCCACCGCACCTTCACCCAGGACTACGGCGTCGCCCTGGTCGGTGGCTGCTGCGGCACGACCCCCGAGCACCTGCGCGCCGTCGTCGAGGCGGTCGGCGGCCAGCCGATCGGCGAGCGCAACCCGACCCCCGAGCCCGGCGTCGCCTCGCTCTACGCCCCCGTCCCGTTCCGCCAGGACGCGTCCTTCCTGTCCATCGGCGAGCGCACCAACGCCAACGGCTCCAAGGCCTTCCGCGAGGCGATGCTGGCCGAGAAGTGGGACGACTGCGTCGAGATCGCCCGCGCCCAGACCCGCGACGGCGCCCACCTGCTGGACGTCTGCGTCGACTACGTCGGCCGCGACGGTGCCGCGGACATGTCCGAGGTCGTGGCCCGGTTCGCCACCGCGAGCACCCTGCCGCTGGTGCTGGACTCGACCGAGCCCGCCGTCATCCAGGCCGGGCTCGAGCGCCTCGGTGGCCGCGCGGTCATCAACTCGGTCAACTTCGAGGACGGCGACGGGCCCGACTCGCGCTACGCCAAGATGATGCGGCTCGTGGCCGAGCACGGCGCCGCCGTCGTGGCCCTGACCATCGACGAGCAGGGTCAGGCCCGCACCCGCGAGCACAAGGTCGCCGTCGGGTCGCGCCTGATCGAGGCGCTGACGGGCGAGCACGGCATGCACGTCGAGGACATCGTCGTGGACTGCCTGACCTTCCCGATCGCCACCGGTCAGGAGGAGACGCGCCGCGACGGCATCGAGACGATCGAGGCGATCCGCGAGCTCACCACCCGCTACCCGGGCGTGCAGACCACCCTCGGCGTCTCCAACGTGTCCTTCGGCCTCAAGCCCGCTGCCCGCCAGGTCCTCAACTCGGTCTTCCTCGACGAGTGCGTCAAGGCCGGGCTGAGCAGCGCGATCGTCAACTCCGCCAAGATCGTCCCGATCTCGCGGATCCCCGAGGACCAGCTCAAGGTCGCCATGGACCTCGTGCACGACCGGCGCGAGTGGGCCGGCGAGCCGGGGGAGTCGGAGTGCACCTACGACCCGCTGTCCCGGATGCTCGAGCTCTTCGAGGGGGTCGACTCGACCTCGCTCAAGGAGGAGCGCGCCAACGCCCTGGCGTCCCTGCCGCTCGAGGAGCGCCTCGCCCAGCGCATCATCGACGGCGAGCGCAACGGCCTCGAGGCCGACCTCGACCTGGCGATGGACTCCGGGCACGACCCCCTGGCGATCATCAACGACATGCTCCTCGCGGGCATGAAGACCGTCGGCGAGCTCTTCGGCTCCGGCAAGATGCAGCTGCCGTTCGTGCTGCAGTCGGCCGAGACGATGAAGGCCGCCGTCGCGCACCTCGAGCCGCACATCGAGGCCGCCGCGGGCGGTGCCAAGCGCGAGGCCAAGGCCAAGGTCCTGCTCGCCACCGTCAAGGGCGACGTCCACGACATCGGCAAGAACCTCGTCGACATCATCTTGTCCAACAACGGCTTCGAGGTCGTCAACATCGGCATCAAGGTGCCGGTCAACGAGATCATCGACAAGGCCGAGGAGCACGCGGTCGACGCCATCGGCATGTCCGGCCTGCTCGTGAAGTCCACCGTGATCATGAAGGACAACCTGCTCGAGCTGAACTCCCGCTCCCTCGCGGACCGCTGGCCGGTCCTGCTCGGGGGCGCGGCCCTGACCCGGGCCTACGTCGAGCAGGACCTCGCCGAGCTGTATGACGGGCACGTGCGCTACGCGCGGGACGCGTTCGAGGGGCTGCGGCTCATGGACGCGGTGGCCAAGGCCAAGGCCGACCCCGCCGTGCAGCTGACCGACGCGCTGCCCCCGCTGCGCCAGCGTCGGGTCGCGGCCCGGCATACGGAGCCGACCGAGCCCGTCGAGATCGACACCCGACGGTCCGACGTCACCACGGACAACCGGATCCCGACCCCGCCGTTCTGGGGCACGCGCGTCGTCAAGGGCATCGCGACCAGCGACATCGCGGGCTACCTCGACGAGCGGGCGACCTTCCTCGGGCAGTGGGGGCTCAAGCCGTCCCGCGCCGACGACGGCCCCTCCTACGAGGAGCTCGTCGAGCGCGAGGGCCGGCCGCGGCTGCGCATGTGGCTGGACCGCATCAAGACCCAGGACCTCGTGCAGCCCGCCGTGGTCTACGGGTACTTCCCGTGCTACAGCGAGGGCAACGACGTCGTCGTGCTCGAGCACACCGAGCGCCCCGACGGCACGATCGAGCTCGGCGGCGAGCGCGCCCGCTTCACCTTCCCCCGGCAGGGACGCGACCGGCGCCTGTGCCTGGCCGACTTCTGGCGGTCCAAGGAGGCCGTCGAGGCCGACGGGCAGCCCGACGTCATCACCTTCCAGCTGGTGACGATGGGCGACCGCGTGGCGCTGGCGACGGCGGAGCTGTTCGCGGACAACGCCTACCGCGACTACCTCGAGCTCCACGGCCTGTCCGTGCAGCTCACCGAGGCCCTCGCGGAGTACTGGCACGCCCGCGTCCGCGCCGAGCTCGGCCTGGCCGACGGCGACGCCGACGCGCTCGGCGACATCCTGCGGCAGAAGTACACCGGCGAGCGCTACTCCTTCGGCTACCCGGCCTGCCCGGAGCTCGAGGACCGCGCGACCCTGGTGGCGCTGCTCGAGCCCGAGCGGATCGGCGTGACCCTGTCCGAGGAGCTGCAGCTGCACCCCGAGCAGTCCACGGACGCCCTCGTCGCGCACCACCCCGAGGCGAGCTACTTCAAGGCATGACCGACCGCACCGAAGCGGTCTGCGCGGGCCGTCGCATCTCGGCGGCCCGCGCAGACCGCGCACGCCGACGAACCCGAGGAGCCCGATGACCGAGCGCGCCGCGCTGCCCGCCGCCGTCCTGTGGGACATGGACGGCACCCTGGTGGACTCCGAGCCCTACTGGATCGCCGAGGAGTACGCCCTCGTCGAGTCCTTCGGCGGGCAGTGGTCCGACGAGCACGCCCACCAGCTCGTCGGGCAGGCGCTGCTGTGGTCGGCGGACTACATCCGCGAGCACACGCCCGTGACGATGCCGCGCGAGGAGGTCGTGCAGACCCTCCTCGCCGGCGTCATCCGGCGGTTCCGCGAGCACATCCCGTGGCGGCCCGGCGCCCAGGCGCTGCTCGCCTCGACCCGTGAGCTCGGGGTGCCCTGCGCCCTGGTCACGATGTCGTATGCCGCCTTCGCCGACGTCATGGTCCAGGCGCTGCCCGCGGGGACCTTCGACGCGGTCGTGACCGGCGACGTTGTCAAGCAGGGCAAGCCGCACCCCGAGCCGTACCTCACCGCGGCGAGCCTGCTCGGCGTGGCGCCGGGGGACTGCCTCGCGGTCGAGGACTCCAACACGGGGCTGGCATCCGCGCTGGCCGCCGGCGTCCCCACCATCGGGATCCCGCACATGGTGGACATCGCCGAGCAGGAGGGCCTGCGCATCGTCCCCACCATGACCGGCGCGTCGATCCCCGAACTGTGGCGGCTGTTCGCCTGACACCGGCGCGGACGCGGCATACCTGCACCCCGCACGCACCTTTGGCACGTGCGGCCGGCGCGGACGCGGCGTTTATGAGCTGCGAGCCCACGAACGGCCGGTGAGGGCGCCTCGGATCGCGCGTTCCTGAGCTGCGAGCGCACGAAGGCCGAGCGCAGGGTCCGAGTCGGCGCCGACGGGTGGGATCTGCGTCCGGAACGCACCTTTGCCACGTACGGAGGGCCCGGGTGCGGCATACCTGCTTCCCGCACGCACCTTTGACACGTGCGGCCGGCGTGGACGCGGCGTTTGTGAGCTGCGAGCGCACGAACGGCCGGTGAGGGCGCCCCGAATCGCGC
>NZ_AUFG01000076.1 GCF_000426385.1 Arsenicicoccus bolidensis DSM 15745
AGCAACCGGATCCGCTTCTTCGCCTCGCGCAGTTGCTCATGCTCGGCCTGTGTGACACCGGGGCGGGTGCCGTCCTCGATCGCAGCGGCGGACATCCAGTTCGTCAGGCAGGACTCGCTGATCCCGAAATCCACCGCGATCGACCTCAACGTCACACCAGGCTCACGGTTGCGAGCCACGCGCACGACGTCCTCGCGGAACTCCTTGGGGTGGGGCTTGGGCATGAAGCACATCCTCTCCCGTGGCACCAGACGGCACCACAGATCGGCTGTCACCTACCCCTGCAGCAGTCCCCCCGGTAGGTCTTGTCGTACTGGTCCAGGACCACCTCGCAGACCTCGCGGACGAGCGCTCGGGGGATGACCACGGCGGCGAACGGGATGTGCACTGGCTCGCTCGGTGGCTCGTGCTCCAGCAGCGCCCTCAAACTCGGTCCGTTTGACGACGCCTCGACCTGGTCGTAGGTAACGGCGCGCAGGCCGGGGATCGGGCTCTCGCGGCGCTCATCGTCCGCGGCCCCCTCCGGTGCCTGCGAGGCGGGCTGTCCGATGAGGAACCGCCCGGACTGGGCGAGCATCCGCGCGTCAGGAAACGCGGGCCGGACCAGGACCGGACGCGAGGCACCAGCGCTCAGCGCCTGGTTCAGGGACCATGCCAACCCATCGTCGAGCTCGCTAACGGTCCCTTCCGGGACGGTCATGGTGAGCTCTTCCTCTCCTGCTGTGGCGAACGCGAACAGGGCGGCGTCCTCGCTGTCATCTTCGCCCCTCGACGGTGGGAAGGCGCAGGCGAACCACAGCGCAGTCACCGGGTCGGTGGTCACATCCAAGAGGCGGGTCGGGACGCCGTGGTGCTGCAGGGTGGCCAGGACCTGAAGGTCGGTGTGGAAGGCGCCGTTGTTGGCTCCGATGCCCCAGTCCCTGGCCAGCGTGATCAAGGAGCGCTCAGCCTGTCGCAGCAGGTCGGGCCCGCGTTCGTGGCGTGCCGCCGCGTAGTAATCCGGATAGTCGCGGATGGCGCGCTGCAGGGACGACTCGATCGGCCAGGACGCGCACCGCACCCCACGCCAGACGATCCGTTCGCCCAGAACGCGGGTCAGTGTCAGCCGAGAGACGAGGCGCATGAGCTCGTCGACCGAGCTGATGCGCAGCCCCCAGCCCGAGCTCTCCCAGTCGATCGTGGTCATGCGACCCAGTGTGCCCTGCGAGACGCCAGGCAGTCGTTATGACACGGGATTCCGTGCATTATCCCGGGCAATAGGACTGCACGACTGGACCGGAGCGGCCAGGGTAGCGGCTGCTCTGATTGCCGACTTGGACGCTGTGCGTCAGCTCTCGAACACAGTCCACACTAGCCATTTCTCCAGCCCGCCCCGGGCGCATCCGCCCGGCCGTACGGGCAACCTTTCGATAGCCCGATACATATCGGAGACCTATTCCAGAAAAACCGACAGTCGCGAGGCGGTGAGATCGATTTCGGAGGCCTCTAAGAGAACCGTGAAGGACAGACTATCTGCGTTTTCTCTTGTCAATAAGGCGGCGAAGAAGCGCAGATTATGCCCGTAGGAAAGACACTCTATGGACAGCTTATGAACTTTCGCGCCGATCCACACAAGCTTGATTCGTGTGGGCCCGTCTACTCCACGTGGAGAAGTGAGTATGATCTCAAAGGACTCACCATCGTATAGGACGGTGTCCGTGGCGTAGTCGTTCTTTAAGTCAAGAGGGATGGGATGGAAAGGCACCTCGATCTCATCGTAGTTGAGTCTCCAAGCGCCCAGGTTACCGGGACTCGCCGACGTAATCATTAGCTACCTCCGGTAGTGTAAATGGATTCGGACGCGTGCCAGGTCAGACCAGCCCATGGGAGTGGTGGGTGAGCGGAAGTTCGGCTGACCCTTCCCGTTGAATCGAATATGATATTTGTGGGGAGTATGAATATACCTCTGGGTCGACTTCTCGAAGTGTGCGTCGCCCGCCACGTCGTAATGGTATTGACGCCCGCGGCGCTTAATGGAAACCCGATTCTTTCCTCCGTTTAGGGCCTTCAATCGTCTTCCGTATCGTACTTTGCTCGCCGCATTGGCTGCGCGGGCGAGTCGATAGGCCTTGGCGCCTATTCTCAACGCGCGTACGAACACTCCGCCTGGGATGAAAGTTAGAGCCGCTTCTCTCGCGATCGCGCCTCGGTTTCGGTAGGCGGCACCCACGACACCCTTGCCGTTCTTGCGGGTGTCGTACAGGTCGAAGTTGCCGCCGTAACTGGAGCCGCCTCCGCCTCCTCCACCGTACCCGCCTACCTCTTGCCGGCGTCCGTCGAGGTCGTAGCTGTTGATGGGGTCGAGGGGGTAGGTGTAGGCGGTGGGGTTGCCGCCGGGTTCGGGGTCGAGGCTGGTGAAGGCGCCGCGGGTGGGGTTGTAGTAGCGGTCGCCCATGAGGGTGAGGCCGGCGGTTTCGAGGGTGGTGGAGCGTTGTTTGGCTCCGAGCCATCCGTAGCCGAGGGGCCCGTCGACGTTCATGGTGGCCCAGGGGTTTCTGGGGGTGCCGTACTCGGTGTAGTCGCTCCACCCGTTGATCCGTGTGGCTGCGGCGTCTTGTGACTGGTCGGCGGGGATGGTGAGGGTGGTGGCGGTGTCGCCGTGCAGGGTGGTCAGGGTCAGGTCGACGGCCCCGTCCTGGGCGAGCTGGGCGCCGAGGTCTCCGCCGAGCGACTCAGCGAACCGCGTCGTGGCTGGGGTTCCGCCGTCGGGGGTGATGACGGTCCAGGACGGGTTGTCGGTGCCGTCGGTGTAGTGCCGCACCACGGTCTGGGACTGCACGGCCCCGCCGGTGCTGGTGGTGCGCTGGGTCAGACGCCGACCCGCGACATCGAGGGTGAAGGTGGTGTCGGTGCCGCCCTGCCGCGCGCTGGCGGGGAGGTCGTTGTCGAAGTACCCGAGGGTGATGTCCCCACTGGCCGGGTCGGGGGCGTCGACGGCGGGCACGAGGGTCTGCCGCCCGAGCTCGTCGTACGTGTACGCGCCGACGGCGTTGGTGCCGGTGGTGGGGCGGTCGGCGGTGTCGTACGCGTACGTCTTGTCCAGCACTTGGCTGGGTGTGCTGGCGCAGGAGCCGTCGGCGTGGTCTTCGACGCGGTGGCTGGTCCGGTTCCCGTTCACGCCCAGGGTGCCGTCGAAGCCGTAGGTACGGACCTGGCAGGGGATGCTGCTGGTGGTGCCGTCGGTCGTGGTGGCGTCGGTGTCGGGGGTGACGGTGGTGCCCGTCGTCGTGGCGGTCCGGTCGGTCACCTTGCTGAGGCGTCCGGCCTGGTCGTAGGTGTAGGCGCGGTCGTAGCCGATGGCATCCCCAGGCTTGGCGACGTTGGTGGGGGTGTCGGTGGTGCCGGCCTTCCCGTCGAACGCGGCGCCTTGTCCGGTGTAGTCGCGTACGACGCGGCCGGCGGGGTCGTTGGCCTGGGTCCAGGCCATCCACACGCCGCGGGTGGGGGTGCCGGGGGTGTAGACGGTGTTGCCGTCGGCGTCGGCGCTGGTGGTGTAGGGGGTGACCTGCCCGGTGTAGGCGAGGCCGGTAGGTTCACCGGCGTCGTCGTAGGTGGTGGTCTGCTCGAGCTGGCCGGGCATGCTCTGCCGGTAGAGCTTGCCGTCGGCGTCGTAGGCGCCGGTGTAGGTGATGTCGCCCTTGCCGGCGGAGCGGGTGATGATGACGCGGGTGGTCATCCCGCGGTGCTCGGTCTTCCCGGCGAGGTCGGTGCCGTCGTACCCGTAGCTCGTGGTGCCCTTGGCGTCGGTGACGGACGCGACCCGCCCGGCGGTGTCGTAGCTGGTGGTGGCCTTGTCACCGAGCTGGTTCGTGGTGCTGGTCTGGCGACCCCACGTGTCGAACGTGGCGGACTGGCTGGGCCCGGTCGGTTGCCCGTTGCTGTCGAGCTCGACGGTCCCGGTCGCGATCCCGGTGGCGGGGTCGTAGAGGGTCTTGGTGCCGGGTCGGGCCGCGCTCGAGGCGAGCCCGGCCACGGTCGTCGTGACGGTGTCGGCGCGCCCGTCGAGCAGGTACGTGCTGGTGGTGGTGCGGGTGACGGCGCCGCTGGTCTCCACGGTGGCGGCGGGCGCGAGCTGGTAGGTGTATTTCGTGGCTCGTTCGTCGGGAAGGGTCTGTCCTGGGGGTGGCGCGGCCGGACGAGTAGCGCATGCCAGGCCGGCCCACTCGGGGTGGCCGCCGCAGGCGGCGTCGGCGCCGGTCTGCGCGGCAGCGGTGTAGTAGCTGGTGAGGGTGGTGCCTGCTCCCCCACCGGTGTTCGCCTCGGACGGCTGGCGGGTCTCGGTGGTGCGGCCTTCGGCGTCGTGGAAGGTGCGGGCGGTGATGTCGCCGGCGTCCACGGTCCCGTTCAGGTTCATGTCCGTAGTGGTGGACGTCGAGGCGCCGAGGGTCCAGCCGCTGGTGGCGTCGTCACCGGGTGTCTTGGGCTCGTACCCGGTAATGGTGCGGGCGGTGGTCTCGACGTCGGTGCCGGTGGTGTCGGCCGCGGTCACGGTGACCGTGGTCGCCAGGCCGTACCCGGTGCCGGTCTTGGGGTTCACGCCGTTGTTGGGGGCGCCCTGGTCGTAGAGGGTCTTGGTGTGCGGGCGCACGGTCGTGGTGGTTCCGTCGCGCAGGACTGAGGGCCGCTGGGGTCCCCACACGTCGGTCACGAACGACCCCGCGGGGGCCTTCGCGGGCACACCGGCCACGGTGCTCGTGGTGGTGTCGGGGTTGTAGTCGGTGACGGTGCCGAGCGCGGACGCGTCGTACGCCTGCCCGTCGGGCAGGGGGTTGTCGGCGGTCCAGGCCAGTGCGCGCTGGATCGCGTCGGCGTCCAGCTCGAGGGTGACGTTGCCCTGGGTGTTGTACCGCGTGTATGTGGGCAGCCAGGTGCCGGTGCCGTAGGAGGCGGTGTTGATGGTGTACCCGGCCTGGTCGGTGTAGGACAGGTCGGCGTACCGCCAGTCGTCACCGGTGACGGTGTCGGTGTTGCCGGTGTAGTCGGGGCCGAACACGGCGGCCGCGTAGGTGGGCGGGTTGGTCTGTCCCCAGCGGCTGGTCATGGCGCTGCTCATGTCGGGCAGACCGGCCTGGCCCTGGATCCCGTACCGGACGCGGGTCAGGGCGGCGGTGAATCGGCCCCGGTCTCCTGCCGCATCGTTTCTGGTTCAGGAAGGATGGGGTCCATGCCCAAGAAGTACACCGCCGAGGAGCGGGACCGTGCCGTGCGGATGGTCCGTGAGCAGGTGCCCGAGTTCGGGTCAGTGACGGCTGCCGCTGGGGCGGTGGCGACCCGGTTGGGGATGTCGCGGGAAACGATCCGTAACTGGTGCAAGCAGTCCGAGATCGATGCCGGCCAGGCCGTTGGGGTCACCAGTGACGAACGCACCGAGATCAAAGAGCTGAAGGCCAAGGTGCGCCGCCTCGAGGAAGACAACGTGATTCTGAAGGCGGCAGCAACTTT
>NZ_AUFG01000077.1 GCF_000426385.1 Arsenicicoccus bolidensis DSM 15745
AACTCTTCCTCTTGGCACCCATGAAGGCATCCTCTCCCGCCCAGCTACTCAGAGCCGGGCCAGTCAGGGTGTCCGTCGAACGGGGGCAACCTCAATAGGGCACGTCACTTCGGGTGTGGTGTTTCAGGCCGTCAATGGGCGACGGTGCTGCCGCGGTCAAGTCCGCTGGGGTGGTGTACGAGGTTAATCCCTCGGTTGGGCGTGTCGGTCAGGCAGTGAGTGCCTGGAGTTCTGGCTCGGTCACCTCCTCGGCGATGGCGTGGTCGACGGCCTGGGCGCGTGCGAGGACGTCGAGTCCGAGGTAGCGGCGGCCTTCGGCCCACTCGTCGTGTTGCTCGGCCAGGACAGCGCCGACGAGCCGGATGATGCTGGCCCGGTCGGGGAAGATCCCGACCACGTCGGTACGCCTACGGATCTCGCGGTTGAGCCGCTCGTTGGGGTTGTTCGACCAGATCTGGCGCCAGATCTCCTTCGGAAACGCGGTGAACGCCAGGATGTCGGTACGGGCTTCCTCAAGGTGCTCGGCCACGGCGGGCAGCTTCTCGGCCAGGGCGTCGAGGACCCGGTCGAACTGAGCGTGCACCGCGTCAGAGTCGGGCTGGTCGTAGATCGAGTGCAGCAACGCTTTGACCCAGCCCCATGACGACTTCGGGGTCGCGGACATCAGGTTCGCTGCGTAGTGGGTGCGGCACCGCTGCCACGCCGCGCCGGGCAACGTGGCGCCGATCGCTGAGACCAGGCCGGCGTGCGCGTCGGAGGTGACCAGCTTGACCCCCGTGAGGCCACGGGCGGTCAGGTCGCGGAAGAACGCCAGCCACCCCGCGCCGTCCTCACTGGAGGTGACCTGCACGCCGAGGATCTCCCGATGCCCGTCAGCGTTCACGCCGGTCGCGACCAGCACGTGCACCGGCACCACCCGGCCGCCCTCGCGGACCTTCAGCACCAGGGCGTCGGCGGCCACGAACGTGAACGGACCGGCGTCCTCCAGGCGGCGGGTGCGGAACTGCTCGACGTGCTCATCGAGCTCCTTGGCCATCACCGAGACCTGGGACTTCGACAGGCCGGTGATGCCGAGGGTCTGGACAAGCTTGTCCATCCGCCGCGTGCTCACGCCGAGCAGGTAGCAGGTCGCCACCACCGAGGTCAGCGCCCGTTCAGCGCGCTTCCGGCGCTCCAAGAGCCAGTCCGGGTACAGGCTGCCGGTGCGGAGCTTGGGCACCGCCACGTCGAGCGTGCCGACGCGGGTGTCGAGGTCGCGGTGGCGGTAGCCGTTGCGGGAGTTGACCCGCTCCGGGGTGCGCTCCCCGTAGCCGGCGCCGCACACCGCGTCGGCCTGCGCGGAGAGCAGCGCGTTGACGAACGTGGTCAGCAGGTCCCGCATCAGATCAGGGCTCGCCTGGGACAGCTGCTCGTTCAGGAACTGGGCAGGGTCGATACTGGGCACAGCGGTCATCAAGGTGTCCTTCTTCGAGTCGGTTGTGAGAGATCACTCGAAGGATCCACCTGGTGGCCGCGCCTACGTTGAAGGCACGCGCTCACTCAGGTCCGTCGTACACCACTCTGCTGGACTCCACTGCTGCCGCATTCATCGAAGCGGTGCTCGCTTCTGCTCTTCCACGACGATGGGAGCAAGTACCCCCACTACAGCGGCCCGGACGTTTTCTCTGCCGATATCGAGCTTGTAGATTCGACCGGTCTGCGATGGCAGCGGGTCGGACCGCACCCTCCAACGCGCATCAGTAAGCGGCCCAGCTCCAGCCCGACACATCACCTCGCGGACTGCGATTCAGGACGAGATCCCTAGGCGGCCCCGCTAGTCGACTATGAGGCGTCCAGCCCCGTGGTCGAGGGTGCCGTGCTCACCCCGGCGGCTCGGCGGCGTCACCCATCCTGCGGCATCTGCTCGAGCCACCAGCGCAGCATCCGCGCCCGGTGTTCGAACTCGCCTCGCGGGATGCCGTGCTTGCCTCTGGACGCCCCCAGAAATTCGGTGATGACGTCGAGCTGTTGGGCTGCCCTGCGGCGGATCTCGCCCGTGCGGTTCTTGCATCGCTTGCAGCAGTAATGCGGGGCGTGCCCGTGCCCGATGTAGTCCACCGGCCGGTCGCACTCCGGGTTCGCGCACGTCGAGGTCGAGCCGATGGGCTGCTCCTCGAGGTCGAGCAGCAGCCGCGCCAGCCAGGCCCGCACGTCGAGGTCACCGCGCTCGGTCAGCGTGCCGCTCACGCCTGAGTCGTAACGGGTCGCCATGCAGGCGAATCTTACCGCCGCAGTGTCAGTCGCGCGTGCCAACGATGACCAGTGCAAGCGCAAGCCCTCGCACTCTGCCCCGCCCCAGCGGCCACCAGGCCGAAGGCTCCGAGCGCCCCACTGCACACCGCCATCGCACCGCACGCCATCGCTGGGCTATAGCTGCTGGAGGTGTACGAGATGCGTCACCCAAAGGCCCGGCGCCACTTCGGCGTCGACGAGATCCTTGAACCCAAGCCGTCGATAGAGCATCCGTGCGGGCAGATTGGCTTGCCCGGTCGAGACGAGTGTGCGGCGCTCTCCTGCCCGGTCAAGCACGGCCTGGACGAGGAGTCGACCGAAGCCGCGGCGGTGTATCGCCGGGTGAACTATGAGCCGGTCGATGGCGACCTCGTCGGCGTTCTCGGTCCATGCCACAGCACCCGTCAGACGGTCGCTGGTGTACGCGCCGAGCCAGTTCAAAGGTGCCGTACGCAGGTCCGTCACATCTTCATGCAGCGCTGGGATGCGATCATCGCCGATCAAAGACGCCTCCACCCGGTAGGCGGCGCGTTGAATGGCGAGCAGCCCGTCGGCAAGGTCCTCGTCTTCGGAAGGTCTGATCGCCTTGATGTGCACGGGGTAAGACTGTCATCGGCTGCGGCGATCGGATGCTGCTGGAGGCCCGGCGGTGATCGCCGAGCATGAGGCCAGGGCGGCTGCGCGAGACCGCTTCGCTCGGTGCAGAGAGAGGCTGATGAGGACCCAGCCTGTGCGATGACAACCCCCATAGCGACCATCGCGGGCCTCGAGGGCCTCGAGGCCCATGCTCACATCCGGGCGGTCCGAGGGACACCACCGATCTCACGTGTGCGATGACGATCGTCAAACGCGACACCACGGCGGCATCCTCTGCTCGGCGTACCGATCTCGCCGGGACCGTCGCATTTGACCTGCACGCTCTAGAATCGCAGTGACGACCTCAAGTGACACAGGAGTGAGCGGGGCAACGTGTTGATCGGATACGCGCGGGTCTCGACCGAGCGGCAGGACCTCGCGGCACAGCTCAAGGGCCTGGCGGACCTCGGCGTGGCCCGGGAGCGGGTCTACACGGACAAGCGGACCGGTCGGTCGATGAAGAACCGGCCCGGGCTCACACAGGCAATCGCCGCGCTTCGTCCGGGTGACGTGCTCGTGGTGACCAAGCTCGACCGGCTCGCCCGATCGGTGCCCGATGCTCGCGACCTCGTCGGTCAGGTCTACGACAAGGGCGCTGCGCTCCAGCTCGGGCCGTCGCTGCACGACCCGGAGGACCCCGTCGGGAAGTTCCTGTTCAACGCGCTGGCGATGGTCGCCGAGTTCGAGTCCGACCTGAACCGGCAGCGCACGATGGAGGGCTTGGCGATCGCGCGGGCACAGGGCCGCCTCAACGGGAAGCCGCCGAAGTTGAACGAGCGGAGGACGAAGAAGTTGCTCCAGGACTACGAGGCCGGCACCGCGACGGTCGGCCAGCTCGCCGAGGACTACAACGTGTCGCGAGCAACCGTGTACCGCACGATCAAGCGCGCGAAGGCGCAGGCGGAGGATTCTCGATGACCGCGCTCCGGGAGGGAATTCCGTGAGTTCGCCGGCGCCCGAGTATATTCTGCTGCGGGGCGAGGACCCGTCGCAGGTCCCGCTGATCTTGTTCCACGGTTCGAACGGCAGCGAGGTCGACCTGCTCCCACTGGCTCAGCGGCTCACGCCTAGGGCGTGTCTCTTAAAGTGGGCAGCCATAGGAGGATCGCGCGGAGCAGGACGCCGGCCCGGTAGGTCAGGGCGAGCTTGTCGTACCTGGTGGCCAGGGCGCGCCATTGCTTGACGCG
>NZ_AUFG01000078.1 GCF_000426385.1 Arsenicicoccus bolidensis DSM 15745
CTAACCGGTCCCCTTAACGTTCCAGCACCGGGCAGGCGTCAGTCCGTATACATCGAATTACTTCTTCGCACGGACCTGTGTTTTTAGTAAACAGTCGCTTCCCCCTGGTCTCTGCGGCCACTCACGCTCAACACGCAAGGTGCGTCACGATCATGGCCCCCCTTCTCCCGAAGTTACGGGGGCATTTTGCCGAATTCCTTAACCACGATTCACTCGATCGCCTTGGTATTCTCTACCTAACCACCTGAGTCGGTTTGGGGTACGGGCGGCTCAGTCCCTCGCTAGAAGCTTTTCTCGGCAGCATAGGATCACCCTCTTCCCGCATACGCGGTCACTATCAGATCTCACCCACATGGCGTGCGGATTTACCTACACACCGGGCTACATCCTTGGACGTGGACAACCATCGCCACGCGGAGGCTACCTTCCTGCGTCACTCCATCGCTTAACTACTACTGGCTCAGGTCACCTCATCCACTTCTCACCCACCCGAAGGCGGTTAGAGAAGCTTCACCAGGTTTAGTATCACCAGACTCGTTAGGGGCGGTACTGCGCCGGTTCCGGAATATCAACCGGATGTCCATCGACTACGCCTGTCGGCCTCGCCTTAGGTCCCGACTTACCCAGGGCAGATTAACTTGACCCTGGAACCCTTGGTTATTCGGCGGACGGGTTTCTCACCCGTCATTCGCTACTCATGCCTGCATTCTCACTCGCGTAGCGTCCACGGCTGGATCACTCCGCCGCTTCACTCGCCACGCGACGCTCCCCTACCCATCGACACGCCTGAACCACAAGGGCTTAGCAATGTGTCAATGCCACAGCTTCGGCGGTGTGCTTGAGCCCCGCTACATTGTCGGCGCAAAATCACTTGACCAGTGAGCTATTACGCACTCTTTAAAGGGTGGCTGCTTCTAAGCCAACCTCCTGGTTGTCACAGCAACTTCACATCCTTTTCCACTTAGCACACGCTTAGGGGCCTTAGCTGGTGATCTGGGCTGTTTCCCTCTCGACTACGGAGCTTATCCCCCGCAGTCTCACTGCCACGCTCTCACTTACCGGCATTCGGAGTTTGGCTGACGTCAGTAACCTGGTGAGGCCCATTAGCCATCCAGTAGCTCTACCTCCGGTAAGAAACACGTGACGCTGCACCTAAATGCATTTCGGGGAGAACCAGCTATCACGAAGTTTGATTGGCCTTTCACCCCTACCCACAGCTCATCCCCCCAGTTTTCAACCTAGGTGGGTTCGGTCCTCCACGCGGTCTTACCCGCGCTTCAACCTGGCCATGGGTAGATCACTTCGCTTCGGGTCTAGACCCAGCGACTCTGTCGCCCTATTCGGACTCGCTTTCGCTACGGCTTCCCCACACGGGTTAACCTCGCCACTGAGCACTAACTCGCAGGCTCATTCTTCAAAAGGCACGCTGTCACCCCACAAGGAGGCTCCAACGGATTGTAAGCGCACGGTTTCAGGATCTATTTCACTCCCCTCCCGGGGTACTTTTCACCTTTCCCTCACGGTACTAGTCCGCTATCGGTCACCAGGGAATATTTAGGCTTAGCGGGTGGTCCCGCCAGATTCACACGGGATTTCTCGGGCCCCGTGCTACTTGGGATACTCATCCACAGTCTCGAACGTTTAAGCTACGGGGGTAACACCCTCTATGCCCGGCCTTTCAAGACCGTTCGCCTACGAACAAGATTTCTTACTGTGCGCCCGCATGTCAGTACGGACAGACAAGTCCCACAACCCCGACCGTGCAACCCCTGACAGGTATCACACACGACCGGTTTAGCCTCTTCCGCGTTCGCTCGCCACTACTGACGGAATCACTATTGTTTTCTCTTCCTGTGGGTACTGAGATGTTTCACTTCCCCACGTTCCCTCCACACACCCTATATATTCAGGTGCAGGTGACTGGACATAAACTCCAGCCGGGTTTCCCCATTCGGAAATCCTCGGATCACAGTCTGGTTATCGACTCCCCGAGGCTTATCGCAGATTCCTACGTCCTTCTTCGGTTCCTGGTGCCAAGGCATCCACCGTGCGCCCTTAAAAACTTGGCCACAAAGATGCTCGCGTCCACTGTGTAGTTCTCAAAACACAAACCCCAACCACCTACACACCCAAGCAACGCTCGAGCTATCAGCAGTCCAGGCACAACCAAGACAACCAGACCCACCAGCACGAAGCCAGCAGCCGGCCCGATGTCTCAGGACCCAACAGCGCGCCACCACACCCGATCAACCACCACCAACTTTCCCCACCACCACACCCCAAAAGAGCATGACAGCCGTACTCGCCAGCAGCGCCAACCAGACGCGACCCATTCGATGTTCCACCCTTGAGCACCCCCACCACACATTCGGTGATGTAGAGGCATATGCTCCTTAGAAAGGAGGTGATCCAGCCGCACCTTCCGGTACGGCTACCTTGTTACGACTTAGTCCCAATCGCCAGTCCCACCTTCGACGGCTCCCCCCACAAGGGTTAGGCCACCGGCTTCGGGTGTTACCGACTTTCGTGACTTGACGGGCGGTGTGTACAAGGCCCGGGAACGTATTCACCGCAGCGTTGCTGATCTGCGATTACTAGCGACTCCGACTTCATGGGGTCGAGTTGCAGACCCCAATCCGAACTGAGACCGGTTTTTTGGGATTCGCTCCACCTCGCGGTATCGCAGCCCTTTGTACCGGCCATTGTAGCATGCGTGAAGCCCAAGACATAAGGGGCATGATGATTTGACGTCATCCCCACCTTCCTCCGAGTTG
>NZ_AUFG01000079.1 GCF_000426385.1 Arsenicicoccus bolidensis DSM 15745
GCTCAGCCGCACCGAGCTGCACCGGCTGGCCGCGGGCCTCGGGGCGGACGTGCCGTTCTCGGTGCTGGGGGGCACGGCCATCGGCACGGGGCGCGGCGACGAGCTGGCGCCGGCCATGGCGCGCGGCAGCTATCACTGGGTCTTCGCGTTCAGCGACGAGGGGCTCTCGACGCCGCGGGTGTTCGCCGAGCTCGACCGGCTGCGCGCCGAGCGGGGCGAGGACGTGGCCGTGCCGGCGAGCGGGTCGGCTCCGTCGGCTCCGTCGGCTCCGTCGGCTCCGTCGGCTCCGTCGGACCAGCAGGACGAGCCCGCCGGGCCGGCCTCGCAGGCTCACCGGCAGCCCGAGCTCGAGGTCTCCACCGCGATGATGACCGCCCTGCTCTCCGGCGACGCCGTCGCCGTGGGCCAGGCCATGCACAACGACCTGCAGGAGGCCGCGCTGTCCCTGCAGCCCCGCCTCGTCGACACCCTCGCCATCGGCCAGGAGTGCGGCGCCCTCGGCGGCATCGTCAGCGGCAGCGGCCCGACCTGCGCCTTCCTCGCGGCCTCGCACGAGCACGCGCTCGACCTGGCCGTCGCGCTGACCGCGTCGGGCGTGGCCTCCGACGTGCGCCGCGCCCAGGGCCCGGTCCCCGGTGCCCGACTCATCCACCCCGGCAAGGAGCAGTGACCAGCAGGTGGCCAACCTCGTCTCCGTCGAGCACGCGACCCTCGCGCTCGGCACGACGCTCGTCCTCGACGACGTGTCCCTCGGCGTCAGCTCCGGCACGCGCATCGGCATCGTCGGCCGCAACGGCGGCGGCAAGTCCACCCTGCTCAAGGTGCTCGCCGGACGTCTGCCCGTCGACGACGGTCGGGTGGCCCACACCGGTGGCCTGACCGTCGGGATGCTGAGCCAGGACGACACCCTGGACCCGACGCACACCGTGCGCGAGGCCGTGCTCGGGGGCCTGGCCGAGCACGAGTGGGCGGGCGACGCGCGCGTCCGGGACGTCCTCGACGGGCTGCTCGGCGGCGTCGCGGCGACCAACGTCGGTGGCCTGGACGCGATCGTCGGCCCGATGTCCGGTGGCGAGCGTCGCCGCCTGGCCCTGGCCGCCCTGCTCGTCGCCGACCCCGACCTGCTCATGCTGGACGAGCCGACCAACCACCTCGACGTCGAGGGCGTCGCCTGGCTCGCCCGACACCTGTCGACCCGTCGCACCCGCGCCGACAGCGCGCTCGTCACCATCACCCACGACCGGTGGTTCCTCGACGCCGTGGCCACCGACACGTGGGAGGTCGTCGACGGCACCGTCAACGCCTACGAGGGTGGCTACGCGGCCTTCGTCCTCGCCAAGGCCGAGCGCTCGCGCGTCGCCGCCGTCACCGAGGAGCGCCGCAACAACCTGCTCCGCAAGGAGCTGGCCTGGCTGCGCCGCGGTGCGCCGGCCCGCACCTCCAAGCCGCGCTTCCGGATCGAGGCGGCCAACCAGCTGATCGAGAACGAGCCGCCGCCCCGCGACGACGTCTCCCTCATGCGCTTCGCCACGACACGGCTCGGCAAGGACGTCATCGACCTCGAGGACGCGTCGGTCCGGCTGGGGGACAAGCAGATCCTCGACGACGTGACCTGGCGCCTCGGACCGGGCGACCGCATCGGCATCGTCGGCGTCAACGGCGCCGGCAAGTCGACCCTGCTGCGCGTCGTCACCGGCGACCTGCCCCTGGACGCGGGACGCCGCAAGCAGGGCAAGACCGTCGCGATGGCCTTCCTGTCCCAGGAGGTGCGCGAGCTCGACCGGTTCGCCGACTGGCGGGTCATCGAGGCGATCGAGGACGTCAAGAAGTTCACGATGCTCGGCGGCAAGGAGGTCAGCGCCTCGTCTCTCGCCAAGCAGCTCGGCTTCACCGGTCAGCGCCAGCAGACCCGCGTCGCCTCCCTGTCCGGTGGCGAGCGCCGCCGCCTGCAGCTGCTGCGCCTGCTCATGGCCGAGCCCAACGTCCTGCTCCTCGACGAGCCCACCAACGACCTCGACATCGAGACCCTCCAGTCCCTCGAGGACGTCCTCGACGGCTGGGCCGGCACCCTGCTCGTCGTCTCCCACGACCGCTACCTGCTGGAGCGCATGTGCGACCAGCAGATCGCGCTGCTCGGCGACGGTCGCCTCCGTGAGCTGCCCGGCGGCGTCGAGCAATATCTCGAGCTGTATGCCGCCCAGCAGGCCGCCCGCTCGCGGGGATCGGCCAACCCGGCCACCCCGACGGGTCCGGTCACCCACGACGGCGGCGGCGGGTCGGCCTACTCCGCCGCCGAGGTCCGCGAGGCGCGCAAGGAGATGGGCCGCCTCGAGCGCCAGATCGCGCGGCTCGAGTCCGAGCAGACCCGGCTCCACGACGACATGGTGGCCCGCGCCACCGACGCGTCAGCGGTGCGTGAGCTCGACATCCGGCTGCGCGAGGTCGTCGACCAGCGCGAGGAGCTCGAGATGGCCTGGCTCGAGGCCGCCGAGATCGCCGACTGACCACCACCCCTCCACCACCGGCGCGGGGATCCCGCCCGTCCACGCGTCAGCGTTCGTGAGCTGGGAGCTCAGTTCGGGTCGTCCGGAGGTGCGCGGGCGGCGATTTGTGAGCTGGGAGCTCAGTTCGCGTCGTCCGGAGGGTGCGTGGGCGGCACTTTGTGAGCTGGGAGCTCACGAACGGTCGTCCGGAG
>NZ_AUFG01000080.1 GCF_000426385.1 Arsenicicoccus bolidensis DSM 15745
GTCGCGTTGCGGTCGCACTACGGTTACGACTCCTTCTACTGCATTCCCGGCAAGGACGGAGCGCACGAGAAAGGCGGCGTCGAAGGAGAGATCGGGCGTTTTCGCCGCCGGCACCTGACCCCGGTGCCGCACGTGGGCTCCCTCGCGGCACTGAACGAGGCCCTTGCGGCCGCGGATGCCCGCGATGACGAGCGCCGGATCGGGGCCCGCGCCGAGACCGTCGGCCAGGACGCTGCACGGGAGCTGGCGCTGCTGCACCCGTTGCCGGGCGAGGGCTTCGACGTCGCAGCGACCCTGTCCTGCCGGGTCGATGCCAAGGCGCGGGTGTGCGTGCGCCAGTCCTACTACAGCGTGCCGGCCCGCTACGCCGGGCGGCGCCTGGAGGTGCGCCTGGGCGCCACGACCGTACGGGTGCTCGACCCCAGCAGCCACGGCAGGCTCGTCGCGGAGCACACCCGCTCGCTGCACAAGGGCAGCGAGGACCTGGTCCTGGACCACTATCTGGAGACCCTGACGCGTAAGCCCGGCGCGCTGGCCGGGGCGACCGCACTGGTCGCCGCCCGCTCATCCGGGGCCTTCACCGGCACCCATCAACGGTTCTGGGACGCCGCCCGCGCCCGCCTGGGCGACGGGGCCGGAACCCGCGCGCTGGTCGGAGTGCTGCTGCTGCACCGCACAATGGACCCTCGTCAGGTCGAGGCCGGCATGCACGCTGCCCTGGCGATCGGCTCCTTCGATCCCGACGTGGTCGCCGTCCAAGCCCGCCTCGCCGAGGCCCGGCCGCCCGCGCCGGCACCCGTGCCCTTGCCGGCCACAGCGGCCCCGGCCGCGGGCATCGAACGATCCGCCCCGTCGCTGACCGGCTACGACCAGCTGCTGACGGGCTCGCGCACCTACCTGCAGGAGGCCACCGCATGAGTACCACCACCACCCGCAAGACGTCCGCCGCCACCGGGGCGGGGCCGGCGCTGACGGCGATGTCGGACCCGGCCGCCGAGGCTGCTGTGCACGCCGCGGCCAAGACGCTGCAGCTACCCACGATCCGCGACCAAGCGATCCCGATGGCCGAGGCCGCCGCGAAGCAGCGACTGACGCACAAGGCGTTCTTGGCCGAGATGCTCACCGCCGAGTGCGACGAACGCGACGCCCGCCGGCGGCTGCGTCGGGTCAACGAGGCGAAGTTCCCCCGCACCAAGCGCCTGGCCGACTTCGACACCGCCCGGCTGCCCGACCTGCCGGCCGCGACGTTGGCGCACCTGGCCGGCGGGTCCTGGATCGACGCCGGTCAGCCGCTGGTGCTGCTCGGGGACTCCGGCACCGGCAAGACCCACCTGCTCATCGCCCTGGGCACCGCCGCAGCCGAGCAAGGACGCCGGGTGCGGTACGTGACCACCGCCGCACTGGTCAACGAGCTCGTCGAGGCCGCCGACGAGAAGCAACTCTCTCGAGTCGTGGCCCGATACGCCCGCCTGGACCTGCTGTGCCTGGATGAAGTCGGCTACGTCGGCCTGGATCCGCGCGGCGCCGAGCTGCTGTTCCAGATCATCACCGCCCGCGAAGAGAGAGCCTCCATCGCCTGCGCGTCCAACGCCCCCTTCAGCGAGTGGGGCAACACCTTCCCCGACCCCCGCCTGGCGGCCGCCGTCGTCGACCGGCTGACCTTCAACGCCCACATCATCCAGACCGGCACCACATCCTACCGGCTGACCAGCAGCACCGCGACGAGGAAGGAGAACAACCCCACCTGACCCCCTGCTCGACGACCACGCCGAGCAGACGTCACCCAAACCGGGGGTGGGGCCAAATCAAAGCATCACAGTGGGGCCAAATGGGCTTGTCATTCTCA
>NZ_AUFG01000081.1 GCF_000426385.1 Arsenicicoccus bolidensis DSM 15745
GAGCTCGAGCAGACCTACTACGCTGCCCAGAACCCTTCCCCGACAACCGTCGAGGAAGAACGCCCGACTCTCCACTGAACCCGGGGCGGTTCAGTCAGTGATCACGAGCAAGAGGGCCGCGGTGCTGTGGGAGGTGCTGAGCGGCGCGTACACCCGGTTGGGGTTCGACGTGCTGGGTGATGAGGCGTTCAAGCAGCTGGTGCTGGCGCGGATCGTGGAGCCGGTGAGCAAGGCCGACAGTGTGCGGGTGCTGGACGAGCTGGGTGTTCCGCATGCGTCGCTGCGGTCGATGTTCCGGTCCTTGGCGCGGGCCAAGGAGAGGGACTACCGGGGGCTGGTCGCGGGGGCGTGCTTCGCTCACGCGGCCAGCCACGGCGACCTGTCGTTGGTGCTGTACGACGTGACCACGCTGTATTTCGAGGCCGAGCACGAGGACGACCTGCGGAAGGTGGGGTACTCCAAGGAACGCCGCGTGGACCCCCAGGTCGTGGTCGGCCTCCTAGTCGACCGGGACGGGTTCCCCCTGGAGATCGGGTGCTTCGAGGGCAACACGGCCGAGACGACCACGATCGGACCGATCATCAAGGCTTTCCAAGCCCGGCACAGCCTCAGCGACATCGTCGTGGTCGCGGACGCGGGGATGCTTTCGGCATCGAACCTGCGCGAGCTGGACGAGGCGGGGTTGCGGTTCATCGTCGGGTCCCGCGTCGCCAAGGCCCCGACCGACCTGGCCAGTCATTTCCGGTGGCACGGGGACGCGTTCACCGACGGTCAGGTGATCGACACGATCACCCCCAGGGTCGCCACCAGCAAGGCCACCGGCGTGAACGACGTGAACGTCAGGGTCGAACCGGTGTGGGACCCCAGCGAACACTCCTCGTCCTGGCGGGCGGTGTGGGCGTACTCCGCCAAGAGAGCGGCTCGCGACCGTAAGACGCTCACGCTGCAGGAGAACCGCGCCAAGGCCGTGGTCGCCGGCGAGAAGGCCGCGCGGGCACCGCGGTTCGTGAAGTCCAGCAACGGTGCGGTCAGCCTGGACCAAGCGATGTTGGCCCGCGCCCACCGGCTCGTGGGGTTGAAGGGATACGTCACCAACATCGAGGCCACGCTCATGCCCGCCGGCGAGGTCATCGCCTCGTACCACTCGCTGTGGCAGGTCGAGGCGTCGTTCCGGATGAGCAAGACCGACCTACGAGCCCGACCGATCTTCCACCACGAACGCGACGCCATCCAGGCCCACCTGACCGTCGTCGTCACGGCCCTGGCCGTCGCCCGCCACCTGCAAGCAGCGACCGGGCTGAGCATCAAGAAGATCGTGCAGACCCTACGGCCCCTGCAACAGATCACCGTGAACATCGCCGGCCACGAGCACCTGGCCCAGGACCCGCTACCCGACACCGCCCGCGAGATCCTCACCGCGACCAGCACCGACTGGCCGACACACTAAAACGGCACGAGTCGGGTGGCCCCTGGCCGGGCGCCCGCGTCGACCTGTGCCTGACGGACCCACTTGCAGACCCCGTCTCCGGGGTGCCGACCCCGAGCAGCTCCGCAACC
>NZ_AUFG01000082.1 GCF_000426385.1 Arsenicicoccus bolidensis DSM 15745
CCTGACCCGCCTGCCCTGACCCGCCTGCCCTGACCCGCCTGTCCTGACCCGCCTGTCCTGACTCCCCCGGCGTGCGACCCTCCGTCCACCGTCTTCGCCGTCGTCCCCCGTCTTGGCCTGCATCCCCCGTCTCGAGCTGCAGCACCAGACGGACGACGCTCGTCGAGACCAGGGATGGCCGCCGAGACCATGGATGGCCGCGAATTCGGGCGCTGACGGATCACGTGCGTCGCCCGCGGGTCGTCATCCACAAGGCCAACGAATCCTCACGCCGTCATCCACAGACGAACGAAGGCGCCTGGCACACGCTGCGCACCCGCAGCAGGGTGGTGGGCATGCCGATACCGCCAGCCCTCCTCGCCCGTGAGTTCTTCTCGCGGGACGACGCCCTCGCCTCCGGCGTCTGTGACGCCGACCTGCGCACAGCCTGCAAGGACGGCGTCATCACCCGCATCCGCCGGGGGTGGTACACAGGTCTGCCCGTGCCCTGGCCGGTCGACCGCTATCGGGTGGACGCCCTGATCGAGCAGCACCTGCACCCAGGGCAGCGGCCCAGCCACCACACCGCGCTGGCGGTCGCGCGGTTGCCGCTGCACGAGCCTGACCTGTCGGTGCTGCACATGCGATGGCGGGGCACGGGTCGACGTCAACGCTCCGGCCGGGCGCACCTGCATGAGGCGCTCCTCGTGGACTCCGGGTGCAGGGTCGCCCGGGCCGTCATGGAGACCGCCCTGCTGGATCCCGAGTCCGCCCTCATGGCGGCCGACGAGGCCCTGCGCACCAGCCGGACGACGGCGAACGACCTCGCTGTGTGGGCCCGACGGCTCGCGTTCGAGCGAGGCGGATCAGGAGTGATGCTCGTGCACCGGCTGGCGGACGGCCGACGCGAGTCACCCGGGGAGTCACGTTCCGCTCTGGCGCTGCACCACCTCGGCTACGCGACGACGCCGCAGGTCCCGGTGACCGGTCGTCTGAAGCGCTACCGCGTGGACGGGGCCATCGACGGCGAGTGGGTCTGCTTCGAGTACGACGGGCGCGGGAAGTATGCCGACCCGGTGTCAGGCCGTGTGCTGCCCAGCGAGAAGGTGCGCGAGGACGACATCCGCGACCAGGGGTGGGAGGTCGTCCGCATCACCAACGAGCTGCTCGACGACCCCGCGCTGCTGCGCCGCAAGGTCGAGGGGGCACGCCTGCGCGCCCGGCGGCGTCACGGGATGGGCCGGAGGGTCGCTGCAGCCTGACTTCTTGTATGGCGGAGCGGCGCAGACGCGAGGACACGGCGTCAGCGGAGCGGCGGCGTGGTCGGCGGAGCCGGAGCGGCGGCGTGGCGCCGGAGCCGGGGCGGTGATGCG
>NZ_AUFG01000083.1 GCF_000426385.1 Arsenicicoccus bolidensis DSM 15745
CGTGAGCGTCCGATGTTTGAGAACTCAACAGCGTGCCGAAATTCGATGCCAAGTTTTAAACCTCGTTTGAGGTTCCTTTGGTAGATGGACATTCAACGTCATGTTGTTTTGTCTTTTTGCTGGGTTTACAAATTTTTCTACGGAGAGTTTGATCCTGGCTCAGGACGAACGCTGGCGGCGTGCTTAACACATGCAAGTCGAACGATGATGCCCAGCTTGCTGGGTGGATTAGTGGCGAACGGGTGAGTAACACGTGAGTAACCTGCCCTTCACTCTGGGATAACTCCGGGAAACCGGGGCTAATACTGGATATGACTCCTCCTCGCATGGGGTGGGAGTGGAAAGCTTTTGTGGTGGAGGATGGACTCGCGGCCTATCAGCTTGTTGGTGAGGTAGTGGCTCACCAAGGCGACGACGGGTAGCCGGCCTGAGAGGGCGACCGGCCACACTGGGACTGAGACACGGCCCAGACTCCTACGGGAGGCAGCAGTGGGGAATATTGCACAATGGGCGAAAGCCTGATGCAGCGACGCCGCGTGAGGGATGAAGGCCTTCGGGTTGTAAACCTCTTTCAGCTCTGAAGAAGCGAAAGTGACGGTAGGAGCAGAAGAAGCACCGGCTAACTACGTGCCAGCAGCCGCGGTAATACGTAGGGTGCGAGCGTTGTCCGGAATTATTGGGCGTAAAGAGCTTGTAGGTGGTTTGTCGCGTCTGCGGTGAAATCCCAACGCTTAACGTTGGGCTTGCCGTGGGTACGGGCAGACTAGAGTGTGGTAGGGGAGACTGGAATTCCTGGTGTAGCGGTGAAATGCGCAGATATCAGGAGGAACACCGATGGCGAAGGCAGGTCTCTGGGCCATAACTGACACTGAGAAGCGAAAGCATGGGGAGCGAACAGGATTAGATACCCTGGTAGTCCATGCCGTAAACGTTGGGCGCTAGGTGTGGGGCTCATTCCACGAGTTCCGTGCCGCAGCTAACGCATTAAGCGCCCCGCCTGGGGAGTACGGCCGCAAGGCTAAAACTCAAAGGAATTGACGGGGGCCCGCACAAGCGGCGGAGCATGCGGATTAATTCGATGCAACGCGAAGAACCTTACCAAGGCTTGACATACACCGGAAACATTCAGAGATGGGTGCCCCGCAAGGTCGGTGTACAGGTGGTGCATGGTTGTCGTCAGCTCGTGTCGTGAGATGTTGGGTTAAGTCCCGCAACGAGCGCAACCCTCGTTCTATGTTGCCAGCGCGTTATGGCGGGGACTCATAGGAGACTGCCGGGG
>NZ_AUFG01000084.1 GCF_000426385.1 Arsenicicoccus bolidensis DSM 15745
ACGCAGAAAAGCCCCGGACCTGGTGGTCCGGGGCTTCCCCACAATGTTTGTCCGGCGGCGTCCTACTCTCCCACACCGTCACCAGTGCAGTACCATCGGCGCTGTAAGGCTTAGCTTCCGGGTTCGGAATGGGACCGGGCGTTTCCCTCACGCTATGACCGCCGTAACTCTATCGACTTGTCAAACCACGCACCTGGTGGTTTGTGTGTCGGGAACTACACAGTGGACGCGAGCAATCTTCGGGTCAAGTCATCGGCTTATTAGTACCGGTCAGCTCCACACATTGCTGTGCTTCCACATCCGGCCTATCAACCCAGTAGTCTAGCTGGGAGCCTCTCACCCACAAGGGGCATGGAAACCTCATCTTGAAGCGTGCTTCCCGCTTAGATGCTTTCAGCGGTTATCACTTCCGAACGTAGCTAATCAGCGGTGCCCTTGGCAGAACAACTGACACACCAGAGGTTCGTCCATCCCGGTCCTCTCGTACTAGGGACAGCCCTTCTCAAGTTTCCTACGCGCACAGCGGATAGGGACCGAACTGTCTCACGACGTTCTAAACCCAGCTCGCGTACCGCTTTAATGGGCGAACAGCCCAACCCTTGGGACCTACTCCAGCCCCAGGATGCGACGAGCCGACATCGAGGTGCCAAACCATGCCGTCGATATGAACTCTTGGGCAAGATCAGCCTGTTATCCCCGGGGTACCTTTTATCCGTTGAGCGACGGCGCTTCCACAAGCCACCGCCGGGTCACTAGTCCCGACTTTCGTCCCTGCTCGACATGTCTGTCTCACAGTCAAGCTCCCTTGTGCACTTACACTCGAAACCTGATTGCCAACCAGGCTGAGGGAACCTTTGGGCGCCTCCGTTACCCTTTAGGAGGCAACCGCCCCAGTTAAACTACCCACCAGGCACTGTCCCTGATCCGGATCACGGACCGAGGTTAGATATCCAGAACGACCAGAGTGGTATTTCAACAATGACTCCACACACACTGGCGTGCATGCTTCACAGTCTCCCACCTATCCTACACAAGCCGTACCGAACACCAATACCAAGCTATAGTAAAGGTCCCGGGGTCTTTCCGTCCTGCTGCGCGTAACGAGCATCTTTACTCGTAATGCAATTTCGCCGAGTTCGCGGTTGAGACAGTGGGGAAGTCGTTACGCCATTCGTGCAGGTCGGAACTTACCCGACAAGGAATTTCGCTACCTTAGGATGGTTATAGTTACCACCGCCGTTTACTGGCGCTTAAGTTCTCAGCTTCGCCGTAAG
>NZ_AUFG01000085.1 GCF_000426385.1 Arsenicicoccus bolidensis DSM 15745
TCGGCTCCCCGACGCCCCGGCAGGTCACTTCCTGCCGCCAACCCCCGGCTATCGGCTCCCCGACGCCCCGACGGGTCACTTCCCGTCGGGCGCCCCGGAACCCCACCGCCTCGGTCAGAGCCCCAGCGCGACCTCTTGCTCGCGCAGCGCGTTGGCCACGCGTGCCACCATCTCCGCGGGGCGGGCGAGGTCCCGGCTGGTCAGCTCCTCGACCCGGTAGTCGTGGTCACGCAGCCCCCTCACCCGGTGCAGGTCGTCGCGGCGCTGGCGGTCAGAGGTGAAGTGGTGGACGCCGTAGTACTCGACCACCAGCCGGTGACGCCGCCATAGGAAGTCGACGTACGCCAGCCAGGTGCCGTCGACGACGACCGAGACATTGAGCTCGGGCTCGGGCAGACCGGCCTCGAGGAGAAGCAGGCGACTCTTGGTCTCCGTGACCGAGTTGGACCCGGGTCGCACGTGGTGCAGCGCCCGTCGGGCCTGCACCACACCCGGAAGCCCAGGCCCAAGTGCCGCCTCGAGGTGCTCCGGCGTCCACACGCTCCGCCACCGCGCGTCCCCGAGGATCACGGTGTCGAGGAAGGACAGGTGCGGGGCCATCTGCGCGAACAGCGCCGGTGGCGAGAGCACGCGGAGCGGGAGCCCCTCGACGTGCACCGTGTCTGCTTGGCGGCCGCCCAGGCGGTGGTCACGCACCGTGGCCAGGCGGATCCGACGCTCGCCGGGCACCAGCAGGTGGATCGGCGGACGGGGCGTCGGCGACCACTGCTGGGCGTGTGGCAGGTGGTGGACCCACAGCGCCGACTCCCCGCAGACGACGGCATCGTCGGGCACGACGCGGCTCACCGCCTCGATGTCCTCGATCACGGTCCGTGGCAGTCGTCGTCCGTGGACGCCGCGATGAGCCGCGACCAGCTGACGCCGCTGGGCACGTGTCAGGCCTAGGCGGTCCAGCTGGTCGGTGGTGTACCACTTGCCGTCCACGATCTCGGGCGGCAGGAGAGGGGTGCGCATGCCGCCAGCCTGCGCCACCCCGCCTCGGCGTAGCCCTCCTCATCCACAGGCGGGTCGACAGGTCTGTCGTCGTCCACAATCGAGCGTGATCCACGTCATACATCGAATCCCCACGGCGCCTGAGGGCCCCGACGGGTCACTTCCTGTCGGGAGCCCGCCTCCTCGGAGCACGGTCCGCCCTGACGGGTCACTTCCTGTC
>NZ_AUFG01000086.1 GCF_000426385.1 Arsenicicoccus bolidensis DSM 15745
TTGGCGGTACACACCGAGCATCTCGCCGATGACCCCTCTACGTCAGGGAGCCACACCCACTCCCCAAACCCCACCACTCCACGGGACTCTTACCCGCGGTGCCTTGCGGGTGCGGCCCGACCCTGCCGGCCGTGCGGTCGCGCGTTCGACGCGGTGGTGAAGGACGGAAGCGATGTCGTCAGCATCACCGAACCCGCGCGCGGCGACGAGGCGCGGGAGCAGTCGGTCCATGTCGTGGTGATTCGCCTCAGCCCTTCGCAGCTCGGCGGTGAGTGCGCCGAACGTTTCCGAGTCGAGCACGGTGTCGACTTGCTCGGCGGTGAGCCCCGATGCACGAACCAGGCTCGCCCAGCGGTCGCGTTGCGCAGCGGCGGCGATCGTCTCGTACTCCGCAGCGAGTTGGGCGATGGAGCCCCACTGCTCGTGTTCGGCGGTGATGGTCTCGTGCGCGGACAGCTCAGCGCCGACGTGCTGGAGCACCCCGTTCAGCACGCTCCTGCCGGTGGCATCCGGGTTCTCGCCCGGATGCGACTCCGTGTGAGCATCGTCAATCCGGTCGAGGATCACATACGCACGGTTGGAACGCATGCCTCTTGTCATCGCGACGTAGAAATTCTCCCGCGTCGTGGTGGGCTCGACCAGAACGTGGGCGGTGTCGACGGTGACGCCCTGGGCGCGGTGGGCGGTGACCGCGTACCCGAGATCGACGTGCTCGGCCACATAGGACGCCGGGAGGAGGATCGAGCCGCCGAACCTGCGACCGGTCTTGCGGATGGTGATCGAGCCGTCGTCGCGGACGTTGGTGATGGTCCAGGTGTCGCCGTTGCGTACCCACTCCTTGCTGTTGCGGAGGCGGCGGTCGTTGCGGCGGGTGATGATCGTGTCTCCGACTCCGGCGGCGGTGCCGCCGTTCAGCTCCACCTCCCGGCCCGGTGTAAAGGTGCCGTCGAGGATCAGGTCCGCGCGGGCGCGCTGGTTGAGGGTGGTGACGTCGTCGCGGGTCTCGGTGAACCGCCCCGGGTTCAGTGGAGAGTCGGGCGTTCTTCCTCGACGGTTGTCGGGGAAGGGTT